>JAYZFI010000037.1:0-86768 GCA_036336855.1 Candidatus Latescibacterota bacterium
AGTCTGTCGCGCGTGGATGCCCTCGGTGAACTCCTCCAGTTTCCAGCCGGCGCGCTCGATTGCCGCTTTCAACTCCTCGGACCACTCCTCCGGCGGCTTGGCCATAGCCTTAGCGATCACGTCCCCTTGGAAGGCACGCATTCTGTTGTCGTCGCCTTGATCTGTTGATCCGAGCCGCTCGCGTGCTGCCTCGTAACGCGCACGGCCCTCTTCGCGCGTCAGTTCACCTCTTTCTACGGCCTCCCGGATCTCACGACCGATTCGGTCCAGCTCGGACGGCTCCTGCTGACTTTGCTCTCGTTCCCTGGCGGCCTGTTGCCCGAGGCGGATCCGTTCGGCGGTGGCCTCGATGTCGAGGCCGGCCGCGATGATCTGAGCCTTCAGCTCCTCGGACCACTCCTCAGGCGGGGTCGTGCGCGCAGCGTGCCAATCGACGTCACCATCACCGCGGTCCTGGGCGGTGCCGATGGACGGCAACGTAAGGGCGCAGGCGCCGACGACGAGGAGAGCCGTCACCATGCGGAATGGCGTACTCATGCGGTGGATGCGATCGAAGAAGGCACGGCGGATTCGCAGTGCCCGATCGGATTTTGCAGAGCCGAAGTCGCTCATGATGAAGGATCTCCGTTTAAGTCCGAGTCTACTGCTGACCGTTAATGTAGGAACTCCCGCGGAATCCGGGAGCCTTCGAACTCCGCGTCGGGATCGCGATTGGCAATGACCTCGGGAATCTCCCCCTCCCAGTAGTCGGGCACGGTGTTGGGACGGCGATGCCAGGCGAGGATGAGGGTGCGGCGCTCATCGGTGAGGTTGCGATGCGCGGAGTGCAGTACTCGGGCATCGGCCAGCACCAGCGATCCCGCTTTCACGCACACGTTCACCTGATCAGGGTAATCGCTGAACATCACCGGGTGATCCTCCTCGATGAAGCTGGCTCCCTGTTCGTGGGCGGGCACGAGCTCATCGTGCAGAGGAATGCGTTTGTGGTGGGTGTGGGGAATCACCTTGAGACAGCCGTTTTCCACCGACGTGTCGGACAGGTAGTAGGATAGAAAGATCACCTGCGGCCAGGGTGACACACTCATGGGGTCGTTCCACTGCATCCAGTCTTGGTGCCAGTAGAGCGCCGGTTCGCCGGGGTCCTTGGTGAGGATGATAATGCTGCCATGGCTGGCGAAATCGGCCATCTGCATTTGGGTCAACGCCTGGCGCGCTGGGGCCCAGTCAAGCAGTCGCTGGATCACCTGGTTGGTCTCGCCGTTCACCACCACATGCTCGCCCTGATACTTGAACTCGTCGGGCCGTACCCAGTCCGCCATCAGTCGGTCGGACTCGTCCCGCAATTCCTGCAGGAACTCTTCCGAAAGCACCTCATCGATGACGCAATAGCCGTTGCGGATCAGTTGCTCTCGCTTCTGCCGTGCTCCCTCCGGGGTCATGGCTCTCCTCTCAGCGCTTGCGTTGGGTGACGGACTTCCCGTCGGCTTCAGCCAGAGGCCGGTAATTATGGGTGACGGACTTCCCGTCGGCTTCCACCAGAGGCCGGTTGTATAGATAGGGCGGCTCGAGCACGCCCCGCTGGGCGTCGTTGAGTTCCTCCACCCAGTCGGGGAAACTGCTCTGATGGTAGCCACCTGCGTAGTGCAGGTACCAGGGCGAATAGCGATAAAGCAGCGAGCGCCGCAGATGGCCGGCGGTCCAAGGCAGCGTGCCGTGAATGGTTGCCTCATTGAAGATCACCATGTCGCCCGCTTCGCAAGGAATGTTATAGGCCAGGTGCTCATATTTTTCGCAGCGGACGATTTCTCCCGGGCAGGGGAAGTTGGCCTTGTGGCTGCCGGGCACGCAGCACAGTCCGCCATCGCCCTCCTTGATGTGGGTGAGCTGGAACTGCAGGACGATCATGCCGCAACGCATCTCGCCGTTGCGATACACGTAGTGGGAGCCTCCGAAGAAGGCGCGGCTCGTGGAACCGTGCAGCACCAGACCCTCGGCACCAGCGTCTGCCTGCAGCATGAAGGGGCTGTGGTCCATCCGCCAGCCGCGACCCAGCAGCTCGTCCAGATAGGGGATCGACTTGGGGTGAGTCAGCAGATCGCGGAAAGGCTGACACCAGGGTTGCTCCCAGGCGAGCATGCCATCGAAGAGATCGCGCTTGTGGTCACCGGCGAGGGTCTTGGATTCCGCCGTGTTGGAGTTGCCGTCTTCCTTCACCTTGTCGGCGTTGGCATCGAAGGCGTCGTTGAGGGTCTTCACCTCCTCGGCGGTCAGGAAGTCCGGCACGTGCAGGAAGCCCTGTAGGTCGAAGAGAAATTTTTCTGTATCGTCCATGTCGTCTCACTGGTGTCGATGGTCGGCGAGCGTAGTTGCGGTAAGGTAACAAAGCCGTCGTCGCCTCGGGCGGATCATCCCACGAAGATCGCCTCGTCCGCCCAATTCTCAGACAACAGGGCACCGGTCATGTTGACCATGGGCAGATAGTTGTGCTCGCGGCGGATAATGCCAAGCACCCGAATGGTGCGAATCTCGTCGATGCAGTCCTCTCCGTGGTTGCTCTGGAGGGATGGCACGATCTCTCCCTGCAGAGAATCGACGATGTCGGAGTCGGATTCTCCCTCCAGCACCATTACCACTGACACGTGGCCGTCGACCTCGGCGAGGTAGCTGTCGCGGATGAGCTCGGCGAAAACGTTGGCCACGTTGGGCTCGCAGCGGATCTCTTCGTGAATCTGACCGCTGGTGATACCCAAGCGGAATTTGATGATAATCATGTGCTGGGTGTTGAAGCGACCGGTGCCGCCGCTCTGCAGCTCTACAGCGGTGTAGTACTTCAAGACCCCTGCCTCTTCGAGCCGTGCGCGCTTGCGGCTCACGGTGCGCACCGGCACCCCGATGCTCTGACTGATGCGGTTGTCGGAGGTTCGCGGATTTCGGACCAGGGCGCGGACGATGGCCTGCTCCTGTTCATCGAGCTCGTTCATGGCCTGTAAATGTCCTTTCTTTCGGGATATATGACCAATTTAGGCCTCTCGAGTCGAATTTCAAGACCGAATATGGACTTCAATCGCATTTCTGTGACAAGATGCTGTTTGACACTGTGTGCGGTAGTCCTATATTCCTCAATTCTCTCAACGAGACTACGACACCACCGCCTGTCGCGGCCAACTCACTGAATTGGTCGCGAGCGCAATTCGGTCGGCTCCTCAACTCTACCGATCGGGCGTTGCGATCTCCGGAGCAGTACATCATGAAGTACCCTGCCGCATATCCCCAGCCACAGGGACTCTACCACCCCAAGCACGAGCACGATGCCTGCGGCATCGGCTTCGTCGCCCACATCAAGGGGCAGCGCTCGCACGACATCGTGCAGCAGGCGCTGGAGGTGTTGGACAATCTCGACCACCGCGGTGCGCGCGGCGCCGAGGAGACTACCGGTGACGGCGCCGGCATCCTCATGCAGGTACCCCACGAGTTCCTTGCCGCCGTCATGGTGGAGCAGGGCGTTCAGCTGCCCGCTCCCGGTGAATACGGCGTGGGCATGTTGTTCCTGCCCCGAGCCCGCGAAGTGGACCGACACTTCTGCGAATCCGCTTTCGAGTCTATCGCCCGCGAAGAGGGCTTCACTGTGTTGGGTTGGCGCGACGTTCCCACCGACAATTCCAGCGTCGGCAACTGGGCCCGCGGCCACGAACCCTTCCACCGCCAGGTTTTCCTTCAGCGTCCCGATGGCATCGGCGACGATCCACTGGCTTTCGAGCGCAAGCTTTACATCCTCGGAAAGCGTGCCTCCCACGAGATCCGCCATTCGGAAGAAGAAGAGGGTGACGCCTTCTACGTCTCCAGCCTATCCCATCGCACCATCGTGTACAAGGGCATGCTCACGCCCCAGCAGGTACCCGAGTACTTCGAAGATCTGTGCGATGCGCGTGTGGAATCGGCGATCTGTCTCGTGCACTCGCGCTTCAGCACCAACACCTTCCCGAGCTGGGAGCGCGCCCATCCTTACCGCTACCTGATCCACAACGGCGAGATCAATACCCTGCGCGGCAACGAGAACTGGATGCATACCCGTCAGGCGATGCTCGACTCCGAGCTATTCGGGGACAATCTCGACAAGCTCTTCCCCATCGTCGAGGAAGACGGCTCCGACTCGGCCAAGCTCGACAACGCCGTCGAGTTCCTGCACTTGGGCGGGCGTTCTCTGGCCCACGCGGTGATGATGGCGATCCCCGAGCCTTGGGAGAAGCACGAGGCCATGTCGGACGAGAAGAAAGCCTTCTACGAGTTCCATAGCTGCCTCATGGAGCCATGGGACGGTCCGGCTTCCATAGCCTTCACCGATGGTACCGTGGTGGGCGCCATCCTCGATCGCAATGGCCTGCGTCCGTCGCGCTACTACGTAACCAAGGATGACCGCGTCATCATGGGCTCTGAGGTCGGCGTGCTGTCCGTCGAACCCGAACTCGTCGCCCATAAGGGACGACTGCAGCCGGGTCGCATTTTCCTCGTCGACACCGCGGAGGGCCGTATCATCGACGACGAAGAGCTTAAGCACGCCATGGCTACCGAGCATCCGTACCGGGAATGGCTCGATGCCAATCTCATCGACTTCGAGGATCTACCTGACGTCGAGCTGCCGCAGGCGACGCGCGATCACGACGAAATCCTTGAGCGCCAGCAGACCTTCGGCTTCAACTTCGAAGACATCCGCATCACCCTGACTCCGATGGCGAAGAACGCCTTCTGGCCCTTGGGCTCCATGGGCAACGATGCGGCCTTGGCCGTGCTGTCCGATCGTCCGCGGCTGCTCTACGATTACTTCAAGCAGCTGTTTGCCCAGGTGACGAATCCACCGATCGACCCCATCCGTGAAGAGCTGGTTACCGCCACCGAGACCACCTTGGGATCCGAGGGCAACCTGCTGAATCCGCAGCCGGAAAGCTGCCGGCAGTTGCGCTTGACGTTGCCCATTCTCACCGATGGCGAGCTCGCTAAGCTCAAGGGCGTGGACCGCCCCGGTCTCAAGGCTCAGGTGCTGCCCATGCTATACTCGGTGTGCGAAGGCGAGGCCGGGCTGCGCAAGGCCCTCGACGAGCTCTTCGCCGCGGCTGAAACCGCCATCGAGAATGGCGCCACCATTCTCATCCTCTCCGATCGCGACTTCGACGCTGATCGCGCGCCGATTCCGGCGCTGCTGGCCTCGGCCGGATTGCACCATCACCTGATCCGCGCCGGCAAGCGCGGCAAGACCGGTCTGGTCATCGAGTCCGGTGAGCCTCGCGAAGTGCATCACTACTGCCTGTTGCTCGGTTACGGCGCCAACGCTATCAACCCGTATATGGTCTATGAGTCACTGGCGGACATGATCGCCGAGAAGGTGTTGCCGGAAGACCTGGGACATGGCAAGGCGGTGGACAACTACAACAAGGGCGTGATCAAGGGCATTGTGAAGGTGATGTCGAAGATGGGCATCTCCACCTTCAAGTCGTACCGCGGCGCTCAGATTTTCGAGGCCGTGGGCATCAAGCAGGAAGTGGTTGACGAGTTTTTCACCTGGACCGACACCCGGGTCGAAGGCATCGGCCTCGATGTCATCGCCCGCGAAACGCAGCTGCGTCACAAGCAGGCCTACCCGCCCTACGCCAGCAACGGCAAAGCCCTCGACGTGGGCGGCGAGTATCAGTGGCGCGACGAGGGGGAGCACCACCTTTTCAACCCTCTTACCATCCACAAACTGCAGAAGGCGGTACGCACCGACGACTGGGAAACCTATCAACAGTACGCTGATCTCATCGACGATCAGACAGCGAAGATGGCGACCTTGCGCGGACTGCTCGAGCTCGACTATCCCGAGGGTGGGCAGATCCCCATCGAAGAGGTCGAGCCCGTGGAGGCGATCACCAAACGCTTCAAGAGTGGTGCCATGTCGTACGGTTCGATTAGCAAGGAGGCCCACGAGACGCTGGCTATCGCCATGAACCGCATCGGTGGCAAGTCTAATACCGGTGAGGGTGGGGAGGATCCCGCGCGCTACGTGCTTGACCCTAACGGCGACTCACGCAACAGCGCCATCAAACAGGTTGCGTCCGGCCGTTTTGGCGTCACCAGCAACTATTTGGTCCATGCCAAAGAGCTGCAGATCAAGATGGCCCAAGGTGCCAAGCCCGGTGAGGGCGGCGAGCTGCCCGGCGGCAAGGTCTATCCCTGGATCGCCCAGGTGCGCCAGTCGACACCCGGAGTGGGGCTGATCTCACCGCCGCCGCATCACGACATCTATTCCATCGAAGACTTGGCCGAGCTCATCCATGACCTCAAGAATTCGAACCGGGACGCACGCATCAACGTCAAGCTCGTTTCCGAGGTCGGCGTCGGCACGGTGGCGGCGGGCGTGGCTAAGGGGCACGCCGACGTGGTGCTTATCTCAGGTCACGACGGCGGCACCGGCGCTTCACCGCAGACCAGCATTAAGCACGCCGGTCTGCCCTGGGAGCTCGGCCTTGCTGACACCCACCAGACTCTGGTGCTCAACCATTTGCGTGACCGAATCGTCGTCGAGACCGATGGTCAGCTCAAGACTGGCCGCGACGTCGTTATTGCCGCCCTGCTCGGCGCCGAGGAGTTCGGCTTTGCCACCACGGCGCTGGTCGCCATGGGCTGCATCATGATGCGCGTCTGCCACTTGGATACCTGTCCGGTGGGGGTGGCGACGCAGAATCCCATGCTGCGCGAAAAGTTCACCGGTGGACCCGAGCATGTGGTCAGTTTCCTAAAGTTCATTGCCGAGGACATGCGGCGGCACATGGCCAAGCTCGGCTGCCGCACTGTGGAAGAAATGGTGGGCCACACCTACCGGCTCAAGCAGCGCGCCACCGATCACTGGAAGGCGAAGGGCGTAGACCTGTCAAAGTTGCTGCATCAGCCGGATGTGGGTCCGGAGGTCGGCCGTTACTGCTGCGTGGCGCAGGAGCACGGCATCGAGAAGTCCATAGATCTAACCAAGCTACTCGACATCTGTGCGCCCGCCATCGAACGCGGAGAGAAGGTGGAGGCGAGCCTGCCGATCCAAAACACAGATCGCGTCGTCGGCACCGTGACGGGAGGCGAACTTACCAAACGCTACGGCCCCGATGGCCTGCCGAACGACACTATTCACCTCAAGTTCACCGGCTCAGCCGGCCAGAGCTTTGGCGCCTTCGTGCCCCCGGGTATGACCCTGGAGCTGGCGGGCGATGCCAACGACTACTTCGGCAAGGGGCTGTCGGGCGGTAAGCTCATCCTCTACCCGCCCGAGGGTTCGACCTTCGTGCCCAAAGAAGAGATTATCGTCGGTAACGTCTCTTTCTACGGTGCCACCAGCGGCGAAGCCTACATCCGCGGAATGGCAGGCGAGCGGTTCTGCGTGCGCAACTCTGGCGTGCGTGCCGTTGTCGAGGCCGTGGGGGACCACGGTCTCGAGTACATGACCGGTGGTCGCGCCGTGGTGCTCGGTCCCGTGGGCCGCAACTTCGCCGCCGGCATGTCAGGCGGTATCGCCTACGTGCACGACGAAGCGGGGAATTTTGCCGACCACTGTAACCAGGAGATGTGCGAGCTCGAGCCCGTTGAAAACAACGACGACATCGCCGAACTGCGAGAGATGATCGAGAACCACAAGCGCTACACGAACAGTGACGTCGCTGAAGGTATCCTATCCGATTGGAACGTTCAGCTACCGAAGTTCGTGAAAGTCATGCCTAAGGACTACAAGCGGGTTCTCGAGGCGCTGGCGCGCGCTCGTGAGTCCGGTCTCTCTGGCGACGAAGCGGTGATGGAAGCCTTCGAAGCCAACCGCAGCGATACGGCCCGAGTGAGTGGGAACTGACGAAGGCTGAATGGGGGCTTCTCGCTAAGGGCACGCGGGGCCTGCCAATCGCGAAGGCATTTGCCCTCGCTCCCGTGTTACCGAGGAAAGAAATGGCCAAACCAACTGGATTCATGGAGTTCGAGCGGGAGCTTCCCACCGACCGCGATCCCGCCAAACGCGTCAAGGACTGGGACGAGTTCCACAACCACATGACGGTGGAAGCCTTGCAGAGTCAGGGCGCCCGTTGCATGGACTGCGGCATTCCCTTCTGCCACACTGGTACGCGGCTACCGGAGAACAGTCCCTTCGCCTCCGGCTGTCCGATTAACAACCTGATCCCGGAGTGGAACGATCTCGCCTATCGCGGCCTGTGGCACGAGGCGCTGGAGCGTCTGCACAAGACCAACAACTTCCCTGAATTTACCGGCCGCGTCTGTCCCGCGCCTTGTGAGGGCTCGTGTGTGCTGGGGATCAACGAAGAGCCGGTAACCATCAAGAACATCGAGGTCTCCCTCGTCGATCGCGGTTGGAACGAGGGATGGGTGACGCCCCAGCTACCCGACAAGCGCACCGGTAAGACCGTGGCTGTCGTTGGATCCGGCCCCGCCGGTCTGTGCTGCGCTATGCAGCTGAACCGCGCCGGGCACCGGGTGACGGTGTACGAGCGCTCCGATCGCGCCGGCGGCCTGCTCATGTACGGCATTCCAAACATGAAGCTAGACAAGTCGCTGGTGCTGCGCCGCGTCGATCAGATGGAGGCTGAGGGTGTCACCTTCGTTACCAACACCCACATCGGCAAAGATATTCCGGCGCAGCAGCTCATCGACGAGTTCGACGCCGTCGTATTATGCATTGGCGCCCTCAAACCCCGCGACCTGCCTATTCATGGTTGCGAATTCAACGGCGTGTACCAAGCCATCGACTTTCTGCACGCCAACACCAAGTCGCTGCTGGACTCCCGGCACGCCGACGGCAACTACATCTCCGCCAAGGACAAGAACGTTGTGGTCCTCGGTGGCGGTGATACTGGCACCGACTGCGTCGCCACCTCGATCCGGCACGGCTGCAAGAGCTTGTTCCAGTTCGACATCATTCCCGAGCCGCCGAGAGAGCGTGCCCCCTCCAATCCCTGGCCGGAGTGGCCCAAGGTCTACAAGCTCGACTACGGACAGGAAGAGGGAGCCGCTTTGTTCGGCCGCGATCCCCGGGAGTGGCTGCTGAGCACGGTGAAGTTCCTAGCCGACGGCAACGGCAACCTGCGGGGCTTGGTGACCAAGCAGGTCGAGTGGGTGCAGGACAACGGCCGCCCCTTCCGCGAGGTGGAAGGCACCGAAAAAGAATGGCCTGCCGAGCTTGTGCTGCTGTCCATGGGCTGGCTGGGACCGGAGGAAACCATTCTCGATGAGCTCGACCTGGAGCGCGATCCCCGGTCCAACGCATTGTCCGAGGAGGGCAGGTACACCACTAAGGTGCCGGGGCTGTTTGTCGCCGGCGACGTGCGTCGCGGGATGAGCTTGGTGGTGTGGGCTTTCCGCGAGGGCCGTGGCGCCGCCCGCGAAGTCGATCGTCATCTGATGGGGACCACGCAACTGCCCTGACGACGCCGTGCTGGCCTTCGTGCGCCGGCAGGAGATCACCGTTCCCATGATCCTCGGAGGATCAACGGCGCATACCCGATGCCGTGTCACCGTCCTGCCTACGGCATTCATCGTTGATCGCTAGGTCGTCATTCGCTACTGCCACAATCGACCACGCCCTGGTAGCCGAGTTGTGGCTCGCCGAGGGTGGAGTGCGAAGCTCTATCCGATACCCAGAATGTCCAGCGAGTCGCGCTGGATCATCGCTCCGATCTCGTCCTCTCGCAGTCGCGGCAGGTTTGAGCCCTCCAGCATTCGATTCAGACCGAACAGACCTTCCAGCGACGCATTCACCGTGGTGAAAGGGTAATCTGTCCCGAACAACAGCTTGTGCCAGACGCCGTACTCCTGCACCAGCATCAGGCTCTGATAGAGCTGAAAGGGGCGGTAATGGAGGGCGGAGATGTCGCTGTACACGTTCGGGTGCTTGCGAATAACGACGACGCACTCGCCCTCGTAGGGGTGACCGAGGTGGGCCATGATGATGCGCACGTCGGGGAAGCGCGTCGCCACCGGGTCGAGATGGCGGGGCAGCGTGCAATCCAGGGGGGCCTGTGCCACGAATGTCGTGCCCGTGTGCAGCAGCACGGGAAGATGGTACTCACTGGCGTATTGCCATAACGGATCCAAAGTCTTGTCGTGGGGATAGAAGCCGGCATACATGGACAGTAGCTTGATGCCTTGCATGCCCAGCTCCTGATGGCCGTACTCCATCTCCTGCTGCCAGCCGTCTATGGTCGGATCTACCGATAGAAATCCGATGAGGCGATCGGAATCCTGAGCGACGTAATCGGCGACGTAACGGTCGTGCACCCAAAGTCCCGACAGCCGGGCCTTGCCGCCGAAGACCACGGTGCGCTGGCAGTCGCCGGCGCTGGCGCGGTAGGCGTCGTAGGTCACTGTGAGGTCAAGATCGCCACCGCCCTTGGCGTGGCGGGCCTGATCGCGAAAGTCCTCGGTGAAGTGTTCGGGAAACTGCCAGGCGTGGGAGTGCACATCGATGATCAAAGGGGTTCTCCTTGTCAGCGCTGGTGCAGAAGCTGCTCATAGATCGATGGCGATGGCAGTGTGTCGAGAAAACTCTGCGCCGGCGGGGTTAACCAAGTGGCGGCCTGTTCATCGACGATGCTGACCAGTCTTGCCCCCACATTGTGAGCGTACGTTCCCAGCTCGTGTCTGGCCCCGACCTCAATAGTGGTGACCCCGCCTTCCTCATCGATTAGCTCGACCTGTGGCCCTTCGACGAATCCGTAGTCGCCGGCAGGGTCCACCAACTGCACGATCATCACCCGTGAGACAAAGTCGAGATAACTGTAGACGCTAAGGTTGAAGCAGGTGTCCACACCGGCTGTTCCGTCGACGATCCAGCGAAAGCGGGCCCGTTCGTGGGGGGAAAATGGTAGTGGCGAATCGACATCCACGGGTGCCGCTACTCGGCGCAGGGCGTACGGGCCATCTTCATGCATCACTCTGATCTCGCTCACCGTGCCGCGGGGAAGGGCTTGGGGCAGTAGGCGGGGGTCGATCATCGGCGGCCGCCCGCCCCCGATCTCTCGCGCCGGACTTGCGTGCAGGTGGAGGATGGACTCGGAGTCGGCGCGACGAGCATAGCTCTCGCCGCTACCGGCCGCTATGGCGCCACCGACCCAGACCTCTACCAGGGCTTGGCCGCTGGCATCTTCTGCAGCGATACGCACTGCCCTGGACGGGTCCAAGCCGTAGTCAGCCATTTGGCTCGCATCGTCAGTCACTAAAGTCCCGTAGGTCGTTAACACCGATTCGAGAAGCCGTTCGATGCGTCCCGGAGGTACGTACGCATCGAAATAGGCAGGAAAGCGCCAAGTGTTGCCGCGTCGCTCGTAAGCCAGCGGCTGCGTGCCGGGCAAGGTTAGATGCAGTCGGCGCACGCGCTCGGGGACGATCTCGAGTCTTGGATCTACCAAGGGACGGAAGATCGAGTGCGTTCGCCGGGCTTCAGCCTCGCGGAGCTGCAGGTAGTGATCGAGCACGCCGAGCGCCAGCAGCATCAGACCCAAGAAAACGGACAGCCGGAGTTTCACCGCTTGCTTGCCTGTCGCTGGCAATGAAAGGCGATGCCGAAGAAAATTACCGCCAGCGGACCGGCGATCAGTACGGCGAGTCGCCATGCGGCGCGAGCGCCGTCACTCGGAGGCAGAAAGCCGCGAATCGAAGCCCTTCGGTTCAGCAATGCGGTCATGGAGCTGTCGTGCACGGCTAGAGAGACCGCGTTAAGCAACAGTTGATCGTGGGCGAAGCCAGGAGCGTGGAGGTAGCGGTTCTTGAACATCTCCGAGCAACCCAGTAACAACATGCGGCCCGCCGCCGCGGGGTTGGCGGGAACGGGCACAGGCACGAGACGATCGCGTTGTTCCTCATCGCGCTCGACGACGACGGCGGGGAAGTCGCCTTCGAGAAGCACACCCAGCGGCTGCGGCCCCGGCAGGTAGCGGTCAGAAGATCCCCGCAAGACCTCCGTAGGCAGCCAGCCTCCGCGCCAGTCGAAGGACCAGGCACGGTCCGAAGTGAACAGCACGGAGCGACTGCGAATCCCGTGCTGGGCCGTCTTGGCCTCATCGATGGCAAAGCGGTTGCCCCACACGAACAGCAAGTCCCCCAGTCGCCGAGTCAACGGAGAGGTGGCGTCGTGGTGGGATCCGACCACCCGCAACAGGAAGGGCAGTGCCACCTGCTGTGCATCGTATTCGCGCACTGCGGTGCGATTCACTTGCGTCGCCAGCTGGAGGTGGTGACGTGACTCGTCGAACAGCACCTCCCGCACCTGTTCCACGCCGAACAGGCGCAGATAGCGGTCGAGGTCCTGGAACTGGGGCTGCGGCCAGTACACCGTCTCGAAACCGGTGCCGCGATACTGCCGCTGCTGAATGTTGAAGTGCTGCATCGCGACCACAACGTCGCCGCCGCGCGCTAGGTAGGCGCTCACTGCTTGCAGGATCGGGGTGGAGTCGCGGCGCGGCTGCAACCACAGCACGGCGTCGGAGGACTCCTCCGGGAAGGCGGGTTCGCGATGGCTGACGTGATGCAGGTGGTATCCGTAATCCCGCAGCCGCCGCTTGGCGCCGCCGTACACGTCAACCCCCTGAGGCGCGCTCAAGCCCTTCTTCTGATAGTCCTCCAAGGCCTCAGCCGGTGATAGGCGCGGCAAATCGGAGACCATGGTGACGAGCGGAACGTGGCCGGACTGCAGGCGCTTCCAGGCGGCGGCGACGAGAAAGTCGAGATGGAGCACCGTGCTGCCATCGAGACGGGGGATCACGGTCTGCCCGTCGCCTATCGACAAGGCTAGACCCGACCAGACCTCGGTGGTGATTACCGTATCCTGCCGTACCCGCTCCACGTCCAACGCTGAAAGCCCGAGCTCTTGCAGCACTACCATGGTGCCGTCGCGCTCCAGTTCTTCCGGGCGCCATCGTTCCACTGTAATTCCGGCGTTGGCAAACAGGCGACCCGCCGTCTCCCCGGCCTGGCGCAAGGAAGGCGGGAGCTCTGATGCTGCCGACTGGATCAGCTGCACCCGCAATCCCTGCTCGCCCGCAGCGGCGAGCAGGCTCACGATCACCGGCGAGGGCGTGTGCCCCCGGCCCTCGGTGAAGTCCAGACGTGCTGCTCCGAGCCAACCCACGCCCCCGAAGCCGAGAAAGGCTGCCAGTCCGAGGATGATGGCCAGCGGACGAAGCGACCGGATCGCCGTTGCGCCCACAGACAGCGCGCCTCGGCGCAGCAGAAGGACGAGACCAAAGAAGACCAGGAGTGCCGGTGCTATGCCGACGATGGCGATGCGGGCCAGCAGCCGACCGGAGAGGGACAATGCCGGCAGCGGCCCGGGGTCGCGCCGGTCGACGCGCAGTCGCAGCAGTTGCTCGGGATTCGCAAAGGTTCGCACCAGATCGGTGAGGAAGATGCCGTGCCCGTATCCCGGCTGCGCGATGATGCCGTCGCGAAACAGTGACGCCGATGACAGAATTAGCAACCGACCCGCCCATGGATCGTGCGGGCTTAACAGCAGCGCCAGGTTCTGCTTGGGTACTGGCAGATCTGGCGTCAGCTCGGTGATCAGAGTGTCGCCGTCGGTCAGTGCGCGCACCCAAGCGTGCTCGGTGGTGGTCGCGACGATGTCCACGACGTAGCCAGCGTCGGCCGCTCGCCGTGGGTCGAACTCCAGTGGGCTGGCGGCGATCAGGCTAATGCCCCCGCGCGCCGGCGTGCGGAAGCGGCGGAAGTCGCGAAAGGCGGGCAGATTGCGCAGGTGGAAGGGCGCGTCTACGACTTGCGGCGTGCCGTTGACGTCGACCGGTACGGCACCGCTATTGCGATCCATGAGTAAATCAGGGCGCGGCGTCACCCCGAATGGCTCAAGCAGGCGCTCCCACGCCGGGCTCGCCACGCGCGCAGAAAACCGCATCCCCTTGGGCTCGGCGGAGTAGTCCACGTGCACGGATGAGCCGGCGAGAACGACGCTGCGACCCGACGCGAGAAAGCGGCGCAGTTCAGCGATGTGTCGAGAGCGTACTCGCTGTGGCTGCAACCAGAACAGCACATCCACATCACCGGGGATGAAGGCGGTGCCATCGACGTCGACCTCGACTACCGGACCGTGTTGGGCGAGGTAGCGGGGTACTTCGGCAAAGCCGCGAGGAGCGGACAGGGCGAAGCTGGCCTGAGGGGGGCTCTCCTGCGCTCGCAAGTGCGCAAGTACAAGCTGCTCCAGATGAGGCAGATGGCTGTCTTCGATGCTCTGGATGAGCGCGTCCCGGTAGCCCGGGCGCGAGAGTACAAGGGACGACCACACTTCGGCCTCGCTGTGCTGGTCGTCAACAACGTGCCGCACCCGCAACGGTGACACCCGTCGTGATGAGGCGTAGCGCGCACCGGCGTCACCGCTGAACTCGGGGTCGATAACCCGGAAGCGGAAGCGCCCGTCGCTGGCGTCCGCCATCGTCTCCAGAAGGCGCATGACCCGCGCCTCGACCTCCTTGAGGTGCGAGGGCATCTGCCGGCGCTTGGAGATGAAGAACACGGCGTTGAGGCCGGGCTCGACGTTGGAGAGGAAGCGCTGCATGCCCGCCGACAAGGTCGCCGCGTGGCGGGCCTGGGGATCAAAGAGCGGCGCTATTCCGAGATGGCTGAGGTTGCGCCCGAGATAGACGACGATGCTGAGGACGAGCCCGAAGGCAATTGCCATCTTGACGAGGAACCGTCGGCGCAAGCGTCCCGCCGTCCTAGGAACGCACCCGCTGCAGGCCGAGTTCGGTCATCCACAGGAAGAAGCCGACCATGAGCAGAAAGTAGAGGCTGTGATCGAGGCCAACGATGCCCTGGGCGAAGGCCTCGAAGTGGGGTAGCAACGAGATCGACTCGGCGATCCACGATCCCAGCTGCCGATCGGGCAACAGACCGTCGATCACCTCCACGACCTGGGGGTGCCCGCTGAATACGAGCAGAAAACCGAGCAGTGTCGAGACCACGAAGGCGACGATCTGATTGTGTGTCAGCGCTGACAGGAGCATGCCGAAGGCAAGAAACAGTGCCCCCATGAGCAGTCCGCCGAGATAGCCGGCGGCGATGAGACCGAGGTCGGGCTTACCGAGCGAGACCAACATGGCCACGATGGGCAGCGAGCCGAACAGCACGATCAGGTAGAAACCCAGGGTGGCAATGTACTTGCCGAGCACGATCTGCCGCAGGCGCAGGGGCAGCGTGAGAAGGATCTCCAGCGTGCCTTGAGCGTGCTCCTCAGACCACGAGCGCATGGTGATAGCCGGTACGAAGGGAATGAGCAGATAGGGGAGCACCTCGAAGTAGCGGCTCATGTCGACGACGCCATCGAGAAAGAAAGAGTTCATGAAGGTCGTGCCCGAAAGCACGAGGAAGACTGCTGCGTAGATATAGGCGATGGGGGAGTCGAAGTAGCCGCGCAGCTCCTTAATCGCCACCAGCCGGACACCGGCGGCATAGCCGGGCAGTTCCACCGACTGCGTCATGATGTCACCTTGGAGGTGGAAACAAGATGGGCGAAGAGCTCTTCTAAACTGGCCCCGGCGACGCCCGCCTGCTTCGCCAGCTTGGCCGCCGGGCCGTCGCCGAGCAGCTTGCCTTCGTGGATGATGAGCACGCGGTCACTCACTGCTTCGACGTCGGCGATAATGTGGGTGGAGAACAGAATGGCGCGGTCCTGCTTCAACCGTGTCAGCAGGTCGCGAAAGGCCATCACCTGCAGGGGATCAAAGCCGTGGGTGGGCTCGTCGAGTAGCAGGACCGGCGGGTCGTGTACCAGCGCAGCAGCCAGACCAATGCGCTGCCGGTATCCGGTGCTGCACTCGCGAATGCGATGCGCAAGCACCGGCGCGATGGCACAGGTGTCGATGACGGTGTCCATGGCCCGGTTTCGCTCAGCCTTTTCCAGGCCGTGCACGGCGGCGACGAAATGGAGAAATTCGGCGACCACCATATCGCGATAGAGGGGCGTGTCCCCCGGCAGATAGCCGATGCGCCGCCTCACTTCCACGGACTCAGTCACGGTGTCGTGTCCGTCGACACGAAGAGTTCCCGCTGTGGGTAGCAGATAGGTGGCCAGCATCTTCAGCATTGTCGATTTGCCGGCGCCGTTGGGCCCGACGAAGCCTACGACCTCGCCCTTCTCCACCGCGAAGCTGACGTTGTCCACGGCGATGATGGGGCCGTAGGTGCGGGTCACCGAATCCACGGAGATCATCTCAACCCCGGCTGTTGGTTGTGGGTTCGCAGTTGCAGAGTGCGCAACCGGTTGAGGGCGCAGGCAAGCTCGTGGCGACGAAAACCGGCACAGTCGCCGGTAGGGAAGGGGCTCAGCACATCGAGACCCTCGGCTTCCACGTCGGCAGAGATTTGATCGAGGAGTGTCACGATGTCGGACTTGCCGTCTAGATAGTGCTGTCGCAAGTAGACGAGGGCGGCGGCAATAGCGCGGGTCTGGCCGTCGTCGACGAGCTGATCCACGGCGCTGAGATCGATGCTTTCGTGGCCGATTTCGATGCGCGTCCGGCCCCGGGCCTTGACGCTGACTTCGCGCCGACCTCGGCGGCAGTCAATGCTGGCCGGCAGCGGAACCCTGGGCACGGACGTCGACAATGGGGTAACGCCCTCTGGCTCGCGTCCGTTCACGTTCTTCCGGGCGATGCAATGGGCCTCTGCGGTGACATCTGTGGGTCGATAGTTCCCCATGGCGATCACGTTGTCGGCAACGTCGAAGTAGTCGCCGCTGCCTCCCATCACAAGCAGGGTGGAAATGTCGCGCTCCTCGTAGAGCTGGCGCACGCGATCGACAAGGGGAGTGATTGGCTCGTGCTCGCGGGCGATGAGTTGCTGCATCCGGGCATCACGGATCATAAAGTTAGTCGCCGCCGTGTCTTCGTCGATGAGAAGCAACTGACAGCCAGTTTCCATTGCTTCGACAATGTTAGCCGCCTGTGAAGTCGAGCCTGAGGCGTCGTCGGTGCAGAAGAACCGCGTGTCCTTACGCATGGGCAGGTCTCCGATGAAGTCGGAGACGTCGACTCCTTCAGTACGGCGACCGTCCTCGGCACGGATCTTGACGGCGCTGGCGTCGCTGACCACGCGCTCGCGGCCATCTCCAGATAGATGGTCGTAGACTCCTTTTTCCACGGCGTCGAGTAGGGTGGATTTGCCGTGGAAGCCGCCTCCGACGATAACGGTGACTCCCCGGGGAATTCCCATGCCCGAGACCGAGCTGGCGTTGGGTGTTTCGAGCTCTACGCGCAGCTCCTTCGGGCTGACGAAGGGCACGGCATTGTCATCGAGCATGGGGCGGTCGTCCTCGCCCGAATGCCGGGGCAACACACTGCCGTCGCCGATGAAAGCGACGAGACCGCGCGCGTGTAGCTGCTGGCGCAAGTGCACGGCATCCTCGCAGGCGTTGCAGACCGTGTCGATCGCTTGCGCATCGTTGGCGTGGAAGCGCAGCGATCTCGACACCAGCTCGGGCACGAAGTCGCATAGAAGATGCACCGCCTCGGCGCTGAGAATGCGCCGGCCCGAAGCCGGCAGACCGACGCGGAATCGTGCTTCCACCACGCCCTCCCTGATTAGCATGCAGGTGCGATCGAGGATCTGCTGACCAGGCCGGTCGATGTCGACGACTCCGCTCTTGCCCGATCCTCGGGAGCGGGCGCGACTCTGACAGGCGTCGAAGAACCGGCGGGCTAGCCAAGTGCACAGGGCGCGGCGACGGTGCGCGGTTTTCCAGCTGCGAGTGGGAAAGCCCGCGACCTCGGCTGGGAGGATGGCCCGCACGTGACTAGGTTCGGCAAAGGGGTCAGCCTGCACGTGATCGATGATGAAGCGAAAGCGGATATCTCCATCGTCGAACTCCCAATCACCGCAAATCTCGGAATAAGACTTGAAGCCTCTTCCTTCGAGACGGAGAAGTCGCTTGCGCAGGGTGTGGCGGTTATTCATCTCGTCTTGTCGTCCTCGTCCGGCATACTATTGTACTGAGGCACCCAGGCGTTCACCATTTAACCCCGAATCGACAATGACCTCTTCCGGTGAATCCGACCAACCCGACGCCGACGTCAACCTTTCTGGACTACAGTGGCTCTCCAGAGAGCGTCCCCAGGCCATGGAGCACCTGCTGGCTTTTTTTGGCGAGTCCGGGCGACATCTAGAGCCCAAGACTCGCTTTCTTATCTCCATCGTCACGAAGGTGATCAACTTCTCCGGCCGCGGACTGCGCCAGTACATCCCTCGGGCATATCGCGAGGGGGCGAGCCGCGACGAGATCCTCGATGCCATTCTCTGTTCCTATCCGGCGGCGGGGCTAACGCGCGTCGTCGATGCCGTTCAGGTCTTGCGTTCGCTAAACCTCGAAGACAAGAATGAGTCGGCTGATTCGGCGGCGCCGGAATGGACGGCGGTGGCCCGAGCCAGCCAGATCGGGGCCGGCGAGTCGCTGGTGGCGAAAGTCCGGGGCTGCAGCATTGCCCTTTTCAATGTCGACGACCGCTACTACGCGGTGGACAACCGCTGCCTGCACCAGGGCGGTGAACTCGGGTGTGGCGTCCTGCAAGGATCCGTTGTGACCTGCTCTCGCCATGGCTGGCAGTTCGACGTGACGAACGGCAATTGCCTGACAGTCGAAGGGCGCTCTGTTCTGTCCTATCCCGCCAAGGAACAGGAAGGAGAGATCCTCGTCCTCGCCTAAGCTTCAGTAGATCAGTCACGGGCGAAGTCGGCGGGGTTGACCTTGCCATCGGCGAGCCAACGCCGAATCGCTCGCAGGGACAGACGGAAGGCCTCGAGAATCGAATCGGGATAGGCGGCGAGATCCTCGCCAGTGACGATGAGATCGCGCATCTCGTCGACCTCGGCGCAGCGTCCCCGCGCCGGGATCGGGCCGCCGTCGTTGAGCAGACTGTCGAGATCGTCGAGGGCAACGACGATGAACTCGCCCGCTTCTTCACTGAAGCTCAACTGATCAATCTGTAAGGGATGGCGGAGCACATAGAAGTGCTCCAGAACTCTCCGGCACTCGCCGACGTCCCTTTCAAAGGCCTTGAAGCCGAGATAGACGAGCTCCTCTGCCTGCACGACAACGCCGATCTCCTCTTCGAGCTCCCGAATCGCGCCTTGGGCGTGGGTCTCGCCAGCGCTGACGTGGCCGCCTGCAGGTGCGTCCACCATGTGGTGAAAGGCGTCTTCTTTGCGGCGCCGGCGTTGCAGCATCATCTGTGTCCCGTTTTCCGTCTGCCAAGCCGACCAGACGAAGACCAGCATGTGCCAGTCGCAGTCGACGTGCAGCTGGGGTCGAGTCTTAGTGGAAAGGTAGTTGCCCTCGGCATCGAGGGCGTCGAGGAGCTCTTCTGCCGACACGCCGCGCGCTAGAGATCAATGCTGGCGAAGAATTGGAGCACGAAGGCTCCCACCGTCGCCAGCAGACAGATTCCTGCCAGTAGGTAGGTGCCGATACCCTCTCGATCGTCGGGTTGCCGGGAGAACAACCAAGCGGTGACGTAGCCTCCGCCGAAGCCTCCGCCGTGGGCCCAGTTGTCAATGCCCGGCATGATGAGGCCGAATACGAACATCAGTACTGCCCACTGTAGAAATTGCCGGGTGAAGAGGGCGGAACCGCGCTTGCGACCGTAGACGATGGCCGCCGCCAGCAGGCCGAAGATCGATCCCGAGGCACCGAGGGTGTGGAGGTTCCCCATCATCACCGAGGCGACGAAGCCAGTGACGCCGGCGACGGTGAAGATGATGAACAGCCGGTAGGTGCCGAACAATTGCTCCACCACGGGACCGAGCTGACGCACCCAGAGCATGTTGAAGAGAATGTGCAGCAGGCTGCCGTGCAGGTATATAGCGGTGATCACCGTCCACCAGCGTCCTCCCCGATCATAATAACCGTTGTAAGCAAAACCCCCTAGCACGGGTAACTTGCCGGTCATACCGACTCGAATGCTGGCCATACCGCCCGGCTCCAAGATGCTCATCATGTCCCGGGGCTGCATCACCGCCGACAGGTCGAGTATCAGGGCTAGCAGGAACAGCGACACGCAGGTGATGGTGATGAGGTGAGGAAAGTCGACATTCACCCCAAAGCGGCGCATCCACTGAGCGAGCCCAAACATGCCCGGGCGGATCTGACCGCACAGCGGACAGCGGGGCTCATCGTCACTGATAAGCTTGTGACAGTTTGGGCAGAGGATAGCAGGCATGAGAGAGGAGGGCAGGCCTCAGATGCCCAGACTGTCGTTGATCTCGGCTTGGTAGGAGTTAAGCCGGTCTTCGTAGACCTCCTCCACGGTTACCACCCTTCCCGCCACCTGCGACTCCATCAGCGCGTAGCAGAACGCCACAGAGCGTGAGCCCTGCACACCATCGACCTCTGGTACTTCCCCTGTGGTGATAGCGCGACCGAAGTCGGCGTACTCCACGGCGATGAGCTTGCGGTCGGTCAGCGAGAACTCCTGGTCGTATTCGAACAACCGGTCGCCGCCGAACAGGGCCGCTGTGGTGTCATCGAGGCGAAAATCGGGTACGAGATCAAAAAGCCTGACGTCGTCGATGACATCCTGTCCGGGGATGTGCAGCTCAATGCGCCCGCCGCCGCGGTCGCCTGGCAGATCTACGGAGCCGACGCTACCGAAAATGGCACGCTTCCACATGCCCTCCCCGCGGCTCGAGTGATCTTCGATATAGGAGCAGATGGCGCCGGACTCGAAGAGCACGGTGGCGTAGCCGGCATCCTCGGCGGTGGCTTCGAACTCGGCAGGCATGTCCTTCTGCCAACGGCCGTACACCCCACCGACGGCGCCATCTGACGCATCATTGTTCCCTGCCATCGGATTGTGGCGGATTTTCTCGTTGAGCCGAGTCTGGGCGAACACGGAGGTCACCGGCCCCAGATAGTACTCGAGGATGTCGGCGAAGTGCACGCCCACGTCGAGTAGCACGCCGCTGGCATCCTTCTGGTGGCGCCACACCGAGATCAGCATGCGGTCGCTACCGCCCATGGTGTGATGTAGCATGGAGCGTGGCTCACCGATGACGCCGGCGTCGACGAGTGCCTTCCCGAGGCGGTTAATGGGATCCCTGCGGTAGTTTTCAGCGGTGGAGAGCACAGTACCCGAGTGCTCGGCAGAGTCGAGGATGATCCTGCAGGCACGTGCCGTGAGGCCGAGGGGCTTCTCTGACATCACGTGCCAGCCGCGATCCAGGGCTTCGACGGCTACCGTGTGGTGGTGCCGTGGCGTGGTGGTGAGGTCGATGGCGACGACGTTGCCGGCCTTGGCCAGGCTTTCGAGATCGGCGACGACCTCGGGTCGATGGCCAAGTAATTCTTCGGCCTGGTTGGCGAGTGAAATGGCGTTGCTTTGGTCGGGATCGCAGGAGCCAACCAAGCGAAAGGGCGACAGTCCGGCTCGTTGCAGCTCGGCAAGACCGTAGAGATGACGGTGGCCCATGCCACCGCATCCGACGATGCCCAGGGGAATAGCTTCAGCCATAGCGGGGGAGCTAAAGGTCTGAGGGGGTCAGATCCATACCCGAGTGCCGCTTCACGCCTTCGGCGCTCCAAGTGAGTCCGAGACCGGGGGCATCCGGAATGGCGAGAGTACCCTCGGCGTCGAGGGCGAAAGGATCATCGACGACGAGATTCTCAATATATGGGGCCGGTGTGATGTACTCCACCCAACGCGCCGTTGGTACCGCCGCTACCAGCTGCAAATCCGCCGCCAGTCCTACGGCAGTGTTCCATCCGTGCGGAACGAACAGCACGGAGTGGTCGTAGGCGTGCATGGCGATGCGGTACTCCTCGGTCAGCCCTCCCACTTTGGTAACGTCGGGCTGTATGTAGTCAACGGCCCGCTGCTCGATCCAGGGCATGAAGGACTGCCGTCGAGTGAGCACCTCACAGCTGGTGATGGGTAGCCGCGCGTGCTCGGTGAGGCGAATGTAACCCTGCAAGTCATCCGGGCGCAGCGCCTCTTCGAACCAGATGACGTCGTAGTTGGTGAGCATCTCCGCCGTGGTCA
Source organism: Candidatus Latescibacterota bacterium (assembly GCA_036336855.1). GTDB lineage: Bacteria > Latescibacterota > UBA2968 > UBA8231 > UBA8231 > JAYZFI01. The sequence goes on from JAYZFI010000037.1 coordinate 22,050, forward strand.
GTGCCCACTTGTACCCGTGCGGCCAGTAGCGATCGGAACCCCCGGCGTCAACCATTAGCTCGACCCCGTCGCCGACAGTGTCGCGAGCTGTGCGCACAATGCGTTCGTCCAATTCTCGCGAGACCCGGCCGAAAGGCCCCCAGCCCATCTTGATGGCACGGAAGCCGCGCTCGAGCGCGGCTTCGAGGCGTGGCACGAGGACGTCGGGCTCGGCCATGATCAGCGAGCCGTATGGTTTTACGCGCTCCCGATAGCGGCCGCCAAGCAGGCGGGCGATCGGCTGTCCCGTGATTTTGCCGAAGATGTCCCACAGGGCGATGTCGATCCCGGAGATGCAGTGGGTGACGGCGCCGCCGCGGCCCTGCCAGAACGTACCCTGGTGCATCTTCTCGCTCACCCGCGCAGGCTCGATGGCGCTCTCACCGATCGCCATGGGCCGCAGCAAACCGAGGGCTCCGTCGCACAGCTTGGCCGAGGTGTACACCGAGCCCAGCCCAGTGACATTCTCGTCGGTAATGACTTCGACGAGAGTGTGCAGGTTTTCGCCCTCTTCGTAGCCTTGCTCCCATCCTCCGTCTGCGGTGGCACCAGTGAGGGGGAGGAGTCGGATGTCTCGGATTCTCATGGTCGATTGTGCCTGTGGGGAAACGAATTTGGGGCGGGGCAGGATAACTGGCGCGCGCCCACGTGTCAACGCGTCGAAGTCTTTGCCCCTTGAGAGGAACTGGCCCTATTATGGCGATATGCGAGCCCTCATTCTCGGTGCCGGACGAGGTAGCCGTCTCAATGCCCTCACCGAAGGTCAGCCCAAGCCCTTCGCCCCGATTGGCGGTCGCCGCATTCTTGACTGGTTGCTGGAGGCTCTCGTCGATGCTGGCATCGACGACATCGTCTTCATTGGGGGTTATCGCATTGGTCTGGTGCGCTCCGAGTACCCCCAGTTGACCTTCGTCGAAAACGAGCGTTGGCAGCAGACCAACATCCTGGCGTCCCTCCTGTGCGCTGTGGACTATATGGATGACGGGTTCGTCTGCACCTACGCCGACATTCTTTATCGCAGCACTATCGTCCAAAGGGCGTTGGAGCACCCCGCTGGCTCTGTGCTCTGCGTGGACACCGGTTGGCGTACTCGCTACCGCGATCGTTCCCAGCATCCGGAAGACGACGCTGAGAAGGTGATCGCCAAAGGCGATCGCGTACTGCGCGTCAGTCGAAAGGTGAATTCGTCGCAGGCCGCCGGTGAGTATATCGGGGTCGCTCGCTTCGATGCTGACAGTGCCAAGCGAGTACGTGAGTGTTATCACCGGGCCCGCCATCATCAGAATGGCCGGCTTTGGAGAGACGATACACTTTTCGAGAAGGCCTACCTGATTCACCTTTTTGAGGAGATGCTCGAAGTTGGCGAGGACTTCCACATGGTTACCACCGACGGCGAATACATGGAGGTGGACACGGAGGAAGATTTCGCTCTGGCTAACGAGCAGTGGCCTCGGAGGTATGAGTCCCCATGACTACCATCGCTGAACGCAGCGGAGTGCTCTTTCCCACTGCCGTCGTGGGCTCTTTGCCTCGGCCGGACTACGTGCGCCAGATCGTCGTCGACGGCAGTGGTGGCGATGATGGCCCGCGGTATCTTGATACCGCCGTGGCTCACGCCGTGGCTCTGCAGGAGTCGGCCGGGCTCGATGTGATCTCCGATGGCGAGTGGAGACGGGCATCGTACATCGGCATCATTGCCGAGCTTGCCAGCGGCTTCGCCTTGGAGATCGCCGACGATGGGAGACCGTGGACGGTGGTGGTGGACGAGGTGCACCCGGAGCGTGAGGGCGCTGTGGTGGGGGAGGTGGAGAGACTCAAGGGGATCACCGACCGGCTCATCAAGGTGGCGCTGCCATCCCCGGCGTTGCTGGCGGAACGCATGTGGGATGCGGAGCGGTCCTCCCATGCCTACACCACGGGTCGCGACTTCGCCGAAGCGGTGACCCCCATTCTACGCCGCGAAGCCGAGTTGCTGAGCGCCGCCGGCGCCGATGTGATTCAGATCGACGATCCCCACCTCTGCCTCATGGTGGATCCCGAGGTGCGAAACTATTACGACGACGAGGAAGACGGGGGCGCCGACATCGAATCCATGTTCTCGGTGGAGATGGACAACGAAGTCCTGCGCGGAGTAGGTGAGAACGTGGTGAGCGCCGTCCATCTCTGCCGCCGTGCCGGCGCGCGCGTGCGTGGCGAAGCCTACCACAGCGGAGATTACGATCCCATCCTCGACGCGCTGTCTCAGCTCGAGGTCGATCATCTCACTCTGGAGTTCACAAACCCCAGCGCCGGCGACATGGAGGTGCTGGAACAATTACCCGACGATCTCGAGATCGGCCTCGGCTGTGTGAGTGTGCACCCCGGCGAAGTCGACGAGCCCGAGGTGATCGCCGATCGTGTCGAAGAGGCGATCAGTATCATCGGTGCCGAGCGTATTGTGCTGAACCCCGACTGCGGCTTCGCTCCTGGCTCCGCGGCGCAGGTCGATCTCGACGAGGTCTACCATAAGCTGGAGAATCAAACCGCCGCCGCCCTGATTCTGCGCGAGCGCTACGGCTAAGCCGCCGCGCCCGGCCCAAACAGACCTTGATCTGCGTTCTTGTCGGCCCCCCGGCGCCGAAGTGGTTTTGGAAACAGCAGACCCGCCCAGAAAAACAGGTAGAGCTGGATCGCCACCGATTGGATACCCCGGCGATGTTGTAAGAGCCGACCAGCCAAACCGGACCCAATCACAACAGCCTTATAGCCGATCTATATCAACCGGCCTCGGTGAACGTCGGAGATTTCTACCTCGGCGAGCAGACCGAAGCAGAACAGGGGCGCGTTTTCGGCGTGTCGAGCCGGCCACTCAACTAGGCGGGTTAGCGAATCCAGCGAGCCGGACACAGTGATGGTAGAGAAGCTGTCCGGTAGAAAGGCGAGCCATTCTCGGCGGGGGTTCTTGCCGAGCAGGGATCTGCGCAGAGTCTGGATTATAGCGCCTCCTGAAAGATTCCGTTCAGATGGGCAGGTATCTGCCGGCGAAGCCGTCGATGTTCACGCCCACCTTTCCGGGAAGATAGCGTTTCGCCACCTCTACCATACGATCGCGATAGTCCAAGGACAGAGCTTTGGCTTCAATTTCAGCGACGGCGGTGGGAAGCCGGGTGCGAGCGGTGCGCGAGCCGTTCGCCGAGCCATCTCCCTGGATGTAGTGATCGATGACGACGGCATCGGCACAGTCGCGGAGACACCGGAAGAACTCCTCGGGTTCAGCGATCGGCAGCAGCGGCGCCACGGTGATGACGACTTGCAGATCGCTGTGGCGTAGTGTGGTCGCGGCGGCGATCCGCTCCGCGACTGGACTCGCAGGCGGGGGCAGCCCGGGCAATCGGTCGCGATCGGACTCGATGGAGATGTGGATGCGAAGTTCCGTGACCTCGCTCAACGCTTGGTAGAGTTCGATGTATTGGGCAACGAGCGGACTGTGGGTCTGCAGAACGAGTTGGTCTGGCGGGTCGCCAACCATGGCCTCGAGTAAGGAGCGGGTGATTCCTTCCTGGCGCTCCTGCGGCAGGAAGGGATCGGTGGAGGAAGACAGAAAGATCGAGAACCGCTGGCCGCGAGCATGGGCCCAGCGGCGCTCCCGACTCACCTGGGCACGATAGGCTTCGGTGGCATTGTCACGGACTTCGAGGAACCCGCCCCAGCTCCGGCCGCGGGTGAGAAAGCCGTTGTGCTGCACGTAGCAGAACACCCCGCACAAGGAGGATCCGAAGCTACAGCCCTGATAGGGCTGCAGGGAGTGGGAGGTGACGGTGCGCAGAAAGCCACTGGTGCGGGTGAGGATGCTGCGCACTCGGGTGTGGCTGATTTCGAGAGGCACGTGCAGTCAGGAAAGGGTCAGAACGACAAAAAGGGCACCGAGATCGATGCCCCTTTGTCAATACCGGTAGCGTCGTCTTACTTGTTCGCCCGCTTCAGGACAGGAAGACCGTTCTTGCTCTCCACCACCTCGTAGCCATCGGGAACCGCATTGAGGGCGTTCTCCCTGGCATCCTTGGCGAAGTAGTAGATGGTCTGGGTGTTGCCATTCTTCAGGGTCGTCGTCTTGCTGTGCAAGATGTAGGACGCGCCCTTGGAATTGGTAAAGGAAAATGGCATGTAAGGGCTCCTTTCGCCGGCCAGCTCATGCTGAGGGTGTCATCAGTTCCTGCGTGCAATTATACCGAAATCACCAAATGTCTGCCATGAGTATCTGAGGCAACGACGCGAAAATGGTATTTCGCCAAATCGTGAGGAGCGACAGGAGTCACAATCGCGTCGGCATCGATTTGACACCTGTAAGTGACAGTCACTACATAACCCTTCATCAATTCTGCCGTTCATTTCCGCGCCCCTGCGTACGCCATGTCCAATGCCATTGCCGCCAGCGAGAACCCCTTCGGCGGCATCATCCCCGAACCGAAGGCGCTGACCTCGGATCCTCAGCAGTTCGCCGCAGAGCTCGATCGGTCGCTAAAGGTGTGGAGGGAAGCAGGCTACCGAGTGGTCTGGCTCGAGGTCCCCATCGGCAAGTCGGCACTGATCTTGGAGGCGGTGGTGCGAGGCTTTGCCTTCCACCACAGCCGTCACGATTACCTCATGCTCACGCTACCTTTGGTCGAGGGAGCTTTCATTCCCGCCTACGCTTCCCACTATATCGGGGCTGGTGGGGTGGCGATCAACGATCGTCAGGAGCTCCTCGTAGTGCGCGAGCGCTACCACGGCAATTCTAAGCGCCCGCCGCGCTTCAAGCTTCCGGGTGGGGCTCTGCATGAAGGTGAGCACCTCGAGGAGGCGGTGGTGCGAGAGGTGCTCGAAGAGACCGGGGTGCACACTCGCTTTGACGCCTTAGTTTGCTTCCGTCACTGGCATGGTTATCGATTCGGCAAGTCCGACATCTACTTTGTGTGTCGTCTTCGCCCTCTCAATGAGGAGATCACCATCCAAGAAGAGGAGATCGTTGAGAGCCGCTGGATGCCCGTGCAGGAGTACCTCCATGCCGAAGAGGTGAGCGACTTCAACAAGAAGATCGTGCGTACTGCCGTAGAGTCGGAGGGGATCGTCTCCACTCACATCGATGGCTACGGCGATCCCATGCAATTCGAGTTCTTCATGCCCAACGGGGCCGATCGCCGGAAGTAGATGCCCCGTCCCAATCTCCTGCTGCTGATAACCGACCAGCAGCGCTGGGACGCGATGGGTTGTGCGAGCGACTGGGTGCACACGCCCCATCTCGATCGGCTCGCCGCCGAGGGCACTCGTTTCCGCAACTGCGTCACCAACTCCCCAGTCTGCATTCCTGCTCGGCTGAGCCTGGCCACTGGGCTCTACCCGCACAACACTTGGGTGTGGGACAACCAGAACCACACCCTCGATCCCGAGCAGCCCACGTGGATGCAGGCGGTACGTGCCGCCGGCTACCGCACCAGTCTGTTCGGTAAGACCCACCTGCATCCGCACAGCGGCGATCTGCGCGACCGCGAGTCGCTGATGCACGCCTACGGGCTCGACGACGTGGACGAGATCGGAGGTCCCCGCGCTAGTGCCCGGGTGCTCTCACACATGACTGCCCGCTGGCAGGACCTAGGCTTGTCGGAGCGTTACCGCCAGGACGTCGCGGAGCGCTTTGCCAACAAGCCGCACGTGGCGCGACCGTCGCCCCTGCCTCTCGAGGAGTACGCCGACTGCTACGTGGGGCGGCGAGCCTGCGAGTACCTGCAGACCTACGATCGCAGCGAGCCCTGGTGCTGCTGGGTAAGCTTCGGCGGACCCCACGAGCCTTGGGACACACCGGAGCCATATGCTAGCCAGTACGATCCCGACGCCATGCCGTCGGCAGTGCCGCGACCGGTTTGGGCCGACGACCCGAGTCTGCCCCGGGGCGTGCTGCACGAGAGGTTGGCGAAGGCGCCTCGAATCGAGGAAGGTGACGTGGGTGCCATGCGTGCCAACTACGCCGGCAACGTTAGCCTCATCGACGAGCAGATCGGCGCGATTCTCGGCGTCATCGAGGCGCGGGGAGCACTCGACAACACGGCGGTGGTCTTCACTTCCGATCACGGTGAAATGAACGGCGACTACGGTCTTATCTATAAGAGCAACTTCCTCAATGGCGCCGCCCGCGTGCCGATGCTCGTGCGAATGCCGCCGGCGGGGAATTCGAGCCCCGGCGTCAACGACGCACCGGTTGAATGGATCGACGTGGGCCCCACCCTCGTTGAGCTCGCGGGTGGTACGATCGACTACCCACAGTTCGGCCGCTCGTTGCTGCCCCTTACTGTCGATCCACAGGTAAGTCACCGGACCGAAGCCATGTGCGAGCTTGAAGGCGAGGTCATGATCCTCGACGAGCGTTGGAAGGCCGCGGTGAATCGCCAGGGGGAGCTCTACTTGTTGTTCGATCAACGGGAAGACCCCTATGAACTCACCAACCTCGCCGGGAGCGGTGACCACCAGTCAGTGGCGTCCGAGATGCGCAAGCGGATCCTGCAGCGATTGGTGTCGACGCAAATGCGGCAGCGATGACGGAACTCGCGCGCCTGCGCCCTCCTGAGTGAAGAGAATGTTGAGATGTCGAGAATCGAACAGTTAACCGCCGCCGATTTCGAAGAGGGTATGACTTTTCTCAATGCTGTGTTCGGCGAGCACGGGCCCCACGATTTCGCCAATCTGATCCCCTCCATCTACCGTCCCACTGACGAGATCATGGGGTGGAATTATGCGATCCGCGAAGACGGCGAGCTGCGCGCCGTGGTGGGGTTGTTTCCGCTGCATTTGCAAGCGGGCGACCAGCAGTTGCGCGTCGCGGGCATCGGCGGGGTGTCGACCCACCCCTCGGTGCGAGGCAAGGGCTACATGCAGGAGCTTATGCGGCACTGCGTCGAGCAGATGGGGAAGCAGGGCTACCACATGAGCTGGCTCGGAGGGCAGCGCCAGCGCTATGGCTATTTCGGCTACGAGAAGTGCGGCACCTCCGTAGAGGTGACTCTAACGCCGTCCAATCTGCGGCACACCCCTGAGGGTCAGGGCGGGCTCGGCTTCGAGCCGCTAAGTCTAGACGACGTCCAGTGCTTGGCACAGGCCCGCACTTGGCACGACGGTCGGCAAGTGCACTGCAGGCGCAAGGCCGAAGATTTCCACCACTTCCTAGTCAACTGGGAGAACGAGCCCCACGCCGCCCTCGACGACGCCGGTGCCATGCGAGGATACCTGGTGGCCACCGCCGACGGCACCCGGGTGGTCGAGCTGGTAGCCGGAGATCTGCCGACGGCGATCGCAATGGCGCGTTCGTGGGTGACGCATCGCGACACCTTGGTGCGCTTCAACCTGCCGGTGGCCGAGTACGAGCTCACTCGTGCTCTCATCGCCGTTGGAGAGAGTCACTCCTTGGGTCATTCTGGCAACTGGCAAATCTTTGACTGGAAGCGCACCGTGCAGGTGCTGATGTCGGTCCGCGCGCTTCGTGAGCCTCTTGCCGACGGCCAAGTTAGCATTGCCATCGAGGGCTACGGCGGTCTTCGTATCCGCGTCAGCGGCGGTGCGGTGGAGGTCGTCCGCATCGGTGTCGACTCGCCCACCTGGCATCCGTATACGGCGATGCGTGTTCTCTTTGGACCTCTGGCGCCGGCTCAGGTTACCGAGCTCTCGGCGGCTTCCGCTGCGCTGTCGGCATGGTGTCCGCTGCCTTTGGATTGGCCGCGGCAGGACGGCGTATAGCCGACCCATCCTACCTCGGTTCCAGATCGATGCGCTCGATGACGTCGCGATTGACGACGTGTTCCGGTACGCGACCCTGCAACACATCGACGATCGACTCCGCCGCCATCTTCGACATCGCGTAGCGAGCGGTCAGCGTCTTCGAGGCGCAGTGAGGCATGGCGACGACGTTGTCGAGGCGCACGAGCTCCAGCGTTTCCCCCACCGGGGGCTCGGTGGCCTGACAGTCCACCCCGGCGCCCAGCAGATGGCCGTTGCGCAGAGCTTCGATCAACGCGGATTCATCGACTAGGCCGCCCCGCGCCGTGTTGACGAGGATGCTTCCCTTCTTCATTGCGCTGATGAACTCAGTGTCGATGATCTTCTCGTTCTCCGTCGTCAGCGGAACATGCAGGCTGATGGCATCGGATTCGGCGAGCAGGAGATTGCGCTCCACTGGCTCGGCACCCAGGTCGCGTACACGCTGCGGGTCAATCCAGGGATCGTGAACGAGAACCCGCATGCGGAACCCGAGGGCGCGGCGCACGACCTCGGCGCCGATGTGTCCGCAGCCCATCAGACCGAGGGTCATGGCCGGGAGATCCTCGTACACGCCGATCTCGTAGCCACCCTCTTTGACGTTGCGATCCCCTGAAACGATGCCTCGAGCCACGGCCAGCAGCAGGGCGAAGGCGTGATCGGCAACGGCGTCGGACATGGCGCCTGGGGTGTTGGTGACGACGACACCGCGCTCAGTGCAGTAGTTGAGATCGACGCGGTCGAAGCCGACCCCGTTGCGAGCAATGATCTTTAGGTTCGCTGCCGCCATGGTGGTGGCGTCGAAGCGTTCACCGCCGGCAATGATCGCATTCACCCCCTGCAGGTGGCGGATTGTCTCCTCTTCAGGCCAGCCTGATGATCCGTGCTCGCACTTCCACGCGATGCCGGCGGTGTCGAAGAGGTCGGCGGCGGGCCGGCGACCGTTGAAGTCCATGGAAACGGTGATGATGGCGGATGGGGTGGAAGACATGTAGGGAAGGCCTCCTTCTATCCGAAACGGGTGTGCTCATGCCGTGAGAACAGGGGCTCGACGCCGAACTCCTCGCCCATTTTTTCCAGACGCTGGCGGTATTTGTCCGAGACCGGAATGCCCTCTTCCCGATAGCGCTGCTCGAGCTCGTGCTCGACGCCGCCGGGCAGATGGCTGGCGTCCAAGCCGGGGAAGGGATCCAGGCCCTCGCACTCGGAGATGTAGCGGTCCATTTCCGTGGTGAAATCAACGCCTCGACCTAGGGCGGTGACGTCGAAGGCGGCGAAGAAGCCACCTTGATTGGATTCCCACGGCGACTCCGGTGGGATCCGGTCAGGCCGATAGATGCCGCACAGCACTCCACCTAGGGCATACATGACCGCGGCGAGGCCGATCTCTTTGAAGAAAGAATTAGGAATGCGCTGTATGAGGTCATCTTCCCACGGCACGAAGCTTGCCGCCATGTCGATGACGAGGGGAGGGCGCTCGCCGGCAGGCACGGCGAAGCTGAAGGGCGAGCCGCCGCCGGCGCCACCGATGTGGCCCTTGGGATAGAAGCGATGGGACGAGGTGGCAAAGCCAATGCAGCCGTGGGCAAGCGCCAGGCGGGAGTACTTGCCGGCGCCGCCGAAATGAAAGTGGTTCGTCGTCGTTGCTGCGGCGACACCATGAGCGGCGGCGGTGTGAGCGACCCACTCCGCGGCCTGCCAGGAGGGCAGGTGACCCATGCCCCCGTCGCCGTCGTAGGTCCGCGTGGTGGTGGTGGATGAAACGACCCGTACATTTGGTCGCGGATTCACGCGGCCATCGCGCATCATCTCGATGTACCCTGCGGCTGCCTGCGCACCGTGGCTGTGAACGCCTCTCAGGTCGGTGAGAACGAGCAGATCGGCCATGACACCCGCGTCCTTCTCCGACATGCCTGCATGCCGAAATAGCTCCCGGACAAAGTGGTTCAGTTCGTTAGCCGGCACACGAATTCCGCTCTTCGGTGGCAAGTTGGGCACTGGGTGGACCTCCTGAGGAGACTGCGCGAGAGAGGAACTGAATAAATAACGATTGCTTCGCACCGCCTTCAAGGACTGGCGATTCGCGATCCTTGCAGGAAGATGCTGGTCATGAGAGTGTTCTCTACGCTGCTGTTAAATCTGTCGGTGACAGTATCCTGTTCCACTGCCTTGCTGCAGAAAGAGTTGTGCTTCAATCAGCAGCAGCTGCATAGCAAAGTCGCCAACGCCTTCCCGCTTGAGCGCAATCCCTCTGTGCTCACGATGCGGTTCATCGATCCCGAGATCATCCTTGAGCCGGAGAGCAATCTTATCGGTCTCGCTGTCGCCGTGGTGGTGCAGACTCTCGGCGTTGGGCGTCTGCATGGCCTAGTGCAGGCCAATGGACACCTCGCCTATCGACCGCAGGAGGGAGCCTTCGTCATCGTCGACAACCAGATCCGTCGTGTCCACGTCGAGGGCCTGCGTTCGCGCCATGACAGCCTGGTGAAGAAGGTGGCGGTGCACATGGCGGCGGAGTTCCCGTCGGACATCACCGTCTACCGATTGCGAGAAAACGACTTCCAACAACCTTGGCCAAGCTGCTGCTGAAAAAGGTGGAGGTTCGTGACGGGAAGGTTGTGGTCACAGTGGGATTGTAGTAGACAAGTACGAAGAGATAGCTACCGAGGAGATAGATGCTACACGCAACTGATGATCTGAGAATCGCCGAGCTGCGCCCGCTGATTCCTCCCGCCATCCTGATGGAACAGCTGCCACTCACCGAAAAAGCATCCATCACGGTCAGTTCGGCGCGCGAGCAGATTCGTTCTGCCCTCGAAGGTGCAGACGATCGCCTTGTCGTCATCGTAGGTCCCTGCTCCATTCACGACCCCGAGGCGGCCCACGACTACGGCAATCACCTCAGGGTCGCCGCAGAGCGCTTCGCCACCGACCTCATTGTGGTCATGCGCGTGTACTTTGAAAAGCCGCGTACCACGGTCGGTTGGAAGGGTCTCATCAACGATCCCCACCTTGACGGCAGCTTCGCCATTAACGAGGGGCTGCACATCGCGCGCCGGCTACTGCTTGATCTCGCCAATCTGGGATTGCCCGCCGGGTGTGAGTTCCTTGACACCATCATGCCGCAGTTTATTGCCGACACCGCCGCCTGGGGCGCCATCGGCGCGCGCACGACGGAGAGCCAGGCACACCGCGAACTTGCCTCCGGCCTGTCCATGCCGGTAGGCTTCAAGAACGGCACGGACGGCAGCACCCAAATCGCCATCGACGCGGTGAAGGCGGCGCAGGGAGTCCACCACTTTCTGTCGGTGACCAAGCAAGGGATCTCGGCGATCGTCGCAACCACCGGCAACGATAGTTGCCACGTCATTCTGCGCGGCTCGACTCAGGGTGGCAACTACGATCGCGAATGCGTGTCGGGCCTGGCACGAAAACTTGAGGGGGAAAAGCTGCCGCATCGGATCATGGTGGACTTCAGCCACGGTAACAGCGCGAAGGACCACAGCCGGCAGCCTGCCGTGGGTCACGAGATCGTTGCCCAAATCTCGGGCGGTTCGACGGACGTGTTCGGCGTCATGATGGAGAGCAACTTGGTGGAAGGACGACAGGATCTGATATCGGGCCGTGCCGCTACCTACGGACAGAGCATCACCGACGCCTGCATTGGCTGGGACACTACCGAGAAGATCCTGGAGGAGCTGGCGCAGGCTGTGCGCGCTAGGCGAAGCTGCTGAACTCCCGCCCGCAGGTCGGGCTGCTGTTCCTGTGCGAGGCCTGCACTCGGACCTCGGCCATCATCGTGCTCACCACTCTGGCTCTGGCCGGACGTCACCTTGCGGTGGAGTCGGCGCTAAGCACTCTGCCCCTGGCACTGGTGCCGGTGGGCATGACCCTAACGACCATTCCCGCCGCGCAGTTCATGCGGCGACGAGGACGTCGGCCCGGCTTCGTAACGGCGGCGCTGCTTGGCGTCACGGGTGCCACCACCTGCGCCTTCGCCGCCGGGAACGGCTGGTTTCCCCTGTTGTGCGTCGGTGCCTTCGTCATCGGAACAGCGAACGGTTTCGCCACCTATTATCGCTTCGCCGCGGCGGAGGTTTCCGAGCCCGAGTTTCGTAGCCGCGCGATTTCCCTAGTGATGGCCGGTGGCGTGGTCGCCGCAGTGGCAGGATCGACGCTAGCGACGGCGACCGTGGACTTCTTCCCGGAGCGGCCCTTTACCGGCTCTTTCGCCTGTATTGGTGCGGCGCAAGCCCTTCTCCTCATCGTCCTCGTCTTCGTCCGCCTGCCAGTGCCCTCAGAAGCGGCCAGTCTGGAGAGAGGTCGGCCGCTGCGTCAAATCGTCTCCAACCCAACCTTTCTCATGGCGGTGCTGGGTGCCTTGTCCAGCTGGGGCGTGATGTCGTTGCTGATGAACGTGACGCCGCTGTCCATGGATCGCCAGACCCACTCCTTCCGCGATACGGCGAGCGTGATCCAATGGCATGTGCTGGGGATGTACGTGCCTTCGTTCTTCACCGGCCATCTGATCCGCTGGCTTGGCGAGCGTACGATCATGTTTGCCGGTGTAGCCCTGTTGGCGACGGCGGCCTGGCTTAACCTGGCGGGGACGGCGGTGGCGAACTACATGGCGGGACTCGCCGTGCTCGGCGTGGGCTGGAACTTCCTCTTCATTTCCTGCACGTCGATCCTGATCGGAACGTACCGCGGCGAGGGCGAAAAAGCCCGGGTGCAGTCGATGAACGACTTCTTCATCTTCGTCACCATGATCCTAACTACGTTCTGGGCTGGCCCCTTGGAGGCGCGAGTCGGTTGGCATGAGCTGAATCGCCTGGTACTGGGCGTGGTTGGTGCCGTGGCCCTGCTAATGGTCGCGCTTCGAGTTCGGGAGGGGGACAGCCAACTTCTCAAAAGCCCGTGATGCAGATCACCGCAACAAGATCGGTGGTGAGCACGAGCGTGACGCAACGATGATGCAGGGAAATGGAGTTCATTAAAGACACCGCTATAAGCAGAATACTGAGGGAAATTGTCGAAAAACCATACCTCTGGCCGCATGGACGGGACGAGATCTGTCAATGTCCCGCCTTCCTTGGTCAGCATGCGGTCGAACGGGTCGCGAAGGTAAAAAGGAAGGTGGGACACTGCGACACAGTGCGACGGTTCTACTTGTGATTATGTTCACGGGTCAACACCCTCATCGACCAGCGGGCTTCCGAACTTGTCGATCTGCACAACCCCGCTGGTGGCGTCCTTGTGACCAACTGCTCTCCCTTCAAGCAGGACTGCACACCCCTTGAGCGCCAGAGGTGTGAACAGATTGAGGACAAAGGCGGTGAATATCAGGGAGGAAAAAATCGTCTGGTCGATGGCACCTTGAGCTAGGGCCAGCGAGGCGAGAATGAAAGCCATTTCGGCACGCCCGCACATGCCTACCCCTACGGTCAAGGCCTCGCGCATAGGCATGCCCATCCGCAACGCCATCCCGCCGGCGCTGATGATCTGACCGACGATGACCATTGAGGTCAGCAGCACTATGAAACCCACCCCGGCTACGCTGATATCAAAGGTGATCGAGAATCCCAACGAGATGAAGAAAATGGGCCCCAGAAACGAGTAGGCGATTCCGTACGCGCGGTCGTTGACGACTCGTACCAGATTGGGGTGCGCGACTTTTTCCTCGAAAAAGAGACCTGCCAGGTACGCACCCAGAATCATGTGCAAACCGATCGCCTCGGCGAAGAGGCCAGCGGCGATGGCGGTGAGCAGCACGAAAGTAAACCCCTTACCACCCTCCGAGCGGAACGGCAGCGAGAGATGCGGATAGACGAAGCGGCCAATCACTACTGCGACAGCGAAAAACCCGATCACCTTGCCCAGCGTGATGACGATGCTGACCGGATCGAAGGTGCCTCCCGACAGAACGCCTATGGCCAGTGCGAAAACAACTAGGGTCAGGAGATCGTCTATGACGCAACTCGCTATGACCACGCGCGCAAGCCGGGTATTGGCGAGGCCGAGATCCTTCAAGCTCTTGAGCGTGATGACCACCGCCGTGGCTGTCATTGTTAGCCCGACGAAAGTCGCGCCGACGGCATCGAGGCCGAACATCGTGGCGATCCCGAAGCTGACCGCAAACGGAACCGCAGCCCCGACAATGGCGACCCCGAGAGAGCGCTTCAGAGCATCGTAAAATTCGACCGGCTGGGTCTCCACACCGGCGTGAAACATCAGGAAGAAAATGCCGATTTCGGCCAGCAGCTGGATTGCATCTCCTGGAGTGATCAGACCCAAAACGGCTGGCCCCAGTAGCACTCCGACGATTAACTCACCCATCACCGTAGGCAGTCCGAGCGGACGCAGTGTGACCGCGACGAGCCAGATGCCCGCAAGCAGGATTAGTAGATCGAAGGCGATTTCATGCATGGCGATTCAGGTTGCGCGCGAAAGAGGCCCGGGTCCGCAAAGAACAAGGTTTGCAGCATGCTAAAAAATTTCAAGCGGACATATCCACATTGATTCGAACGATTCATCATTGTTTCTTGGTCATGTACAGACCACACGAGACACAGCCACCTTGACACCGCCTCGTCTGTCTAGCCGGCCTATATGGACTGCCACAATGGCAGTTTGAGTGGAGGCCCCGATTTGAGCAACAAGATTATAATGTTATTATAAACAATACTATAAGCAACACATTGAGGTTCTGCATGGGCTTCTGGTACGGCGTTTGATTTACAGTCGAGAGCAACGCCGTACCTCGATCGAGAGAGGATGTCACCTCCATGGTCAGAAGCCTAACAAACTGCCCCCAGCCTTCCCGAACCTGCACTGATCTCGACCCGCTTGAGCTCTATCTGCGGGAGATCGACGTCTGTGAGCCCCTGAGTCGGGAGCGCGAGATTGAGCTCTCCCGACGAGCCCGCAACGGCGATGAGCAGGCGCTTGAAGGGCTGGTGTCGGCAAATCTCAGGTTCGTGGTCTCCGTGGCGCGGCAGTTCACGGGCCGTGGCCTGTCGCTGCTCGAGCTCATCTCCGAAGGCAATGCCGGTCTTATCAAGGCGGCAGAGCGCTTCGACGGCGAGCGCGGCGTGAAATTTATCTCCTACGCTGTGTGGTGGATCAAGAACCACATCCACACGGCGCTCGGCCTGACTACGGGGACGAATCCACTCATCGACCGACCCAATCGTGATTTCCAAGTTCTGAAAAAAGAGCAACGGCGCCTGACCCAAGAGCTGGGTCGCGAGCTCACTTTCGATGAGGTGGCTACCCGTTCGGGATTGAGCGGTGGCCGCGCCGAGCGCGCTATGAGCGCTTCTCTTTCCGACCTCTCCCTCGACGCGCCCGTTTTCGAGAATGACGGTCCGCGCTGGGATTCGCTGATGACGAGCGCCGAAATTGCCGCCGACGTCGCCCTCGAGCAAGCGCAACTGCACGCCTCCCTAACGGCCGGACTAGGTCAACTAGACGGGCGCGAGCAGGAGATCCTCAACCGCTACTTCGGACTGGACGATGAAGAGCCCCAGCGCATGGACAAGATCGGTGAGATCATGGGGATTTCCCGAGAGCGCGTGCGCCAGTTGCGCAATCGAGCCCTCGACAAGCTGCGGCAACACTGCGGCGAGGTCGCGGGAGCGGAGATGGTTTCCCACGGATCGTTGACCCCAAGCTTAATGGACTACCGACGACACTGTGAGCAGCGAGAGGCATAGATGAGCTGGACGCCAACATCCCAACAGCAACAAGATTGGGAGGAGAGAGGATTCTTCTTACTGCGCGGCGTGGTCCCTCCCGATCAGGCCTACGACATGCGCGGGGTTGTCAAGAACGTGCTGATGACTCCTGAGCCTGACGCCAACACCGATGCTGACCCCATGGATCCCATGGGCGATACCCCCGAGGCGCGGACCTTCCGCTTTCGTAAGCTCAACAGGTTCTGCCACACATCACCCTTGATCTGGCACACAGTGCACGCCGGTGCCATGGCTCCTATGGGCCAGCATTATCTCGGCGACGACGTGCTGCTCAAGTTCTCTAGTGTCTTCGTCAAATCCGCTTGGACCGGCGCCGCCACTCCCTGGCACCAAGACAACGGGCTGTGGCGCGACGGCGAGACCGAGCCTTTCAACTTCTGGATGGCCCTCGATCCGGCGACGGTCAACAACGCCTGCCTGCAATTTATTCCGGGAAGCCACAAGACGGAGATCGTGTCCCATGTGCTCTACGAAGACAGCATTCACGGGGAGTTGCCGCGGCCGCGGGTGGAAGAGCTGAAGGCGAGCAACGGGGTGGAGCACATCGAGCTACACCCCGGCGACGTGGTCTGCTGGCACAGCTCACTGTGGCACTACTCCCCGGTGAACACTAGCCCGCAGGGCCGGGTCGGTATCGCCGGCGTGTACACGACCCCTGAACTGGTGGAAGCCTCACCGCGCTCTTGGAACCCCCCTCACTGGGTCGTGGGCGGCGGCGAGCTACGGACAGCGTATCCGCCCGAGGAGTACGTTGCCCGCAATCCCGGCCAAACCACGTTTGTGCCCTTTCCCAAGGCAGAAGAAGTCGGCATAGTATAGAGTTTCTTTGCGCGCTCCGTCCTACTCCTGGCCGGTGAAGTATTCCGCCGCTTCCATAGGTTGTCAGAACCGCCGTCCTTTCGGCATCGGTCCCCACAGCTTGTTTGCGGCCGCTGCAAGCTTGCCGCTGTCTGGGTACTAGCAGTTATCGTGGGGAGGATCGTTGGCGATGATCAGATGGTGGAATCCTGATCTGACTCGTTGATGATCTGATGCGCCAGGCTGGGTCGGCACAGATAGCTGTCGCCGGGCTCGAGCTTCTACGGTCTCTTCACCGGTGCGCATGGTGGCTGCCCCCGACAGTACATGTAGAGCTCCCACATCGAGCCGTGGACGTGGAAGGGGAAATTGCGCTTGCCCGGCTTGCTGGTGGACGTGTTCGAGATCGAAGGGGCAACCCGAAGCCTCACAGCGGGCGTGCTCGCGGAACACGATGCCAAACTTCCCTTTCGGGGACTCCAATTCATCAGCCTTGAGATCCTGATGGCGAACGCGCATGGCGACCTCCTATCTCAGCAGCGGGCGGATGTCACCAGACAGCACTCCGTAGGGGTCGGGTCGTCGCCGGGTGTTGAGGGGCAACCCGATGTAGCGGCTGACGAGGTCGCCGTCTTGATCGAGGACGAAGGTGGCCGGTACACCTCCTCCCATTCTCCAGCGTCGGTCCAGTTCTCTGGCAACGTCAAACTCGGGATCGAGAACGAGGTCGTAGTTAATGCCGTAGAGTTCGGCAAAGGCAGCGACATTGCGGAGCATCTTCGATTCTGTCGACACGCCCCACGCAGGAATGGCGATGCCGACGATGGCGACCTGTTCGGCGGGGAGCTCATCGCGCAGCTTGATCAGGGCGGGGACCTCGTCGCGGCAGGGTGGGCACCAAGTTCCCCATATGTTGAGCACAGTGACTCGGCCCTGGTAGTCAGCGAGATCGAAATCGCTTGCCTTGATGATGCTTAGGCCTACCGAGGCCGGCTGCGCCGCTGGTTCATTAGAGCAGCCCAACAGGGCAGTCTCTGCCAGCAGTAGCAGAGATAGCAGGGACCATCGGAACCCGGCGGCCGGGGACATCAACAGTGCAGATCCGGTTCGGTGAGGGCTTCGTAAATGACGCCCCCTTCTACGTTTCGGGGCATGGGCGCGCCGGTGAGGTAACATACGGTGGGAGCCACATCGATGACGCGGACCTCCCGCTGCAGCATGCCGCCGCGACGGATTCCCGCACCCGCAGCGATGAAGGTTGAGTGCTGGCCGGCCATGCCGAAGCGCACCGAGGGCAATTGCTTGCCGTGGGCACCGTCGTACTCGGGTCGCAAGGCGTACACCACGTCGCCCACCCGATCGCCAGAGAGGTTGACCATCTCTGCGTCTTCGTTGGTCACGGCGAGGGCGAAGGTGCGTCGCCCGGTATCCGGATCGGTGTAGTCGTACAAAGCTTGGATGATATCCTGGCAGAATCGGTCGTAATCTGTGCGCTTGACGATACCGTTGGGCTCCCGGCCCTTCAGGTTGACGAAGATGTGGACGAGGCCGACGGGAGCCGCGGTAGTGCGGCTCCAGTCGATGCGACGATTTCCCCCCCGTCCAGCGTATTTGACGAAGCCCGCTTCGGCGAGGACTTGCTCCACGTCGACGACAGTGTGCTGCTGTGAGGTGCCTCCGTGATCGGCGACCACGAAGAACGTCGTGTCCTCGTCGGCAAGCTTGCGCAGCCGGCCGATCCAGCGATCAATGGAAGCGTAGGTGCGTTCCACGCCCTGCTCGCAGCGCTGTCGCACCGAAGCCGGGGCGCCGGAATGGGGATCGGCCGAGCGCAGAAAGAAATGGCTAGTGTAGTCGGAGGCGTGGGTTTCCGCCATCAGAAGATCCCAGTCACGCGAACCGACGAGATACTCGGCCACATCGGCGAGCCGCTGGTGGTGAAACTCAAGGAGCTCGAAGTAGGTGTCGTCGTCGATGAGACCGAGAGCGTCACGGGCTGGATTCTGCAAGAAGTTACCCACCTCGCGGTCGATCTCGCTGGCGATGGACGCTGGCTTAGTGTAGCCCTGGGTCGGCCAGATCTGCGGGAAGAACAGCTCGAAGGCGTCGGCGTTGCGGGTGAGAGTGATGAGCTTGGCACGCACGTAGCCGCGCAGCCGCTTGTTGTCGATCTCGAAGCGGTCGAGCCACCACTCGCTCCAGTCTCCGACGCCGAGGTCGGCCACCGGCTTTGAGGCGTCGCGGGAACGGCAAATGCACACGCGATCGTAGCCTTTCGATCCGCGGGCGTAGACGATGGCGTAGAACGGTCGCGGCGTGCCACTCTTTCCCCAGTGCATGTCGCGGCGGCTGCGAGTCAGCGGCCGAATAGTGAGGACCACCTCCTTGATGGGCCGGCGGGACTCCGGCAGGTTGGACCAGCCAGCAGCCTCGCCGAGGGTCACGGGATCGAACTCGCTTACGGTCTGCAGTGCGCTGGGGTCGAGGGTTTCGGGATCGCGCTGGGCGACGAGGCGGCGCGGCGCCCACTTGCCAGCGACAAACAGGTGATAGCCAGCGATCTGATGGTGGTTAGAGACGCCAGGACCGGTTCCCTCCACCTGAACGCCGGAACGCACGGTGGGCGGCCACGACATCTCCCATTTTACGAGGATGGGCTTCTTGCCGCCGCGCTCGAAGGTGTTCCAGATGTACTCCGACTGGCACAGTTCAGTGTTGATGCCCCACTCTGTGTCATCGAGGCGACGGCCGGGAATGTGAATGCCGAAGTCCATCACTCCGTGGGTCCCCGGCCAGGAACCAGTTGACAACGCTGTCCATCCCGGAGGCGTCAGAGTGGGAAAGACGCCGACCATGGGGCGCCATACGCCCTGGCGCATTAGCGTCCGCACGTTCGGCATGTGACCGGCGTCGGCCATGTTCTTAACCAGCTCCATGCTGGCGCCGTCCATGCCCACAACGATGGCGCGTCTTGCCGGTGTTGCCATGGTGTCCTCCTTTTTCGAATTGTCCGATCGATGCCCGGAGTAAATAAGATGATACCGCGTTTCCTCGCACCCGACAGCCGAAGAGTACTTTCGCCATGAAAGTTTTCATCGTAGTCGGCAGGGATTTGATGAGCACTGGACCAATTCCATTACCGTTGAAACTCAGAAACGAGTCGTCATTGTACATCTGTGGATAGACAGAGTTTCAGGTGAAGGGCCACTACACTGTGATTCAGAGTGAACGCAAGCGGTTCACGAGTACAGGCTGTGGATTCGTTAGCAACCAGACGGTAAGTTGCTGCACTACATCACGTGGCTGGACTCAGCTGTCTCTTTCAAATCCACCTGCGGTGGTCGGCGCCACTGGGAGTACACCATGATCTCCAGCACCTCTGCGGGCGTGTGGCCGGCGCCCGAGTGACAAAGGCGGAGCGTAAGAAGGAGACCGTATCGTGACTAACGCAGATCTGGAGGAGGATTTCCAGTTCGATGCCCAGGGATTCTTAATCATAAGGCAAGCCTTCGACGCAGATAGCTGTCACCGCTATCTCGAGGAGCTCGACCGCTTGTTCGAGCTCGACTACGAAGATGCCTGGCTGCGGGACGAGGGAATAAGCGGCCAGACCACGGTTCAACTCATGGAGGGACAGCGGCGTATCAACGGTCTGCCGCTATGGACGGAAGTCTTCGATGAAGTGATCAGCTTTGCTCCCGTGGTGGAGCGTCTACGTCGTTGGATGCAGCACCCGCAGCTGGTCAACACTTGGGCCATCGAGAAGATGGAAGGGACGCCGTGGGGAGGGTGGCACCGGGGTTTGAATCCGGACGACTATAGCGTGCGCGCCGGCAGAATTCGCACCCGCATGCTTAACTGCGTGTACTTCCTGACCGACAACGACGCGGATGACGGCTGTCTGGCGGTTGTGCCCGGCGCTCACAAATCCGAAATCGACCTGCCCACACAAGGATACCGCAGCAGAGAACTGCCGGGCACGGTGAGGGTCACCGGAAAGGCTGGCGATATCCTTATGTTCTCCGAGACGTTGCTGCATAATGGTGCTTCCAAGAGCTCATCTCGCCATCGTACCAACCTCTATTTCAACTACATTGATTCGACCTACAACCCAGCGATGCGGGAGCTGCTGGCGGGCAATCAGGGCAACGTCAACCACTATGTCTTCCCACCCCAGGTGCGGGCGCGCTTCGATGAGACCCAGCGCGAGCTCACTGCGTGGATGGAGTGGCAGCGCACGGCGCCGGCCTCGTCCAGTTGACCTGCGCATGGCGGGCTCCGTCGCTTCGGCGTCGAAGGGGGGTTGTTATGAAAGCTATGCCGGACACCCAGATCGGTATGCATCTCGCGGGTCGCCATGGAGGGCTTGAGGGTCGCTTCGTAGTCGCCCCGCCCGAGGTTGACTCAGTTTCCGTTCTCAGGGTAGTGGACGAGAACGGCGATGTGGACCAGAGGCGCGTCGACCCAAGTGCCCGCGGCAATAGTCATTGAAGAGCGAGAATATGCGTCGCTCTTCGTGGCCGTTTCTCATTAGTCTTTCCTTCTTATTGAAACGTATCTGACACAGACGGACACGCCCGCAGGAGAGGAACAGAATGTCGAACCCCCACAGTCTGGCCGGTAAGAAGGCTCTGGTCACTGGCGGTAAGCGCCGCATCGGTCGGGGCATCGCGCTGGCTTTCGCCGAAGCCGGCGCAGACGTGGCCATTAACGACCTCGAGGCCGACAACGACACCGCACATACCCTTGGGCTGATTCGGAAAATGGGTCGGGAAACGGCGCTTTTCGAAGCCGACATCTCCGACGCGAAGCAGGTGAAGTCGATGTTTGCAGCTTTCCTAGATCACTTCGGCCGCATCGACATTCTTGCCAACAACCCCTACGCCGGCACGGGACAGCCGTTTCTCGAGCTCACCGAGGAAAACTGGGACGCGAACCTCGACGTTGGATTGAAGGGGTTCTACCTGTGCTCGCAGCAGGCGGCGCGCGCCATGGTGAAGCAGGGCGACGGCGGCGCCATCGTCAGCACTTCGTCGGTGCACGGTCGGCGAGCATGGAAAACGGATGCTGCGTACGGCGCTGCCAAGGCAGGGGTGATCCGGCTAACGGAGAGCATGGCCGTGGATCTGGCGGAGTACGGCATTCGCTGCAACTCGATCCTGCCGGGACACATGGACACAGATCACGTGTTCAACGAACCGCCGCCTAGAGTGGGCTCCCTCGACGAGTCGCGCGCCGTACCCTTGGCCCGTCCTGGCACCCCGGAGGACATTGGTCGTGCCGCTGCCTTCCTGTGCTCGCCGGCAGCCGGCTGTATCACGGGAGTCGCCCTGCCCGTGGACGGAGGACTACTGGCCCACCAGGGGTAGCTCCGAGGTGGCGCGTCGTCGGAATTGACGAGGTTGTCACAGGACTGCCGACGTCGCCATGATTCCACACAACCGCTATAGCTTGCACATCCTCGCTTCGGCGGTCTTCGGTGCCGCCGGCCAGCTGGTTTCGGAGATCGCCTTCCGCCGGACCGAGATATCCGCTCTGGAATTTGCCACTGTTTCCAACATCGTGGGAGGCGCCTTTCTGCTGGTGATTGCCCGGATGAGAGGAACGTCGGAAAGCCTGTCCTGGTCTCGAGTTGACCTCACTCGGCTCGCGATGGCCTCGACGGCGATGTATGCCATCGGCTTTTTGCTCGCCTACGAGGCGATTGACCTGATCGGCGTGAGCAAGTTCTCTTTGCTCGGACGGCTCGAGGTGGTCTTCATCGTAGCGCTGGCCGTGTGGTTCCTCGGCGAGAGCTGGTCGCTCAAACACTGGTTGGCGACACTATCCGCTGTGTTCGGCGCGGCACTGACTAACCTGCACCCGGAGGACTGGCAGCTGCAGGTGGGGCGGGGTGAGGTGCTCACAGTGTTGTCGACGATGGTCTTCGCCGGGGGCATCGTGGCTCTGAAGCCGCTGCTGCACCGTCAGGACGGTAAGATCGTCACCGGCGCTGGGTTGCTCATTGGCGCCACGATGCTGGCTCCTGCTCTGCTGCTGGAAAGCGGAGCGGCTGTCCAGAGGGCGGTGTTGACGTCTCCGTTGGCACTGTTGTTGGTGGCCTTTCGCGGTGTGCTGCTGGCCATGTCGTGGGTCACTTTCAACGTAGCGATTGTCCATATCGGCGCCTCACGAGGCTCGGCGATTTTTCTTACCATTGTGCCGTTCACCGTGATCATGCAGCTGGTGACTAGTGAGCTGGCGCCGAGCATCGGCCTCCGCGTGCCCGAGAATTTGTCGATTGCCCTGATCGGTGGAGCCATCGTCCTCGGCGCCGTGCTGGTGATTCAGAGGCAGCAGATCCAGGTTGCCGAATGAACCAGAGACTTCCACTCCTATCATGAGCGTAGCCGCCATGTCAGATCCTCTCCTCATCGTGAGCACTCTCACCGATGCCGATGGCATCTTCGTCTTTCGCGTCGCCGACACGGATGGCGGTCTCGAGCTGGTTAACCAGACGCGGGATGTCCGCCAACCGTTCTACATCGACATCCATCCCAACGGCCAGGTGCTCTACAGCATCACCGATCCGGGAGGTGAGCAGCTGGTGTCGGCGCTGGCCTTCGATCGCGACAGTGGCAGCTTGGAGATGATCAACCAGCAGCCGACCCAGGGCGAATACCCCTGTTACGTCGAGATTGATCCCTCCGGTCGCGCCGTGGTGGTGGCCAACTACAACGGGGGGAGTGTGATCTCATACCCCGTCGGAGAGGACGGAGCATTGGGGGAGGCGGGGTCTTTCCACCAGCACGAGGGCAGCAGCATCAACGAGAAGCGACAGCAGGAGCCGCACGCACACTGCTTCAAGATCGCCGCCGACGGGCGCTTCGCCTTCGCCGCCGACCTCGGCACCGACAAGGTGATGATCTACGCCCTCGATGCTGCCGCAGGGGTGGTGGCGCCGGGGGAGCAGCCCTTTGCGAGAGTATCTCCGGGCGGCGGCCCCCGTCACTTCACCATCGCCCCCAACAGTCGCCACGCCTACGTCATCAACGAGATCGGCAACACGGTGACGACGTTCGGCTACGACAAGGAGCGAGGGCTGCTCCTCGAGCAGGGGACAGTGACGACCGTGCCAGAAGACTGCGATGTGGACACCCACACGGCAGATCTCTGCCTGACCCCAGACGGCCGCTTCTTGTATGGAACCAACCGGGGCCACAACAGCTTGGCCATGTACAAGGTGGACGCCCACACCGGAGCTCTCACGCCCAATGGCATTCAGGACAGCGGAGGGCCCGTGCCTCAGAATCTGACGATGTCGGCTGACGGTCAGTTGCTGTTCGTCGCCCTTTCTGAGAGCAATAAGATCAGCGCCTTCCATATCGACGGCGACAGCGGGAGGCTGGTACCCCTCAAGGAGACCGAAGTACCCACTCCCGTGTGCTCGGTGCTGGCTTAGAGCATCGCCATCATTTCCTCATTGTATCCCACGAGCAGGCGTTTGCCGGCGCGAATCGAGGGCGCTCGCAGTTTGCCGCTGCGGCCGAGGAGCAGGGCCAGCAACTCCTTGTTGGTAGGACATTCCTTCTTGAGATCATAGGTGAGGAATTTCTTCCCCTTGGCGATCACCAACTCGCTGATGCCCTCGAGAACGGAGAGGACGGCTTCGCCTTCAAGGGGGGCAGTGGAGGCGCTCTGAACGTCTCCATCCGTGATGTTGTTTTTGGCAAGAAACTCTTGCGTTCGCTTGCAGCTTGTTCAGCCAGGGCGATGATATCGCCACTCAATGCGGCTGGCCATTACACGCTCCTTTCCTCGATCAATTCTCGAGCCGGTAGGCTCGCGCCGCCGTATCGTGGAACAGAGCGAGACGGTCGGCCTGCGGCAGATCCTGCGTCCAGTCAAGGAACTTGCCGTAGAGGGTGGGAATGTCGACCTGCTGAATGCGGTCCACCGGATAGTTGCTGGCGAACATGCATCGCGACGGGCCGAAGATGTCAATCGCTTCGCGCACGAGACCTTTTACCTTCGCCTCCTGTCCAGCGTCCACGTGGTAGCCTTTGGCGCAGAAGAACAGCATGGAGAGCTTGATATAGGTGTGGGGCACCGCGGCCATGGTCTGCAATCCCTCCCGCCACATGTCCGTATATGAATCGTCTTCGCCGTCGTGGAAGGAGGCGAGGTGGCCGAGGATGATGGGAGTCTGGGGAAATTCGGCAAAGGTCCGGGCGGCATCCGTCAACTGGTGCGGGTTGCACTGCAGGTCGAAGCTTAGACACCGTTCGCCGAGCAGGGCGATGCTCTCCTTGAAGGCCGGGTCGGTGACGAAGTCGGAGTGCTCAACCTGGGGCCACGTGAGGTCGGGATTGTCGGGGTGGTGATTGAGGATCATGCGCACGCCGCGGAAGCGATCGCCGGCGATCTTGGCGTGCCGATCGAGAATTTCGGCTGTGTGCTCGACGGACTGAGCCATGTGAACGTAAGGCACGATGGCGAAGCGGTGTCCGACGGCGTCCATCTGTTCGCAGACGAAGCGGGTCTCGGCGATCTCATCGAGGACGAAGCCTCCCTCCATCTGGCCCACCACGGTCTCGACGTGCACGCTGGAAGCGAGTTCGAGCCCGGTCGGCAGCTCGGCCATGTCGGCTACATAGTCGTGCGCGAGGTATACGCTCAGGTGTTCCTTAACAGCGCCGCCAAGATTGGGATTGGGTCGCTCGTGGATGTTCCACAGATGAAAATGGGGATCGCAGAGTCGCATGTCCTCTCCAGGATAGGGGCTCAGGTCTCTTCGCCGCTGCTCAGCAGACAAATGGCGAGCAGAGCGAGAGCGATTACTCGAACACCCGGTGCTGGGTTTGATGGGCTTCGATGTAGTCCCAATCGTAGCCCACCCCAAGGCCAGGCCCATTGGGTACAGATACGCAACCACTGGCCGGCAGGTCTTCGGGCTGATCGGAGTAGCCGCAGGTGTAAACGGGGGGCACCATGTTGGGCATCCCCGGGCACATCAGAGCCATCTCGTACATGTGGGTGTTGCGGATCGCGGATAGGCAGGCACGATGGGCGGGGCCGCAGGCGTGTAACTGCAGATCAAGGCCCAAACCCTCGCAAAAGTGAGCGATCTTCATGGCGCCGGTGATGCCCATGTCGTATTCAGGGTCGGCGTGAATCATGTCGCATCCGCCATTGACGAGGAAGGACGCTTTCTGCTCGAGTCCGCGTATATGTTCGCTGACTAGAATGGGTGTCTGGAGCTGCTCGCGCAGTCGCTGGTGACCTACGGAAGAGACCCCCGTGTCGCGATATGGGTCCTCGTACCAGAAATAGCGAGCATCATCGCAAGCACGACCTACTTCCAAGGCATCCATCCAGGTGCGCAGTTGACAGGCTGGATCGATCATGAGTCGCCAGTCGTCGCCGACGCGCTCGCGCACGCCAAGCAGGTTGCGGATCTCGCGCACAGTGTCGCCGTTGTTCCAGCCGTGAATTTTGAAGCCGTGGAAGCCGCGCTCGCGACACTCCTCAGCGTAGGCGGCGAAGGCCTCGGGCGTGTCGAGGCCGCCGGGTGATTCTTGTCCATGGTAGGTGCTGGCGTAGGTGGGCAGGTTCTCGCGGAAGCCTCCCAATAGAGCCGAAACTGAGGCGCCGCATTTTTTGCCAAGAAGATCCCACAGAGCGATGTCGAGGGGGCCATGACCCATGTGATCGTAGGCTCGCGCCTCGCGTTTGAGGTCGTCGTAAATTTGTTCGCGATGGTCGGGGTTGCGGCCGACAAGCAATGGCGCGAGCATCATCGTTTGTCCAAG
The DNA here is from genome assembly GCA_036336855.1 of Candidatus Latescibacterota bacterium. Classification (GTDB taxonomy): domain Bacteria; phylum Latescibacterota; class UBA2968; order UBA8231; family UBA8231; genus JAYZFI01. Next base: position 48,193 of record JAYZFI010000037.1, read on the forward strand.
GGAAGAGGGCGTCCCCACCCAATGAGTCACGTACTCGCCGTTGACTCCTTCGTCAGAGGAGATTCGTACGGCGAAGCGACGGATGGGGAGCTTGCTGTCCTTCTCGTAGATCATGTTGCCGACGCCGGCGGCGGCCTGGGCTAGGCCGATATCATCAACGGAAAACTCGAACTCGGTTACGGCGACGGCAGTAATCCTCGGCATGTGTAAACTCTGTAGATATGGGTTGTGATGCGGTAACACCTAACTAGGAGGCAAGACCAGCCGAGTTCAACTATTCAGAAATTGATTAGGCAATCTGGCCAGCCGATTCACACATATAACTATCTGGTAAATAAAAACATAGGAAAGAATCGGATCTCAGATTAGCAGTTAGGCGCGAGAGACGGCAACCCTGCGGTTTGGCATCCGCGCCGAATTGTCTCTGCCCACGGACTTGGGGTTGAAGGTGCTACAGACGGCTACATCGCGCACGCCAAGATCAATTCTCTACGCCGCCTTCGTCTCTGACGCCAACGACCTCTTATGGTCAGCAACGATGGCTGTGAATCGAGCGGGTCAAATGCCGGTATCTGCATGCTCAACGCTGAGCAGCCTTTTGGCGAGATCGGTGTGGGCGCAACGCTCCGCAGGTGTTCGCCTATCCCACAACCAAGGACCATCGTGGACGGCGCCTATCACCATCTGGCGGGTAGCGAGCGGAGTCTTCAACGTTGGCGACTGTCGCTTTGCGCTGAATCGAATCATTATTAAGTCGTGCGCCGGACCTAATTACACCAGTGCTCCCTGCCGTGATGCTGCCGTCACGGCCCAAGGAACTCCTTGATTGCCCATGAATTCTGAGGTCACCTACACCGAGACAGACCAGATCGTTTCCGAATTCGCTAGTCGGGGTCTGGTAGTGCTGTCCCCCGAGGCGCTCGGGATCTCTCCCAGTGTGCACGCCAAGGTCTTCGAGAAGGAGCTGAAGCTCCACCGCGCAGGGGAGCGAGTGACGACGGCGGCGATCCCGGAAGTGCTGGAAGTAATCAATTCTCCGGGAGTCGTGGCGGCCTGCAATCAGCTGGCGGGCGAAAACTGGGCGATCGTGCCCTTCACGCACAACGCCTCCTTTGTCAGTGGCGGGCGCGACCAGCACTGGCACAAGGATGACAACTCCCCCTTTAACGGCCGTAAGCAGCGCCACCATCAGGCGGTGCAGATTGAGATGCTTTATTACCCGCAAGCGGTGCGGGAAGACATGGGACCGACGGCGACGGTCCCCTACTCCCAATACTGGACCTTCAACCACGAAGAGAACCACGATAATTTCGCTGGCGCCGATCATCTTGACTTCGCGTACCAGATCAACGGTATGGAAGCGCGTCCAGTAAGCGGACCAGATTCGGAGTACGATCCCGCGGACATCGTTCACCGTCGCACCGAGCACGACGCACGCATGCGGGAGGCGGTGACCGGTCTGGGATGGCCTCTGGTGCAGCCCTTCGAGGCAGCTCCGCTGCACGCGGGGTCGGTGCTCATATACTCCCACAACACCTTCCACCGCGGAAATCATCGCCGGGACGACTGGCGCACCTGGGAGGACAAGCCGCGCTTCATGTGGCGGTTTTCTATCTATCGCACTACCGATCCCGATGAATTCGGTGCTATGGGCTCGGACACTGAGATCGACTGGAGTGAGCTCGGCGTTGACCCGCTGACGCATATCGAACGCCACACGGCTGAAAACGACGTGACGGCGGTCTGGCGTTACCACCATCACTGGCTGCGTACGGGCAGCGCGCCGCCACCTAGGGATGACGTGACTTCGCTATCAGGGGAAGAGCGCAAAGCGCAGGCTCAGTCGTTGTTCGCGCAGATTCATACGATGGGGGAGGCCGCAGAGCCGGTTCGTATCGGCGCCGCCTATCGACTCGCAGCCATTGGCGACGACGAGCTTGCCGTTTGCCACTTGGGCAAGGCTCTCTACACGGAACGGGAGAGCGTCCGGCGAGCGGCGACCTATGGGCTTATCGCCGCTGGACCGGAGGCGACGCAGACGCTGGTAGAAGCGACCCGATCGCCGGTGAAGTGGGTACGCAAGGCGGGGGTGTACGGCCTCGGGGATGCCAGCCCCCTCACCGAGGAAGTGGCGCAAGCGGTGCAGGACCGGCTTCTCGAAGAGCCTTCGGTGTACGTGCGCTCTGTTGCCGCCGGCACTCTCGGTTGCTTGGGTCGGCGGGCCATTGCGAATGACACCGGCGCTGAATTGATCCCGGGGTGTGTGGAAGCGCTCATCGCCTGTCTGGAGCGGGAGGAAAACCGGCTGGCCATGGATCGCGCACAAGGTCGTAGTATCAAGTTTTGCCGGCCCACCGACGCTTGCGATGTCTGCGAGGGGGGGGCCAATGACTACGGCCTTGACCGTTTCGAGCCGGTGCGTTCCCAAGTGCGGGAAAATGCACTGTGGTCTTTCGTCATCTTGTGCTCGCACGGTGCGGTGGTGCTCGGTGCGGCGTTGGAGTCCACGATCTCCGGACTGCGCCAGGTGGTGCGCGAGGACGAGAACGTGATCTCCGTAGGCTTCGCCATGGATGCGCTGACCCGCTTGGCGATGCTGGAACCGAATGAACATGAGATAGCAGCGATAACGAAGCTACGAGACGAGTTACCCAAAATTCTCACGGAGTCCCCGATCCGCAGTTGGGACTCCTTAGTGTGCAGTGGGCTCGACACGCAGACCGTCATCGACGTGGAGAAGCAGGTCTATGGTGCGACGTGATACGAGCGTCAGGCTCTGGGCTGCCGTAGTCCGCCATCGTCTTGAGATCTTGCGGTGTCGGATTCGCTTGCAGGGCGCGTCAGTGTTCATCCGGAGACGCCGAGCACGGCTGCGAACCGACGGATTTGTCCCGGAGGAATGAATGGACGTCTACGCCCGGGCCTTCCACGACCTAGCGGACCAGCTGGTCGATCCGGTGAAGGTGCGGTTCAGCGCCGAATTGCGGCGGACACCAGATTCGATAGACGGGGCTTGAGCCCCGAGGCGGCCGCGGGGTCGTTGGTGAGGAGCACGAAGGTGGCATTGACCTCGGGATCAATCCAAGCCACGGTTCCCGTGGCACCCCCGTGGCCGAAGGTCCGATGGGACGGCCCGTGGCCGAAGGCCAGCTGGTTGCCGCCACCGAGACGCCAGCCCAATCCCCAGCGCTGATTTCTCCGGTCCTCGGCGTCGATGGCCTCGTCATTAGAGGTCTGATCGTGGATCATCTTGGCCACCGTGTGCTCGTCGAGGATCCTCACGCCGTCGAGCTCACCACCGCCGCGGAACAGGTGGAGGAGCCTTGTCATCTCTTCCACGGTCGTCAACATCCCGCCCCACGGGGCGCCGAACCTCCGCCAGTAATCCGAGTTCCAGTCGAAGTCGGTGCCGGAGCCGCCGTACAGGAGGCCTTCGCCGGCAATGCGAACATCGGACTCGCGCTCGGATCGCTCAGTGAGCTTGAGGCAGGTGTCCTCGAGTCCGAGAGGGCCGAAGAAAATCGCTTCGAGATAGTCGGTCAGTTCTTCGCCCGTTATGCGTTCGATGATCTCCCCCAACATGGCGATGCCAGCGGACTGGTAGGAGATGTGGCTTCCTGGTTCAAAAGCGAGCGGCAGCTGACAGATCCTCTGCACGAAGTCGGCGAGGGGTCGTTTCGCTTTGCGGTATTCACGGTTCTCCGGAAACTGATAGGGCAATCCCGAGGTGTGGGTGAGCAGATGTCTGATGCGTATAGCGGATTTTCCCTGGGTGGCGAATTCCGGGACGAAGCGTGAAACAGGATCTTCGAGAGCGAGATCGTCTTGCTCGATGACCTTCATCACTGCCGCTGCTACGATGGGCTTGGTGAGGGAGGCGATGAGGAAGATGGTGTCGGGCTCTACCGGCACGGTGGGGCCGGACAGTCTTCGGCTACCAACACAGACGGGATCGCGGGTTTCGCCTCCTACGGTGATGTGGAGGGCAGCCCCGAACAACCTGCCCTCCTCGACCTCGCGGGTGAGAAGCTTCCGGGCAGCGGCATCGACGTCACCCACTCTTGCCTCCCTCAGCCTTGCATAGCCGCAATGCGCTTGAGTTCCGTCTTGCGCAGCAGCGGACGCTTGCAGGCGGCGACATTGCGGTTGAGATCCGAGCGCCGCATAAGACCAGCGACAACAGCGGACACTTCCTCGTGAGTAAGGACGTACTTCACCGCGGCAGAGGTCAGCGGCCGTTGCGGTTTGGCTAGGAACCGGAAGGCGTTGGCGGGTGCCCCCTTGTACTTACGCAGCATAGCACCGCCCGCGAAAGGTGACCGTGCCAGCACACCCACTCTCCGCTTCCGGGCTAGGGGCAGTACCTCGGTCGCCGCCTGTCTCGTCAGTAGGTTGAAGGGAAACTCCACCACTTCTGCACCCATCTCGATGGCCGTGGGGATGTGATCGGGATTGGCGGAGACGCCGATCGCGCGCACCTTGTCCTCCTTTTTCAGTTTGCGCAGCGCATTCCACACCGACGGCCGGCGCAGCGTCTGCATCGGCGGGTCGTGGAGCAGGAAGACGTCGACGTAGTCGGTCTCCAAGCGGCGCAGGCTCATCTCGCAACACCACTGCAGATAGCGGGGCTCGTGGCACTGCACCTGCTCCTCGTAGAGGAACTGTACGCTGTCGGCCCCGGGCAGGTAGCCGGCCTTGGTGACGAGGACGAGTTCGTCCCTGCGGTCGCCCAGGGTGCGACCGACGAGACACTCACTACGACCGTTACCGTACACATCGGCGAGATCGTAGGCGTTGACGCCGGCATCGTAAGCACCGCGCAGCAGGCGCTGGGCATCCTTTACATCCATTGGACCCCAGAACAGGCCCCCGATTTCCCAGCAGCCCATGCACAGCTCAGAAACCTGTAGACCGGTCTTGCCGAGTCCTCGGGTTTGCATCGTCAGCCTCCAGCGAGAGTGGGTAGATGGAAGTAAGGTTGCCCGCCCGGGGTCAAGTGCTTTCTGTCATGGGTCATGGCGCACCGCGGCACCTTCCCTATTCAGACCCTGCCCCCAGGGCAGGTCGCCCGCGAACACATCACGGATGCCTCCGGTCTATTTCCACCCGATCGGATGATCTCTTCGATCTGCCCCGTCGTTGTACGCACGGACGGGGCAGAGGGTCCGGTGTACCAGGAGGCCCTGGGCTACCAGTTTCTCATCAACAACGCCAAGTTTCCCGGGCTGACGCGCCTCGATGATGGCACTCTGGTATTGACGTTGACGGCGGCGGTGTGGTTGCCTCCGAGCCAGGCCTCGGCGCAGAGCGCAGATGACGCCGGTCTGATTCTGTTGTCGAGGGACGACGGCATGTCTTGGTCGCCACCGCGGCGCATCGGCCTGTATCGCTGCACGCCCATCTCTCTGGGTGGTCAGCGGCTGCTGTTGCGTGGCTACCCCATCGGGCACAGCGATGCTACGGACACACAGAGCCTCTGCCTGAGTTCGGACGCCGGTGCCAGCTGGGGTGAGCTGCAGCGAGTGCCGCCGCTGCCGGATGGAAGACCGGTGTACACCGACGTGGCCTTGCACCCGCTCGTCGCCGAGGGCCGGGTAAACTTCGTGTTCTATGCAGAGCTCAATGAAGAGGATGGGGCACGAGGGGAAGGCATCCACACGCAGACCGTCATCTGCCCTTACGTTGCCACCACCGCCACTTGGGAGACTCCCTTGTTTCTGCCGGTGGGGTGGCGCACCTCAGAGGGAACGGTGGTGCGCACGCCTGAGAACACGCTAGTGGGGGCCTTTCGAACTTCACAGCCTGCCATCCCGGAGTTGTCCGATCACTGGCGAGGAATTCTGACGTCACACTCCAGCGATGATGGTGCGACCTGGGTGGAGCCCACGGTGCACTCGCAGTACGGTCACGTGCACACCCATCTTCTCTGCCTTCCGGATGGCAGAGTGTTGATGACCTTTGCGGCTCGAATTGGGGAGCTAGAAGGACGAACATACCACGGTATCGAAGCTGTGCTCAGCGCAGATGGGGGAGAGACTTGGGACTGGCAGAGGCGGTACGTTTTGTTCCGTGCCTTCGACGGAACCACACACAGCCCGCAATCCGTGCGCCTTCGTGACGGTCGCATGCTCACCGTACTCATGCACCACACTACCTGCTCGTGGACCGACCAACCGGACCGGTGTCGCGAAGGCAATCTCATCCGTTTCGGCCACGTGTCCGTCGTGATCTGGTCACTGTAGAGAAAGATCACTCAGTGAGTAGGGAGAAGGCGCCCTTGCAGCCGTTTCTGGACTAGTGCGATTTAGATCCGGGCATTCCCGGGTACGCCGCGTAGGGGGCCGCTCACCCTTGCCCGCGACACCGTGCCGGACGCAGCTGTCGTTGGGGTGTGAGTTGTGGCAGGCTAATCAGACTTCATCCACTCGCCTGTTTCGGCGTTCCATATCTCACGCAGATAGGCCAGCTTCTTGTCAGCTTCCGCTTCGGTGATTTCACCGGCTTTGGTTGCCGCCACAATCTCAGCTTCGAGCTCGTCGAACGTGGGCTTCTCATCCGTTGTGTTGTCGAGCCACTCGCCTGTTTCGGCGTTCCATATCTCACGCAGATAGGCCAGCTTCTTGTCAGCTTCCGCTTCGGTGATTTCACCGGCTTCGGTTGCCGCCACAATCTCATCTTCGAGCTCGTCGAATGTGGGTTTGTACGACTTTCTTGAGCTGTTTTTTCCAGTGACGTCCAGACGGGAGTAGGTCTCTTTTTCGCTGTTTTGCACCGGTACATCGGTCACGTCTGAACCCACAGTGTCACTGCCGCAACCAATGGCAGACGGGAGCAGACCCGTCAAGATGAAAACACTGGCCAGTGCCAAACACCAGCGCGCCGGGCGTTCAACACGACTCGTAGTCGTCATGTGAAATCTCCTTACCGAGAAAGTACCATTATTGGTTTCACTTCCATGATCGGCTGTGGGCGGACAGTGGAATCTGATCGGGCAACGATCAGGATCTTGCCTACCTCGACTCCCGAACAGTGTGCGGCCGATCTATGGAGGAAATTCATGACGGAAAGCGCAGAGATCAAGACGCAGGGTGAGCTGTTGTGGAGCGGCGAGCACTGGGTCGCTTACCTCCGACCGCCGAGCTACGAAAGCGAGAGCGGTATGGCAAGTCCGTACCATGTACAGACGAGCCCAGTGGGAAGGGGCACCGCCGCTCTTGTACAAAATTCCGGGAAGACGACGGGTTCACAGCGCTGTGAACGGACAATGAAGCCTTCGCTCAGTTCGTGAAGAAGGCCAGGTCACACCGGCGTTACCCTTCGATTTGGACATGCCGCTCGTTGAGGGACAGCTTCGCAAGGGCGGCGATGTGCGGACGGGGCCAATATTGAGTTGGATGGCCGGCCGATAAAGGCGCGACAAGCGATACTTGGGAGAAAAGCCCGGCCAAGCCGATGCGCTCACGCGTTTTCGTGCTGGCAGAGACGATGATTCGGGAATAAGGAGGAACTGTGCGCGAACAGACTTGGGGGCGGCGGAGGCTCGGCCGCACGGAATTCGAAGTCACGGAACTTGGCATTGGCTGCGCCTGGATCGGACACCAGGGTGACGGCGACTACGATCCGGAGGTAGGCGTGCAGACGGTGCTGGCAGGACTAGAGGCCGGGATTAATCTCGTGGACACCTCCGACAACTACATCGGAGGACGCAGCGAAGGCTTTGTTGGTCAGTCCCTGGAACACTGGTTCGGGCAAGGCAACCGGCGGGAGGATCTGATCCTTTCCTCCAAGCTCTCCGTGTACGACCTGAATCCCGAAGCCTTCTCTTACGACGGCACGATGCGGGGCATCGAGCGCAGCCTGCAGGAGATGCGAATCGACTACCTCGACATTTTCCTCGTCCACGATCCGGCGAGCCTTGATCCGGTGCTGGATGAAAACGGGTCCATCGCTGCTCTGCGCAAGCTTAAGGCAGAGGGCACGATCCGCGCTATCGGACTGGGATGCCGACCGCACGAGCACCATCAGCGTTGCATCGAGACCGGGGAATTCGACGTGTCCCTAACCTTCCACGATTACAGCCTCGTGGTCACCACGGCGGCGGCAGGTGTGCTGGACTACGCCACGGAGAAGGACGTGGGCGTTTTCAATGCATCGATCAACGCAAGCCTCGCCGTGCCCGACAACGCGGAACGGGTTCGGGAGCTCACAAACTGGTGTGAAAAGCGAGGTATCGATCTGGCTACTCTCAACCTGCAGTACTGTCTACGCGAGCATCACTTTGCGTCGATCCTGATTGGTTTCTCCCGGCCGGCCCGGATCGAGCAGAATGTGCAGGCCTATGTCACGAAGATCGACGAGGCGACTTGGGCCGACTTGGAGCGGGACTTCGGGATTCGGTAGACGAACAGCCCCGGCGAGATATCCAAATTTCACCACAGGAAGAATCTGCAGGCCATCGACCCCGGTGAGACCGGTCAGGACTTGGACCAGAACAGGTCGACGACCTCGCCGATTTCGTACGAGTCCTTCACGTACTTTGGCGAGCTCCAGTGGCGGGGAAACATCTCCCGGTATCCTGGCTGGTGGAAGCGCTTGTCGATGAGAAGGACAATGCCGCGGTCGGTGTTGGAGCGGATGACGCGGCCGGCGGCTTGCAGCACCCGGTTCATACCTGGGTAGGTGTAGGCGTAGGCGAATCCGGAGCCCTCTAACTCGTTGTAATAGCCGCGAATGAGATCGCGCTGCAGGCAGATTTGGGGCAGACCGACGCCGACGACGATGGCACCCACGAGGCGCTCACCCACTAGGTCGATCCCTTCCCCAAAGATGCCGCCCATCACCGCGAAGCCGACGACGGTTTCGGTGTTGTTGCCGTCGAATACCTTGAGGAACTGCTCTTTCTGCGGCTCGGTCATGCGCGGCACCTGGATCAGGGTGCGTACGTTTGGCTCGGCAGCGTGGAAGCGGACGAAGACTTCCTCCATATATCGGTAGGAGGGGAAGTAGGCGAAGTAGTTGCCTTGGCGCCCGCTTACGGTGGCGGCGATGGCGGCGGAGACGTCGTTGTAGGAGTGCTGGCGGCTGCGGAAGGTGGTGTCGATGTCGGCGGCGACGAGGACCTGGAGGTGCTCGGGGGGGAAGGGGGATCCCATATCCAACGTGTAGTCACTTCCCTTGCCGCCGAGGAGCTGCCGAAAATAATCGAGGGGCGTGAGCGTAGCGGAAAAAAAGGTGGCGGACTTGCCTCGGCGCAGACAGTCGGCAATGCGTGCTGATGGGTCGAGGCAGTAGAGGCGCAGCAGCAGGTTGTGGTGGTGTTTCTCCGCGTAGGACACGTAGTGGTCGTCATACACGTCGGCGACGCGCAGGAAGGTGACGATGGTGAAGAATAAATCCGTGAGTTCCTGTCGGTAGGACGTGGGGCGGTTTTGGGAAAGAATGGGATCACCTTCATCCCGTACGCGGCGTAGCAGGGGTATCAAGTCCTCGGGAACCTCGCGTTGCATCCAGCCGGAGCCGTCGCCTTCGATCTCACAGCGGGCTAGGGCGAGCTTCAAATACTCGTCAACGGCGTCGAGGGCGCGGGCGAGGGGATCGTGATTTTCGCGCACTGCCTTGGCGACGGACCGCACGTGGCGGCGCTGGAGCTCGGCAGAGTACATCTCGCGTGCGCGCTCCACCAGGTTGTGGGCCTCGTCGACAAGGAAAGCGTAATCGCCGGCGGAATCGAGGAAGTAGCGCTTGAGGTAAGCTTTGGGGTCGAAGAGATAGTTGTAGTCGCAAATTACGGCGTCGGCGACGAGAGACAGATCGAGAGACAGTTCGAAGGGGCAGACGGTGTGCTTGCGGGCGATCGCCTCGATGGCGACGCAAGTGAAATCGTCGCGGGAGGCGAAGGCGTCTCCTATGGCGTCGTTGACTCGGTCGTAGTAACCGAGGGCGTACTCGCAGGTCTGGGGATCGCAGGGTTGGACGTCAGTGGCGTTAAAGCAGATGCGGTCGCGGGCCGTGAGGGTCACCGACTTTATGGCTAGGCCAGCGGTGCGCAGATCGTCAAAGGCCTGCTCGGCTACGGTGCGACCGCTGGTCTTGGCGGTGAGGTAGAAGATCTTCTCAGCTGCGCCTTCGCCGAGGGTCTGCACGGCGGGGAACAGCACGCTCACGGTCTTGCCGATGCCGGTGGGAGCCTGGGCGTAGAGGCGCGACCCGGAAACGATAGTCTCGTACACCGCGGAGGAGAGTTCCTGCTGTCCGGGGCGAAAGTCAGGATAGGGGAAATGCAGGGTGGCAATGGAGGCGTCGCGCTTGGCGCGCCACCTGTGACACATCCCCACCCAGCGCAGATATCGCTCGACGAGCTCCTCGAAGTTGACGGACAGCTCGTGCAGGCTGAACTCGCGTCGGTCCTCCTTGAGGCGGCCGGTGTCGAGCTGCACGTAGGTGAGTTGAATCACGACGCGTGAGGGGCGGCGCTCGACTGCGAGGACGTGGGCGTAGAGCTTGGCCTGAGCCCAGTGGTGGGGATTGTCGGGTCGCTTGGCGTCGATGCTGCCGTAGGTCGTCTTGATTTCTTCGATGAGAAGGACGTCGTCCTCGAAGAGGACGCCGTCTGCCCGCCCCGATATCTCCAGGGAAATCGGGGCGGACTGGTACAAGTAGGTGATGGAGACTTCGGCCTCGTAGCCGTCGGGCCGCTGGTCCTGTACGAACTGGTGGCCCCGGGTGCCCTCCACGGCGCGGCTGGCGGAGATGAAGGTGGCGGCACCGAGGTCGCCGGACCGTAACACGAAGGCGACGAGTTCGCGCACGGAGACCTGTAGGATCGTTCTCTGATTCATGGACCGGCGGAATATAAGACTTTACGTTCCTCGCCCGACCGCGGTCCGCGGCGGTCGAACTGCACGACAAGCTGGCGATCACTGTACAAGGGGAACGCAACTGTGACTGACAAGAGGGACCCCGCTGCTGCTGCACCTACACCGGTTCGCCTCGGGGTGATCGGCGGCTCCGGTGTGTACCAGATGGAAGGCGTGGAGATCGTCGGCGAGCACGAGCTGGAGACACCCTTCGGCGCGCCCTCCGACCGTGTCGTCGAGGGGTGCATCGCCGAGCACATCGTGTTCTTTCTGCCCCGGCACGGCAGGGGCCACCGCTATCTACCCTCGGAGGTGCCGTATCGCGCCAATATCTTCGCTCTTAAGCAATGTGGCGTCACCCACGTGCTCGCCGTGAGCGCCGTGGGCATCATGAAGGAGCACATCAAGCCCGGTGACATGGTTGTTCCCGACCAGATCTTTGACCGAACCAAGGGCATTCGTTCCCACACGTTCTTCGGCGAAGGCATCGCCGGCCATGTGTCGATGGCGGATCCGTATTGCAGTCAATTGAACAACTGGGTGGCCGATGCAGCGCGGGCGTGCGGAGCCACCGTGCACGAGGGCGGCACCTACATGTGTATGGAAGGCCCGCAATTTTCGACACGTGCCGAATCCAATGCTTACCGCGCGGTCCTCGACGCCACCGTCATTGGCATGACGGCGATTCCCGAAGCCAAGCTAGCTCGCGAAGCTGAGCTGTGCTACGGCATGCTGGCCATGGGAACCGACTACGACTGCTGGCACGAAGACGAAGAGGATGTCTCCGTGGAGGCGGTGATCACCATCCTGTCTCAGAACGCGGAGCTCGGCAATCGCGTGCTCGTCAATCTCGCCGGACGACTGCCGGAGTACGACGATTGCCCCTGCCAGAGAGCCGCTCAATACGCTATCATCACCGCCTTTGATTCGATCACGCCGGAAGCAAAGGCACGTCTGCGCCCGCTCTACGGCAGGTATCTGGACTGAGGTCGCAAACGTGGCCCCGCTGCGAGTCGCTGCCATTGGCGTCGGCCGGATCGGTGTCTTTCATGCCCGCCATCTGCAGGAGATTGGCGCCGAAACCGGCGAGTGCGAGCTCGTTGCCGTCGCGGACCGCCACGGCAAAACGGCTCAACACATCGCTGCCGAGCTGGGCAAACGGCAAGTAGGGGAGATTTCCCATTTCAACAGTGCCGAAGAACTGGCTGCCGCCGGAGTCGCTAGCGCGGCCTTAATCGCCTCACGCACGGAAGATCACGAGCGCGACGCACGCGCCTGTGTGGGGTCAGGAATGCGAGTGTTGCTGGAGAAGCCGCTGGCAGGCGATCTCGACAGCGCTCGGGCACTTGATGCGTGGCTGGAGGAAAGCGAAGAGCGTCGGCGATCGGTGATGCTCGCATTCCAGCGGCGGTATGACGATGCTCTATTGCAGACCCGGAAATGGCTGCAGGAGGAGCGTATCGGACGACTGTTCAAGATCGTATCAATCCTCGAAGATCCCGAGCCGCCGCCGAAGGGTTACCAGAGTGCGGGGCTGCTCGTCGACATGGGTGTGCACAACGCCGACGAGGTGATCTGGATGTCAGGACAGGAGCCGACACGGGTGGCGGGGGTAGGCGCTCGCCTGCACAATCAGAAGTTGCCTGATGTCACTGTGGAGGATTTCGACGACGCCCTCGTGCAGCTTTGGTTCGGCGAGGAGATGACGGCGCAGATCCAGGTGAGCCGCAACCACGTCGCCGGCTATCGCAACGAGACCTTTTTCTACGGTAGCGCCGGCTTCATCCACGTTGGCGCCTTCCGTGGTGATCCAAAAACGGTGGAGGTCGCCCTGTATGGGCGGGGCCAGGAATTGCTGGACAGTCACTCCTTTGCGCTGCGCGACTACGGCGAGGAGGCCCCCGTGTTCATTCAGCGCTTCGGCCTGGCGTACAAGGCCGAAATTATAGACTTCGTGCAGCGCTGCCGTAGCGGTGAACTCTTTGCGGTAACGCACCGAGATGGCCTGCGAGCCATAGAGGTCGTGGCGGCCAGTGCAGAGTCCCTGCGCGAAGCCTCACAGGCGTTGTGCGTGATATTGAGCCCGCGCCCGTAAGTGCTTGCGCTATCTGCGGCGCCGTACCTCCTCCTTCCGGCGAAGGGTGTGGCCGTTCTGCACGGCCTTCCAAATTTCCTTGAAGCGAGCACTGCGATCGTCAGAGACCACGTCCAACGAAGATCCGGGCTCGCAGACTGGCATGGCGTCGCGCGGATAGGAATTGTGTAGCTCCTGCTTGGAGCAGCCGTAGTAGGTAACCTCGCCGTTGGCGCGGGAATAGCGGTAGACATGTCGTGGCGTGTCCACCCAGTTGTAGTCCACCGGGAAGCGACGCACCGCCGCCATGTCCACGCTGACGCCGAGGCCGGGCTTCTCCGGCACTCGGTGGTAGCCGCCGCGCATCTCAATCCTGGGCTTGATGAGGTGATTGCGCCAGATGTTCATGCAAGTGATGGCAGGCCATTTCGCCTGCGGGGAGACCACGCCGAGATGGGCGGCCCAAGTAGTAGTGAGACCCGTACCTACCAGTTGCAGCCAAAACGGTTTGTTCGCCGCATCAGCCACAGCGGCCTGCTTTACAACGGCGCTGGCGCCGGCGCAGACCACGAAGCCGTCAGCGACATCTTCGGTGAGGGTGGTGAGAATGGGCGGTTGGCCGTAGTGCATGGCCACGGGTCGGTCGATCCGGGCGCGAATCTGCGCGTTGCCGGCGACATCCCCCTGGGGGATCGGTGTCTCGATCATGGCGATTTGGTGGTATTGCTCCAGAGAGGACAGATGCCGAACCGCTGCTGCTACGTTTCCCAGTGTGCCGTTGTAATCGAAATCGAGCTCGAACTGTTCGGGTACGGCGCGCAGAATTGACCGGATGGCGGCGTGCAGATCGTACCACGTGCGCGCCTTAAGCTTAGCCGTCATGTAGCCCGCTTTAACTGCGTCGGAGCACTGTCGTGCCCAGTCCCGAGGCGACATATCCATTGCCCACCAGGATAGCGGCACGTACTCCCTCACCTTGGATCCGCCCAATAATCGGTAAATGGGCACCTTCTCGTGCTTGCCCACGGCGTCGAAGAGTGCCATTTGCACGCCGGCGCCAAGACTGTCGTCCCACATGAGCTCGGCGGCGTGTCGACCCAGGGCACGATCCTCAATATCCTCCGGGACCCGTGACCAGGTGTAGTTGGGGATAGTCTCACCCCAACCGACGATGCCGTTATCCATGGTGAGCTTGCACAGCTGCACGATGCGCCAGTGCGGCAACCAGAAACGCATGTGCTGGTCAGTGTGGGTGGTGAAGGGAACGTCGAGATGAATGAGTTCGAGAGACTGGACTTTCATGGAGGATCGATCCGTGGGCGGGGTGCGCTGCATCGGCGGATTTTGATTTCCCACAATGAAGGCCAAGTAGCCAGGCGCTCAAAGCCGGGGTAGCTTCTCCTTCATGAGCGCCCCCCTGCCCAGTGCCGAGTGCATGGAGATCCGCGAGCTCGCCGAATTCGTGCTCTTTGCCAACACCATCGATGGGAAACTCATCAAATCGGGCCGGCTGACCGATGAGCACCCCGGCAAGGCAATCGTCACCCCAGATGGCCCCGGTCGTCCTGCCGAGCTCGGACTGGACGGCTGGGGCGAGCGCGACAAGGTGCCTTTCCACGACGTGCGTCAGCTGCGCAGCGAACGTGATGGTGGCCTCGTCATGCACTTCTTTGCTAATCACGAACTGCTCGCCCTTGAGCTCATGGCGCTGGTGCTACTTCGCTTTCCCAAAGCGCCAGCGAAGTTCCGGCGGGGTGTGGCCGAGACGCTGAAGGAAGAGCAGGAGCACGTGTGTCTCTACCTGGAGCGCATGGCGGCGGTCGGGGTGGAGTTCGGGGAGCTGCCGGTGAGCGACTTCTTCTGGCGTGCAATTTCGCCGATGGCGTCACCCCTCGACTTCGTCAGCGGCCTCAGTCTCACCCTCGAGCAAGCGAATCTCGACTATGCGCCGCACTACGCCCGGTTCTTCGCTGAGCTTGGCGATGAGCAGACCGCGGCGCTGATGGAGAAAATCTACCGGGACGAGATCGGTCACGTGAAACACGGTCTCAACTGGTTCCGGCAATGGGAGCCGACGGGGGCCGACGACTGGCGCGCCTTCCGCCAGGTGCTGGCCCCACCCCTATCTCCGAGCCGTGCCAAGGGCGTGGGGGGCTTCAACCGAGAGGGACGGGAGCGCGCCGGACTGACAACGGATTTCATTGACGAGCTCGAGATCTACAACCAGTCCAAGGGGCGCTGCCCGTCGGTGTACTGGTTCAATCCCACCTGTGATCTCAACGCTGGACGCAACGTGGAGCAAACGCCGAACGCAGGCATCGTGCGTATGCGCAGCGACCTCGAGAGCGTGGCCATGTTCCTTGCGTCGCTCGACGATGTTGTCCTCGTCGAGCGACGGCCCTCGACGGACTTCCTCCGAAGCCTGTACTGCGCAGGCATCCCCGTTCCCGAGCTGGTGGAGGTTGTGCCGGTGGGGGGGGCGGTTCCCACAGAGCTGAGGGATCGCCAGCTGGGGGACCTGCGCCCTTGGGGCTGGGACCCTGAGAGCGCTAAGAAGATGGCGCCACTGTTCGCGCAGCTATCTCCGGGAGCGCGCCGAGATCCAGGTGCGCGCTGGAACGAGGGCGTGCGCGGTCTCTACGCTAAGTCATTCGGAGTTGAGGTCCTGCGGACTGTCCTCACCGTGAGCGAGAACAGGGAGCTGCTGTGTCCCCGTTCCGCCGTCGGCTGTGCTCTCGACACTCTTGCCGAGGTGCAGACGATCGCCGCTGAGCCGTCACCTACCGGCCGCCATGTCATCAAGGCGGACTTCGGCGCCTCCGGCGTACGGCAGATTATCGTGAATTCCGGAGCTTTCGAGCGGCACCAGTGCCGTTGGGTGGAGAGCGCCATACATGAAATGGGAGCCGTAGTCGTCGAGCCCTGGCTCGACCGCGTGCTCGACCTCTCTGCCCAGTTTGAGATCGACGACGAAGGCACGATCCGCCTGGTGGGCATCACCCGCTTCCTTGCCGGTGGCCGCGGTCGCTGGCTCGGCGCCTTTCTGCAGCAGATGGTGGCCGGTCTCGGCATCCCCGAGCGCCGATTTCTCTACGGTGACGGCAAGGACGATCGTCGACTCACGCGAATCTTCGAGGTGGTGGGGGAGGTCCTCGCCCCGGAGCTGCAAACGCGCGGCTTCGTCGGCGCTTTCGGCGTCGACGCCTTCGTCTACCGCGATGAGACGAGTGTCTTCAGGCTCAAACCTGTGGTCGAGGTGAATCCCCGATTCACTATGGGCCGTGTGGCACTGAACTTGGCGAAGACGGTGAACACCGCGCGCACGGCACTTTGGCTCGCCCTTCCCATTCGCCACTTCAGCGATCGGGAATTCTCAGAAATCGCACGGACTCTGAAGGAGCGCCACCCCATCGAGATGACTCCCGACGGCGAGCAGATCTCTACAGGCCTCCTGTTCACCACTGATCCACGCTCGGCACGGCAGTTCGCCACGGCGATGTGTGTGGGACGAAATCTCGACGAGGTGAAGGCGATGTTCGACGGTGTCGATGAGAGGCTCGGAGCTTGGCGCGAGCATTGCTGATCGTTGCGTCCCGATGTTCGGTGTTCAGCGGAGTCGGACGGTCTTATGTCGGCAATACCGAGAAGAGAGGTGGGCGGCGTCGAGTCATAGAAAGGATCCGCGACGACTCACGATTGCGCTATATGATGTGGAGGGACGGCGGTGGTCTTGCTTTCAATGGGCGACTGAGCCATCGGCGTGGAAATAGCCGGTAATGTTGCGATCGATGAAGGGCGTGCGGGTGCAGGCTTCTTCGTCGATCTCCACCCCGATACCCGGACGGTCTGGCAATTCCCGATAGCCGTTCGTGGTCACGAAAGGCCGGTCGACGAGGGCCAACTGTTGCTCGGAGTGGGGATTCACCTCGGTGACGTAGTAGTTGGGAATCGCCGCTGCCAGGTGCGTGAAGGCGGCGTTGTTTACAGGGCTGCCCATGAGATGCGGGAACAGCTGCACCATGGCTGGTTCCGCGATGGCGGCGATCTTTTTCATCTGGGTGAAGCCGCCGACCAGGGAAACGTCAGGTCGGATGAAAGCGGCGATCTGCTGGTCGATGAGCTTCTTGAATTGGGTCACCAGGTAACTGCGCTCGCCGAGAGCCATGGGCACGTCGATGTGGCGAGCGATGTAATCGTGAGCCTCATTGCTCTCCGGCGCTAGTGGGTCCTCGTAGAACTTCAAACGGTAGGGTTCAAGAGCTCTGGCCAGCGTGATAGCCTCATCCGGCTGCAGATTGCGGTGAAGTTCGATGCCGAGATCGATGCCGTAGCCGATGGCTTCGCGCACGGCGGCGATGATCTCCAACGCGTCGCCGATGACCTGTGAGCTCTCTCGCTTCTCGAGGTCAGCGTAGAACGGGCTCACACGCAGCGTCGTGAACCCTGCGGCGACGCGCTCCTTCGCCGCGGCGACGCGTTCGTTCAGTGTGGCGCCGCCGACGTTGTCGAAGACTCGCGCACGCTCTCGACATTTGCCACCGAACAACTGATACACAGGCAAGTTCACCGACTTACCGAGTATGTCCCACAAGGCGATGTCGATGGCGCTCAGTGCCGAGCTTATGTGAGCCCCCATGAAGTGAAAGCTGCGCGACACCGTTTGGTAGTGGTGCTCGATGAGACGGGGATCCTTGCCGACGTAGTATTCGCGAAATTCCTCGATCAGCTTCGCTACCGAACGATGATGGGCCCACAGACCGGACTCGCCATTGCCGGTGATGCCGGCATCTGTGTATACACGAACCAGAAGATACTGGTCGGTAAGAATGGGCTTGATGTCGGTGATTTTCACTTCGGCAAACTCCGAGGGGAGGGAAGATGGCTCGTGGGTCAGTATCTGCTCCCTGTCCAAGCCGAGCAAGTGCGTGCGCAATGCCCGGCCTCGACACGTCGGGGTCAGAAGAATTGAAAACAGGGAAGATCCGCCGAATTTAGTTCCAAGGCGAGGCGAGCCGGATAGTTCATCAGGCCTGACAGATTCCCTCTGCTGTCCTGTTCACGCTGTGCCAGTTGCGGTAGGTATCCACCGAACGCAGAGTACTATCGTTGGTGGCAAATCCCGAATATGGCTGCAGATATCTGGGGCCAAACTTCTCGTCTACCAAGTCTAGGTTACCGGAAGAGCGGCCATGGCGGCACTCAGTTCACCTCCAGCACCTCCAGCAGGTCCGTAGGCAGTCCCACCTTCCCGTCGATCACCCCGGTGCCGAGGATCTTAGCCTCTAGGACCAATTCCTCTTCATCGCCGTTAACTCGATAGATCGCTTGGTCTCCACACCAGCGAATCCGCTTCACCCGCGACATATCCAGGCACACGACGTAACGATCGTTGCTGGTCAGGGGTTTCAGGTAATCCAACTCGGACCGGGTGACAACGAGGTGGTAGCCCGACGCAGTGAGCTTGGAAAAGTCGATGCCGACGCTGGACAGATAAGAGTGCCGGGCGTGCTCGAGATAATTCAGATAGACCGCGTTGTTCACCACGCCCTGTAGGTCGCATTCGTAGTCGCGCACATCGAAAGGTCCCGCAATAAAGGCCCAGTCTGTGGATCCACGCAGGCTCACAGCACAAGCTCCGCGAAAGAGGCTCTCGTCTTCGTCGCCAAACGTCTCGTCATTTTCACGACATCTCTATTCTGTCTATAATGCGGTCCGCAGTCGCCAAGCGTCTGTCAACATAGACCAACCGAGTTCTACGCACCCACAGGAAGACCAAGACTCATGATGCGGATCTCCGTTTGGCACGGCGATATGTCCGATTCCTACCTGCGCACCGTCACTCAGCTCGGTGCCGATTGTCTCGACTTCGGCAGTGGCAACTTCTGGCCCGGTGTCGATACCCAGGGTTATCCAGAGGAGTCTGAGGTCGTTGCCATCCGCCGCCACATCCGCGACTGGGGTCTCGACATCAACCGCGTGACGCTGCCCGACCTCACCGAATCGTACATGGAGAAGGGGAATCAAAGTGATCTCGACAACGCCTGCCGTGCCCTGGAAATTTTCGGGCGCTGCGGTGTGCCCATCGCGCGCCAGCGCCTCGACGGGGACACCTTTCCCTGGCTGATGACGCGCTATCAGTCGCGGCATCGCGGCGATTACCTCTCGCGGGGGGAAAGCATCGGCCTCACGAAAGACCCTGATCCGACGCCTAACCAGGAAGAGCTCGAGCGCTGGTGGGGGCGCTTTCACGCCGCTTACTCCAAGCTGGTGCCTATCGCCGAAGAGTTCGATATCCGCCTTGCCCTGCATCCTTCCGACACGCCCAACATCGACACCCCCTTTGACGGGCTCGGCCTTCACCGGATTATCGACCAGTTCCCAAG
This sequence comes from Candidatus Latescibacterota bacterium, assembly GCA_036336855.1. Lineage (GTDB taxonomy): Bacteria > Latescibacterota > UBA2968 > UBA8231 > UBA8231 > JAYZFI01. The sequence goes on from JAYZFI010000037.1 coordinate 67,506, forward strand.
CCGACACGTGGGCTACCTCTATTGCTGCGGCACCCGCGCAGAGGCCGGTGGCGGACCGTTGATTATGGACGAGATCCACAACTACGGCCGCAAGGGCCGGCTGTTTATGATCCACATGCGCAACGTTCGAGGATCTCTATCCACGGCTGGCGCCTTCGAGGAGGTGCTCCTCGACGACGGCGACATCAACATGTTCAAGGTGATTCGCGAACTCAATCGCGTCAGCTTTGACGGCTGCATCAATCCCGATCACATTCCCGCCATCGAGGGTGACTCCGCCACCGCTCATCAGGGGCTGGCTTACTCCATCGGCTACCTCAGGGCGCTTCTGGCGAGCAACGCCGCCGTCTGAGTTGCGGTCGGGATCGTGCCCATCATCATGTCGCGGAAAGAAATCATGTCGCGCAAGAAAATCGCCGCCATCATCACCGAGTACCGGCCCCGATCGCACGCCGACGTCATCCTCTCTAAGTACATCCATGGCTTTCCCACTGACGACGGCCTGCAGGCACCCCGGGTTGATCTTGTCTCCATGTACATCGATCAATTCCCAGATCGCGACGTTGGGCGACAGATCTCCGAGCAGCATGGCATCCCCATATATAACAGCATCCCCGCGGCGCTCTGTCTCGGCGGCGACAGCAACGCAGTGGACGGTGTCATCCTCATCGGCGAGCACGGCGACTACGCTTGGAACGAGAAGGAGCAACAGCTCTTTCCGCGCCGCTATTTCATGGAGCAAATCTGCGGTGTCTTCGGCACCAGTGGCCGCGCCGTTCCCGTCTTCAACGACAAGCACTTGGCCTGGTCGTGGACGGATGCCAAGTGGATGGTGGACCGTGCCGCCGAGCTCGGTGCACCCTTCATGGCGGGATCGTCGCTTCCCGTGACTTGGCGCAGCCCTTGGCTCGAGCACGACATAGACGCGCCGCTCAGAGAGGCAGTGGCCGTGGGCTTCTCTGGCCTCGACATCTACGGCTTCCATACCCTTGAGGTGCTACAGTGCATGGCGGAGCGTCGCCAGGGGGGCGAGACCGGCATCGCCGCCGTTACCTGTCTCGAAGGCAACACCGTCTGGCAGCAGGCCCGCTCTGGAGGCACGGACGCCTGGTGGCTCGAACCGGCACAGGCCGCCTGCGCGGCTATCGCCGACAAGCCCAGTGGCGACATGTGGGAACACTGCGATAATCCGGCGCTATTCCTGCTGGAGTACCGCGACGGCTTTCGCGGCGCCGTGCTCATGCTCAACGGCTACGTCCATGATCTCGCCTACGGCGTGCGCTACAAAAGTGGCGACATCGACGGCACTGAGTTCTACTGCCAGGGCCACGGTGGCGAAGACGGAGCATACGCCCACTTCAGCTACCTCGGCCTCAACATAGAAGAGATGTTCGTCACCAGTACGCCCACCTATCCGGTGGAGCGCACCCTGCTTACCTCCGGCGCTCTCGAGGCGGCCCTCACTTCCCGCTACGAAGGCCATGTGCGGCTGGAGACGCATTGGCTCGATGTGAGTTACCGATCCTACGACCGCCTGGGCTGGCGACCGACCGAGCCGCGGCCGACGGGCGCCACCCTCGATCCCTGGCCCCCGACATGAAATTTACCAACGGGAAGGCCCCGGCTGGCTTGCACATATCCGGTTTCGCCGACGAGATCTCTCCACATCCCCTCGATCAGATCGCGGGTCTACTGCGCAATGGTGTGCGGCACGTGGAGGTGCGTGGTGTCAGCGGAAAGAATGTCCTCGATCTGGACTGCGATGAAGTAACTGAGTTTCGGAGGAACCTCGAAGAGGCACAGATCGGCGTCTCCGCCATCGGTTCGCCCATCGGCAAAGTGCAGATCCGCTCTGACCTCAATCGCCACTTCGAACGCTTTCAGGGCGCTCTGCAGAGCGCCAAAGATCTAGACTGCGCCTACGTGCGGGTCTTCTCGTTCTACCACGAGAAAGAGCCTCCCGAAGAGGTACGTGATTCCGTCATCGAGCAATTCCGTCGCATGACGGACGCTGCCGAGCGTGAGAACCTCGTGCTGCTGCATGAGAACGAGAGCCACATCTACGGAGACACCCCGGAGCGCTGTCTCGACCTGCTCTCCGCGATCGACAGCCCCCATCTCATGATGACTTTCGATCCTGCGAACTTCATCCAGTGCGAATGCTCACCCCGCCAAGCTTGGGATCTGCTCGCCGATCGTGTGGAGTACTTCCACGTGAAAGATGCCCTCAAGTCGAGCAAGAGGGTTGTCCCAGCTGGGCATGGCGACGGCGATCTTGAGGAGATTTTCCGCCTCGCCCTGGACCGGGGCTACGCCGGGTTCTTCTCCGTCGAGCACCATCTCAAGAGCAAGGAATACGGGACCGACGGCTTCGAGCGCTTTGCCACGGCAGTCGTGGCGCTGAGGCTCCTGCTATCCCGCCTCCACGTGACTATCTGAAGCGATAAAACGGCCGCTGCCCGCGGGCGAGAGTCGCGGCGGGCACGGTAGCAACCAGGAGACGTCCGATGTCCAAGCTCCCCAATTTCGCCCTGCAAGCCATCGCTGCCGCCCTGTTCATCGTGGCCGCTGGTTCGGACTCCCACGAGAAAGAACTGGGCGCCACCGGCGATCCCTCTATCGTCGAGCTCGGATCCCTAATCGAGGTGCTCTACGACGAGGCACTCTTCACCGAAGGCCCGGCCGTGGCGCCCGATGGTCGCGTCTACTTCTCCGACATCACCTTCACCTACGCTTTCGGCGAGCCGCCGCAGGCGGGCCACATCATGCGCTACGATCCGAAGACAGGGAAGACGGAAGTCTTCCGCTCTCCGAGCGGCATGTCCAACGGCCTCAAATTCGACGCCTACGGCCGTCTTCTCGCCGCTGAGGGTGCCGACGACGGCGGGCGCCGGGTCACTCGCACCGATCTGCGCACCGGCAAGGCCCTGATTCTTGCTGCCTACTACGAAGGTCGCCGACTGAACGCACCCAACGATATTTCTCTCGATGAGCAGGGCCGCATCTACTTTTCCGACCCTCGCTACCTCGGTCACGAGCCGATGGACCAGCCGGTGTTCGGAGTTTACCGCATTGACAAGGATGGTACCCTCACCCGCATCATCGACAACGCCGGCAAGGCGAACGGCGTCGCCGTGTCTCCGGATCAGAAAAGCCTGTACGTGGTGAGCAACGACAATGGTGCCACTGCCTCTGAGCGTCTTCCCGACCCCGCCTCGCCCCACAAAGGTCGCCACGCCCTGCTCGCCTACGATTTGCACGCCGATGGCAGCGCCACTTTCCGCGAAGTTCTCGTCGACTATGCACCCAACGACGGTCCCGACGGCTTGGTCTGCGACATGGAGGGCAACCTATACGTTGCTGTGCGCGACTTGACCCGATATGGCATTATGGTCTACTCCCCAGAAGGGGAGGAGCTGGCCCACCTCCCCACTTCCAGCGTGCCCACGAACGTGGCCTTCGGCCGCGGCAAGGACGCGACTACGCTCTACGTCACTTACGGCGACGCGAGGAACGAGGGAGAGAAATCGGTCCTTGGCAAGATTGAGGTGAAGAAGAGCGGGTATCAGCTGCCGCTGCCGACTGGGCACTAGACGGGATCGACAATCCGGGTAATGGCGGCATCGTACGGTCGGTTGAACCGCTGAGGTTGGGGAGGGGATAGTGGATGTGAGATTCCGAGGCGACGACCCGTCTCTTCACCAACCCTGGTTTTCTGAAATCAAGCAGAGGCCCGGTTACTTGCGGGCGATTCCGGGTGGCAGCAGCGGTGGGGTCTCGCGAATTGACATTTCTGTCGAAATGCTCACAGCGTCTCATCCCGTGATGCCCGCGCTGTGCGGGCCGTTTCCCGCCGCCTTGGTCTGCGACTTATCGGGTCAGTTCCCACGGATCTTTTCCACACCCCGTAGCTGGTTCCCCTCTCCGTTGCCCACCACCCGATCCCCGGAATTTTCATGAATCGAAGCGACGAGCTTGGCGTTCTCATCGAAGCCGGTGTCCGAGACTGGCAGATTTTCCAACGTAGCGCCAACGATACGGCGAGCTTCGCGCTCTCAGGCCGCTGGGTGGTTCCTCAAGCCGTCGCGAAAGCCATCGTCGTGGTCCGCGTCGTGCGCGAGGTCGATGGCGAGCCTGTCGCCCGCTCCCTCGACTGGGTCCGGGCCTCAACTCGTCGATTTTCGAAGGGAGCCGGGGCGCGCAAGTCCGGCACCTGGAAGGCGGAGCTTGCCGACGTGCCAGCCGGTGGGCTCTATCGGATTGAGACAGCTCTGCAGCTCGACGGTGGTCCCGTCGAGTGGGGTCGGCGCGGGGACATGGTCCACCATGTCGGCGTCGGGGACGTGTGGGTCATCGCCGGTCAGAGTAACTCCGAAGGCCATGGCAAGTCGCCTGCCCCCGATGCGCCAGAGCTCGGTGTCCACGTCTTCCGTGCCCGAGGTGCCTGGTCGTTGGCCTCGCATCCTCTCCACGACTCGACGGATACCTGCTATGTGCCGAATCGCCTAGGCTCGAATCCGTCTCATAGCCCCTGGCTCGCCTTCGGCAAGACACTCAAGTCTGAGATCGGCGTGCCGATTGGTTTGATTCCCGCCGCCCTCGGTGGCTCTCCCCTGTCCGCGTGGGACCGAGGCGAAAAGGGGCCCGGTTGTGGGGTGCTGTTCGACAACATGCTGCGTTATGTTGCCGATGCTGAGACGGGGGTCCGAGGGGTCGTCTGCTATCAAGGTGAATCGGACACGGAGCCAGCGCTGTGTCGTACCTACGCCCGTCGGTTCCGACGGTTCGTTGCCGATCTGCGTGCCAGTTTCGGGAACCGCCAACTGCCTATAATCACCGTCCAGATTAATCGCTGGGTGGGAGATCCGACCGAGGTCGACACCCGTGATTTCGAGGGGATACGGCAGGTGCAGCGCCGGCTCGCTCAGAGCATGTCCAATGTCTTCATACTCTCCACCGTCGATCTCAGCCTGTCCGATGGGATCCACACGAACTCCTCCGGCAACATTGCCATCGGCCAGCGCGCCGCGTCCATAGCGCTGGGTGGTGTTTACGGACACGACGTCAAATACCAGCACCCTGACTGCCGGGCGGCAGCGCGAAAGTCAGCTCGACGCATCGAGCTGCGCTTCGACCACGTGGACGAACGCCTTCATTTCGAATCGATGATACCCGCGGAGTTCCCCTTCGTGGTGCGGGATGAAGAGGGGGAAGTCCAGGTCGATGGCTGGTCGATCCCGGCTCCCGATCGATTTGAGATCCGGTTGGCGCGACCCCTGCGGGGCCGGGCGGTCGTCGTAGGGGCGCCGACGGCGTCTCCTCCGATGATTGTGCCTCAGGACATCAGCGGACACCGGCCGATGCTGGGGTTCACGCAGCGCGTGGAATGAGGGTGAGTCGACCTCGGCATCCCTGTGCACGCGCTGCAGAATCAGCACCACGTCAAGACAGGCGATTCGACTGAGAGGTCTATAAAGTGGTGTGTATCCCAGTGAGTCAGTCCTCTCCGACGAAGCGCCTGTGGCTCAGCTTGAACAGTACTCCTACAGCGAAAGCCACCGTACCCCCGATGAGGGCCACCTCCCAGCGGCCCACGTACAGCCCTGAGAAGCCGATGACCGCGCTGCCGACGGCGACGGCGCCGAGGAACGCGATCCCCAGGCCGCGGACGATGGGCACCCCCCCGTCACTTTCTACGCCGGCCTTCTCCGCGATGGGTCCCCAGAATCCCATGGGGCGAGCCTCGGTGAAAAAAGCGAGCAGCTTGTCATCCGGCTCGGGCTTGGTCACCAGTGCCACCGAGACCCACAGCACGAATGTCATGGCGATCGAGCAGAGCACGACGACGTAGGCCGTGTCCTGACCAGCGTCGATCCAAAGGGCGAAGACGACATACTTGTTCAGCAAGTAGGTAATGGGGCCGCCGAAGGAAGCGGCGATCCGGGCGGGCCCATTGAAGCGCCACCACCACCACTGACCCCAGTTGGCGGTCAGCTCTGCGGAAGAGAGACCGAGCATGAAGACGGCGATGTCGATGACGTTGGTGGCCGTGTAGGCCACGGAGAGCGAGAGCCCCATGATAACGACCATCACGATCCGGCCGACTCCCATGTAGTGGGTCATCTTGGCGCTGCGCCGGACGAAGCGGCGGTAGATATCGTTGATGAAGACCTGGGCGCCGAAGTTCATGTTGGAATCGACGGTGGACATAATCGAGGCGAACATTGCCACCAGGGCCAGACCGAGCAGGCCCGAAGGCAGGTAGTGGCCGAGCAACAGCCCGTACGCCAGCTCTTTGTCCATGCTGCCGTCGTGGAGACCGGGCCATTTGACCATGGCGCCGAGCGCGGGCAAGGTGAGAACGGCGAGCATCAGAAACAGCACGATCTCCGTCCACACGTACATTCGAGACGCCTCGCGACGATCTCGACACGACAACAGGCGCTGCCCTTCCATCGCGCCCGCCATCGGAGCCAGGTCGCCGCCGTAGCCGACCGCGGTGCCCATCGTCCATGCGACGATGCCCACCATTCCCAGCATCTCGTGACTCATGGGTGGATGCCAACTGACCACGCCCATGCCGAACTGATCCACCAGTTCCTGGTACAGCCCCGAGGGTCCGCCAAAATCAGCCCAGACCAGCGCCATCAACGCCAGAGAAGAGGCGATCATGATCGCAGTCTGGATCAGGTCTGACACGACCACACCCATGTATCCAGAGAGCACCACGTAGAGTAGAATGATCGGCACGACGATGAGGAAGGTTTCAAGGCGCGACCAGCCCAACAGAGCTTCCGACACTTTTGTCAGTCCCAGCAGGCCAGCGCCGGTCCAGGCAACGACGGCGATGAACGCACTGCGCAGCGACACCCAGCCTCGCATGGTGGTGGCGCAGCCGCCGCCAAAGCGTAGCTCATAGAACTCCGGGGAGGTGAAGATCTTCAGGCGGCGCCAGCAGGCGGCGAAGAGGATTCCTCCGATCATCAAAGCCAGCCCGAAGCGGCTCAGGTACCACCAGCATATGAAGGTGCCTGTAATGACCGTCATGCCGCAGTAGGCGGGGGCCACGTCGGCGTTCATGCAGGTCACGGCATAACTGGTGCCGTTCATCCAGCCCTTCATCTGGCGTCCGCCGAGGAAGTAATTCTCCAGGCTCTCGTGAGCGAAGCGGCGGTAGTAGAGACCGAGCCCGATCAGGAGCAGCATGTAGAGCCCCATTATCGTGTAGTCCAGAGCTGATAGTGCAACGAAGTCCACGGGCGCTCCTGTCGAAGGAGGGAGGTTCAAAATTCACCACAATCTCACGTAAGCGGATCGGCTCGGGCAAGCGGTCGAAGGGGTTGGCTCAGGCATGACCCGAACAAAATCTCGTACTAAGGCAATCGGCATCTGTGAGGGCAGCCTTGTCAGCGTGGTAGTAGTGGCGGTCCTTCGGGGTTCGACTTACCCTCTCACGTTTTGGTGACAAGTTCCTTCGTCGTGGTCATCGCGGTGAAAACGATAAGGCAGCCGAATATCCTGATCTTCATGACCGATTGCAGGCCGGTGAGTACCGCATAGCCGTGCAGGTTCTCTTCTTCTGGGAAGCGGTGGGCGGCCTTGGATTGGAGTATCGCTGCAACCCGTATGCGGGTTTGCTCGATCGTGCACTGCACGCTCACGATGTGCACCTCTGTCTCGGCGACTATGCCTTCGCGAAGTCTTGGCTCGAGGAGCAGCGGCCGACTCACGACGTCCTTCACCTCAACTGGCTGCACGGGTTCTACCGTCGTGAAGAACTCGATGCGACGGTGAAGGCCTACCACGACTTCGCCGAGAACCTGCACGTCGCGCGCCAGCTGGGCTACCGCATCGTGTGGACGCTGCACAACCTCTACCCACACGAACGTCCTTTTCCTCGCGTCGATCACATGGCGCGTCTGCTCGTGGCCGATCTCGCCGACGTCGTCATCGCACACTGCGACCACGCTGCACAGTTGGCACGGAAGCGGTTCTATTGCTCTGACGTGCGTGACATTCCCCACGGCAACTTCATCGATGTCTACGCTAACGAGGTCACACGACCACAAGCTCGCGAACAACTACAACTGACCTCAGAGGCTTTTGTCTACCTGTTCTTTGGCAACGCCCGCTCCTATAAGTCCATCGAGTCGTTGATCGAGGCCTTTGCTCGCCTTGAAGACAATGATGCTGTGCTCGGCCTGATGCTGCGCAACGCTTTCGATCCGGAATACGGACAGACGCTAATACAACGGGCCGGCGACAGCGACGATCGCGTGCGCGTGTGGACCTCTGATTACTTCGCCAACGAGGATTTCCAGCTCTATCTGAACGCCGCCGACGTCGTCGTGCTGCCTTTCCGCGAAGTGCTGACCTCGGGCTCGGCGATCACCGCGCTCGGCTTTGGCCGGCCTGTGATCGTGCCTCGTCTCGGCTGCCTCGCCGAGCTTGTCGATGACGACGTCGGCATCGCCTACGAACCCGGGCAGCCACACGCTCTTGAGCGATCCCTGCGGGAAATCCGTCAGCGCGATCTGGATTCTTTGGGCCATTCGGCACGCAACCGGTCCGAGTCCTTAGACTGGGCGGAGATCGCCCGCGAAGTAGCAGCCGCCTATCGCGGCGAGTGAGCATGATGATCAAGACCGAAACCCGAATCCGTCCTCGACGAACGGGAGCCCTACTCAGTCCGGCACCGGACATGCCCGCCCCCGGCCCCTACTACACCTGCCTAGTCGACATGGGGCAGCTGTCCGCATTTCCCGCGGACTACGCTCTTTACTTTTCCACCGATCACGAAGACGGCCGTGGTGGGATTTGGCTGTATCTCTGCGACGGCCCGCCCAGCGATATCATGAGCGCCTGGCGATCATACGATGCTGCCGTGGCGGCGGACGAGTTCGACCATCTTCCTCGGCGTCCCAGTGGCAATCCCATCTTCGTCGACGATATGCAAGGATCAGGCCACACGGAGACGCCGCACGCCAACATCATCGACGGCGTTGTTTATCTGACGTACCACAAGAATGGCATTGAGCACACACAAAGGACCCTGCTGGCGACCTCGGTAGACGGCGTTCGATTCGAGCGCATCCGCGGCGAAGCTGATTCCGTAATCCTCCGCTACGCGCCCGGCGGCCGTTCGGGGGATGGCCATACGGGTTACTTCCGCTGGGCTCCGAACCCATTTTCCGAGATCGAGCACCGATTCGTCGGCTATTCTCTGCATGGGGGAGGCGATGACTACCGTTCCGCCATTTGGGTCTCCGACGACGGCGTGGATTGGGACGTCCTCCAGGTCATGACGCCCGTCGAGGGCCACGCCATGCCGGACGACGATATGATTCTCATCTGGCATGAGATGGATCCGGCGTCGATCATTGACCTGGGCGGTGGCGAGTATCTGGCTGTGTGTGGCGGTGGTAATCGCGCCTCAGGTGCAGTGGCGCGAGTCGTCGAGCTTTACGAAGTCCATCTGTCGGCGGATGGGTACACGTTTACCAGGGAATGTCGGAAGATGTTGGCCAGAGTCCCCGAAGCCGATGACTCTGAGGAGCTGGCATCGCCTACATCGGTGGTCATCGACGGCGTCTGCCACCTTGTGTACGTAGGCACGAAGGACCAAAGCCGCCAGAACACGATCATGGGTGCAGAGCTGTTGTACCCAAGCATAGGTGGCCCGAAACGGACGTGATTGCAAGATCCCTAAGTAGCGCGTAGCGCGCGCCGGGGATGCCGACAGCCGGGAGAAAACAACATGGCTAAGAGCAAGAATTCCGTTCGCAAGGCGGGAACTCGCCATCGCGCAGGAGCACCCTCGAAAGAGGTCATCGACCTCGGTTCCCGTCGAGAGCTGTTCGTCGATGATTTCCTCATCGATCGCAGCCACAACGTCGAGTTGCGTCTGCATAAGCCTGTGCCCCGCAACGTCGCCATCGAGCACGACACCCCCTGGGAGGGCAACACCTGCTGCTACCACACGGTCTTCCGGGATGACCGACTGTTCCGCGCGTACTTCCGGGGCTCCCACTACACGCCGGATGGTACCAGCATGGGCAGAGAGGTCGTGTGCTACGCGGAGAGCTACGACGGTATCGAGTGGCACCGTCCCGAGCTCGAACTCGTTAACTACCAGGGCTCGAAGCGCAACAACGTCATCTGGGACGGCATCGGTTCCCACAATTTCGCTCCCTTTCGCGATCTGAATCCGAACTGCAGAGAGGGGGAAGAGTACAAGGCCATGGGTAGCCACGGCCGAGCCCTGTACGCCTTCAAATCGTCAGACGGCGTGCACTGGAGTTTGATCTCTAAGAGACCGGTGATCACCGAAGGTGCCTTCGACTCCCAGAACCTGGCGTTTTGGGACCCCCTGCGGGAGCGCTACGTCGACTACCACCGCAACTTCGTCGAGGTCGACGGCAAGCGGGTGCGACAGATCATGACCTGCACGTCGAGGGACTTTCGCAAGTGGACAAAGCCGAAGTGGATCGACTTTGGCGATGCACCTCTCGAGCACCTCTACACCAACGCTGTCACTCCCTACCACCGGGCGCCCCATATCTACATGGGCTTCCCCAAGCGGTTCTTGCCCGAGCGCAGCATGTTCGGCCACGAGCATCGTGGCATGTCCGACGCCGTTTACATGACGAGCCGGGATGGGCTGCACTTCAAGCGCTGGACCGAGGCGTTCATCCGGCCGGGATTGCAGCCCGAGCGCTGGGAGAATCGCAACAACATGACCGCCTGGGGAATTCTGGAAACCGACAATGATCTGCCATCCGCGCCCCGGGAACTGTCGATCTTCACCACCGAGGGCTACTATCGGTGTCACGCCTGCCGTCTGCGGCGCTTCACCTTGCGACTCGACGGCTTCGTTTCTGCCAACGCCTCCCTGAGCGGTGGTGAGCTGGTCACTCCTCCGTTCACCTCGAGAGGCGCTAACCTGCAGCTGAACGTGGCGACCTCTGCGGCGGGTAGCGTACGCGTCGAGATACAGGACGGCGAAGGCAAGGCAATCCGCGGCCACGCCCTCCGGGACTGCGACGAGATCTACGGGGACGAACTGGAGCGAATTGTGACCTGGAAAGGGAGAGCAAACGTGAGCGCCTTGGCTGACCGGCCTGTGCGGCTTCGGTTTTCGCTCCACGACGCCGATCTCTATAGTCTGCGCTTCACGGAAGCCCCATGAGTTGGGGTTGTCGTTGAGAGCGATCTCCAGTCGCGGAACTGCTGGACGAGGGAGACAGTCCATACATGAATAGGGAACAGCGCTTCTACTTCGACACTTGGGGCTTTCTCACTGTGGAGGATGCCCTCACACCCGAGCAGGTTGCCGCCCTCAAAACTACGGTAGATGAGAATGGTCCCTTGCTGCACTCCCAGCACGCCGATCGGGGCGGATTCTGGTCTCAGGAGTTTGTCGATCTACTTGATGTGCCGGTGGTTTCCGAGATCCTGGAAGAGATCTACGGCGGCGCCCGCGATGATGGCATGCCGCCCTTCCGCATCGATCACATCAACGTTCACACCCACGGTACGTTCAACAAGAGCCTCGCAGGCGGGACCATTCACGGCGGTAACGGGTGTCTACTGCATCCGAAACGGCCCCGCGAGCTCATCACCCACTACTTCGAGCGCGACTCCGACGGCACCTTTCACAACGGGCTGGTCACCGTCGCATACGAACTGGAGGACACGGTCTGCAACGGCGGCGGCTTCGGCTGCCTGGCTGGCTCTCACAAGGCCGTCTATCCGGTGCCGGAAGACTGGGTGGACCTGTCCAAGGGGGTCCATCGTATGGTCAACCGCGTTCCTGGTCGCGCTGGCACGGCGATCATCTTTACCGAAGCCCTGTGCCATGTCACCCTGCCGTGGACAGCTCCCAGCACCCGGACCACGCTGTTCTACAAGTACATGCCCCGTGAGGAAGCCTACTCGACTCCCGAGAACTTCTTCATTTGCAGCGACGCCGACGAGTGGCCGGGCATAGACGACCGCAAGCGTGCCATTCTCTCTCCGCCGCCTCAGGTCTTCGTCGAGCGCAAAGCCGCATTGGCAAGCCGGGAGAACCACTAATGGAAACCCGGCTCACGCCGCGGCAGCTCAACTTCTTCCACACCTTCGGCTACCTCCATTTCTCCGGTCTTCTGGCCGACTGCGTTGAGCGCATCATCGAAGAGTTCGAGGCGGTCTGGGCGGCCAACGCAGGAGGACACCACGGCAAGGAGCACGATCGTAAGGCGCGTTCCTGTATCGTTCCTTTCCCCGATCAGAGCGAGTACCTCAGTAGCCTCCTCGACGATCCTCGCATCCACGACATCGTCGCCAGCATTCTCGGTGACGATTTCAACTACACCAGCGGCGACGGAAATTACTATGTGGGCGACACCCGCTGGCACTCCGATGGCTACAGCGGTGAGCGCATTCCCAGCATCAAGATTGCCTTCTATCTCGATATCCTGACGCGAGACACCGGAGCCATTCGCGTCATTCCCGGGTCACACCACTGCGGCGATGCCTTCGCCGAAGGCCTGCATGAGGCGCTGCCTGAGAGTGCAGAAGCCTGGGGAGTCGAGCCGAATCAAGTGCCCTTCCAAGTGCTCGAGACCGAGCCCGGAGACGTGGCCGTATTCTGGCACAACACCAAGCACGCTGCTTTCGGGGGGTCAGAGCGTCGCCGCATGTACACAATGAACTTCTACGAACACGTCCCCGACGATCGCCTCAAAGACTTCCAGAACGCCCTGGCCAACGAAGGACGGTTCTGGATCGACCGCATCCATGGCGAGGCCATGCTGCGGACTGCCGGTCCCGAGCGGATGGTGCACCTGCGGCAGGTCATGGAGAACGATTTCAAGATGAAGGAGGTTCACCAGCGGCACCGTCGGGAAAACGCGGAGCCTTCCCGCGGGTAAAGAGGGGGAAGTGATGAGGATCAGAAATATCCGTGCCTTCGAAATTGATCTCTCCCGCGCCAGAAAGCAGCAAGGAGGCAGCTATGCCCGGCATCACCGGCCTCGGGTCGACCAACTACGGGACGTCCGTTGCCGCCATCATCAACGAGCACTTTCGTGACCGACTCGTCGGCCAATCGCTGTTGGCGACGGAGACGCTCTTCGATATGATGGCACGGATGAGAATGATGGTACGGATGAGCGCCTCGTATGGAAGTTCCGGCCTCACCGCCTGCGCCATCAGCGCCGTGGACCTCGCTGTCTAGGACGCGAAAGGCAAGGTACTGGGTTGGCCTGCGTCCGCATCTGTCACATCGCCCGGCAGGGATCGCTGTGGCACCGCACGGCGGCATGAACTATCCCTATGGTCAGGGTCAGCACCTGGCCATGGCCAGGCCCGCCATCTTCTTGGGAGAGCGCTCCGGTGGCGTTTCTCCCAAGGGTGTGCCCCTGGCGGAGACCAACGCGCTACCGGGAACGGCCGTGATCAAGCGAGGATACCTGGTAGCCAGTGACGCCCCAGGGTCGGTTTGGAGATCGACAGCTGCTGGTTGCAGACGGTGACCGTTTGACCGATCTACAGAGTTAGCTCCAAAGCTGCTCCGGCCCGTCAACCCCCGCTGCTTCGGCGATCGCCTCCTCGTTCAGCTCGATGCCTAGCCCGGGTTCATCGGGGACTTCGAGGAAGCCCTCGTGGACGATGCCGTGCAGCTCGCCGCCCACCGCCCCCGGTTTTCTTAGCAGCTTGGTCCACATTGGGCAATTCGCAGAGTGGTACTCCAGGGCGAGGAAGTTGGGAATTGTTGAGCAGATGTGGGCGGCGGCGACACCGGTAACGGGACTAGTCATGTAGTGCGGCGCGATGGACATGTGGTACATCTCCGCCATTTCGGCGATGCGCCGTAGCTCAATGGCACCGCCGCTCTTGGGAATGTCCGGCTCCAGCAGGTTGCAAGCCTGCTGCACGACCAAGTTACGATGCAGGCGGGCGCCGTAGAGAATTTCCCCCGTACATATCGGTGTGGAGGTCTGGGCCACGATCTTGGCCATGGCATCTACGTTGCCCCACTCCCAGCGTATCGGATCCTCCAGCCACATCAGATGCATGTGCTCCACGTCTTTGGCAATCCTCAGGCCGTCACGCAGGTGGAAGGATCCATGCAGGTCGAAGGCGAGATCCACCTCGGGGCCGACAGCGTCCCGCACTGACTGGGCGCATTCGATGATGTGCATGTGCTGGCGTGGGCTGATCGAGCGGTCGTAGCGGTCCATCTGCCAGGGATTGGCCACGTCGAGGTCGAACTTGATCGCTGTAAAACCCTCCGACACCACTCTCCGCGCCTGTTCCGCATAGGCCGACGGTTCGTACACTGGATCTAGCCGTCCCGACTCGCGGACTTCCTCCCAACGCCGGTCGTAATCCTCTTTGGTCCAGAACGCCCCGGAGTGGCAGTCGATGTAGATGCGCACCTTGTTTCGTAGCTTGCCGCCAAGCAGATCGTGCACGGGTCGGCCCGTCGCCTTACCCTTGATGTCCCACAGCGCGATCTCTGCTCCCGCGCCGCGAGCCTGCAGCATCCACAGATGATCTTGGTGTAGGCGGTTGATCTGCTCGGGGTCCTTGCCCACCAAGACCCGACGTAGGAAGTCGGCCGAGCCTCCGCCTATGAGCTCGCCGATGCCATCGATCTTGGCATCGGTTTCGATCTTGATCAGAGCCCAGTTGCGATTCTCGCGACCCATGGAGGGCGTGACCTTGACATCGGTAATACGCACGTCATCGACTCCTTATCGTTGTAGTCGTCAGCCGTAGTCGTCGGCTGGATAGTAGGTTAGGACGAGTGCACAGGGCCAACCTCCATGCCGGAGACTATTCCACCCGGGCCGTTTATCTTGAACAGAGCCAGAGCATGAAACGCGTCGCCATCATCGGATCTTCAGGCCCGGGTAAGTCCACTCTCGCAAGTCAGGTGAGAGAGATTCTGCAGATTCCCGTCACTCATCTCGACCGGAGCGATCTGGCAGTTTAGGTGGGAGACGCCCGGGAGAAGGGGGCAGTCGACATCAGGAACATGGCCGAGGTGCGCTGGACCCTCGACGGCAACCACTCTGCGGTCATGGACACACGGCTGGATGCTACCGACACCATGCTTTTCGCGATCTGCATATGCCGTGGTGTCCGACCGGGTCTGCTGGTGCGCCGTGCGTGATCGCGGAAGGAAAAGAGCCGACATGAATCTCGGTCGCCCAGAGCACCTTCTCGACCTGGCTTTCCTACACTGGATCGTCGCCTACTGGGGGCAGAAGGTGATCCGATGTCCTGTGCCGCCTCAAGGAGTGCGAAGCGAAAGTGCTGGATGACCATGCCGCGACAGGTGCGGCGATTTCACGAAGAGCTGTGGCGTCGTGAAGATCAGCCTGCCCCTGCCCGAACTTTCCCGCGATCGCCTTAACCTCTACGCTCGCCTGGGTGTGGAGGCCGTGAGCGTGCCCTGGCACTACTCTACCGAGTTCACCGATCGGTCGCCCAAGCCGCTTGTACCTCCCGCGGCCAGGGGGGCCGGTGACATCCAGCCGGATCCGCCCGACGTCGACGAGCTGCGTCGCATCTGCGATCGCATCCGCCATTACGACTTGCACCCACGGTCCACGTCGCTGCCGATCTCCCGCGCGATTCTGACTGGAGCGCCCGATTCTGCCGCCGATCTCGACAAGCTGCAGCGAACCTTGGAAGTGATTGGCACGGCAGGGATTACCGTGGCAACGACGAACTTCACAGCACTGCGTGCCTCCGAAGGTTACAGCTCCCGCGATGATGGGCGGGGATCAGCGACCGTGCGCGATTTCGATGCCGCGCGCATCGACACCCTGCCCCCGCTCGACGACATCGGAGTGCACACCCGGCAGCAGATGTGGGAACGGCTGGAGCGATTCCTGCACGCGGCAGTGCCTGCCGCCGAGGCGGCAGGGGTAGTGATGGCCATGCATCCCAACGACCCCCCAGTGCCTGTGTTCCGCGGTGTCGGCCAACCTCTCATCGATTTCGCCGACATGTGCCGGCTGGTGGAGTGCGTAGACAGTCCTGCGAACTCGATATACTACGACTGTGGCGTCGCTACAGAGTGGGGAGAGGATGCCGCCAAGGTAGCGGATTGGTTCGCTTCGCGAGGTCGTATCGCTGCTGCGCACATTCGAAGTGTCCAGATAGAGGAGGCGGGTCGTCGTTATACGGAGTGTTTTCTCGATGAGGGAGATAACGATGTACCCGCCTGCCTGCGCGCTCTTCACGGCGCCGGTTATGCGGGCTGCATCGATCCGGATCACACTCCCGGATTCAGCGGTGACGACGTTGGGATGACGATGGGGTGGGCCTGGGCGGTGGGCACGTTGCGTGCTTATCGCAATCAGGTCACAGCGGCTTAGTCAGAGAGTTAGCTAAAGGCTTGGCGCAAGTAGAGAAACAGCTCGTCCACTACCTGTTGCAGGCGCACGATTGCCGCAATCGCCTCCTCGAGAGTTTCACCCTGGCCGATGTTCTTCACAGTCAGGCTGTCTTCGATGACTATGATGTGTCCAGCATTTGTCGTGGGTTCCCCGTCACTCACTCGAGATGCTCTTGCATCTGCCGGACGAAGGAATTCTCGGCGAAGGAGCCACGCACCGCTTTGAAATCGGTCGCCTGCTCGGCCTTGTCCCCGTCAGCGCCGTAGCCAAAGCGCGCGACCTCATCGAATTCTTTCTCGGCGTCGGCGAGGACCTTCTTTACCTGGGTGGTCGTGCTCTTGCTGTGCGCGGCGATGAGCTCCGTCACATCAGAAAGACTGAGTTCATCAGGCCTTGTGCCATGGCGTTTGTGCCAAGCACGGTAGACCCAGGCCCACTCGTCGAGAGGATAGCACTGACAAGCAGCAGCAAACGCCTCGTCTACCTGCGCTGGCGTGGTCAATTCGCCCGAGACAATTCTGCTTTCAATCTGTACCAGACGCTCCCGCGGCATCAACAATCCACCGACGTCAGCCCAGTCATCGCTGTAAACACCATCGCCGACTTGCAGAGACCTCCGCATAGCCGCCTCGTCGCCGCGGGCAAGAGCTTCGGCGGCCCGTTCCAGCAGCTCGCCGCGCAGATAGGTTTCCACCCCCTCGGCATAGCTGCGCGCACTGCGTTTTAGCATGAGACGCCGGATCATCACGCCCTTGTAGCGCACCTGTTCCACATCACGCGCCGTGCTCTCGTATAGCTCCATTAGAACCTGCTCGGCACGCATCATCTTCGCGACTGTGTATGGGCTGTAGACCTCGAAGCGAATTTGGTCGCGCTGCTGGCTGGCGGTGCGCCGGTCCCGAGTGGGCCACTTCTCACCATCTCGCACCGTGCCTACGGTGTGCATGTTCATCGCTGGCGTGAGCAGGCTCTCGCCGTGCTCTTCGGTGACGTAGGAGAACGGCAGATCGGAGATGTCGAAGTTGTTTAGGTGTTTGCCGATGATGACGCAGAATGGTCCTACCACCGTGGGCCAGCGCATGTAGGAGAACGAGCCGTTCTTGGTGCCGCGCTGAATGACCCCCTGATGCACGGGACCGAGCTTATACATGTGGTTGGACTGGTTGGTGCCGGAGCCGGCGTTGTAGAAGGAGTAGATCCCAGCGATCAGCAGCGTGCTCTTGTGGTGAGTCACAGTATAGGGGCCGGCGAAAATCGAGCAGGCCTCACCGTGGAATCCCTCGCAGTTGGCGAAGAACAGCGAGTTCTCTGCGGAGAACTGCTTACCGAGCCTCGTGCCCTGACCTACGTAGCAGGTGTGGAGAACCGCACCATCTTCGACCGCAGCACCTTCGGCAATGATGAAGTCCTCCGCTACCACCCCCGCACCGACGTGCGTCGCCGCGCCTTTCTCGCTCAGGATCGTGCCGTTCTCAAGACGAGATGTCCCGACTACCTCCGCGGCTTCACCGACACATACGTCCACCATCTGGCCGACATGAGCGATGCGGGTTCCGGGCCCGATTTGTCCCATGTTCGATGCCTTGGCCTCCGCGTAGGTAGAGACCATCTCTTGCAGCTTGATGACCAGCGCCGAGCTGTGCCGGCGCATGGCCATGAGGTAGGCAAACTGGCTCGATAGCTCCGCGAACAAAGTGACCTCTCGACCCCCGCCCTCGTTGACGGTTTCCGCCTCAACACAATTGCCGAAGGTGGCTCCCTCACGGGTGGCGATAGTGCCTACATCGGTGACGACGGCGCCGTCACCGACGCAATAGCGGGCCAAGTGGCCGCCGATTCGCGCCACCAAGGTGTCGTCACCGATTTCGCAGTCGACGATGGTGGCGTCGTGGATGCCGGCGGGCAACTCGATGCCGCCGGTTACCGTGACGCTCCCAGTTAGGCTGCCGATGCGCACCGTCCCAGAAAAGTGGGTATTGCGCACGCGATCCGCGCGAAATCCGTCAGATACGCTAATCTGGCTCCAGTCGCTAGAACTACAGCCGGCAGCCTTAAGGCATGCGATCTGTTTGGAAGTCAGGGGAAGACCAGCGGCCATGGGGAGAACCTTATTTAACGGGCTATCTCCTTGAAAAACCATCGATTACACGACTTTTCCGTTTTGAATGCGGGCAGTATAGCCCGCGGAGAAGGAGTGTGTCAAGACCGTTCGACAGTGCTTTACACCTGATTCAGGCCACAATAGATTCGCCGTTTCGCATGCTCGCGTCTTGCGTCGAGAGATCCGCTGTCGCCCGGCGCAATGAAAGCAGAATTCAAGAAAGGTCTGAACACACCCATGGTGGGCAATATCAAGCTAGAAGTCTGCACCAGCGCCGAGGAGGTCGCCAAGAAGGCAGCGGCCCGCTTCGCGGACCTGATCAGCACCCTTCCCGATGCTGTCATCGGACTGGCAACGGGCTCTACCCCTGAAGCCACTTACGGCGAGCTGGCCAGAATGCACCGCGACGACGGGCTCAGCTTTGCCAAGGTGACGTCCTTCAATCTCGACGAGTACTGGGGCTTGGACGGCGACCACGAGCAGAGCTACCGCTACTTCATGAACAACCGGCTGTTCAGCAAGATCGACATCCGACCTTGGAACACTCACGTGCTCAACGGCAAGGCCCACCTGCCCAATCTCGAATGCCAAGCATTCGAGCAGAAGATCCTCTCTGCGGGAGGAATCGATCTGTGGTTGCTAGGGATCGGGGGCAATGGCCACATCGCCTTCAACGAGCCCGGCAGCTCCGTGGACAGCCGCACACGACTCGTGAACCTTACCCAAGAGACCATCGAGGCCAACAGCGACGGCAGGTTCTTCTCG
>JAYZFI010000038.1:0-57535 GCA_036336855.1 Candidatus Latescibacterota bacterium
GGGGAGTATTGCGACCGTATAGTCCTCGTGCACGACGGCCGGATCCGACGTGATGGAGGTGCCAGCGATGTCATTACCGCCGCAGAGATCCGTAACAGTTACGGCGCCGAAGTCAGTGTTGACGTGAGCACCGATGGCCGCCCGCGAGTTACTCCGGGCTCCCAGCGGACCATAGAACGTCCGACTGCCCCGCCGAATCCATCCAGATTTGAGCTGTCATGACATTGCCGAATGCTATTGCCTTCCGTGCGTTCGTGAGTGCCGTTGTTTTCCTGCACCTACTCGCACTGAAGGTCGGCGCCGAGGTCGACGATCTGGGGAACGAGGTTGTTCTCACGGCACCGCCGCAGCGCATTGTTTCCTTGGCGCCCTCCAACACGGAGCTGCTATTCGCCCTCGGCCTGGGGTCCCGAGTGGTCGGCGTCACCGAGTACTGCAACTATCCCCCCGAGGCTAAACGGCGTACAGCCGTCGCCGGTTTTTCGACGCTCAGCGCTGAGCGCGTCGCCGCCCTCGTCCCCGATCTCGTCTTGGCTGCTCGCGGCAACGACCTCGAAGGATTGGAGAGTGTGCGCCAACTCGGTATTCCCGTGTTCGCCCTCAACGTGCAGAACCTCAGGCAACTCGTCGAGGCCAGCCACCGTGTCGGACGGCTCACCGGCGAGTCGGACGCCGGCGAAAGCCTTGCGACCAGCCTCGTGCTCCGAATCGAAGCCGTCAACGCCGCTGTCAAGGAACGTCGGCGCCCCCGGGTGTTCTGGGGTTACTGGGGGGATCCGATATACACGGCCGGTGCCGATAACATCATCGACGACGTCATTCAAGCGGCAGGGGGGGAGAACGTCGGCCGACAGGCCCAGGGGATGTGGCCGCAGGTTAGTCTCGAAGCCGTGGTGGGGTGGGCGCCGGAAGTCATTGTCACCACCTATTTGCCGGCGGGGAATTCAGAGACTGCCATGGCGGGGGAAATCGACCAGCTGCGCTCCCTTAACGGCTGGAACAGTCTGCCTGCGGTTCGGGACAGCCGCATCGTGCACATGGACGCGGATCTACTCAACCGCGCAGGGCCTCGCGCAGTGGATGCCCTCGAGCAGATGGCCCGAGTCCTGCATCCAGCAGAGCCGGAGTGAGCCCCCCGCCGCTGCACCGCCGAATCGTCGCCGTGCCTTTGCTCGGCGGCTTGCTTGCTGTGATGTGCCTAGCGTCGCTGGCGATCGGTCCGGTCTCCATCGGCGTTGGCGAGATGATCGGTCATCTGCTGTCGGGAATCAGCAGCGAAGAGATCGCCATCGACGCCGAATACAGCAGGGCATCGACGATCGTTCGCCAACTGCGTTCGCCGCGAGTTCTTCTCGCGGTGCTTGTGGGTGCCAGCCTTGCCCTCAGCGGTGCCGTCATGCAGGGATTCTTCCAGAATCCTATGGCTGATCCTTACATCGTCGGTGTCTCTTCCGGGGCTGGCCTCGGAGCCAGCCTTGCTTTTGCGTTGGCCCTTGACTTCTGGATCGCGGGAATCCATTCCGCCTCTCTGTTTGCATTCGTCGGAGCAGTGGCCGTCGCCTTCTTCGTTTACACGGTATCGCTGCGAGGAGGGCGCGTGCCGGCGACCCTGCTATTGCTCACGGGCGTTGCCGTGGGATCGCTAGCAGCGGCTTTCACCTCGCTGCTCATGATCACGGAGCAGGAGTCGCTGCATCGAATCGTATTTTGGCTGATGGGCTCACTGTCGTCGCGGCGCTGGGATCACGTGCAGATGATCTGGCCCTTCACCGTCGGCGGCGCCGTGGTGCTGCAGATATACGCCCGTGATCTCAACGTCATGTTGCAGGGAGAAGAGAGCGCGCGCTTTCTCGGGGTCGATGTGGAGCGTGCCAAGATCCTCTTTCTCGTCGTCACCGCGCTACTCACAGCGGCGGCGGTTTCGGTAAGCGGCATCATCGGTTTCGTCGGCCTCATCGTTCCTCACATCATGCGCCTCCTGGTGGGGCCGGATCACCGGCGACTCTTTCCCGCCTGCATTCTCGGTGGCGCCATCCTCGTCGTCGGTGCGGACATGATCGCTCGGAGCCTGATTCCACCCGCGGAGGTACCGGTTGGCGTGATCACCGCCATGCTCGGATGCCCGTTCTTCCTCTATCTGGTGCGCGGCCGACGGGTGGTGGCCCTGTGTGGGGTGACGACCCATGTTGGCCCCGGCGCAGCGCGCTGCGCCGCCTGCTGTCCTGGTGGGCAACTCTGGTGCTGACCCCACTGGCCATTGGTTGTGCCACCGCTCGCACCTTGCGCGTACAGACTCGCTCAGGCCGCGTGAGTGTCGGCAGCGATCAGCTTGCGCTGCTCGCTGCGGGTGGACAGGCACTGACGCTGCTTGTGGGAGAGGGGCTCGTGGAGCCCATTATCCTGGTGTCCGGATACGATGGATACATCGCCCTAGGGTCGACCTGCACGCACTTGGGCTGCCGGGTGCGCCCCGGACGGGGGGCTATCATCTGCCCTTGTCACGGTTCCACGTACAATCTGCAGGGTGCTGTGACGCGCGGTCCAGCACAACGGGCGCTGACCCGCTATCCAGTGAGCATCGATAGCCATGGCGGTATCAGCGTCGTTTTGAGCCCCGAAGCTGCGGAGGGGAGCGAGTGAGCGCAGATCAGGATCCCGTCATCATCGTTTCCGGTCTGCCCCGCTCAGGCACGTCCATGCTCATGGCAATGCTACAGGCTGGCGGATTGGAGATCGTCAGCGACGGCGAGCGCAAGGCCGACTGCGACAATCCCCGGGGGTACTTCGAGCTGGAAGCGGCAAAGAATCTCGAGCATGACTCTTCCTGGATGCAGGACGCCGTAGGCAAGGTGGTGAAGGTCGTATCTCGCCTGCTCGAGTACCTTCCGCAAGACCGGGTCTACCGGGTGCTCTTTCTGCGCCGCAATCTCGACGAGGTCCTGGCGTCGCAAACGAAGATGCTTCAGCGCCGCGGTCATCCCGAGCCTAGCGGTGACGACGACGAGGGCATGCGCAAGGCCTTTGCTGCGCACCTTGACAAGGTTTCCGTCGATCTCGAGCGCAGCCCCAACGTGCAGACTCTTTGTCTCGATTATGCCGATGTCGTCAAGGATCCGGGCGGTAATGCCCATCGCATTGCCGCCTTCCTCGGGCGCGATCTTGATGAAGCGGCCATGGAAGCGGTGGTCGATTGTGGGCTGCACCGTAATCACCGACCTAGTCCGCAGGAGGAAGGATGACTGATTCTGGCAGAGACAAGACCGTCGTGAACCTCTCCCGCATCTACACGGGGACGGGGGACGCCGGCACGACCCGGCTCGGTGATGGCACCCGTGTGGCCAAGACCGATTTGCGCATTGAGGCCGGCGGTGCTGTCGATGAGCTCAACGCTTGCCTCGGCGGCGCTGTCGCCTTTGCTCCGAGCCCACGCGGCCGCGAGCTGCTCGAAGCCATTCAGAACCACCTTTTCGACCTCGGTGCCGACCTGACTATTCCCTTGCCTGTCGACCCCGACGAAAAGGGAAAGTCGCGCCTGCGCATTGAGCCGGACCAGGTGTCGGGCTTGGAAGCGACTATCGACGAAATCAACGAGGAGATCGAGCCCCTACGCAGCTTCGTGTTGCCGGGCGGTGGGCAGGTTGCCGCCTTCCTGCACTTGGCGCGCACCGTTTGCCGCCGCGCTGAGAGGGTCACTTGGGCGCTTGTCGAGCGCGGCGAGGAGATTAACCCTTCCGTCCCCACCTATCTGAACCGACTCTCCGACTTGCTGTTCGTCCTCGCGCGCCACGAGAATCGGGAAGCCGGAGTCGGTGAGCCGCTGTGGAGCCCTGGTGGTGGGGATCGGGAAGGAGGGGGTAGCGGTTGATTCGGGCGCTCTCGGTCACGGTGTTGAGGATCCGCTCTAAGGTCTGCAACGGTGACCGGCCTTTGCTGCCGCGCTTTCGCACCACGGTGTTTGCACATGATCCAGTCGGTGGGCCGACAGCGCCTCTTCGTCATTAGGCGTTGACTGACAGATCGCCTACGAGCAAGTGGAGGCCGTTAAGAGCTTTACGAATTGCCCGGCTCTGCGGGAGCTTTTCGGCATCGACGATACCGACCTTCTTGGTTAGCTTGTGGTTGAGCCGAGTTCAATGTTCAAATACACGCTACGGCTGGTCGTTTACCATGATCATGTGCACCATTTTCCGTCTCTTCTTCGCCCGTCGATCCGTTGTCCTATGGTTCGGCGTTTTACTCAGCTGCGGGCAGCATTACTCGGAGAAGGCAACGGAGGAAGCCCTTGCCGAGGCCAATCTCACGCCGGTGCCATCGCTTCCCTCGGCTACACCTACTTCTCCTGCGGCCAAAGCTGGCGCTCATGGAGAAGTACTTTTAGGCCAGATTTGGCTGCGGGTCCCAGACGAATGGCAGCGGCGCCCACCGTCGAGCTCGATGCGTGTCGCCGAGTTCGAAGTACCCGGGGCGAACCCCGAATCCTCGGCCACCATGGCAGTGTTTTCCGGCCACATGGGAACCGTGGAAGACAATGTGCGCCGTTGGTTCGGGCAGTTCACGCAATCCAATGGACGATCTCACGAGGAGGTAGGCAGACGCTGGCAGGTGCAGAGCGAGGCCGGACTGTCTGCGACGCTCGTCGATGTGTCCGGCACCTACTTGGCCGGTATGGGATCGACAGAGAGCTTGGAGGGCTATCGTATGCTGGGTGCCATCGTCGATATCGGCAGCGGTCGCTTCCAATATCTGAAACTCACAGGTCCCGCTGACACCGTGGCGCGTTGGGCCGAGCATTTTGAGGGCGCTATCGCGAGCTCGCGCCCCGGCTGAGAGCCAAAATTAAGAAGGGGAAGTGAGCAATCTACGACCGTCTCGAAGATGAATTCGGTGACGTCGTCAGCAAGAGCCGCCGAGGTCAGGAGCTGACGCTGGGGCAGCTTGCTGAACGGTGCGATCTTGGCGAGGCGCAAATCTCCCAGATTGAGTCATACGAGTGGACACCGGAAGACGAGGTGATCGTCCGTCTCGCCGCCGCGCTCGGACTCTCCGCCCAACGGCTCTCCGCCAGCGCCCGTTCCACATTCTTTCCGGCGCAGCCGGCGGGAGCGGAGCATGGCGATCTGACCGTTGACATGCTAGTCTTGGGCACCAGCTTTCTCATGAACGGTTACGTCGTCGGCTGCCCGGTCACGGGGATCGGCGCTGTTGTCGATCCTGGCTTTCAAGCTACTCGCATCATGGAGATCGTCGAGCGCCGCGGATGGAAGGTCGAGTCCGTATTTCTCACCCACGGCCACGACGACCACATCAGCGCCCTTGACGAAATCTGTGAGGAGACGGGAGCGGCCGCCCTTATCAGCGATGGCGATGCGAGTATGCTGGGTGGCCGAAGGAGATGGATCCGCGGGCCTTTGGTTCCGGGACAGGCCGTCGAAGTGGGATCTCAGCAGCTTCAGGTTCGGTCTACGTCAGGACACACCTCCGGCGGCGTCTCTCTCTTACACGCTGAGCTCGCCTTTGTCGGCGACGCGTTGTTCGCCGGATCACTTGGGGGCACCCGCAACGTGGGCGCCTTCGAGGAGCAGAGGTTTGCCGTGGCCGAACATCTGTTGAAGCTACCCGCGTCTACGACCCTTTATCCCGGGCACGGACCGGCGACAACGGCAGGGGAGGAGGCGGCGAACAACCCGTTCTTCAACAACTGATTCCCGACGTTCGCCACTACTCCGGACCAGGACGCAGGAGTTGTACGCGTTGATCCAGTAGGCGAATTGATGATCTCGACTCGGGAAGAGGGCAGGATGGGAATCTGGACTCACGCGAGATAGGCTGTCGGGACAGTCGTCCAGTGCCGCGCGAAGTCGCAGGAGAGCAGGGTAGTTGACTTTGCCTTCCGCGGAGTCGATGTGCGTGATCAGGACAGTGTCGAGTACGTCGTGGGAGAAGGGCGTCTGCTGTGCCTCGGCGACACCGGTCATCGTGGCCGCGCCTGCCATGGTGGCGAACAATGCAGTGCGAACTGCGATGTGCCGATCCCCGGCTCGGGATAGGGTAGGAATGGGATCTGAGGCTCTGATGAAACGAAGCCGACGACGATTGTGGCGCCTTCGCGCACTGGACGCTTGAAGTGACGGATGCGATCCCCGGGGCCGCTGATGCCATTCGCGCACGCGGCATCGAACACTCGTCATTTAACGGCTTGGACATCGACATCCCTCTAAGCGGAATCTTCGCCCTGTCCGCGGCTGTCGGCGGAGGCGCCCACGCTCTGGCACTGGAAGTGCTCGCCGTCGAGAGTCGTCGTCGCTATCTGTTGGCCATGTCGCCCTTCGAACGCGAGAGCCTGGGTGGGGTGGGAACAGGTGTCACCGTGGACAGCATGGAAGGGCTGCCACCGGTGCAGCGACACCCCGGTCCATTGCGCCGTGGCAGTCGGGTCATCGACCGTCTACACCTTGAAGCGGACTGGACTCGCTGGATCGGGGCGACAGCGCAGGTGATCTGCCCCCAATGCGGCGGTTTGTGCCGCTCCTTCCACGTCGATGCTGCCGTGAAACGACTGCTACATGAGTCCAAGTCGTTGCCTATGCTCGTCGTCGCACCTCTTCAACTGACGGGTGGAGTCGCTGCTGAACGAGTCGCACTGGAACTCGTGCGCGGAGGTTTTCGTCGCCTGCAGATCGACGGTGAGCTAGTTCGTCTCGACGACGAGGGTGTGGCTGTTGGATGGGAACTCGGTGCCCTTGAGGTCCTCGACGTCGTGATCGATCGCATCACCACCCCCACGGAGACTCGACTCGCTGAGGCCCTGCGTTCGGCACGTGCGGTTGCGCACGGTCGAACGCGGGTCGTGTTGGGTGAAATGGGTGAGAATTTGTGGTTGAACCAGGCTCTTTCCTGCCAGAACTGCGGCGAGGAACGAGAAGAGCCGAATTGGGGGGATCTGCTGAGCGACGCGAGCCCCGGACAATTATCGCTGTACGACGTGAGGCTGGCGGGAACGGGTCTCTCCCAACTGCGCGAAGGGCTCACCTCTCGGTCGGCATTGGACCTATTGTCCGAGCCGACCTCTGCAGAAGGGGATGAGGCCGCGAAGCGTTTGTGTCGCGCTTTTTCGGCCGCGGTGGAGGCTGATCTCGGGGATCTTCCGCTCTGGCGCCGTGAGGCAGACTTGTCTACAGCAGAGCGTGCTCTTCTGAGCCTGGTGGCCGCTTGTCTGCGCGATCTTGGGGGCATGCTGCACATCGTGGAAACACCGTTCTCGTCCCTGGACGAGCAATCGGCACAGCTGGCGTTGAGCGTGAGTCGCTCCCTCGTCGATCGTGGAGCCACGGTAATTGTGCTTGACGCCGATCCCGAGCTTGCTGAACGAGTCGACGGCGTTATAGCTATTGGTCCGGCTGCAGAGGAGACTGCCCCAAAGAGGATCAGGCGCGCGGCAAGGGTAGGTCCCACAACGACCCTGAGAATTCAGGCCGGGGAGACAGCCGTAGAAGGTGTTCTCGATTCCGACCTTGATCTCGAGTTTCCCCTGCACAGCCTGGTGGGGATCACCGGCCCCCGGGGCTCGGGCAAGAGTCGCCTTCTCGATCTGCTTAGCGGTGCCGCCGCTGAGGGCCGGCGCGGCAGCCGCAGCGGATTTTGCATTCACGCCCCCGGAGTTCGGTGTGCTGTCACCATTAATGCCGGTAATGTGGCCAGGGCCGCAGGGAAACGGCGAGCTATGCTTGTCGATCTGCTCGGTGTTGAGCGGCATCTGGCAAGGTATTTCGCCGCCAGTCCGGCGGCCCAGGCGGTGGGCTTCAGTGTCGAGGCCTTTCTTCTTGACAGGCCCGGGGGGCGTTGCCCGGGGTGTGAGGGGCGGGGTCGGATCGACCTTCGCCTGGGCCTCGTGGAGGATCTCGTCACCGTCTGCGGACAATGCCAGGGCAAGCGCTTTCGCGACGAGATCTTGCAGATGACGGCGAAAGGACACAGCGTTGTTGACGTGTTGGAGATGTCTGTAGCCGCCGCTACCGCCCACTTCCATCGCGAGGTCCGCATACGCGAAGTTTTGGATGCCGCTCTTCGGTTCGGGCTCGGTCCCCGATGCCTGGGTACCTCTGCCAGAGATCTCGAGCCTAGCGAACGCGTGCGTGCCGAGATCTCTAGCCACGCTGCGCGGGCGGGGAGGGACCAACTTATTCTCCTTGACCGACCCTTCGCTGGCGACCATCCCCTCGATTTGGAGAGCGCCATGCGGGCGTTGCAGGCGCTAAGTCGACAGGGAGTCAGTATCGTCGTGGCTGAAGCCACCGAACGCCTCGACCCCTACCTGGACTGGAAGGTCGACCTTGCGCCCGGATCTCTTTCACAAATCGGAAGAGTTCTGCACGCCGGTCCGGTGGGTGATGTCTCGACTACTCCTTGACCAGCCTCGAGGCGCCTGTATATTATTGAGCTATACCCTTGAAACAACAAGACCTTACGGCCCTGTTAGCGGCGTGCTACACGCTGTTCCCACCCCACCGGCGCCGCATGGCTCGCCCCGTCCCCGGGGATCCGGCAAAGAGGAATCCACTTGGCAGTAGCAGAAGCGCTTCAGGAAACTAGGGTCTCACACCTCGACCTCTCCGAATACGTCTGCGTGCCTCTCGGAACTTCGGTGCGTGATGCGCTGTTGCGCTTACGGCAACAACGCTCGGGTGCTGCACTTGTCACTGACGCCGATGAGCGACTGCAGGGAATCTTCACCGAACGTGACGTGATGCTCAAGGTCGCTGACGATCCCGGTGCTGCCGACGCCATCGTTGACACCTTGATGACAGCGCCGCCACAGACTTTGTCCGATTCGGCGACCGTCGGAGAGGCCCTGCAGATGATGAACGTTGGGGGCTACCGCAATGTGCCCGTCGTCGACGACGATGGCATGGTGGTGGGCAATCTGTCTCAGCCTTCAGTGATCCGTTTTCTCACCGACCGCTTTCCCCGGGAGATCTACAACTTGCCTCCCGATCCCGAGATCATCGCTCGAACGCGGGAAGGGGCATGATTTTCGTCTCGCCGCCGCATTTCGTATCCGTGCAGGAGATTCACTGATGGCCGAAACGCCGGCCTTGGAAAAGACTGCAGTGCGTGAGGCCGATGGTCGGCAGGAGAAGGACTCCGTCGTCATCCGCTTCTCCGGTGACTCGGGTGACGGCATGCAGCTTACAGGGGACCAATTCACCAACACCTCCGCCGTACTCGGCAACGACGTCTCCACTTTTCCCGACTTTCCCGCTGAGATCCGGGCGCCGGCGGGAACGATTCCCGGGCTGTCCGGGTTTCAGGTCAATTTCTCGTCCCACGATATCTACACCGCAGGTGACGATCCCCAGGTTCTAGTCGCGATGAATCCGGCAGCGCTGGTGGCGAACCTCGAGGATCTCGAGGCCGGCGGTGTCATCATCGTCAACGAAGACGCCTTCACTCGCAACAACCTGCGCAAGGCTGGCTACAGCGAGAATCCCCTCGACGGCGACAGCCTGACTGGCTACGAGGTTCACCGTGTTCCGCTGACGTCGCTAACGCGCAAGGCTTTGGAGGATCTCGACGAACTCAGCACTCAGCAGAAGGATCTGTGCAAGAATGGTTTTGCCCTTGGCCTGGCATTCTGGCTCTTCGAGCGGCCCTTAGAGACCACCCTCAATTTCTACGAGAAGAAGTTCGCCCGCTTTCCTCAGGTGGTGGAGGCTAACACCCGGGCGCTAAGGGCCGGCTACTACTATGGCGAGACCACCGAGGCTTTTCAGGCACGCCTACAGGTGCCGCAACGTACTCAAGTTGAGCCCGGCATCTATCGCCGCATCACCGGCAATGAAGCCATTGTCCTCGGACTCGTGACGGCAGCAAGAAAGGCACGCAAGCCGCTGTTCTACGGCAGCTACCCGATCACTCCTGCCAGTCCCATCCTCGAGGGCCTGGCGGAGCTCAGAAACTTCGATGTTCGTACCTTCCAGGCCGAGGACGAAATCGCCGCCATCGGCTCTATAATCGGCGCCTCTTTTGGCGGTTTGCTGGCGGCGACGGCATCGAGTGGGCCGGGCATTGCGCTGAAGAGCGAGGGCATCAATCTCGCCGTTGTTCTCGAACTGCCCATGGTCATCGTCGACGTGCAACGCGGTGGGCCTAGCACAGGGCTGCCAACCAAGACGGAGCAGGCAGATCTGCTGGAGGTGCTCTACGGTCGTAACGGAGAGAGTCCCATACCCGTCCTCGCTGCTGCCACCTCCGGCGACTGCTTCGATCTTGCGATCGAAGCCTGCCGCATCGCGATCCGATATATGACGCCGGTGTTCCTGCTCTCCGACGGCTATGTGGCCAATAACTCCGAGCCGTGGCGCATTCCCGACGTCGATGAGATTCTGCCGATTGACGTCGAGCATCGCACCGATCCCGAGGGATATCAACCCTATATGCGCGACCCCAAGACCCTGGCTCGACCCTGGGTGCTTCCGGGTACTCCCGGGCTCGAGCATCGCATCGGCGGTCTCGGCAAGCAGGACATCACCGGTAACGTCTCGTACGATCCCGAGGACCATCAGAACATCGTGCGAATGCGCGCCGAAAAGGTCGCGGGCATCGGTGACTTCATTCCCGAGCTCGAGGTTGACGGCCCCGATCGGGGAGATCTCCTCGTTATCGGATGGGGCGGCACCTACGGAGCCATACGCGCCGCCGTTGAACAGATGCAGGCAGAGGGGAGGTCGGTGGCCCGGGCCCATCTCCGTCACCTCAATCCCTTCCCGCGCAACCTTGGCAACGTGCTCGGCCGTTACCGTCAGTTGCTGGTGCCCGAGCTTAACATGGGGCAGCTGTCGATGCTGCTGCAGGCCAACTTCCCGGTTCGGGTGATTCCCCTGAACAAGGTCCAGGGGCAACCCTTCAAGATCCGCGAAGTGGCAGACAAAATCCGCTCCATCCTCGACTGACCTCCTACTTCAATTCAGGAAACAGAGATGACAGAAGTTGTACAAGGCCCGACACCGCTGACCCGCAAGGATTTCGTCTCCGATCAAGAAGTGCGTTGGTGTCCGGGGTGCGGCGACTACGCGATTCTGGCGCAGATGCAGAAAGTGCTGCCCGAGGTCGGCTTGCGTCGAGATCAGATCGTCTTCGTCTCTGGCATCGGTTGCTCGAGCCGGTTTCCTTATTACATGAACACCTATGGCGTGCACTCGATCCACGGTCGCGCGCCTACCATCGCTACCGGGCTGAAGGCAGCCAATCCCAATCTCTCCGTCTGGGTCATCACCGGCGACGGCGACGGCCTGTCTATCGGCGGGAATCACCTCATCCACTGCCTTCGCCGCAACGTTGACCTCAACATCATCCTATTTAACAATCGGGTGTACGGCCTGACCAAGGGGCAGTATTCGCCGACGTCGCTGACCGGTCATCGCACCAAATCGAGTCCCATGGGATCCATCGACTACCCGCTGAATCCGATTTCCGTGGCAATCAGCGCAGAGGCGACCTTCGTCGCCCGGACTCAAGACACCAACACCAAGCACCTGCAGGAGGTGCTGCGCCGAGCGGCGGCACACCGTGGCACTTCGTTCGTCGAAGTCTTTCAAAACTGCGTCGTCTACAATCCCTCGGCTTGGAACCACACCACCGAGTCCGAGGTGCGCGACGACAACATCATCTATCTCGAAGACGGCAGGCCGCTGTCCTTCGGCAAGGATCGTGAAAAGGGAATTCGGGTCAACGGCATGCTCCCCGAAGTTGTCACTTTGGGCAATGGCACCTCTGAGGCGAATCTCGTCGTGCACCAGGAAGCCATGGAGAACACCAGCTACGCCTACATGCTCAGTCGTATGCAGCATCCGGATTTCCCCTTACCCTTCGGTGTCATTCGCGACGTCGAACGTCCCTCTTACGACGAGCTGCTCTCCGATCAGGTGAAGGCGGCGAAGGACTCTTCTGGGCGCGGCGATTTGAACGCGCTCTTCATGAACAGCGATACCTGGACGGTAGAGTAGGATCGGTCTACCATGAGCTCCCCCACAGATTACGCCAACGCCAGTGGCACCATTTGCCCGGCCTGCGGCACCGACAATATTCCGGGTACCGACTCCTGCCACGAATGCGGTCAGAGCCTGATTGCATTCAGCGATGTCGCCGTCGCCACCGGGGAATCGGTAGAGTCGGCCCTATTGCAACAACCCCTGTTGCAGCTCGAGCCCAAGGTGCCTGAATGCGTTGAGCCTGACACTTCATTAGCGGAGGCGATCTCTTGCCTCAAGGGACGCAAGGTCGGCTGCTTGCTGGTCACTGGGCACGGCGGCGAACTCGTGGGCATCTTCACTGAGCGCGATGTTCTCTACCGGGTCGCCGGGCTGATCGGCAATCTCAACGCCGTCCCGGTGGAGAGCCTAATGACGCCGAGTCCCACGACACTTAAGCCCTCCGACCCCATCAATCGCGCCCTACACCTAATGGCCGTGCACGGGTTTCGACATGTGCCTCTGGTGGATGAAGACGGATGTCCGGTGGGCTACATCTCTCTGCGGGACATCATTCGCTTCATGGACGCGAACTTCATCGCCGACTAATCTTTCCCTAGGATCACCGCCCGCCAGGGCCTCGTCTCGCCGGTGCAGCAATTATCGACCATGGGAAAGTGCATGTCCCGATCCACGAAGCACCTCCTCCGTTTGCTGATATTCGGTGCTGGCTGGGCGCTGTCGCTGTGGGTTCCTTCATCAGCCCGCGCCGAGATTCCTGCGTCTGAGCTCAATGCTACCCGCTGGGTGAGTCAGGGCGCTTGGCTGCGCACCAAGCTGGAGCTCATGGGCGTGAGCCTCAGTTATCCTGCCTATCGAGTAGTGGTCGGTCTCGATGACCGTAGCCGCGTGCACTTCGAGTTCTTAGTCCACGCCCCCATAGCCGAGCATCTGCGCGAAAGCGGGCGAGACGAGACCGCCAAGATTTTTCGCTACCATGCCGAGGGCATTCAGAACCGGGTGGCGGATCTTCTGCGGGAGGAGTTCGCCGATCTTTGGGCACTCTACGACGATCGGCAGGACTTCGCGGGAGTGTTTTACGTTCCCGGCGGAGAGTTCGATTCAGCTCCGCGCAAAATCGCGGAGTGGACGGACAAGCGCATCGTCTGGCCCGACAAATAAGCGAGGAACGGGGTGCGTCGAGCTGGCAGGACCTCTACTCGGGATCGTGGAGAATGAGACCCTCTAGCGACTCGTCTAGTGAGATCGTCTTGTCGATGACCTGCTCTTCGGTGGTGATGATCCAACCGTGAATCGTGTGGTCGAAGACTTCGATGGTCTTCTCCTCCACTTCGATGACGTTGGCGTTGGTCACGTGTCGTTCGCGGTCCACGCAGAAGAACGTGTGCCGACGTGTCACGCCTTTCTCGATCATCTCCAAGCTGTTGGTCTGCCCTTGCATGGCTGCTTTACTCCGAGTCGGATTTGTAGCTGTGGGTGGCGTCGATCATTGCTTGCACCGCCTCGATCGGAGTGTCGGGATGCACTCCGTGGCCGAGGTTCACGATGTGCGGGCGGCTCTGCGTGCCATCGAGCAGATTGCGGGTCTCAGCGGTCACCTGCTTCGGGGAGCCGAACAGTGCGCAGGGGTCGAGATTCCCCTGCAGAGGTTTTCCGTCGAAGCGAGTGAAGGCCTTACTAAGATCGATACGCCAGTCGAGGGACAGCACATCGGCGCCCACCTGATCCAGCATCGGCATGAGGTGAGCGGCGTTGTTAGCGTAGTAGATCGAGGGCACGTCTAGCTCACGGACCACGGCGAAGATGCGCTGCAACCGTGGCAGAGAGAACTCTGCGAAGTCGGCTGCGGACAGACTGCCAATCCAAGTGTCGAACAGTTGCAGAGCCTGTGCGCCATGGGCAGTCTGCAAAGTCAGGTAATCGATGCATACACTGGTGAGCTGGTCGAGCAGGCGATGGGTGGTCTCAGGGTCGCGCCGCAGCATACGCCGAAAGATGGTAAACTCGCGACCGCCCGAAGGCCCCTCCGCCAAGTAGGTGGCGAGGGTCACTGGCGCTCCGGCGAAGCCAATTAAGGCAACGGTTGCCGGAAGCTGAGCACGCACGGCTTCGAGAATCTCTCCGACATAACCGAGATTAGCCTCCGCGTCGATGTCGTGCAGCCGCGCGACATCATCGGGTTCCCGCACAGCGAAAGCGGGAATTGGCCCCGGAGCAAAGGTTACCTCGCAGCCCATGGCGTCGACGGGGGTGAAGATGTCGGCGAACAAAATCGCAGCATCAACGCCCAGCATTTCGACCGGCATGAGTGTCACCCGGGCGGCAATCTCGGGATTGCGGAACATCTGTTCGAGGGCCCCCATCTCTTCCTTCAGCCTGCGGTAGGGTTCGAGAATGCGGCCCGCCTGGCGCATGAGCCAGATGGGACGTCGCGGACAGACCTCGCCCCGGCAGGTGGCGAGAAATGGCGAAGGGTTGACGGCTGGTTGCGGCGCTGCCGTGGTGGTGACTGGATCTAGAGGGGGAGGAGGAGGCAGAGGGGTCTCGAGCGCTATCAGTTGAGGCGAAATACCTCTGGGATGCTGCATATGTAGGCGAAGTCGTCCTTGCCCGTGCTCGGGGAGGTCCAGTACAGACTTTTCTCCCTGAAGACTCTTGCCGACCACGAGTCGCGTGACGGTGAGATCTTAGATCGCCTCGAGGATGGTGCGTCGCTTAAGATGGGCGCGGTGGGATGGACAGGGTATCGGTGAGGTAGCGTAGCTATGGTTTTTCTTAATGTGGATTCGTGTCGAGGCTTTCGTGCGACGCGTCAGCTGTGATCAGCGTCCATCCCTACTCGGGCACCTCGTTCATTAATGCAGAGTCTCGTCGTCTTCGACCTCGATGTCGGAACCCAAGGTTAGGGGGGATCACGATAGGCGTGAAATGGGTGGAGGGGTCGGTAGAGTGTACAGCGCTACTTGCCGGGCTCGACCATCCATTCAGGGAGAGTGATTCGGTAACGGTAGACGTCATCCTGCACGCGGATGACAACGGACTTCTCAGAAATGTTCGCCGTGGCTAAATCTTCCCCTTCATCGTCGCGATAGGCGAGCACGCGTAGGGGTGGCATTCGACGATTTTCCCAGATCATACCGGGACGGATCTCGATCTCTCCTTCGCAGTCGAGGGGATAGACATCAATCTGCCAATCTTGGTGGGTCAGCAGAGCTGCGCCGGACAGCGTGATCGAGCCTTCTGAGAGACGTCGGCCACGAGTGTCCAGGAAGAGGTAGTCGGCGCAACGAGCATAGTCGATGCGGC
Source organism: Candidatus Latescibacterota bacterium (assembly GCA_036336855.1). GTDB lineage: Bacteria > Latescibacterota > UBA2968 > UBA8231 > UBA8231 > JAYZFI01. The sequence continues at coordinate 15,294 of JAYZFI010000038.1, forward strand.
CGTCGCCCGGATCGGCAGAGTAGACCAGAAGATCACCCGGGCCATTGGCGAGGAATGAGGCGGGTGGCAGTTTATAAACGATCTCGTCGTCCTCGCTGAGGGTGATCGTCCATTCTTCCTCTTCTGCGCCGTTCACGTAGATCTGGAGTCCGTTCTCATAGACAATCCGCACCTGGCTGTTCTCGTGAGTGCCAGCGACTAAAGCTTCGCTGATCTCGAGGAAATTTCCAGAACAGTGGTAGTGGACGGACTGCACGTTCACCCCCAGGTAGCTCTGCTGTAGGGCCTGCAGCATGTAGTAGACCTTGGCAGTGGCGCAAAGACCCCACTCCTCGAGGTTTGGTAGCAAGCCGGCATGGCCGTACGCCACAGTGGCGGCGAGGTAGCGGTCGAGTTTGGGCGAACGGCCGTCCCGCTCCTCTTCGGCGATTTCGCCACCGAAAAACTCCGTGGGTGTACCTAGGCCCGCTGCCAGTGTGCCTGGTCGCAGGCGGCGCAGCGCGAAGTCGACGAGCAAGGGCTGCTGGCTGGGATGCTGCCCCCCCGGACGGGCGAGCACGCCGCCAACTCTCCCCGCGTGCCACCAATGAGAGCCGCCATCGGCAACCACGGGTCTCGAATCGTCGGCCAACAGGCGCAGGAGTCTGCGATCGCAGCTCAGCGTGGTGCGAAAGCTCGCACGACCATCAAGCCTGTGGTCGTAATCAAACCGTGTCCATGGCGGCTGCGCACAGTGGTCGCCGAGAAAGATCACACCGGCGTCGAAGCGTGTGGCAAGTTCACCGGCCAGCCCCGCAATCGACTTGTCGACGGTTGTTGGTCTCATGAGGTACCTGCCTGGGCCGGAACGCGCGAGCTCTCCGTATTCGTCGAGCGCGACCGCCTCGATCTTCCAATCCGGATCGGCAGGAGAGATCTCACGAAACGACGAGTGCAATCCCACTGGATAGCCGAGGTCTTCAACCGCCTCGAGATACTCTGTGAGGGCGTCGTCTCCGCCCTTGGCCGGAGAGCCGCTGGGGCGAAGTGCCGCCCCTCCGACACCGTCGTTCCACATCGACGCCGGGTGGAGGACCAGGAGCTTGTCCATGCCAATCTGTCGGTACATCCTCAGGCGCTCGTAGGCTTCGACGTAGGCCTCTTCATTGGCTTCGAATTCCGGGAGTTGACACCAGACTAGGTCGGAGGCTACCTGCGGCCCCACCGTCACCTCGTCGTTGAGGTTGGGCAGCACTTCCTCGAATCGCCGGGACACGGTGAGCACCCAACGTTCCTGCAGGGGCGCGCGCCGGCCATCTGACATCTTGCGATACCTGCAGCCACCGTTGAGGTGCATGAGTTCGTCATTCTGCAGGGGTTCACCGTGTAGGGAGGATGCCCCCGAGGAATACCAGTCGATGTAGCTAGAAACGAAAACCCCGGAGGTGCTCAGGATTGTGGGTTGATCCTCGCCGATGTTAAAGAAGGGTGTCTTGATGAGCCGGGGATGAACGGCGCCGACTACGTAGCCGAGCTCAACGCCCGTCGCCCGAGCGTTGCCGCCGTCGAGCTCGATTAGTAGCGACTTGCCTTGAACGCGAAGCCGGTAGCGGAAATCGGCGAGCTCGCTGCCGCGGCGAAACTGCCAGCGCGCCTCCACGCAATCGTCCACCTGCTCACAGGAGACGAAGTGGCGCTCGATTTCCTCGTCCTCGGCCGACCACTCCACCCCCTCCATTTCCACGGTGACACCGCCATCTTCGGACAGCTTGATGGCGTCACCGTTGTTGATCTCCACCTCGATATCGGAGAGATTCCCTTCGATGGGCGTGTACACATAGCGTAACACCGCCGACAGCGAGCGCGCTTCGAGCACGAATGAGATGCCATCCTTCTCGATGCGGTTGGTGACTTCTTCGCTACTGACCGGAATCATGGACGGCGTCTCATCGCCCTCTACGGCCGTAGACGTCCCTAGCGCCGGGGGATGTTTGACGAGGGCGGGATCGCGAAGAACGAGATTGTCTCCTTCCCTTGAGAACAAGTTCCGCAGGCTGATGCCGGTAACTACCGACCCCGAGGGCAGCGAACGGTGCAGTAGATGGGTGCCGGCGAAGTTGATGTCACCGAGCGGTATTTCGCTGTCGTTGGACAGTAGCAACACTGCCTGCGCCAGATTCTCGGGATGCGGCTGCCAGGAGTGGGTGAGCCAGACCTGGAAGGCCGAGGCAGAGTTGACGGGGATTGGAGCGAGGGCGAGGATGACGAGTTCTCCGGCGCCCGATAGGCGGATAGACAGACCGTCGTCAACGGCCTCAGTCTCGCCGGTCAATCCGTCGCGGAACTCGGCCGTCCACTGTTGGATGTTGGTCAGCGGTTGAAGTCCAGCCACAGAGGCCGATGTGGCGACTGGCGTTGATCTCGGCCTAGTCGCCTCCTCCGTGGGCTCCTCGCTGACTTGACTCGTCATAAGATCCCCTGGGTTCCGTAGTTCCGGTGTGTATAGTTCCTTATATCACGTTACGGAGACTGACGAAAGTAGAGCCTATCACAGAGGGTGTCAAGATGATCTATGGCCGCGGCGTGAGCTTATAATTTTGATCTATTTGCCTATCTCCCAACATGTTACAAGAGCACCTTCATGGCTCAAATAGAGCCAGACTTGGCCGTGGAGGTTGCCGTAGTAGGCGGTGGAGCGGCGGGAATGATGGCGGCCATCCAGGCTCGTGCCTCAGGGGCGGCCACCGTGGCTCTGCTCGAGGCCAACGATCGCCTGGGTCGCAAGATTTTCATTTCCGGCAACGGACGCTGTAATCTGACCAATGAAGAAGGCGACGAGCCCAGCCACTACCACGGCACCCATCCCCGGTTCTGCCATCCCGCCCTGAAGTCCTTCTCTGTAGCTGACACCCTGGGCTTTTTCTCCGACCTCGGTATTGTTCCGCGTACCGAGAAGCGCGGCCGACTCTTTCCCATGTCCGATCAGGCGCAGTCCGTCGTCGACGTCCTCGACGGTGCCCTAACCGATTTCAACGTGGATGTCAGGCTCTCCGCACCCGTGCGCGCTCTGCTCGCCACGAATGAAGGCGGGTTCATTCTGCAGTGCGACGGGATTCGGCTGGCGGCGGAGAAGGTGATCCTCTGCGGTGGGGGAATCTCCGTGGCCAAACTTGGCGCAGATGGCAGCTGCATCGCCATGGCGGAGGTCCTTGGACACGAGTGCACAGACCTACTGCCCGGGCTCGTGCCGGTCGTGAGTGACGACCGGGCGGTGCGCCAGATGCAGGGGGTCCGAGTCTGGGCCCAGGTCACCGGTCCGGCTAGAGGTCAGCGGTTGATCGCCGATACGGACGACCTGTTGCTGACGAAGTACGGTCTGTCCGGATTCGCCATCCTCAGTCTGAGCGCACAACTAGTCCCGGTGCTGGCTGCAGAAGGGCCCCAGGTTCTGAACATCAACCTCTTTCCGGGCAGCTCCCGCGAACAGTTGTCGGAAATCTTGGCCAGCCGCTGGCAGCGCCACCCGAACCGAACCCTGGCCCGTAGCTTCGCCGGTCTCTTGCACGGCAAGGTTGCTCTATCCCTGTTGGAGAAGGCAGGCCTTGATGCCGACCAGGTTGTCTCTAACGTGGGCAAGCGGACTCGTTGGGAACTGGCGGGGCTGCTCACCGACTGGCAGGTCACGGTGTCGGGACCCCGGGACTTCGATTACGCCGAGGTGACCATCGGGGGTATTAGGACGGACGAGATCGACCCCCACACGATGGAGTCCTACATCGTTCCCGGACTCTATCTGGCGGGAGAAATGGTCGACGTCCATGGTGATCTCGGAGGCTTCAACTTCCAGTGGGCATGGTCCAGCGGCCACCGCGCAGGCACCGCCGCCGCTTCACGTTGACTCGGCTTTGGAAGAAGCCTAGACTTTGCAGTGGAACTATATGTGCAACTGTGAGTTACGCGATCTGGACGGACAGGTTGAGGGTATCGTCCTCGCCGCCGGTCGATCTCTCCGCATGGGAGAGTCGAAAATGCTCCTACCCTTCGATGGCAAGCGCACGATGGTCGAAGTGGTAGCGCGCTGTGTGCGCCCCCTAGTGTGTCGTCTCATCGTCGTCGTCGGCTATCGCGGTGATGAAGTCACCTCCACGCTCGCAGGTTGCTCCGTCGAGATCGTGCGAAACCCAGACCTGGATCGCGGCATGACCTCTTCTGTGCAGTGCGGGATCGCTGCCATGAATGCCGAGTCCGCCGCCTTGATCTGTCTCGGCGATCAGCCCTTCTTGCCGGCGTCGGTTTTCGCCCTGGTGCTGAGCGCCGCACGAAGATCGGGCAAGGGTATCGTCATTCCTACCTTCAACGGCCGCCGCGGCCATCCGCTGTACCTCGCGCCGGAGTATCGAAGCAAAGTGCTGAAACTGGCAAACGATCAGACCCTTAACACGGTGACGAGAGGCTATATCGACGACACTCTCGAAGTGACTGTGGACGAAGACTCCGTGCTGCGCGACATCGATACGCCTGCGGACTACCACCGTGAGCGGCGGCTGATTACAGAAGGTAGCTGAAGTGCACGACATCATCGTTCAGCTCGCCGATTTGCGCGCCCGCGGAACGGCCTGCGCGCTAGCATCTCTGGTGGAGAGCAGCGGTAGTATTCCCATGAGCGATCGTGCGAAGATGGTGATTCCCGCTGAAGGCCAAGTGCTCGGCACTATTGGTGGAGGATGCTTGGAAGCCGAGATACTTGCCGTCGGGCATGAGGTGCTGGAGCGGGGTACGCCACGGAGCACCCGCTACACAATGACAGAGCAACAGGCCGGTGAGTACGGCCTGAACTGCGGTGGCACAGTACACATCTTCACCGAGCTCGTTGATCCTCGTTCCCATGCAGAAGCGGATCCGCCGGATGTATTTTCTGCCATCGCGGCTGCTAAGGAAACACGTGAAGCCTGTGCTCTGGCGACTAGGCTTGGCGGGGATGGCAGCGCTGGCGACGTCAGTCGTCTTCTGTTCGTTGGCGGACGCCGCATCGGAGGGCTTGCGTCGTCGGATGCTCTGGAGGCGGTGGTGGCTGACGTGCTGCAGCAGGAACGGCCACGCCTCATGTTGATGTCGGCAGATGGTAGCGTGCGCGATTGCCACCGATCCGACGCTCTCTCCGATTCCGATCAGCAAATATTCCTTGAGCCCTTCGCGCCGCCGCCGATGCTCTACGTGTTTGGCGGAGGTCACGTGGGCGGGCCGATCTGCGATCTGGCCGCCCACGTGGGATTTCACGTTGTCGTTGTCGATGACCGGCCTATGTTCGCAAGTCGCGAGCGGCATCCCCGCGCGAACGATTGCCTAATCGAGGAGATCGAAACTGCTTTCCAGCGCATTCCCGTCGACCATCAGACATACATCATTGCCGCGAGCCGCGGGCATCAGCACGACGAGGTCATCATCGAGCAGGCGATACGTACACCGGTGCGCTACATCGGAATGCTCGGCAGCGAGCGCAAAAAACTCGTTCTGTGGAAGCGGATCATTGAGCGCGGCGGTGACCCGCAACGCCTCGAAGAAGTGTACGCACCCATTGGTGCCAACATCGGCGCCGACAACCCGGAAGAGATTGCTGTCGCCGTGCTCGCGGAGCTCATCCAAGTCCGTCGCGCCAATGCCAAGATTTGGAAGACAAAGCGACAGGTGGCCTAAAGCGGATTAAACGCCGACCAATTCGCTGGCGTCGAACCTCGGAGGATGATTGGGCGGAATTTACCGCTATCCTGTTCGTTTTCAAGTGAGGACCGGGGCTCCAGCCACCCAGCCATGTGCACATGGGAGAGCTATTCGTCGTAACCCGAGATTCTCCACCGCAGCTTCCGGACAGCGCTGATGCTATGCTACTCGCCAGGCTGAAAGCCGGGGAAGACCGCGCCTTCGACGATCTGGTGCGGGAGTACCAGGAGAGAATCATCGGCTTTGCCCACCGCCTTGTCGGCGACTTCGACGACGCTTGCGACGTGGCGCAGGAGACCTTCATCAAGGCGCATCAGGCGATCGGAAACTTCCGCGGCGACGCGGTCCTATACACCTGGCTCTACCGGATCGCCCACAACCAGGCCATCAGTCTGTTGCGCCGCCGCAAGATCCTTTCCTTTCTCCGGCTCGACATTGGCGCCGAGGAGCCCTCGCTTGTCGCTCCGGAGAGAACTGACGCCGGCGTGGAGTGCCGTGAGGTGACGATTCTGATCCAAAGAGCTATAGCCGACTTGCCGCCTCGGCAGCGCAGCATCTTCGTGATGCGGAACTTTGAGGGGATGTCGCACGGAGAGATAGCCGCGATCGTGGGATCTTCAGACGGAGCGGTGAGGGCCGGCTACTTCCACGCTGTGCGAAAGTTGCGCAAGGCGTTGCACGCGACCGGACAATTCGATGAACGAGCCTTGAAAAGCGAATCTTAAGGAAAGGTGATGACGGCACATCTCAACGAAGATCAACTCATTGCCGCTGCCGACGGCGAGCTTCCCAATAACACTACCTCGGCGCATCTGCAATCGTGCACACAGTGCCGGGAGCAACTGGTGGAGTGGGAGGCGACCTTGTCGTGGTCAAAGCAACTGCCACCGGCGAAGCTCAATCCCCTGCAGTCTGGTGCCTTCGTCCATCGTGTGCGGCGTACCCTGGAGGGGAGCCGGACGCCCGCCAGAGGATGGATGCCGGCCATAGTTGGGGTCGTCGTACTGATCGTGGCAATCTGGTTGCACAGCCAGGATCTGCCAGGATCCGGCGGCATTGGTGCCTCCATCGTGGTCAGTGCCGAAGTTGCCGACCCGACGTCGCAGATCGAGACCGCGAGGGAATTTGCTGGCACGAACAACTATGACCACGAGCTTGAAAGTGAGCTGGCTCTGCTCATCGACGACTATTTGATCGCGAGCGCTAGCGAAGACGAGCTCCTTGGCGAGTTGGAGTGGGTGTCAGCGACGCAGGCTTACGCCATGTTGGACCCGGAGGACAGGCAATGACCGAGGAGAAATCGACCATGCGGCGCATGTCATGCTGGCTGATCGGCGCCATGCTAGTCACGGCGATGTCGGCGACGGCTCAGTGGCCTCCGCCGCCTGGGGAGGGCATGACAAGACCCAGTGGCCAGCACTTGGAGTTGTTGCGCATGTGGCGTCTCGTCGACGAGCTGCAGCTGGACGAGGCTCAAGCGAGGAAGGTCTTCCCGGTGATGAGCCGCCTCCGACGTGAGATTAAGGAGCTACGCAAGAATCGCCTTGGCCTGGAGAGGGAGCTGGCCGCCGATCTCGAATCGGGAGCCGACGACAGCCGGCTCGAAGCGCAGATCGAAAGAGTCCGAGTTGCGGGCCGCGCGATTCGCGACTGTAGAAGCAGGATCCACGGCGAGCTCGATGCCGTTCTTACTCTGCGCCAGCGAGCGCAATTGCTCCTCTTCGAGGACACCTTCCGTAGTGAACTACGCGAAATCGTGTCACGCATGAGGCGTAGCTCTGTGGAAGGGGGGCGGCCTCGGGGCGACCGTTCCATGTTTCGGGGAAAGCGGGGCTCCTCCGCTCCGGAGTGAAGCGCTACTCACAAAGACAGATCGGCCGTGCTCTCGCCAAGCATGACACCGTGGAGGTCAATGTCGACATCGCGGATGGCGGGGACCCGCTGAGACTGCTCGAGAGCCGGGACAGCTACGCTCTGCTGGACCGCCTTATTGAGCAGGAGGAGGCCTCTCTTCAAGCAATCCGGTTTCCCTACTGGGCGGAGATCTGGCCTGCAGCAATAGGGCTGGCTCGGTGGCTGACGACCCACTCCATTAAGCCCGCCTCTGGCTGGACGCGCGAACTCGGCTGTGGAATCGGCCTCGCCGGTGTCGCCATGGCCCGACGGGGCTGGGTCGTTGAGGCTACCGATTTTATTGAAGATGCGCTCATGTTCACCACCCTGAACGCCCAGCGCAACGGTGTCGCCCACCGCCACCGGGTCGCTTACCTCGACTGGAGTCACCCGGTGGGCGAGTCCTGTGATTGCATGATCGCTTCAGACGTGGCCTACGAGAAAGCCCTGCATCCCTATCTCAATCGAACCCTGCGATCTCTACTGGCGCCCGGTGGACGACTATATCTCAGCGACCCGGGGCGGCCTGTAGCTCAGCCTTTCATCGAGTCCCTGAAGACCCACGGGTACAGTCACTCGGAGGATGTCGTGGTCGTGCAGTGGAAGTCCCTCGAACACCGCATCCACGTGCACACCTTGAACAAGCCCGCGAGCTGACCTCCCTCCTTACGTTCAATCGGACACAATTTGAAGGTGACGGAGGACACTGGATGAGAGTCCCTTCAGATCGTAGCAGCCCTCGAGCAGGCTGACGAGTCGACATCCGCAGAGTTTCTCTGCCCAGCCCCGCACCCTACGCGTCAACTCCACGATCCCGTCACCCGTGACCAACATGCCGCCGAGGGGATCGCGGTGGTGGACGTCAAAGCCGGAGGAGAGGAGGAGAAATTCCGGCGAGAATCGGGTCAAGGTTGGCCCAAGCAGCTCGTCGAAGACGGACAGGTGCTCCTCGTCACCGGCGCCGGCGGCCAGAGGCACATTAAGGGTTGCCCCCTCGCCGTCGCCACAACCCGTGTCGTCGGCAGCACCGGTACCGGGGTAGTGGAGCCACTGATGCACGCTTAAGAAGAACACGGAGCCGTCGTCGTAGAAGCTGTGCTGCGTGCCTTTGCCGTGGTGGACGTCCTATTCGATTATCGCCACACGGACCACACCGAAGTCCCGCTGCAACTCACGCGCTGCGACGGCGACGTGGTTGGAGTAACAGAACCTCATGGCCCCGTCGTATTCTGCATGGTGTCCCGGAGGCCTGTGCAGGCAGAACGCATTGGTGTGCCGCCCCTCCGCCACCTTTCGGACTCGTTCGCTTCTTGGTAGGCGGCGATGCGCTCCGGCCGCTCTGGGTGGTCGGAGCTCGAGTTGTGCTCGAGCGCTGCGGGGGAGGATGAGACGACGGTCATGAGCAGGCGCCTACCACATCAATGGAGCGCACGCCGAGGATGCGAACGTCCTTGGCGATCTCTTCCGATTCCAGACCGTCGGCGTCGACCCAACGTAGACGACTTGCTTCGCGCGGGTTGACTTTGGGTTCGGCATCGTCCCGGGCGCGCGCGAAGTAGATGAGGTCGATGTGCTGGTGGCCGGGTTCGATGTCTTCGAGCAGGATACACTGAGGGGTGTGCAGGACACGAACATGACCCCAGTTGGATCCGCTGTCGCCGGGGGCGACTAGCTCCACGCCGAGTCCGGTTTCCTCGCGGACCTCACGCACCGCCGCCTCCTCTGGCAGCTCCCCGTCGTGAATGTGCCCTCCGGGAGGAAGCCACATCTTTATCTTGTTGTGCCACAACAATAAGGTTGCGTTGTCTCGAACGACAAATGTAGTGGCTGTGAAGTCCCTTGTCAGGGCCAAAGGATTGCTCTCCGCGTCGAGGGAGGACGGCCACGGACGGATGATGCGGGAGGGTCCATCCACGAGAAGAGGAAGCAAATCCCCGTCAGAATATCGCCACTTCGCTCTACCCGGCACCCACGCATTGCTCTTGACATCTATGAAAAAAGGTAGGTAGTTGTATAGAAAACAAGTAGTTGTATAGTTGACACTCTCAGCGGCCCTGATCCTGGGCCGCCGTGAATGCTACTGGTGCTGTGGTAACTCCCCTTACCTGGGCATGTGGCTCCCAATGAGTGTAAAGATGGAGTTCAGGCCCAGCGGCCCTCTCCTCATCCACGAAAATGTGATCGATCTGGACAGCAAGGTCCCAGACACCGTCATCTGGCCTGTAGCCGGCGGCAAGGGGGGCACTGGGAAATCGACGCTGACCGCTAATCTCGGAGTTGGGCTGTCACTGCTCGGCTACAGGGTCATCATCGTCGACTGTGATCTCGGCGGTGCGGATCTGCACTTGTTCTTCGACCAGGTCTCGCCACCCCGTAGTCTGAGCACCTTCCTCACCAGAGAGGTCGCTTCCTTACAGGAAGTGTTACTGCCCACCCCCAATAAGAACCTGCGCATCTGCTGCGGAGGCAGCGAACTGGTGGGGATGGCCAATCTCTCCTATGCGGCAAAGACCAAGATCATTCGTCACATCCAGGCGCTGGACGCCGATTTCGTTCTCCTCGATCTCGGAGCGGGTTCGGCCTACAACACTCTCGATTTCTTCACCCTCTCCAGGGAGGGCGTCATCGTTTGCACACCGGAGCCGCAGGCCCGTGTCGATGCCTACGGCTTCATCAAGAACACCATCTATCGGATGCTACGCCGGCTCTACACTAAGAACGAGCCCGTAAAGGACCTGATTGCCACCTTCGCCCGGGAAGAGGGCCGCAAGAGCGGGAGGGTGGAGGATCTCCTCGATCGAATCGGTGCCCTCGATCCTGAGGCCATGGAGAAGGGCCGTAACCTGCTGGGGGACTACCGGCCAAAGCTGTTGCTGAATCGGGTTCGAAGCAAGCGCCACATCGACGAGGTGCGGCGTTTCGTCGAGCTGGTCTACGAGTACCTCTCCATCGAACTCGAGTACGTGGGCTACGTGCGCAACGACGACAAGATTCTCGAAGCCTGCGAGAAGAGGCGTCCTATCGTCCTCAATTCCCCGAAATCGGCAGCCTCTACAGACCTTTACAACGTCCTACTCACCGGGCTACAGGTCACCGATCGTTTCCATCGCTTTGAGCCTCGGCAGTACCGAAAGATGGCCCAGGTCGCTAAGGAGGAGGCGCGGTTCTGGTGATCGCATCCAGGACTCTGCTTTCCACCTCCCAATTCTCAGACCTCCCCTCGGTTGCCATCGCCATATGAAGGCCGGATGGATCAGGGGCTCCTTTCTGGAGCGTGTGATTTCGCGGTGGCAGCGTCTGCAGCTGCCGGCGGATCGCCCCATCGATGTTTTCAGGGAGCTGCGCACGGCGCGACGTATCCTCATCGCTCCCAATGATCGCGTTGGCGGCGTGTTCATGGGCACGCCGGTGTACAAAGCGATCCGCGAGTCTTATCCCCAAGCCCATGTCGCCTTGCTGGCCGGCGAGAAGGAGATGTCTATAGCCGCTCGGATACCCTTCATCGACGAGGTCCTGCGTGGCCCTGAGGATCGACCGGTTTGGTGCGCTGAGTATAGGCAGCTAGTTCAGCGATTACGCACCGAGAAGTACGACCTGGCCATTTGCCTCGGACCGGACTGCTCCTTCCGCCTGTCCAGACTCTGCGGCCTGAGTGGGGCTCGGCTGCGCGTCGGTTTTCACCGCGAGGGCATAGTCCCCTTCAACTTTGAGATTGTAGCCCGCAACGAATCCGTCTACGAAGGTGACCAGTATTTGAGCCTGCTCGGCTTGCTCGGTCTCAAGGCGGAGGGCCACGTGAGCTGGAAGAGTTACGACGTCGGGGCACAGCGGGTTCGCGAGCGCTACTTGGCCGGCGAGTTCTCCCACGGGGACGCCGTTGGCCTCGACCTCACGCGTGGTGAAGGGCAGGGATTTAGCATCCGGCAACTCGACGATATCGTGGGACGGGTCATAGAGCGCGGCGCCCGCGCCGTGCTGTTCTTTTCGCTCGCCGAGAGAAAACACGTCGACTATCTTACAAGTGGCTACGGCGATCGGGTTCTCCCCTTTGCAGAGGATGATCTGTCCGGCGTGGCCGCTGCTCTAGAGGGGTGTCGGGCTCTCATCTCGTGCAACACCGACGTGCTCCATCTGGCGATGTCCCTGAGAATCCCCGCAATTGGCGTGTTCGACGAGGACGTGCGGCGCTGGATCTCCGAGAACAACGAGTCCGTGGAGGTCTTACAGGTTAGGGATGTGCGCACGGTCAGCATCACCGAGGTTGCGCAGGCGCTCGATCGCACTCTTGGGCATGAGGTAGCGGGTGTGATCGCTGCCGCTGCCGCGGCTCAGACAGGGCGGATCGCCGGCGCACCATCTTTGGAGGGTTAGTCGAAATGCAAGAGATGATTGAGCCCGATCGCACGATCATGATCGTGTCCGTCATCGGACTCATTGTGATCTGGGGTAGCGTGGCCTATCACAAGTGGGTGCAGGACGGCGCGCCGGCGCGCGGCGACGACGACATCGGAGTCCTCGACGACCCACCTAAAGACGATCCCGCAACGCCGGCGGTGGAATCTTCCTTTCCGGCGGAGACTAACACAGGCGAGAGCAAGGAAGGCACGAAGGTGAAGGGACGCAGGCGATAGACCGCGATGGCAACGGAAGTGGTCATGCCCAAGCTCGGGCTTACGATGGAGAGCGGAACCGTAGGAGCCTGGCTGGTGGAGGAGGGGGGCGAGGTCGTAAAGGGCAAACCCCTTCTCGAGGTAGTCACCGACAAAGTGGCCATGGAGGTGGAGGCCCAGGTTTCCGGTGTGTTGCGTCGCATTCTCGTCCCGGAAGGGGAGGAGGTCGCCGTCGCGACGCCGATCGCTATCGTAACCGCCGCCGACGAAGATTTCGACGAACCGTCGCCAACGGCGTTGTCGATCGTTCCGACTTCGGTTTCTTCGCCGCCGTTTCCTTCCGTCCTGCAGTCCGCGCCCGTCAACGGTTGCCGCCGCCACCGGGCTTCGCCTAAGGCGCGCAAGATGGCCGCCGAGAGACACATCGACCTCGGCTTGATTCGCGGGACCGGCCCGGGTGGACGAATCGTCAGCGCAGACGTCCTCGCCGCTCCGGCAACGACGAAGCTGAACCCGGCGCCCGCGACGGTGGCGACCCCGATGACAACGGGCGAAGCGATTACCCTGACCCGCGTGGAGCGGATCGCCGCCGAGCGCCTGACGGCGAGCTATCAACAGGCTCCCCATATCCATCTCACCATGGAGGTGTCGGCAAACTGGCTCAATCGACTGCGCCAGGGGTTCCTCGGCGAGGGCACGCGAGTCTCTTACAACGACCTGATCCTCAAGGCGGTGGCGACCACTCTCATCCGGTTTCCCCGCATTAACTCCGTGCTCGAAGCTGGCGAGCTTCGCCCTTCTAACACGGTCGACATCGGTATCGCCACCGACACCGACCAGGGTCTGCTGGTTCCCGTCATGCGCAACGGGGCTGAGCGTTCTGTCGCCGACATCGCTGCCGAATCCGTCCGCCTGGCGGACGAGGCACGCTCGGGTCGACTCGGTATCGACGACATGGAGGGGGGATCCTTCACTGTGTCCAACCTGGGGATGTTCGGTGTCTCCCGATTCACGGCGATCATCAACCCCCCGCAGGTTGCCATCCTCGCCGTAGGAGCCATCGAGCGCAAGGTGGTGGCCATGGAGGATGGCTTCGCCGTGCGTCCCACCCTAATGCTGACGCTCGGCGCCGATCACCGTGCGGTGGATGGTGCCACCGGGGCTCGATTTCTGCAGAATCTGAAAGAGACTCTGGAGAGCCCCCGCCTCGCCAGCTGAGCTTCATCGCGCCGTGCAGGGAGATCGCAGGAAGGCTATCAGCGAACTCATTCGTACGGCCTATGAAAATCCCGTCGTTGTCTCCCGCTACGTTACTGTAGGCCTTTGGCAAGCCGAAGAGATCCTGGTCGCAGACTTCGTTCCGGATGACGCCCGCGTTCTCGATCTCGGCTGCGGTGCAGGTCGCTTTACCGTGGCTCTGGCTGAGTTGGGGCTGCAGGTCGTCGGCATCGACATCAGCTCGGCGATGGTGGAAGCAGCCAGGGAGCAGGCTCGGCTGGCTATGGTGGAAGAGCGGACAGCCTTCGAAGTCATGGATGCAATGAGTATGACTTTGCCCGACGAAAGCTTCGATGTGGCTCTGTTTGCCTACAACGGGATTGAGCTCGTTCCCGGACGCGAGGGCAAGAAAGAGGTCTTCGACGAAGTTCATCGGGTTCTCAAGCCTGGAGGCCGCTTCATATTCAGCGCGCATTCGCCCTTCGCCCTGAACGTGCATCTGCCCACGCGGATTCGGGCATTCCTGCGGTTCTGCTTTGGGCGTGTGTTCGGTTGGCCGGTGCGCGAGCACGAACTGGGGGAGCGCTTTATCGACAATGAGTGGGAGGAGGCAAAGTACCTGCAGATCCTACCTCCCTGGATCCTTCGCCGTATACTGGTGGAGAGTGGGTTCCAGATCTCTCTCTACAACACTCGACTGCGCCTTGAAAAGGGCCGCGCAATGGGGGTTCTCGGTCATTTCGAGGATGGCGAGCGGTTCTATGTAGCGGTAAAACCCCGAGCATCGCGCCGGCCTTCCGATACTGCACCAGAATATGGCGAGGATCAGCAGGAATCGGGAGGCCACTGACTCAACAACCACTTCATGCGAACCGACCACCCAAGACTGGCCCCGCCGAGCACCAACTTCGGGGTGACTTCTTTGTGCAGGATGGGATTGAAGACCTGCTCGCTGCCCTCAATATTCGCAAGCCTCGCCTTCACCAAGCCTAACCAGCTCTGCCACAACCTTGTGGCAGTGAGGGCCGTCACAGCTTGACCGACGGCAGCGCTGCGGTTATCTTCCCGTACGACTATCTCCCCGTAACTGATTTCCATTCAAGGTGTTACGTGTAGTCGGACACCATTCTCACGGCCTCTTCCATCCACACATCGCGAACTGATGCGTCTGGACCGCAAAACCCAACTCTCCATCGCCTACGCTATCCTTACCGTCCTTCTGCTGCTGGCCCTGCAGAACTATCTGGGGGGTCAGGTCGAAGGTGTGAAATATTCGACCTTCCGCCAGTGGGTCGTGGACGGCAAGATCGCCGAATGTGACCTCGGCTCGGACGAGATCAGCGGTCGCTACTACGATGGCGAGACTACCCGCCCCTTCACGGTCACTCGCGTGGAAGATCCCGCTCTCATCGACCTTCTCGTTGAGCACGGCGTCGACTACGACGGCTGGCGCGAGCCCACTTGGCTGATCTCTCTGATGGGCTGGGTCTTGCCCGCCGTGTTCTTCGTTGGCATATGGATGTTCATGGCCCGGCGCATGGGCGGCGGATCTGGCGGGCTCATGTCCATCGGCAAGAGCAAAGCCAAGGTGTACATGGAGAAGGGGACGGGGATCACCTTCGGCGATGTCGCCGGCATCGACGAGGCTAAGGAAGAGCTTCAGGAGGTCGTCGAATTCCTGGAGACTCCCGCGAAGTTCCAGGCGCTCGGCGGCAAGATTCCCCGCGGCGTCATGCTGGTGGGACCGCCCGGCACCGGCAAGACATTGCTGGCCAAGGCGGTCGCTGGTGAGGCCGGCGTCCCATTCTTCTCGATCAGCGGCTCCGACTTCGTAGAAATGTTTGTCGGTGTTGGAGCAGCGAGAGTTCGAGATCTTTTCGAGCAGGCCAAGAAACACGCTCCTGCCATCATCTTCATTGACGAGCTCGACGCCCTCGGTAAGGCCCGCGGTGCCGGCGCGTTTGGCGGCCACGACGAGCGCGAGCAGACGCTGAATCAGCTGCTCACCGAACTCGATGGCTTCGAGGCCAATGCCGGCGTTATCCTTATGGCCGCCACCAACCGCCCTGAGATCCTCGATCCCGCCCTGCTGCGTCCGGGCCGCTTCGACCGCTCCGTCACCGTAGACCGGCCGGACGTGAAGGGTAGGGAGGCGATCCTGCAGATCCACTCCCGCGAGGCCAAATTTGCCGACGACGTTAACCTGCACCGCATCGCCGTGCGTACTCCTGGTTTTGCCGGGGCGGATCTGGCCAACGTGATCAACGAAGCAGCTCTGCTGGCCGCTCGCCGCGACTTGTCGGCGATCACCATGGATGAGCTCAACGAGGCGGTGGAACGCTCCGTCGCAGGGCTCGAGCGCAAGAGCCGCGTTCTCAATGACAAGGAGCGGCGCATCGTCGCTTACCACGAAGCGGGTCATGCCTTAGTCGGTGAACTCGTCGACGAAGCTAATCCCGTGCAGAAGATTTCCATAATTCCGCGAGGCGTGGGAGCCCTCGGCTATACGCTGAACATGCCGCTGGAAGACCGCTATCTGATGACAAAGGCAGAGCTTCTCGACACCACCTGTGCGCTGCTGGGGGGCAGGGCGGCGGAGGAGATCGTGTTCAGAGAGATCTCCACCGGCGCTTCCAACGACCTGCAGCGAGCTACGCAGATCGCCGAGAGCATGGTCAAGGAATACGGGATGAGCGAGGCTCTGGGCCTAGTAGCTAGACGCGAGGAACGCGGCCAAAACTCCTTCCTCGGCATGCCTTCCAGCGAACGCACCTTCAGTGACGAGACCGCCAAGCGTATTGACGACGAGATCTCCCACATCGTCGATTCATGTTACGAGCGCTCCAAGCAGGTGCTCCTCGAGCACCGCGACAAGCTCGAGGAAGTGGTGAAGGTGCTCTTCGAGCGGGAGATCATGGAGGGCGATGAGTTGCGGCAGATTCTAGGCAAACCCGTACAGGTTCAGCCCGACAATGCCGTGGCGAGGGGAGACGGCCCCGGCCCTCAGGTTACTTCTGGTGGCAACGGCAGTGCCGCCATGGCGCCGAACGCCCCCGCCGGCGCGGAGTCGACCCCGGGGGCCGACCCGAGGGATGCCGAGGATTCCAGCGCCGGGACCTCCACCAATTTCACCGCCTGATCGCCCCGGCGTCGGTAGAGGTTCAGGCGGCGCTCAACTCCGCGATCACTTCCAGCTCGACTGCTGCGTCCAACGGCAGCGCGGTAACGCCCACCGCGAGTCGTGCGTGGATGCCGCGCTCGGAGAACACCTCCTTCATCAGCTCGGAGGCACCATTCACCACACCCGCCTGGATCGAGAATCCCTCCGCGCTGGACACGTATCCAGTCATCCGGACGATTCTTGTCACGGCATCGAGCCCGACTTCGGCCTCGATGGCGCTGAGAGCGTTCACCGCACACAGGCGGGCCGCCTGATAACCTTCCGCCTCGCTGATCGCCTGCCCCACTCGCCCTTTGAAGACGATCTCACCATCGCGCAACGGAAGCTGTCCGGCAACAAAGAGCAGGTTCCCGCTGCGAACGGCACACGTGTAGGCGCCAGCAGGCTCGGGTGGCGTTGGCAAGGGGTAGAGATCGAGGGCTCGCAGCTGCTTTACAGGATTCGACATCCAGACGGCTCCTTGTCGGTGGCAAAGAGGGTGGGGGTAGGAGGAGAGAAGGGAAACTGTGGCCCTTCTCTCGCCCCGGCAAACGGTGCACGTTTTCCCCGTTGACGAGTCCGCAGAGAGGCGAAGGGGGATCGAGATTCTTCTCGCCCTTGCGCAGCGCCGACTTCCTCCGGCTGTGGCTTGCCAATGGCCTTTGGTGGTTTTCGATGTGGATGGAGATGGTGGTTTTCGGCTGGCTCGCCCTCACTCTTACCAATTCTGCGTGGTGGGTGGCGTTTGTCGCCTTCAGTCGATCCGCACCGTCGGCAATCATCGGTGTCTTCGGACCTATCGTCACCGAGCGTTTTCTGCGGCGTCACGTGATTCTCACGCTACAGACAGTCAATCTTTGTGGGGTGGGGACGCTCGGTGTATTGCTGGCCTATGATGCTCTGCAGTACTGGCATCTGGCCACTGTAGCCCTCCTCAACGGCTGCGCCTGGGCCCTGGACTGGCCTACTCGACGGGCCCTGATCCCGGATCTGGTCGGCAAGGTCCGCGTCGTCGATGGTATGATGCTGGAGAACATTCTACAGAGCGTGGCACGGCTCCTTGGACCCTTGGTGGCGGGTGTGACGATGGAGCGCCTGGGCGCCGGCAGTGCAATCTGGACGCTGTTTGCCATAAGCGGCGTCGCCGTCATCATTCTCTCTGGTGTTAGTACCGACTCCCGCTCTCCGTCGCCTCCGCTGGGAATCGGCGATTCTCTGCGGCGCATGCGAGAGGGGATCACCTTCGTGCGCGACAACCGGCCCGTTTTCGGTGTCCTTCTCATCACTGTGATCATGAACGCCTGGAGCTTCCCCTTCCAGGCATTGCTGCCGGTATTCGCTCGGGATGTCCTGCAGCAGGGACCGATGGGCCTTGGTCTACTTGGGTCGGCCAACGGAGTGGGAGCGCTGCTCGGGCTGCTGTTGGTCCATTTCAGTCGGAGACGATGGAACAACCAATGGATCTTTTCCGCCGGGTCGCTGTTGACTTGCGTTGGACTCTGTGTGTTCTCCGTGTCCGAGCTTTTCTCACTCTCTCTAATCGCCCTGCTAATCTCCGGCTGCGGCCAGGCGGGATTCAGCACCATGCAGAGCTCGGTGCTCCTCGTCGAGTCGCCCGATCACATGCGTTCGCGCACAATGAGTGCCTTAGTGCTGGCCATCGGTTTCGGCCCTCTCGGCAAGATTCAGAGCGGCGTCATGGCCGTCGCCTGGGGAGCACCGCTGGCGGTTGGGGGGATGGCGGCGAGTGCTTTCGTCGCGACCGCCCTAGTGATGGTGTTTCTCGGCGGGTTCTTGGCGTCGTCGGCACGCCCTTCACATTGACCTCGTTGAGGGGAGCCTCTAAGCTAGCCGAGTTTCGCATTGTCCCGCCCAACCGCAACTCAACGTTCAGGACGTTCATGGCATCCGTAATCGGCGCCCAGCTGTTCACGCTTCGCGACTTTCTCAAGACCCCTGATGACATTCGCTCGACTTTTTCACGGGTTCGAGATCTCGGATACGAGGCCGTCCAGACCTCGGCATTGGGATCCATTGACGCCACCGAACTGCGCCGGATCGCCGATGATAATGGCCTGCGCATCGTCGCCACCCACGTCAGCTACGACCTCCTACGGAACGAGTCTCGGCAGGTTATCGACGACCATCAGACTTGGGGGTGCCGGCATGTCGCCATCGGGGGCTTGCCCCAGGAATACCGCAACGAAGAGGGCTTTCCCCGCTTCGCTCGCGAAGCCTCGCGGGCGGTGCGTCCGCTCATCGACGCCGGGCTCACCTTCAGCTATCACAATCACAGTTTTGAGCTCGAACGCTTCGGATCGAGTACCGCTCTCGAGATTCTCATCGAGGAGTCCGACCCCAGGACCTTCTCATTCGAAATCGACACCTATTGGATTCAGCACGGAGGCGGGAACCCCGTCAGCTGGCTCCGGCGGCTCAAGGACCGCATGCATATTGTGCACCTGAAGGACTTGGCTATGCACGGTAGTGAGCAACTGTTTGCCGAGGTTGGGGAGGGCAACTTGGAGTGGCAGCCGATCCTTGAGGCCTGCGCCGACGCCGACATCGAGTGGTACCTGATCGAACAGGATCGCTGCCAGCGAGACCCCTTCGAGAGCCTGGGAATCAGTCTGCGCAATCTGCGCCAGATGGGACTGCATTAGAAGGTGCCGACCTACGTCGACATCCCCTGGGCGGCCTGGTACGGCGATTCTGCGTACCGCCTCAGCTTCCCCGACACTTGGGAAATCGAAGTCTGTCGCATGCGCGGCGGCGACGACATCGGAGACGAGGGAATCCGTCAGGTGTTGGCGGACCCCATTGGCACCCCACCTCTTGGTGAGATCTCCCGAGACGTGCAGACGGCAGCGATTCTCGTCGACGACCTTTCCCGGCCGACGCCGGCCTTCCGGCTCTTGCCCTATGTCCTTGAAGATCTGCACGAGGCGGGTATCCCCGAAGAGGGGATTACCATCATCGCTGCCCTTGCCGCCCACCGACCCATGACTCGGGACGACTTCGTGAAGAAGGTGGGCGAAGAGATCGTGCGTCGCTATCGCGTCGTCAATCACAACGCCTATGAGAACCTAGAGCACCTCGGCTCGTCGAGTCAGGGTGTACCCATCTTCGTTAACCGTGACCTCATGTCATGCCAAATACGCATCGCCATGGGGATGATAACGCCGCGCGGCGGCATGTTCGGAGGCGGGGCGAAGCTGCTATTGCCTGGCGCTTGCGGACAGCAGACGATCATGCTCAACCACCGCCACATCCACGGCAGTGCTTTCCGTCCTCATCTGGCCGAAGTGGCGCGCATGGCGGGGGTCAATTACGTCGTCAATCCTTTGCTCAACGAGCAGTTGGAGATCATGGATCTGGTGGCTGGCGACACCGAGGAGGCATACTGGCGCGGTTGCGAACTCGGTCGCCAGCGCTATGCCACGCCCATTCCGTCCACACCGGTGGACGTGGGCGTGTTCAACGCGTTTCCCAAGGACACCGAACTCTGCCAGGCGGGGTTGGCTATGACGCCGCTCTCCGGCGCGAATCCCACGCTATTGCGGGAGGACTCCACTGTCGTCATCCTGTCCGCCTCTCCGGAAGGACTAGGATGGCACTCCGTGCTGGGTCCCGGTACCGCACTGCGCGGCAATCCCGGCCCTCGTAGCCATCGTACCTTCCTGCTGTCGCCGGGAGTCAACCGCTACGACTGCGAGATGCTCTACGGATCGCACGTTTGCCACTTTACCGATTGGGGACCGCTTCTCGCCGAGCTCATTCAGATCCACGGCGACAGCGCTGGTGCCGCTGTCTTTCCCGCCGGAGCTCTGCAGATGGCGGATAATCGGCCGTTTTGACCCGCCTCCGATTTACCTCTTCAGGAGAATACCTGCTTGCCTGCACTTGAGTCATTCCAACTTGAAGACAAAGTCGCCATCATCACTGGGGCCGGTCGTGGCATCGGTCGCACAATCGCCTTGGATGCCGTAGCCTCGGGCGCCCGCATCGCCGTGGGAAGCCGCACCATGAGCGAACTCGAGACCCTGAGAAAAGAGGTGGAGTCGGCTGGTGGAGAATGCTTTGTTCATAGCCTTGACGTCACCGATGTCGCTTCGATCCGTACCTTCATTAGCTCCGTAGACACCCACTACGATGGCTTCGACGTGGTGATCAACAACGCCGGCTACAATAAGCTGTCCGCCGCTCTCGACTATGACGAAGAGCTCTATGATCTCATCGTCGATGCTAACCTCAAGAACGTGTTTTTCGCCAGTCAAGCAGCGGCTAAGCACCTGATCGCTCGCAAGCGACCCGGTAGCATTGTCAACATCTCCTCCCAGGCTGGAGTCGTCGGCGCTCCTGAGCGGGGGCCGTACAGCGGTGCAAAGGGGGGAGTGAATAACCTGTCGCGGACGCTGGCCGCGGAATGGGCCCCCTATGGCATCCGCGTCAACGTCGTCGCTCCTACGGTGACGCGATCACCTCTGGCGGAAGCGGCGATGAAGGAGAGTCAGGCTTTTGCCGACGCCGTGAAAACCAAGAATCTCCTGCGCGGTGACCTTGCCGAGCCCCGGGAGATCTCCGCCCCGGTGATCTTCTTGGCTTCGGACGCGGCGAGCATGATCACCGGCCACACCCTGATCGTGGACGGGGGCTGGACCATCGTATAGTTCCTCGCAGTTGAGGAGCGTCTCTGCACGTGGGGTGCCCATATGGCGTCAGTGCTGAACGCGCCTCGTGATGTCCCTGATTGCGCCCGCGGAACGTTCGAGGGCGCGCTCGTGCAAGTGACGACGTTCGCCCAATAGGCCGTCGAGCTCCCGGATGGCAGTCCGGATCGGAGGGTCCCCTTGCGCCGTGCCCAGATAGAAGAGAATTCGTACCAAGCCAACCGCGTCGTCGATATTTACAGCCTCCGGCTGTAGGTCGTGCCGGCCTTGGTTGTGGTAGTTATCCAAAGGGAGGGCGACGGCACCGACCCGCAGTCCGGCACGGGCAAGCACGGTTGCCTCGCAGGCCCCCGCATCCATCAGCTTGCGTTGCAAGGGCTGGCTGCCCTGGCCGTCCCGGTGGCACTGTCGTGCAGCTACGACCAGTCCCTCGGTGATGTCGGCGTCGAATATCCAGCGTCGATCTCCGACCCGGATGATGGGGCCGTCTCCCAGTGGCGCCCCGGCGCGGCAGCTTGAGCACTCGATGTTAAGATAGAGCGACTCGTCGCTTAGCAATCCGTTTTGTACCGCCGCTAAAATTCCACCAAAGCCAGTCTCTTCGGCTCTGGTGAGAAACACGGCCAGCTTCTCTGCTGGCTGGCGCCGCGTAACCTCGACGAGCGTGGTCAATGCTACTGCCACTCCGGCGAGATCGTCGCAGGCTCGCCCAACGAGGCGTCGCCCGCGCCGGTTTAGCGGGGGAAGGTCCCACATAGCGAAGGTGTGTGCGAGGTCGAACGTATGCGGGTTCCCCTCGCTCAGCCGGCCGACGAAACCGGGGCCTTCACCAAATGGTCCCGCGACACCGCGCTCTCGATAGGCGACGGCCGTGCATCGTGCAATCGGCGACTTGCTATCTCCCTGCGAAGTGAACAACAGCAGTTCTCGACCCACAGCCATTTCCACGGGCATGTTCCCGAACGGGCGGAATAACAATTCCCCCGAGGGCTCTACCGCGGAGAGCCCTAGGCCGGGGTGGTCGAGATGCGCGGTCAGGGTGATAGGGGCTGGCTCGCCTTTGGCCAACGCGGGGGTGCGAAGGGTCAGATTGCCGAAGGGGTCGACACTCAACGGCAGCGCCTCAGTCGAGGCGAGGGCGGCGATTTCGCGCACGACGTGGTGCTCCTGTCCCGGCGCAGTGGGCAGCGGCAAGATGCGTCGTGCGATTTCGAGGTAGGCGTCTTTCATTCCTGAGACTCGGCGACTGGGGTAAAGAACCGGAGCCACTCACGCCGGTCAAGGAGCCGACGTCCACCATGGCGCTACTGGGCTCCGCGACGCTATTTTCGCCTGCGCGGGGAGGGACAGCGGGTGCGTCCCATTCCGCACCCGTCAATCCACGAACAGAAAAGCGCGACGATTGCAGAAGAGGCTGCCCAGAGACCTCGAGCACTATCTGGCCACCCGTAGAGACCGGGTGCTCGAAGAAGGGGATTCGGCGCTGACCTTCCGTGCCTTCTGGCTTGGCACCTTCCTCTCGTTCTTCCTTGCCATAGGTGCCCCCTATGGCAACATGATCATCCGTGGTTCCTATATGGCTCTCGATTTCAGCACGCCGGGAGCCATATTCCTGTTTCTGCTCCTCATTGGCCTATTCAATGCCGCCTTCAAGTTATGCCAGCGCCATCCTCGGTTCGCGCTGCCGCTGGCTCTTCTGCTGACAGCGGCGTGGATCTTCGCGTACTGGCCGTTCGATCACTTCGATTTGTACTCTCCGGGCCTGCTGTTCTCTACCTTCGTTGTCGCCACCGCGTGGTTCAATCTCGTCGCGGTGAGCTCCGACCGTACCTTCGCGCTGAACCGGTCCGAGCTCGTCCTCGTGTACGCCATGCTCCTCATCGTCTCGGCGATCTGCACGATGGGACTGGCCGAACAGATCCTCCCCATCATCACCGCCATCTTCTACTTCGCGTCTCCGCAGAACCTCTGGGCAGAGCGGCTGTTTCCGTATTTGCCCGGTGCCCTCGTCGTCGACGACGGGAACGGCAGTCAACTGTTCTTCGAAGGCCTGGGGCCGGAGGATCAGATCCCCTACGGAAGCTGGGTAGAGCCGTTGATGTGGTGGGCGCTGTTTCTCGTCTCCCTCTATGTGACCATGGTGTGCGTCGCTGTGATCCTCCGCCGCCAGTGGATGGAACGCGAGCGATTACCCTATCCCATCGCACAGGTCGGTCTTGCCATGATTCGTGCAGAAGAGAGTGGGGAAGTGGTCAATCGGTTCTTTCGCCGTCCCTCCATGTGGGTTGGATTCTCCCTACCCATGTTGGTGGGAAGCCTGCTGGCTCTGCATCGCTATGATCCCGGCTTTCCCGTGATTCCGCTGCAGTGGTCGGTGATATTGGGTCATCAGAGCATCATGCTCTACATCAGTTTTGCGGTGCTCGGATTCTCCTATTTCATCAATTCCAACATCGCCGCGGGCATCTGGTTTTTTCACTTGCTGTCTAAAGGCCAGAGAGAGGTGCTGGCGATGGCCGGCATGACCTCGACGCAGCGTCTCAATTTCGGCGTCCTTGACTTTCCTCTCCTTGGGTATCAGGGCCTGGGGGCGCTGCTGGTCATGGTGCTGGTGGGGCTGTGGGTGGGCCGCGGGCATTACAGCCAGGTCCTCGGCAAAGCCCTGGGGCGACGGCCCGAAGTTTCGGACGCCGACGAAATCGTGTCTTACCGTGGTGCGGTGCTAGGGGCGGTCGGGGGAGTAGCAGTGATGGTTGTTTGGCTATGGTTGATGGGAACACCCCTTCCGGTGGCTGTTCTCTTTCTCATCGTGGCTCTGCTGATCTTCGTCGGCATCACGCGGATTGTTGCTGAAGCGGGTCTTGCGGTGGTTCGAGCTCCAATGATCGCACCTGATCTGATGGTGCAGGGAATAGGCTCCTCGGTGCTGGGTCCCGCTGGGGTGTTAAATATGTCCCTCGCTTTCATTTGGGCTGCGGATGTGCGCGTCTTTGTCATGGCGACATGCAGCAACGCGCTAAAGATGATTGAGGAGATGGAGCCTCGCGCTCGCCGGGTCGTTTTTTGGGCGATGGTTCTGGCCTTGTTTGTGGGCACTCTGGGCTCATTCTGGATGATCTTCCACATGGCCTACCGTCACGGCGGTATCAATCTCAGCAACTGGTTCTTCCAAGGACTACCAGCGGCGGCCTATAACATGGCGGTACGCAGCGTCGAGCCAACTGGCACGGACTGGCTGGGGATAGGGTTCCTCGGTGGTGGGGGATTGGTGATGCTCGTCATGATGTGGCTGCGGCAGCGTTTCATGTGGTGGCCCGTGCACCCGTTGGGATTTCCGATCGGTGCGAACGCCATGATGAATCACGTGTGGTTCAACGTCTTCATTGCTTGGCTACTGAAACGGTTCGTGCTCAAGTATGGCGGGCCCTCGGTTTATCGAGAGAGTCAGAATTTCTTCCTTGGATTGATCGCAGGTCAGGTGTTTTGCAATGGTATGTGGCTTGTGGTCGACTACTTCACAGGGAGGGTCGGGAACCCGATCTTCTGGATCTGAATGAGCAATGCCCTGTTATCCAGGCTGGTGCTGGTCGCCATGCTGGCCTTGGTGGTTCCCGTCTCCTCGGTGAGTCAGCCGCCCTTCTCCTCCGACATCGAGCATCGGCTCGCCGCGTCCGTGGAGTTCCTCGCTTCCCTTGGTTCGCGCGTATCCGGGTATCCCGGGAACCGCCGGGCGTCGGACTGGGTCGAAAGTGAACTGCAGGAACTTGACTTCGGGCCCGTCCGCCGCGAAGCCTTCGAGCTCACAGTGCCGAAGACCAGCGAAGAGGGTAGTTGGCTTACTGTGCTTGAGAGCTCGGAGCGGCTACGCATCCACCCCCTGTGGCCAAACGGCGTCCGCACCACCACACTACCCCCCGGCGGCATCGTCGCTCCCCTGATTTGGGCAGCGGGCGGCGAGTGGGAAGACTACGACGGGCAGCTTCTCGACGGCCGGGTGATCCTTCTCGATTTCAATAGCTGGGATCATTGGCTGCGTGCCGCCGCCTTGGGGGCCCGGGCCATCGTCTTTATTGAGCCGGAACAGACTACTTACCGGCAAACTTTGGACAAGTTTGTCCAAGCTCCATTGGACGTGCCCCGGTTTTGGCTCGACGCCGAAGGGGCACGTCGCCTCAAGCGTCGTCTCGCCGACGAGGTGGAGAGCGAGATCCGGCTTGAGAGCCGAGTTACCTGGACAAGAGCGCCGGCGTGGAATCTTTGGCTTAAGATCGATGGCATTGACCCGCAGTTGAAGCAGGAGACCATCGTCGTCGAAGCCTATTATGACGGCACCTCGGTGGTGCCCGACCTGGCCCCGGCAGCGGAGATGAGCTCGAGCATCCTCGCCCTGCTCGAGCTCGGAAGGCACCTGCGAGAGCACCCTCCGTCGCGCACTGTCATCCTGCTGGCGGCGGGGGCGCACTACAATGGGCGGGCGGGGATCGAAGATTGGGTAACGCGGCACGCCCGCAAGCACAAGTTTTATGCCGATAGAATGGAGGAGCCTCTCGAACCCCATCTCTTCATTGGCCTCGATCTGAGTTCGAAGACCGACCAGATCGCTATCTGGAACAACACCAACAGCTTCGACAAAAAACGATTCTTCGTGCCTTTCGGCCGTCGTTTCACGCGTTACTCGGAGGAGCTCTCCCCAACGCTCGGACGAGAGGGTGAGCACCCTCTGGTGAATGGCATCAGCCCGATTCGTGGCATGGATTGGTCCACTTTCGTGCCGGACGGAGTCTCAGTAGATGGGCAGGTGGCCATGATGGCGGGGCAGGTGGCGCTCTCTTTCGTCACCGTTAATGACGCCCGTTTTCCTGTCAACACTCCTCTGGACCTTCCCGAGCACGTAAACATCAGCAACCTCACTCGCCAAGTCGTCTTTCTCAATCAGTTGCTGAGTCGCAGTTTCAACGATCCCGAGTTGTTTTCCGACCTGGAAGACTTCGATCCGATCCTACAGGACGAGATGCGCACTTACCGAGCGCGGGTGCGGATCTTTCCCCGACGCAGCCAGATTCCGGATCGGCCAGTTCCGAATGCCATCGTCGTGGTCGGCGAAGATTCCCACAAAGGCGTGTTCTTTTCTAGCTACCATCTCACCGACGAGAATGGGGAGACCGAACTTCCCGGCATGTACGTGGGTGGAGTTCCCGTCACCGCATACGTCGTGGACGATGAGACCGGTGAGATCACCCACGCCCCGGATCTCAGCGAACGATCCCAGAGGAACGGCAATGGAAGTCCGCTCGATTCGGGACGCCTGAATTGGGCAGTGCGTTGGGATCAGGACACGAAAACCATCGTGGTGTTCCCTTGCGTTTCACGGCCGCTTTACGGACTCACCAGTCCGAACAGTCTGAGGCATCTTCGGGACGTCAAGATAATCGACCGCGGGGGCGTGGCGCCACGGCAATTTGGCCGCCAATTCGGCGGTTATGACACGGATATGCTCATGGTATTCGTGCCCCGAGAGCGAGCCAAAGAGCTGCGCGTGATGCTGAACACAGAGATGTTCCTCATCAACAGTCCGGGCGGCACCAACGAGTTTGAAGCGAAGGGAATTGGCTACGATCTGGCGAACGAGCGGTTGATACCGACGCCCTTGTACGCCCTGCAGGACATGTGGCGGCTCAACGATGCCCGACTTGCCACTATGCGCGAGCACGCCATCGAAAACCAACGTGTCAACCGACTCCATGAACTCGGACGTGTGCTCATGGAGAAGGCGAAAACCGCCTATGCAGAGTATCGCTGGTCCGATTACACAGAGCATCTGCGCGCGGGGTTGGGGGTGACCACGCGTGCCTATCCCGAGGTGGTGGGCACCCTTAATGACGTGATCCGTGGCATCGTGTTCTTCCTTGCCTTGGTGCTGCCGGCGGCGTTTTTCGGCGAACGTCTGCTCTTCGCCTCCCCCGATATTCGCTGGCAGCTGACCGGATTTGCCGGTCTGATCACCGTGATCTGGCTCGTTATCGCCCAGGTTCACCCTGCCTTTTCGATCGCCCATCCCATGGTGATTCTCCTCGCCTTCGCGATCATGGCTATGGCAATTTTCGTGCTCTCGATGGTGATCACGCGGTTCAATCGCTTCATCCGGGAATACCGCGCAGAACAGGCCAAGGTGCATGAGACCGACATCAGCCGGGTAAGCGCTGCCTACACCGCCTTCATGCTCGGTATTTCCAACATGCGCCGCCGGCCTTTGCGCACGAGTCTGACCTTACTGACGCTGACTATACTCACATTCACGGTACTCTCCTTCACTTCCTTCAAACCCGACGTGCGTTTCCTGGTGTTCTCTCAACCTCACGAGGGCAGTTACGAAGGGGTATTAATTCGCGACCGAGGCTGGAATTTTCTCAACCCCTCCCTCTACGATTACGCTCAATCGCATTTCGGGCCCCACGGGATGGTAAGCCCACGCAGTTGGAACATCGCCTACGACGATGAGGAAAAGAAGTACACGGAGGTGATTCGTGGAAAGCGATCGGCCAGATCGACGGCTCTGCTTGGGCTGACGCCCCACGAGAGAAAGATTACCGGCGTCGACGGGGCCCTGGTGGCGGGGCGCTACTTCCAGGAGCCCCGCGAGAAGAGCTGTCTGCTTTCCGAGAAGATGGCCCACGCATTGGATTTGTCGGCAGAGTCCCTAGGGGAAGCCGAGGTTCAAATCTTTGGCGAGCATTATGCCGTGGTGGGCATCTTCAGCGCCACCTCCCTTGAGGAGATTCGCGATCTTGATGATGAAATCCTTACTCCCGCCGACTTCCAGCTGTCTAGCGCTCAGGTTTTGGGGCCGTCTAACGTATCGCAGATGACGGTGTTGGAAGAGGCGCCGGAGCTCGAGGTGCGCCCCTTCGTTCACCTTGATCCCGAATATGTCGTCATCTTGCCCTTCCAAACATTGCGGGTCGCCTTCGGGGGACTGCGGTCGGTCTCGGTGCGCTTCAACGAAGGGGCACCTGCTCAGGAGTTGCTCGAGGATTTTCTCGTGCGCATCAATACTACCCTGTTCGCCTCTATCAAGGACCCCCAAACCGGCCGAAATCATGTGGCGTCGTACACTTCGCTCGGGGTGACGTCGGTGCAGGGCCTCGGTGTACTCCTCATTCCTATGTTGATCGCAGCGCTTATCGTTCTCAACACCATGATGGGCGCGGTGTATGAGCGCTTTCGGGAGATCGAAATTTATTCTTCCGTGGGCTTGGCGCCGACACACATCGCTCTGCTCTTCATCGCCGAAGCATGCGTGTACTCCATCATCGGGGTCACGCTGGGCTATGTCCTCGGGCAGACACTGGGCAAGATTCTCGTCGCTTTCGACCTGCTACAGGGCATGAGCCTCAACTACTCCTCCCTGTCGGCGATCGTGTCCGCCATCGTGGTTATGGTGGTCGTGTTGCTGTCGACGATTTACCCGGCGCGGGTGGCGGCGCGCACGGCGGTACCGGACGCGGTCCGTCGTTGGAGTCCACCGGCCTCCGAGGGCGATTGCTGGCAGTTTCCCTTTCCCTTCATGGCATCCGCCGCTGAGGTGCGAGGGCTGTGCGGTTTTCTCGCAAATTACTTCAGCGCCTACAGCGAAGAGTCGATTGGCTCGTTCTTTTCGGAGAAGGTCCGCATCGTCGAAGAAGACTCAGAGCTTGGCCCTGAATACGCTGTACAGCTACTGATGTGGCTTGCCCCCTTTGACATGGGTGTGAGTCAGTTCCTGCACCTTGAGTTCGCCCCTAGCGAATCTACGGTCGGGGCTTATTCCGTAGAGGTCTTCATTCAGCGCGTGAGCGGACAGGATACCTACTGGCGCCGCGTCAACCAGCGCTTCACCAATGAGCTGCGCAAGAACTTCCTGATCTGGCATACTTTGAGCGATGAAGACAAGCAGTATCACCAGGAGCGCGCCGACGAGTGGCTGACCACGGGAAGGATGGATCGCGAGGAGGCGGCAGGAGCCGAGCGTGGCTGACGAACCGACAGAGGGGATGCAGGAGAAGGAGGGGCAGAAGCGCGGCCGACTGCGCTCTCTGAAGAAGAGCCAGTGGGAAGAGGTCGAAGAGTACCGGGCGCTGCTCGAGGCCCCGAATCGCTTCGACGAGGGGTTCACCTTTCGCACCATCATTGGCGTTCTCTTCATCTCCCTGATCATGACGCCGGGGGAGATGTACCTTGGCTTGGTGACGGGCGGCGGCATAGGTGCGGCGGCCCAGTGGGTGACGGTGATTCTTTTTCTCGAGGTGGCGAAACGGTCGTTCACCTCATTGCGACGGCAGGAAATCTACCTGCTAGTCTACGTCGCTTCGGCTCTGGTGGCGCGCGAAGAGGGCGCCTTCCTCGACTTGCTGTTTCGCCAGTATTTTGTGCGCTCCGCGGAAGCGGAGCAGTTCGGCATCTCGCGACTGCTACCAGACTGGTACGTTCCTGGGCCCGAATCGGAAGCCCTGGTGCAGCGCACCTTCCTACACCCTGATTGGGCTTGGCCGATCGGCCTTCTAGTCTTAGGAACCATCGTCGGCCGCATCTCTTGGTTCACTTCGGGTTATGTGCTTTTCCGTCTCACCTCGGACCGCGAACGGCTGCCCTTTCCTACCGCACCCATGTCGGCATTGACGGCCATGGCGCTGGCCGAGGAGAGCGGGGAAGAGGCGGAGACTTGGAAATGGCCTGTGTTTAGCATCGGCGGAGCTATCGGCGCAGCTTTTGGCATTCTTTACGTGGGCGTGCCCACCCTTACTGAGGCGATTCTCGGTTCCAGGATCACCCTAATTCCAATTCCGTTCTGGGATCTGACTCCGTATTTCGGAAACCTCTTACCGGCGACTCCTCTAGGCATCACCTTAAGTCTTGGGTCGGTTTTCGCCGGCTTCTACGCGCCGTTCTGGGGGGTGGTAGGGTCTTTTTCCGGCGTCGTCGTTCACACCATCGCCAGCCCCATCCTGCATGCCTACGGATTCATGCCCAGCTGGTCCGCGGGCATGGACACGATCAACACTCAGATCGTCACTAGTATCGATTTCTGGCGGTCGTTCTCCATCGGTATCACGCTGGCGGTGATGCTGATCAGCTTTTACCAGTTGTTCACCAGCGCAGGTCAGCGCACGGAAACGCGAGATCGGATCGCCAAAGAGCCGGACTACCCTCGTACCTGCCAGCACGACGGCTGTAACTCACCGTCCGAAGTGCGCGGCTATTGCCTCAAGCACTTGGGCAGGGGGGATTTCAACCTCTGGGTCTGTGTCGCCCTGTTCTCGGTGGCCGCCATCTATCCTATCGTGCTTGCCAAGACGCTCTTCCCCACTCTGGTAACCACCGGGCTGATTCTCCTGTTCTTCGGCATCGCCTTCGTGTACGCGCCGATTATGTCCTTTGTCAGCGCCCGCCTTGACGGCCTCATAGGCCGTGAGGTCTCCATTCCCTACATCAACGAGGCGATCATCTTTCTCACTGGGTACCGAGGCGTGGATATCTGGTTCGTGCCCTTTCCGACCCGCAACTATGGAGGGCACGCCGAAGGTTTCCGCGTTGTCGAGCTCACGGGAATGCGTTTCACCAGCTTGCTCAAGGCCGAGCTGTTCATGCTACCCATTATCTTCGCCGTGAGCCTGATGTATTGGAGCTTCCTCTGGCGCCTGGGACCAATCCCGTCCGAGAGCTATCCCTACGCCCAATTGATGTGGCCGCTACAGGCTTTCAATGGAGCCCTGTTCTATTCTAGCACGATGTACTCGCGAACCTGGCGAGGCGGCGAAGTGCACGAAGGCGAGTCGGTCCCGAGAGGTCAGGTGGTGTGGAGTCCGAGCAACCTGCAGGACCGCCAGTGGTGGTACTGGCGAGTTCGCGAGACCCGCGACGTGGACATCCCCGATCCGGCCAAGCGTGAGTACGGACCGTGGTCGGAGGTGGGCACGTTCTTCACCGACTTTGCGGAGCGGGGTGGGATTCCGCCACCTCCTGACGTGGCGGCACCTGCAGCCAGCGGAAACGGACCGGCACTGCTGTGGCCACCGCCCGGTGAGGTAGTGATCACTCCGAATCCTGGGTTCCGTGCGCTGCGCGCCAGCGTCGACTCTGTGGAATTCTTCTTCGAAGTGGACCGATTAGCTGCCTTCGGGGGCGAGTTTTTGCAGCGATCGTCGGATGAACCGTTGCTGTTCCAGACCTTGTGGCGGGATGTACGTTACACCGGGGATCTGCGTGATAACGATGGCGACGGTCGCGTCGACGAGGAGCTACTGAACGGCGCCGACGACGATGGCGATGGCGTTGTCGACGAAACTGATATCCAGCACCCGCTCGATGGCTGGAAGTGGCCGATCACTGTCTTCGGTGCCGGCTTCGGGGTCTTCATGTACGGCGCCCTGTCCGTTCTGGGCCTGCCGATTTTCATGATCTGGGGGTATGTGCAGAGTGTGCTGGGAATCCCACACCAACTGATTCCCCCGATGGTGGGGGCGCTGGTGGCGCGGTTCTACTTCTGGAAGCGCTACGGCAAGCAGCAGTGGCGTCAATACGCCATGGTGCTCATGGTAGGATTTGGGGTTGGGATGTCGCTGATCGGCATGTTCTGTGCTGCCTTTGCCATGGTAACCAAGGCGGTCTCTCCGCTCCAGTATTGAGCAGATATCAGTGGTCGATCTCGTTGTCGAGCCAGGCGCGGTAATGGGGCTCAATTTCTATCAACGGATTGGCGATCACTTGCGGCACCTCGTAAGAGTGCCGTTTGCGGATCTCGTCGGCAATCTCGTCGAAATCGCGCCGCCGGATTTTGGCCTGCAGCAGCCACTCTGACCGCTCGTGCAGCCGCCCTTGCCACCAGTAGCGGCTCGTCACCGGCGCGGTCGCCACCTTGGCGCTCACAGCTCGCCGGCACTCCACGAGATGACAGGCAATGCGATCTGCCTCTGCGTGTGATGGACAGCTGGTGGTGACGAGAACGAACTCCAGATCCTCAGTGTCGCCACTCACTTCGCGTCCGCTTCGGGTTCGGCGGTGTCGTTCGTTGCTCTGCGTCGTTGCAAGAAGAAGCAGGGGACTCCCAAGCTCAGATAGATAATGTTGGCCGAGGCGTGCATGAGAGTGGCGCAGGCCAGAGCCGCGGCCTCCGGGACCTCGAACAACGCATGCAGGGAGTGGCCGAAGAAATAGTGATAGGAGCCGGCACCGCCGCCGGCGGCAGGCGCCACCATGCCGATGCCGGCGATGGCCATGATGACGACGGCGGCGTCAAAACCTAAGCCAGGGTCGGCGTCGAAACCGAAGGCGTAGAATGACTCCCACACGAGGGCGACGTATCCCAGATTGAGCAGGCAGGAGCTAATGATGATCTCCACGTAGGAGCCCGGTGTCTTCAGGCTGTCGAGGCCGCGGGTGAACTTACGCAGCATGTCAGAGACGCGGTCAGCTAGCGGTCCCGATAGTCGGCGGAGAGGACGGTCGACGAGGGCGACGCCACGATCTTCCTTGTGCACGGCGGTGACGAGGACGGCGAGCAGTACCGAACAGGCAGCCAGAGTGGATATGGCGGCGCCTTCTATCCAGGGGAACTCCACCTCGATGCGAGAAGGCACCAGCAGCAGGGCAACGCCGACGAAGAGGATGAGCCAGACCATGTCGATGACGCGCTCGACGACCACGGTAGCTATGGAAGTCGGAACGCTCACCCCTTTGCTCCAGCGCAAGCTCACAGCGCGTAGAGCCTCGCCGGCGCGAGGAACGGCAAAGTTGGCGGCGTAGCACACGGTGAGCGCAGCGGTAGCATCGAAGAGGGTAACTTGTGGCGATGTGGGGCGCAGAAAAACTATCCAGCGCCACGCACGCAGCAGTAGTGTACCCAGTGTGGTGATGGTGATGATTGCGATCCACGA
Organism: Candidatus Latescibacterota bacterium; assembly: GCA_036336855.1. GTDB lineage: Bacteria > Latescibacterota > UBA2968 > UBA8231 > UBA8231 > JAYZFI01. The sequence goes on from JAYZFI010000038.1 coordinate 48,451, forward strand.
CAGCGACGTGCTACGCATCATCCGCCAGATCTGCCCCAGGTCGAGACCACTGAAGGCCCAGTAGAGGAATAACCCGGTTAAGACCAGGCTCAGCAGCAGGCGAAGAAAGGTTTTCACACTTGCCCGCCACCCGCACAGCGGAGGTAGGAGGAACTCTCCTGTAGAGAATAGCGGATCAGGCGTATACCTGGTCGGGGTCGAAAATGCGCTTGTCCACAGTATCCCACCGGCCGGTCTCGGAATTCCAGCGGCGGTAGTAGCAGGAGAAATACCCTGCGTGACAGGCCGCGATGTGCTGCTGCACGCGCACCTCGATGGAATTCTCTTCGCAGTTGAGACGGATCTCCTTCACCTTCTGCACGTGCCCGGAGGTTTCGCCCTTGAGAGCAATTCGCCCTTTGGAGCGGCGGTATACGTAGACTTTCCCCTCGGCCACGGTACGCTCCAACGCCTCGCGGTTCATGTAGGAAAGCACGAGCAGGCGCTCGCTCTCGTGGTCGGTGATGGCGACGGGGATAAGGCCGTCTCTGTCGAAGGTCACGGAATCAGCGAGGTTGACCATCTGTTCCTGTTTCCGGAGTTGGCGGGGATCTCTATGAGAGCTTTCCCGCGTCCTCCAGCAGATTGACGATTTGCGCTGCCGCCTCCTCCGGGCTGCCCTCGTCGGTGCGGATCTCGAGCTGTGGAGAGTCAGGGGCCTCGTAGGGGTCGGAGATGCCGGTGAAGTTGGGAATCTCTCCGGCGCGAGCTTTCTTGTAGAGCCCCTTGGGATCGCGCTCTTCGCAGAGCTCAAGAGGCGTGTTGACGAAGACCTCGAAGAAGTCCTCCTTCGCCATGAGCTCGCGAACGCTGTTGCGATCGGCGCGATAGGGGCTGACGAAGCTGGTCAGGGTGATCACACCAGCATCGGTGAATAACTTACCGACTTCCCCGATGCGCCGGATGTTCTCTTCCCGATCTTCGGGGGAGAACCCCAGATTCTTATTGAGGCCGTGCCGGATGTTGTCACCGTCCAGGACGTAGGCGAGACGGCCCTGAGCGATCAGGGCATGCTCGACTGTGAAGGCGATGGTGCTCTTGCCCGAGCTAGGCAGGCCGGTGAGCCAAACTAAGGCTCCCTTCTGTTCGAGCAGACCCTCGCGCTGCTCACGTCCCACGTGTCCTTCGTGCCAGACGATATTGGTGGCTTTTTGCGTCACGGATCTATCCTTCTTCCCTATGTGGTATGTCAAGTAATTTCAAGGTCTACACAACTATCTGGGCGTCAACGGAGTGCGGCGGCGTGCTCCGGAGTCGAGTCTTCGAGCTCGTCCTGGACATCGGCCACCAGAGTGCCGAGGTCTTCGCCGTCGCAGATCTTGACGATGGTCGAAGTCTCGGCAAAGTCGAAGACGTGTATGGGAAGCTCATGGTCGCGAGCGAGAATCACCGACGGCAGGTCCACGACCCTCAAATTCTGCCGCAGGATGCTGTTGTAGTGCATGCGACGGTAGAGCCGGGCCTCAGGGTCCTCATGAGGGTCGGTGGTGAAGATTCCTCGAGCCCGGTTCTTGGCGAATAGCAGGGCCTCGGAGCGGGTCTCCAGAGCACGCTGAGCAGCGGTGTAGTCAGTGGTGACATAGGGTTGTCCGGTACCGGCGGCGAAGATGACAATGTAGCCCTTTTCGAGGTGGTGGATGGCGCGCAACCGGATGTAGGGCTCAGCCACGTTGTCCACGGAGATCGCCGTCATTACCCGCACCTCCACCGTGCTCTCAGAGCGAGCAGTGAGCACTCCACGGAGCATGAGGCTGTTCACGATGATCCCCATCATGCCGATGTTGTCAGCCTCGGCGCGCTCTATGCCCCACTTTGAGCCGAGCTCGCCGCGGAATATGTTACCTCCGCCGATGACGATGGAGATCTGCACACCGCGGGAGTGCAAGCTCAGCACCTGATCGGCGATGTGTTCGAGGGCACCGGGGTCAAAGCCGAAGTCCCGGTCTCCCGATACCGCTTCGCCGCTTAGCTTCAGGGTCACTCTCTGGTATCGCATCAGCTCGGTTCCTCAGTCAGGTAGCGTGAAGGGCGCCTCAGAGCATGCGGCTCTTGCGGACGTCTTTGGCAGCGGGGTAGCGGGAGACGACGCTGTCCACTTGCGCGGAGAAGCCGTCGACCTGTCCTGATGCCTGTCCAGTGAAGTCGCGGCCGCGAGAGAGGATCTCTTCGATCTGCCCGGACGACAACGGAATGTGCGAGTCCGCTCCCAAGCGTGCCGCCAGATCCTTAGCCGGCCCTGTCTGCTCGCGCATATCGAGAGCGGCGGCGACGGCGTGCTTTTTGATCGCTTCGTGGATCTCTTCCCGGCGGCCGCCGTTGCGTACTGACTCCATGAGAAGCGTCGTGGTGGCGAGGAAGGGCAGAAAGCGCTCGAGCTCACGGGCCAGAACGGCTTCATAGATGCCCATGTCGTCCACCACGTGCAGGGCAGTTTCAACTAGTCCGTCGAAGGCGAAAAAGCTGTCGGGGAGTGCCGCCCGGCGCACCACCGAGCAGGAGACGTCGCCTTCGAACCACTGGTCTCCCACCAAGCCGCCCAGCATGTGGGCGTAGCCTCCAAGGATGACCTGCAGACCGTTGATACGCTCGGTGCTGCGGGTGTTCATCTTGTGAGGCATGGCCGATGAACCGACCTGACCCGGTGCGAAGCCTTCGGTGGCAGTCTCGGCACCGGCCATGAGACGGACGGTGCGGGCGAGGTTGGCTATGCCGCCGCCCAGTTGGTAGAGGCAGGAGGCGACTTCGAAGTCCAGGCTGCGCGGGTACACTTGGCCCACGGCACCGGCCTGGGCGGCGAAGCCGAGATGCTCCAGGACCCGGGCCTGCAGGGCCTGCAGGCGCTCGCCGTCTCCTTCGAACAATGTGAGTTGATCGACGCCTGTACCTACCGCTCCCACCAGCCCCCTAAGAGGATAATGAGCGATCAGGTCCTCGAGGCGCCGAAAGGCGATGAGCATCTCTTGGCCGTACATGGCCAAGCGCTTGCCCATGGTCGTCGGTTGCGCTGCCGCGTGATGGGTGCGCCCGACAATGACCACGTCTCGCCATTCGACGGCGCGATCGCGCAGGCGATCCAGCAGTCGAACATACTTCGGTGTCACCGCCTGTAATGATTGGTAGATCTGGTACTGCTCGACGTTGTCTGTGAGGTCCCGGCTGGTCATGCCCTTGTGCACATACTCGCAACCAGCGAGTGCGCAGAACTCCTCAATGCGGGCCTTCACATCGTGTCGGGTCGTGGTCTCGCGCTCGCGAATCGAGCCGAGGTCGACTTGGTCAACGACGGACTCGTACGCGACGATAGCAGTGTCTGGGATCTCGATGCCGAGATCGCGCTGGGCCATGAGCACCGCGATCCAGAAGCGGCGCTCCAAGCGGATGCGCCCTTCCTCCGACCAGATGGCGTTGACCGCCGCGCTGGCATAGCGATGGGCGAGGACGTTAGGCAGACTCTCCGGCGTGGTCACCGGGTGCCTCCTCTATCTGGGATCGGCGTACGACAGTGATTGCTATGAAAAAAGAGGAGAACGGAGGGGGCGAACGAAAGACAACGAGAGGGCGAAGGGTAGGAGAAGGCCTTCAAGTTTGGTCTGTAGGGGCCCTTTGCGGTGACAAGCGATCGCTCCAATCTCGATGGCGCCAAACGCTCGGCGCCGTGCCTATATCATAGGGTTCGATCTGCATCCTCGCCACAAGTACGGTGACTCTTACACCGCCTGACGCTGGGCGATCACGTGATCGGCTGCCTCGATGAGAGTCGCCGTCCAGATGCGTTCGTGCTCGCGACTGAGGTAGTCGAGGAGATGATCGAAGGCGTCGAGACCGGAGGCAATGTGATCGCCGCCGATGCCATGAAAACAGATCACCGCCCAGCCGCCCTCACGAGCGGCCTTTTCCACATGCTCCACCATCTCCTGACCTGACGTTCCTTCCACGGCAAGAGAGGTCAGGTAGGTCAGGTCGATGACAGCAGGGTCGTTGTGCCGATCGCCCCAGCCGCGGGCAGCCCGGAAGCGCTGGGCTACCTCCGGCACGTAGGAGGTCCGGGTGATGCCCGCGCCAACGAAGCTCTGATAGCAGGGGTAGCAAAAGCTTCGGGCATTCTCCTGCTCGGGCATGAGCTCGTTGAGCGCGCACTCCGCCTCTTCGATTGTCTCCACAATCTGGGCGAGGGACATGGTCTCGAGGCAGAAGTTGTCGTCAAAGTGGTAGTTGCAGGAACAGGGATGGCGCGTGGTGTGGTTGCCGAGTTCGTGGCCGTGCAGGCCGGCGGCGCGCCAGGCGCCAGCCTGTTCCTGCCACTCCCGGCGGCGACTGGGATTCAAGTAGAAGGTGCCATGCAGATCGAGGTTGTCGAGACGGGGGATCGCATTGCTAAGATGTGTCGGCGCGCCGTCGTCGAAAGTGAGGCTGACGGCGCCTTCACAGGCCCCGGGCCAGAATCCCGATGTCGTCATGGCAGCTCGGTTCTCGTTGGTTGGGGGCTCAGATCAAACCCAGCCAGTGCCAGTAGGTGATGTTGAAAGGGCAGAGCAGGATCAGTGAGATCAGGGAGATCAACAGCATGAGGCTGACCAGGGCGCGCATGCTGAAGGCCCGGTAGCCGAGGGCGACCATAAAGGGCGCCGCCTGATAGGGTAAGAATACAAGTGTGGTTGCCATAGCCGTGCTGAACAGGGCGCCCAGTTCGCTAACCCCGTGAGCGGATCCCACCTGCAGAATTGTCGGGGTGACCACGGCCCCCACGGCGGCAACATCCATGAAGAAATTCAGAGGAATGACCGCCAGAGTTAACGCCAAATGCTGGAAGAGCCACCCTCCCGAAGTCTCGAAATCAAGGACGGACAACACGTGGCCAAGGAGGCGATCGTTGACCCCGGTGGCGTGCAGGACTTCACCGATGCCAAACAGCGCCGACAGGTAGAAGAAGAAGGGGAAGTCGATGCCGCGTATCCGTTCCATGCTGAGAGGTCCCCAGCCGGGAAGAACAGCGAGCACGCATAGGAGAAGGCCGACGTATACCGGCGGGAGCCCGTGCACGACATCAGTGGCCCAAAGAGCGATGCCGATGGCGATGATCGCCAGCGCGCGGCGCTGAGCCGGCTCCAGGGGCGCGTTGACGGAACGGTCCTGGGCGCCGAGTTCAGTGGCCAACCCTCGACCCATTACGAAGTAGACCACGCCCAGGCACAGCGCGGTGCGCAACGCTCCGAACACAGGGAACATCCACACCAACCACTCTCCCCAGTAGATCACCCGCCCGGTTTCCGCTTCTAGCTGACCCGTGACCACGAGGTTGGGCACCGAGCCGGTGAGGATGCCACAACCTCCGTAGTAGGTGGAGCACAGCAGGGCCAGTGTGATGGCTGCCGTCGCCGCCGGGGATCGCTCGCCTCGCACCGGGCTTAGGCTTTCCGCCAAGGAGATGCCGATGGGCATGAGCAGGAGCACCCGCACGAGCCCGGAGGGAATGAGAAAACTGGCCAGCAGGCCGATGAGGTGCAGACCGACGAACAGGCGCAGAGGCCCGCCGCCGGTGAGCACAGGTTGGGCGACGGAGGCCAGCCGGTGGCCCAGACCGGTCTCCGAGAGCATCAGGCTCAGGACCATTCCGGAAAACACAAGCCAGATCGTGGGACGGGCGAAAGGATCGAACGTGGCGGCGAAGTCGAGAAGCCCCGTCGCCGGAAGCAACAGCAGCACTACAAGAGAGGACAGTTCCACGGGAACGGGCCGTGCTGTCCACATTACCACGGCGAAAAGGGTCAGCCCGAGGGCGCGCTGCGCTTCTTCATCGAACACGGCGAGCGGGGCGATGAGGCCGGCCGTGAGGATGGCGACGGCAGCGGCGCCGGCGACCTTGCTTCCGTTCACGGTGTTCAACTATTGGAGCCGGTCCGAGAGCTCACCCACGGCTAGCGCAAAATGGATGGATCGATTCCAGCGTAGAAGCTTCTGGAAGTCGTCGTAGACGAGGAAGGCCCGGCCGCTCAAGCCGTCGGGAATCATCAAACTTGCCCAGAGATCGCGAGTGGGCAGGTCGCCCTCGTTGAGGCGTCGCACCCCGAGCCGCTGCCAACGCTCGAGCTTAACGCGTACAGCGCTGCCGGCGAGGCGCGCGTCGAACCCGGCGGGCAGGAGCACGGGGCGGCCCCAGGTTTCGTCGTCGCGCCAGCCCTCACGGGACAGGTAGTGGGCAATGGAAGCGAACACGTCAGGCTCACTGTTCCAGATGTCGGGATCGCCATCGGCGTCGAAGTCCACGGCGAGACGCAGGTAGTTGGAGGGCATGAATTGGCATTGGCCGAGGGCGCCCGCCCAGGAACCGCGCAGCTGGTTGCCATCCATGCCCCGGCGATCAAGGATCTTCAGTGCGGCGATGAGCTCGCGGCGAAAGTACGACTGGCGCCGTCCGCCGTGGGCCAGCGTGGCCAGAGCCGGAACGGTGGGGGTGTTGCCCGTGCCTTGGCCGAAGTCGCTCTCTATGCCCCACAGGGCAACGATGAAGCGCGGTTGCAACCCGTACCGCGCGGCGACCTGCTCGAGGACGGCCGAGTGTTCCACCATCGCCTGGCGGCCCTGACGCACGCGGGCGTCAGGCACGACGCGGCGCAAGTAGTCCGAGTAGCTTAGCGTTGACTCCGGCTGCCGGCGCTGCAGGATCAAAACCCGGGGCAGCGGCTGCAACCCGGCTAGGGCCCCGTCGAGGGTGTTCTGTGAAATGCCCTGTTCGCGGGCCTCCGTGCGCAGCTCGACCAACCAGTCATCGAAGCTCGCCGACTGCACGGGCGACGCGACGACAACGGCGGATACGCAGAGCCGGCTGAACATGGCGCCTGCCAAAGGCAACGCGTCCGGCATCAGGGGCGAACGGAGCTGCCGTCTGCCCGACGATCGTCGGCAGTGCGACTCGGCAGACGATCTGTCAATAAGTCGACGAGTTTGTCCTCGTGCACGTCGATGCCCAGTCCGGGGTTGTCGTTGGGATAGAGGTACCCTCCGGAAAGCTCAGCGTGGCCCGGGAAGGCTTCGAGCTCCTGTTCGGAGAAATGATTCTCCTCCTGGATGCCGAAGCTGGAACAGGTCATATCGAGATGCATGGCCGCAGCCTGATTGACGGGGTCGTTGTCGCCGCCTTCCTGCCAGGCTGTGTGCACCCCGAAGAACTCGCATAGCGCAGAGATCTTGCGGCAGGGTGTGATACCTCCCGCTTTCGATACTCGAACGCGCACGTAGTCAATGAGTCGTTCGGTGATCAGCGGTACATACTCGTGAGGATTGACGAACAACTCACCCATGGCCTGCGGGGTCGTGCACTGCTGGCGAATAGCGCGGAACCACTGAATCTGCTCGGGTGGCAGCACGTCTTCGAGGAAATACAGCCGGTACGGTTCGAGCAGCTTCGACAGGGTCACGGCGTTGTGGGGCTTGAGATGCTCGTGGACGTCGTGGGTGAGCTTGGGGCCGAAGCCGATGCGGTCGCGCAGCATTTCGAACATGCGGGGTATTGCCTCAATATACGCCTCGTCGTCGAAATACCGACTCGCCGATCTCGACGCTGTGCGCGGCATCGACGTCTCTTCCGGGCCGAGGAAGCCGCCGCCGCCGTAGCCGCCCATCTGGCAGCGAATGACGGGATAGCCCTCCTCGATATAGCGCTCCACGTCCTCCACCAAGGCATCGATGTCGCTACCGCTGGCGTGGGCATAGCAGGGTACGGCATCGCGAGCCGGACCACCGAGCAGGTCGTACACCGGCATGCCCGCTTCCTTGCCCTTGATGTCCCAGAGCGCAGTGTCTATGGCGCCGAGAGCGGTGTTGAGCAGGGCGCCGTTGCGCCAGTATCCGGCGGCGTACACGCTCTGCCAGATGTCCTCGATATGCCCGGCATCGCGTCCGATGATGTGATGCGCCATGTGGTCGATGGCGACGCAGATGGCGTCGGCGTGATGGACATCGTTCGCCGATCCGAGACCCCAGAGACCGGGTTGATCGGTGAGGACTTTGACGATGACCCAATACCCCCCGGGGCGAGCACGCAGGCAACGGACTTCCGTGATCTTGGCCATAATCCTCCGTGACACGAAAGGAGTGAATGGATGCGAAGCTAGGTGACGAGAAACAGACTGAGCTCGGGGACGTAGGTAATCACCAGCAGGGCGCCGAGCAGAATCAGCAGGAAGGGTATTGAGGCGCGGTAGAGATGTAAAATCGGCCGCTCGAAGCGGGCACTGGCAATGAACAGGTTGAGGCCCACCGGCGGCGTTGAGTAGCCAATTTCGAGGTTGGCAAGGAAGATGATCCCGAGATGGACGGGGTGAACTTCGTACGCTGTCGCCACAGGAAGAATGAGGGGCACGATGACGACGAGGGCAGAGAACATGTCAATCATGCAGCCCACGGCCAGCAGGAAGAGGTTGAGCAGCACGAGAAAGGTGATCCGGCTGTCTACATACTGCTGAATCCAGCCCAACAGGCCTGCCGGTATTTCAGCGTCAATGAGGTAAGAGGTGTAGGCCATGGAAGCGGCGAGAATGACGAAGATGCCTCCTACCAGAACCATGGTGTCACGGATGATTGCCGGCAGCTGGTGCAGCTTGACCTCCCGGTGAATGATCATCTCCACGATCAACACATAGAGGACGCTCATAGCCGCCGCTTCGCTGACAGCGATGATGCCGGAATAGATGCCGCCGATGACGACGGTGGGCAGAAGTAGCTCCCAGACTCCATCACGCAGCGATCGCAACGCGGCCCCTTTCGCCAACGGCGGCCGATCGGCTCGAGTGCGGGTGAGCCCGACGAAGTAGGCGTAGATTGAGAGGGCCACCACCAGCATAGATCCCGGCACAATGCCTGCGACGAAAAGCGAATCGACAGGCGTCTCCGAGACGATCCCATATATGATGAGGGGGTTGCTTGGGGGAAACAGCAGCCCCTGGCTTCCGGTGGTGGTGAGCAGGCCGAGGGAGAACGACTCGGGATAACGGCTCTGCAGGAGAGCGGGAAAGAGCAGACCGCCCACGGCGACGATCGTCATGCCCGA
>JAYZFI010000039.1:0-50673 GCA_036336855.1 Candidatus Latescibacterota bacterium
GCGAGCTATCGTCAGTGATTCCTCGTGCTCGCGGATCTCGCGACGCAGATAGCCAAGGGCGTCTAGGGCGTAGAGCAGGTGGTTGCCCCAGGCTCGCGTGGTGTCTACCGCGAAAAACGCTGCGTCGAGGCCGCCGGCCCGCATCAAGTCAATGTCGAGCTGCACGTGGCCCGACTCTAGCGTGATCTGGCGCAGGTAAGAGACGGCGCCAGCGCGGTCTACGCGGTCTGCCCCGGTCTCACCTCCCAGGCCGCGTTGGTAGCGTCTGAGGTGAGCCACGACGCTGTCGTTGTGGGAGTCGATGACTAGGCTCTCGCGATGTAGCTTCTGGGGATCGATGGTCATGCGCGTCGTATTGCCTTGTCCGCTTGGGCATGGTGATCTCGTCGAGATTGACGTCGGCATTGCCTCGATACTGGTCAGCCGTCGACTTCAAGCTGAATTCGGCTTCCTGTGGCGCGCCGCTGGTTCTGGTACTTACCTCGGTAGGGGGCCGCGGCAGCTTGGTCCATACACGCGAAGACCAGCTGACAGATGCGGCGGCCCTCCTGTAGGCGGATGGGCAGCCGGTTCGCGTTATAAAGCTCGAGGGTGAGGTTACCCTCGAAGCCGGGATCGACCCATCCCGCGTTTTGAATAAACAGGCCGATGCGTCCGATTGAGCTGCGGCCCTCCACAAAGGCTGTCAAATTGTCGGGAAGCCGGATGTGCTCGCGGGTGGTGGCGAGCAGAAACGAATGGGGAGGGATGACGATTTCAGATTGGTTGAGCTCGTCGTAGTGGATGTCGCTGTCGAGTCTGATGGCCTCGAGGCGATTTTCGTCGACCTTGAGAAAGTGATCGGAGAGCCGTAGGTCAATGGAGGCCGGCTGGACCTGCTCCTCAGTGATCGGCTCTACCACGAGCTCGCCAGAGTCCAGCATCTCGCGCAAGGTCTGATCGGAGAGGATCACGCGCCTTGTCTGCAGCCGATCAACGGCGAGTCCAGGTGCGGGCGAGCTGTACCAAGGTGCGCACGCCGACTCCGACACCGCCGCGCGGGATGTAGGGACGTGCGCTGTTGGAAAACGCGGTACCTGCGATGTCAAGGTGCACCCAGGGGTAGTCGCCGACGAACTCTGCCAGTAGCGCCGCGGCAGTGAGAGCTCCTCCCGGCCGGCCGCCGGTGTTCTTAATGTCGGCGACCGTGCTCTTGATTTGTTCTGTATACTCCGGCCACATGGGCAGTCTCCACACCTTCTCTCCGGTGGTGGAAGCGGCGGCTTCGACCTTGCCGGCCAGTCGGTCGTCGTTCGACATCAGTCCGCTGCCGTGATGACCGAGAGCGGTTACGCACGCGCCTGTCAGGGTTGCTAGGTCGACGATGCCGGCGGGCTCGAAACGTTGCGCGTAGGATAGAGCGTCGGCGAGGATGAGTCGACCCTCGGCGTCGGTGTTGTCGATCTCGATGGTCTTGCCGACCATGGTTGTGAGCACGTCGCCGGGCTTGTACGACTTGCCGTCCAGCAGATTCTCGGTGGCTGGCACGATGCCCACCACGTACTGCGACAGCTTCAGCGTCGCCACCGCCTGCATGGCGCCCAGCACCGCGGCGGCGCCGGACATGTCATCTTTCATTTCCGCCATTCCGGTGCCGGACTTGATGGAAATGCCGCCGCTATCGAAGGTGACGCCCTTGCCGACGAAGACCAGAGGCTTCTGCGGCCGTTTGCTGCGGCTCGCCGGCCGGTTGTGCTCGAGGACGATGAACTTGGCTGGCTCGGCGGATCCCTGGGTCACGCCCAATAGGGCACCCATCCCTATGCGCTTCATTCCCGATTCGTCGATGACCTGGCATCGCATGCCGAAACGTCTGGCGATGGAGTGTGCCTGAGAGGCCAGGTAGGTCGGTGTCGCCGCGTTGCCAGGATGGTTGATTAGGTCTCGCGCCAGCTCGACGCCGGCGGCGATCTGCAGTCCGGCCTTCACCCCGCGGCGCAGAGTGGGTAGCCGACGTTTGTCGAACTCGACGACAGTGATCTTCTTCAACCGCTTGCGTGACGGAGGGGTGGAGCGGTATTCGTCGAAACGGTAGCAGGCCAATGCCGATCCTTCAGCTAGCGCCTGCGCTGCCGCTTCGGCGTCTATACCCCCCTCGCCGGCGCCGTGTACGACCGAGCTTGCACTTTCTACTCCGAGAAGCTGTAGCTTGAGGGCTGCCGTGCCCGCCGCCTGTCGCACCGCCTCCAAGTCGAACTCCGACTTCTTGCCTAGACCGACGACGATGACCCGCTCGGCGGGTATGGCCTCATTGCCGGTGTAGAGCAGGAGGGTCTGGTTGCGTTCGCCATTGAAGTCACCCCGACGCATGACGCGGGCGATGAGGCTCGCCAACTCCTTGTCCACGGCTCCTGTTGCGCCACCCGGCCGCGTGCCCTGGAACAGGTTCACGATCAAAGCCTGGTCTGGGCTCTTTTGAATCTCTCCCTGACGCACCGTTATATTCATCAGCTACTTGCTCTTTGGTCGTGCGGTGTAGGGACCGCCGTCCTCATCTCTGGGTTGTCACCCGCTCTGGGTTGTCACCCACCTAACTTACCGTCAGATGACCCCTGCCCGATGTGCTACGGGCAGCAAAAAAGACGGGGTAACCTATCCTGGCCGCTTTCGAGGTGTCAAGATCGTGTGGCGTCTACGATGGGCGTCCGTCCCAACCCGGTGAGGGAGTATGGATCTCTTTCTCATTCGCCACGGCGAGTCCACCAACAACGCCCTATCCGACCAGAATCAGCGCGTCTACGACCCCGATCTGACTGATCTCGGTCATGTTCAAGCTCGCGCTCTGGCCTCTCATTTGGCGGCTGGAGGTCATCAACAGCCAGCCGAACCGTGTGTTCCCTCCGTGCACCGCCTCTACTGTAGTGCCATGCTCCGCACCCTGCAGACTACGCGTCCCGTTGCCGAAGCTCTGTCTATCCAGCCCGAAATCTGGGTCGACTTGCACGAAGTGGGAGGCCTCTTTCTCGACAAGCCGGACGGCACCGTCGAAGCCTTTGGCGGAACGACCCGGGAGCAGCTGGCAGAAAGATTTCCCGGTTACAACGTTCCCCCAGCCATTTCTGACGACGGCTGGTGGGGGGCAGAGCGAGGTAAGGAAAGCCCCGCCGCTGCGCGTGGCCGCGCCATTGCCGTCACTGACAAACTCAGGCGCTTCGCCGCCGATTTACCCGACGGCGAGCGCGTCGCCATTGTAACCCACGGCGACTTCATGAATTCTGTCGTCCTCGCCCTCCTCGATCGACTGCCGAGCTGGGGGCTCTACTACGAGCACCTAAATACGGCAATCACGAGGATCCACCTCAGTGGCGATGGCAGCATCCGTATTCGCTATCTCAATCGCGCGGGGCATCTTGGAGACCTTACTGTGCTTCCCTCCAGCGCCTGATGGCCAGCATTGCCGACCGCCTGCAGGCCCTGATCCCAGCCGATCGGGTCTTGGACTCCCCCGAGGATCTCAGCGTATACGCCTTCGACGGCACAGCTACACTGCACGAACTGCCCGGATGCGTGGTCATGGTAAACACGGCTGCGGAAGTTTCCCAAGTTCTGACCCTCGCATCCGAGCTGGGCATTCCCGTGGTCACCCGTGGTTCGGGTACGGGTCTAGCCGGGGGATCGGTCCCGGTGGCCGGGTGCATCGTCCTCTGCTTGGTCAACATGAACCGCATCCTTGAGGTTGACGTCGAGAACTTGACGATGACTGTGGAGCCCGGTGTCATCACTAAAAATGTCGCCGCGGCTGCCGCCGAAGCGGGCCTGTTCTATCCGCCCGATCCTGGCTCCATCAAGATCTCCACTATCGGCGGCAATGTGGCCAACAATTCCGGCGGGTTGCGCGGTCTCAAGTACGGTGTCACTCGCGACTACGTAATGGCCCTGGAGGTCGTGCTCGCCGATGGCCGCATCCTCGAAACTGGTACCAAGTGCGTGAAGGATGTCGCCGGGTTCTCGATGCGTGATCTCTTCATCGGCTCCGAGGGATCCCTAGGAGTGATCACCCGCATAATCCTCAAGTTGATCCCGCCCCCAGCAAGCAAAGCCACACTTCTCGGTCTCTTCGATAGCATTACCGCCGCCGCAGAGACCATCGCCGCCATCATACGAAATCGTATCATCCCCTGCACCCTCGAATTCCTTGACCGCGTCACTGTAGGGTGTGTGGAAGATTACGCCCAGATCGGACTGCCCCGGGACGTGGAGGCTGTCACCCTCATGGAGGTGGACGGCCACGCTGCCGCCGTCGAAGAAGAGGCCCAGAAGATCGAGGCCATCGCTGGCGAGTGCGGCGCTCGCGAAGTGCGCCGCGCCCGCAGTACCGCCGAGGCGGAACAGCTCGCCAGCGCCCGCCGCATTGCCTTCAGCTCTCTCGCCCGGCTCGCTCCCACAGTGATCCTCGAAGATATCACGGTGCCGCGCAGCGAGTTGCCGCGTATGATGGAGCATATCCAGCAGGTCGCTGTCCGCTACAACGTGCGCATTGGCACCTTTGGTCACATGGGAGACGGAAACCTGCATCCCACCTTTCTTACCGACGAGCGAGATGTCGAGGAGATGGAGCGGGTCGAGCGGGCCATGACCGAAGTCTTCGAAATCGCCGTCACCATGGGGGGGACGATTACGGGTGAACACGGTGTCGGCCTGGCCAAGAAACGCTTCCTTCCCAATGCTCTGGGCCCGGTGGGCATGGCTTCCACACGGGCTCTCAAGGCCACCTTCGATCCGCAGGGCATTCTCAACCCCGGCAAGATTTTCGATCCGCATTGAACACGCACAAAGAGGGCTACGCAGATCAGACCGCCGCCGCTTCCGGTTCGCCGCTGCAGGGCCTCGACTATTCAGTGGTGCAGCAGTGCATGCACTGTGGCTTGTGCCTACCCACGTGTCCCACCTATGCGCTGACCCTCCGCGAGCGTTCCTCGCCGCGGGGCCGCATTGCCATGATGCGGGCCATTGCTGACGGCCGTATAGAGACCACTCGCCAGTTCGGCGAGGAGATGTACTTCTGTCTCGGATGCCTGGCCTGTCAGACGGCCTGTCCCGCTGGCGTGGACTACGCGATGTTGTTCGAGAGCGCTCGCGATGAGGTCGAGCGTAGCGGGGTGCTGGCTACTCCTCTCCGAAGTTGGATTCGTCGAGCTCTCCTCAATCGGCTGTTCACCTCGCGGAGACGGCTTCATTGCCTGGCTCGAGTCTTGCGCCTATACCAGAGGACCGGTCTACAACGACTCGTGAGGGCGCTGGGGTTCGTACGGTTGGCGCCTGGAGTGCTCAGTGAGCTGGAGCCTCTCACGCCCATCATCAGCAACGAGTTCACAGGTGAAATCTGGGAGCGGATGCGGTCCGCGAATCCGAGGGCACCGAAGCGGAGAGTCGGTCTTATCGCCGGATGTGTGCAGGACGTTGCCTTCGCCGACGTCAATGAAGACACCATTCTGGTGCTGCAGGAGAACGGCTGTGAAGTCGTTATCCCCAATGCCCAGGAGTGTTGCGGCTCTCTGCATGCTCATAATGGCGAGGTGGAATGGGCCCGCGAGCTCGCCCGCCGCAACATCGACGCCTTCACCGAAGCGGGGGAGCTCGACGCCATCGTCATCAACGCCGGCGGTTGTGGTTCCCATCTACGCCACTACGACCAGTTGCTGGCCGATGACGAACGCTACGCCAAGCTCGCCATCGAGTGGTCGGCAAGGGTCAAGGACATCCACGAGTTGCTCGTTGAAATCGGTTTTCGCACTCCCCGGTCGATACCGGGTCCCAAGCGACGCGTGGCATACCACGACTCCTGTCACCTGCTCCACGGTCAGGGAGTGGCCGATGCGCCGAGACAGGTGCTGGCGAGAATTCCCAACCTCGATGTCGTCGAACTCGTCGAGGCCGATTGGTGTTGTGGCTCAGCGGGGATCTACAACATCACCCAACCGGAGATGTCGAAACGTCTGCTCGATCGCAAGATGGGGCACATCGAGGCTACTGGTGCTGAGGTTGTCGCCACCGGCAACCCCGGCTGCTGTATTCAAATCGCACATGGGGCGCGACGGTCCCCTTCCTGTTCGGTCGAGGCCGTCGTGCACCCCGTTAGTTTACTTGCCGATGCATACCACCGAGAAGGGGAGATGACCTCATGAAAGTCTACGGCCTGACCTTGCAACTAAGGGACGATCCGGAGATCATCGAGAATTACAAGGAATTTCATCGGAATCCCTGGCCCGAACCCCTGCACGGGCTGACCGCCGTGGGCATCACCGAGATGCGGATCTTCCTGCTCGGGACAAGGATGTTCATGTATATGACCGCTTGCGACGACTTTGAGCCCGAAGTGGACTTTCCGCGCTACGTCAAAGAGAATCCCAAGGCCGCCGAATGGGACGAGCTCATGCGCACTTTCCAACAGCGGGTGCCTGAGGCGGCAGAGGGGGAGTGGTGGGCGATGATGGAGAAGGTCTTTGATCTCGACGACCATGTTTGATCGCTTCTGTGCGAACTCATTAAGGATTGAATCATTGAGTAAACCGCAGCATCGTCCCACCAATCCTTGCTTCTCCTCCGGTCCTTGCGCCAAGCGTCCCGGATGGAATCTGCAATCTCTCGCTGATGCCTCGGTGGGCCGGTCTCATCGCTCGTCGTTGGGTAAGGGAAAGCTTTGCGAGGTCGTCGACCGCACCCGCGTCATTCTCGGCGTACCAGAAGATTATCACATCGGTGTGGTTCCGGCGTCAGACACCGGAGCGGTGGAGATGGCCATGTGGTCGTTGCTGGGGCCGCGTGGTGTTGACGTCGCCGCCTGGGATAATTTTGGCCTGGGTTGGGTCACCGATCTGCAGAACCAGCTGCGGCTGGAGGATCTCCGCACCCTCCTCGCCGACTACGGGAACATTCCTGATCTCAGCCAGGTAGACCCCGATCGTGATGTCGTCTTCACTTGGAACGGCACGACTTCAGGAGTGCGGGTGCCCGACGGAAATTGGATATCCTCCTCGCGCGCCGGGTTGACGATCTGCGACGCCACCTCGGCGGTGTTCGCCATGGATCTACCCTGGGACAAGCTCGACGTCGTCACTTATTCCTGGCAGAAGGTGATGGGTGGGGAAGCGGCACACGGCATTCTTATCCTCGGTCCCCGCGCCGTCGAGCGGCTGGAGTCTTACGAGCCTGAGTGGCCCCTGCCTAAGCTGTTCCGCATGACGAAGAAAGGTCGCCTGAATGAATCCATCTTTGAGGGTAGCACGATCAACACGCCTTCCATGCTTTGCGTGGAAGACGCTCTCGATGGACTGCGCTGGGCGGAGGAAATTGGTGGGCTGACAGAGCTGGTGAAGCGTTCCGAGTGCAACCTGGAACTCTACGAGAATTGGGTTCAGGTCACCGAGTGGATCGAGTTTCTCGCTGCCGATCCCACTATTCGCTCGAGCACGTCTATCTGCTTTCGCATCGTTGATCCCTGGTACGCTGAGCTTGATTCGGAGGAGCAGACGGCGAAGGAGAAGGCGCTGGTGGAGCTGCTCGCCGACGAGGGGGTCGCTTACGACATCGGCTCGTACCGCGACGCACCATCCGGCCTGCGCCTGTGGGGGGGATCTACGGTGGAGACACTCGACACCGAAGCGGTCCTACCCTGGCTCGACTGGGCCTTCGAGCGGATCCGCGAGGCCACGTAGGGCGTTCGTCGGTCTGCTTGTTAGGGGCACTACCTCTTCTTCGACTTCTTGCGGTTGCCTGCCTGTAATCGATTCGCAGTTCCCACGGATCCGATATGTAGGGTGTCGTACGCCTGCTGCGACGATTCGAACGGGCCCTTGTGGGACTTGGACCCGTGCCAATTTAGGTTGGTGAACATGGGATTGGTTCGTCCCGTTTCCTTCTCGCGCTTTGCCACCCAGGCTTCGAGCCGCTGCCGGAGCGCCGTCACGATGCCCGGTTCCTTGCTGGCCAGATTGCGGTTCTCCGTTGGATCTTGGATCAGGTTGTAGAGCTCGATCTCCGGCTTAAAGTGGAAGTCGGGCTCAAGAGCCACTATGAGCTTCCATTCAGGGGTGCGCCAACCGTGCTTGCGCATCCACGTGCACTCCGTGATGTAGAAGTCACTGTAGTTGGAGGCGCGTCGTCCTCGGATTATCGGCATCAGAGAGCGCCCGTCGAAGTTGATCTTGGTGCGAATGCCGGCTAACTCGAGGATTGTCGGCACCAGGTCCTGATGAAGCGCGTGGCCGTCCACCCGCAGCCCGGCGGGCAATCGCTTGGGCAGACGCATGATCAGCGGCACGTGCAGGGTGTTCTCGTACATGCCATGATGGTCAAACCAGCACTCGTGCTCATACAGGGTCTCGCCGTGATCGCCGTTGAGGACGACAAGCGTGTTGTCGGTGAGACCGAGCTCGTCCAAACGCGTGAGGATTTGTTGGATGCAGGCGTCCATGTAGGCCACGGCGCCGTCGTACTGGGCGGTGACGTAGTCGGCGTCCGTGATGCCCGGGGGCATCCAGTCGGCGAAGAAGTCGCAGAACGGCTTGAAGGACATTACCGGATCCATGGAACGATTCGTTGGATCGCACTCGTCACCGGAGTAGAACATGCGGTGGAAGGGTCCCGGCGGTAGGTAGGGGGCGTGGGGATCCATGTGGCGCAAGAAAAGCAGGAAGGGTTTGTTGTCAGCGGCGAGCCGGTCGAGTTCAGGAAGGGCAACCTCGTTGAGCTTCTCAGCCTTGGGGCTGCGCCCCTCTTCCCAGCTACCCCACGCGGCGTAGTCGAGATAGGTGCCGAAGCCTCGGGAGCTTGAGTTTCCTTTGAAGCCGACTGAGGTAGTATTGTAGTCCGCCTCCCGTAGGATTTCCGGTAGAGTCCGCATTTCCGAGGGCAGCTCACCCTGATGTCGCAACGCCACGACCGTGGTGGAAAAGCAGTCGAGGCCGCTGAGCATAGAGGCGTACGCAGAGGTCGTGGGAATGTGAGGCGAGTAGGTCTTCTCGAACAGCACTCCCTGGGAAGCTAGCCGGTCGATGTGTGGCGTCGTCAGTCGGGAGTACCCGTACGAGCTCATGTGATCGGCTCGCAGGCTGTCGATGCCAAACAGGATGATGTTCAAAGGCTTTCTTGCCGCCATGGGGTCTCCTCGGCAGATGGCTTCAGGACGTAGAGGGAATCGACGGTGAAACGCAGATCGTCTCAATGGGCGTACTTCTGTCTCGAGCGGGCACCTATGCTACCGGGTGTCCGCCGCCAGATCAAGGTGTGGATCGTGCCGGTTGGACTGCTGGTCTGTGGAGGCGAGCGCCACCCCTACCGCCGGGCCACCGTCACCACCGCCTCGCCTGCTGTTACCACCAAAGGCCTGCTACGAGTGGTGGCCTCGATCGATGTCACGGGTTCCCTGCGCCTACGCGCTGACGCCAAGCACACTTCAGGGCGAAATCGACGCCCTCGCCCAGATGCGTTCGCACTGCGATCCACTAGCGCCTTGGCGATGCGCAGGATCGATCTTCCACAGGGGGATCCGGACTGAGCAACCTTCTGATCCGCTCCTGGTATGTGCGCGGTCTCGGCCTCGTCTACGGGATCTCCTTCTTCAGTCTGTGGACGCAGGTGGAAGGACTCATAGGCGCTCAGGGCATTATCCCTGTGGCAAACTACCTGGATTCGGTTCTGCAGCACTATGGCGCCTCACAGCTGAGGCTGCTTCCTACGCTGTTGTGGATCGATGCCAGCGACTTTGCTCTCCACCTGCTTTGCGCCGTCGGTGTCGCCAGCTCGCTTTCACTGATTACTGGCTTCGCTCCGCTTGCCGCGGCAGCGGTGGCGTGGCTCATCTATCTGTCGCTATTCGTCGGCGGCCAGGATTTCCTCTCCTTCCAGTGGGATTTGCTGCTGCTCGAGACTGGCTACGTCTCCATGTTCTGGATGCCGCTGGCTTTCCGACCAAGACGCTGTTGGCGCCAGCCCGCCTCAACGGCAATACAGTGGGTACTGCGCGCTTTGATGTTCCGGCTAATGCTCTCGTCGGGGGCGGTCAAGCTGCTCAGTGGGGACCCCTCCTGGAGCGAGTTCGCCGCTCTGCGCTTTCACTACGAGACCCAGCCCCTCCCTGGGCCTCTGAGCTGGTTCGCCCATCACCTGCCGGCGGAGGTGCACACCCTGGAGGCGGTCGTCATGTTCGTCATCGAACTTGTGCTGCCCTTCGCCATCTTCTGCGGGCGAAGGCTCCGGGCCATTGCCGCCGCCGGCTTTGCCCTGTTGCAGATCGGCATTGTTGCCACCGGCAACTACGGGTACTTCAACGTCCTCACCCTCCTACTCTGTCTGCCCCTGCTTGACGACGGCCATCTGCGCCGTTTGGTGGGGCCGCAGATCCCGTCCCGGGGGAGTGGATGGCCTCGGGCTGTCACCTTCAGCTCTGCCGCCCTGTTGCTCTGGCTGGGAACGACCCATCTCGCCACTACCTTGCAGTTGTCAACGGCTTGGGAGCCTGAGCCTGTCCGCCAGGCCCGCCATTGGCTTGAGCCCCTGCGTTTGAGCAACAGCTATGGCCTGTTCGCGGTGATGACCCAACACCGATCGGAGATCGCCGTCGAGGGCAGCTACGACGGGAAAGAGTGGCGGCGCTATGCCTTCCGCTACAAGCCGGGACAGGTCGGCGATCTGCCGCCGCTTGCTGGTTTTCACATGCCCCGGCTGGACTGGCAGATGTGGTTCGCCGCCCTACGCTCCTTCGAGCGGACCCGGTGGTTCTCCGCCTTTGCCGCGCGGCTGTTACAGGGCAGCCCCGCCGTGCTCGAGCTGCTGGCGCACAACCCTTTTCCCGACCGGCCGCCAGCGATGCTCCGGGCCACTCGTTTCTCTTACCGTTTCACCACCCCAACGGAGCGCTCCATCAACTATCACTGGTGGTGGGCGCAGGAGACAGGTCCGTATTCGCCGATTCTCTCCCTGCGGCGCGGTAGCGACAACTGATGCATTACGCGGCCTTGCAAAAGCCGGGGTCACGTTCATAGCTTCTATACTAGTACATCGGAAATAGTACATCGGAAATACCAGTAGTGCATGTTCAATTAACACGTCCGGAAGTAGTACATCCGAGTAGCATAGGCGTAACATGAGGCCATTACACCGGGTGGACCTGTCACCAGTCGGATAAGCCTCTTCTCCTGTCCATCCGCTGTTTTGCCGATCCCCGAGATCCCCAGCGACTTTCCAAGGAATCTTCACTGTCTATGAAGGCCATGCGATTCCACCAGCACGGTGGCCCCGAAGTTCTGACCTACGAAGAAGTCGCCGACCCAATTCCCGATGAGGGCGAGGCCGTTGTCGACCTCGAGGTTTCCGGTCTCAACTACATCGACACCTACCACCGCGAGGGGCTCTACCCAGTCGATCTGCCGTGCACGCCGGGTATGGAGGGTGCGGGGGTTATTTCTGCTCTGGGGTCCGGTGTTGACGACCTTAGCGAGGGCGACCGCGTCGCTTTCGCCGGATCCATGGGTTCGTACGCCGACCGTGCCGCTCTGCCTGCCGACCGGCTTGTGCCCCTACCGGAAGGCATCGACGTCAAGCGTGCCGGCGCCGTCATGCTGCAGGGCATGACCGCACACTACCTGGCGTTCGGCTCCTTCGCGCTGAGCCAGGGCCACACGGCGCTCATTCACGCCGCCGCCGGTGGTGTTGGCCTGTTGCTCGTGCAGATGGCGAAGAAGTGTGGCGCGACCGTCATCGGCACGGTATCCACGGCTGAGAAAGAAGAGTTGGCTCGCAACGCCGGGGCCGATCACGTGATCCGTTACAGTGAGGTCGACTTTGAGTCGGAGGTGAACCGGATCACCTCCGGTGACAAGCTCGACGTCGTCTATGACTCCGTCGGCAAATCGACCTTTGACAAGGGTTTGAATCTCCTCAAGCCCAGAGGCACCATGGTCCTATTCGGTCAATCGAGCGGGCCAGTACATCCCATCGATCCGCAGGTGCTCAGCCAGCGTGGGTCGCTCTACCTGACGCGTCCCACCATGGTCCACTATACCCTGACCCGCGACGAGCTTCTGGCGCGAGCCGGAGAGGTCCTCGGCTGGGTGGCGGATGGCAGTCTTCACGTCCGCATCGGGGCGAAGTTCACCCTCGCTGACGCCGCCGAGGCTCATCGTGCCCTCGAGGGCCGCCAGACGACAGGCAAGGTCCTGCTGCTGACCTGACCCCGAAGACAATGGACGAAGCGGAATCATGACCCAGGAGCCATCGCACATGCCGCAGAACCAGGATCCGTCTTCGACACAGGGTGCCCCCGCGCCCTCTCCTGCGATGGGCGTTCCGTCTCCCGATGTTTCTGATCCCGAGCCGGCGGTGGTCAAACCTGACCCCCAACCGAAAGTAGAGTCGGAAGCTATCCCAGAGACCCCGGCCTCCGACGAGGCTTTGACCAATTCGCCGATCGAGATCGCAGAAGAGAGGCCGACGGAAGCACCCGTCGAAGCGGCTCCGGAGGCGCCGGCGGAACCTGTGACGACACCCTCTGCTGAACCTACTTCCGAACTCTCTGGCGAGGCACCGTCGCCAGCAGAGCAGGCGGATGCGGCGGCCGCCGATCAGCCCATGCAGCAGATTCTGGAGCAGAGCGGTGCCCCCGCCGTCTCTCAGGAAGCCACTAAGGGCGACAAGATCAGCGGCGTCATCGTCCGCATCAGTAAGGAGGACGCCTTTGTCGACTTCGGCGGCCGCAGTGAGGGCGTTATTCGCATCACCGAGCTTCAGGACGATGACGCTAAGCTCGGCTATGCCGTCGGTGAACCTATCGAGGCTTTTGTCGTCCAGGCCGGCGACGAGGTGCGGTTGTCCCGCTGCGTGAAAGGTCAAGATCGGGAGTCCGACCTGCTCTATGAAGCCTATAAAGCGGCCGTTCCTGTAGAGGGTAAAGTGCTGGCAGTCAACAAGTGGGGCTTGGGCGTCGACCTCGATGGCATACGTGCGTTCTGTCCGGTGTCACAGATCGACACCCAGTTCGTCAAGAACCCCGAGGACTATCGAGGCCAGACCCTGCAATTCAAGATCATCCGCTTCCGTCTTCGCGGGCGCAGCATCGTGCTCTCGCGTCGGGCTTTACTCGAGGCCGATCGCGAGAACGAGGCCAACGAGGTCCGCGCCAGGCTCACGGCCCATGTCGACGCTGAAGGCACCGTGACCCGCCTCGAGAGCTTCGGCGCTTTCGTTGATCTCGGCTCTGGTGTGGAGGGCCTCATTCATGTCTCAGAGCTGCGCCACGAGCGCGTCGCTCATCCCAAGGACGTCGTTTCTCCCGGGCAGCAGCTCAAGGTCCGTGTGCTCGGCGTCAAGAACCTCGGCGATCGCCGCAAAGAGCGAATTTCACTGAGTCTGAAGGCCCTCGAGGAGGACCCCTGGGAGGAGGTGTGCTCCCAGTTTCCTGCCGGATCCGTGGCGCAGGGCAAGGTGGAGTCGCTCGAGGACTTCGGCGCTTTCGTTGAGCTCGCTACCAACGTCCGCGGTATGGTCCACGTCTCCGAGCGCGCCGAGCGCCGAGTCGTCCACCCGCGCGACGTGCTCTCTATCGGTGACGAGGTCACGGTCGCGGTGATGGAAGTCGACGATCGCCGGCGACGGCTGCGTTTGTCGGTGCGCCGGGCCGGTCAGGTGGAGGGGCAGGCGAACCTCAAGGAGTTCGAGGAGAGGCAGCGCAAGGAGCAGGACGAGAGTGGTGGAAACACCTCCATGCTCGACGCTCTCAAGCGCGCTCAGCTCATCGACTAGCTGGTAAGGATCCGTTTTGCCATCGTCAACTGCGGCGGCCGCCACCGGTGCTCAACTTCCGGTGAATGCTTGGGAAGAGCTGCTGTTCACCGGTCTTCGCCGCGGCTACTTCGGCGATTACGGCGGCGCCTACATCCCCGAGATATTGCGCTCTACTCTGCAGGAGTTGACCGATGCCTTTGACGCCGCTCGGCGTGATCCGGCATTCTGGGCCGAGTTCGTCGACGTCATGCAGTCGTACTCCTGTCGGCCCACGCCTATCACTCATCTCGAGAACCTGAGTGCTGCCGTCGGCGGACCGCAGATCTACCTCAAGAGGGAAGACCTCAACCACACTGGCGCCCACAAGATTAACAACGTCATGGGACAGGGGTTGTTGATGCGGCGTATGGGCAAGAGGCGAGTTATTGCAGAGACCGGTGCTGGCCAGCACGGGGTGGCTACCGCCACCATGGCGGCCCGCATGGGCTTCGATTGCACGATTTATATGGGATCTGTAGACGTCGAGCGCCAGCGACCTAACGTATTCTGGATGGAGCAGCTCGGCGCCACCGTCGTGTCGGTGAAAGATGGCTCTGCCACCTTGAAGGATGCAATCAACGAGTGCCTGCGCGATTGGGCCTTCAGCATGGAGGACACTCACTACGCCCTCGGAACCGCCTGCGGACCCCACCCCTTTCCACAGATGGTAGGCTACTTCCAGCGAATCATCGGCGAAGAGGCGCGCGAGCAGATGCTGCAGCAGACGGGCGCGCTGCCCAACAGGGTCTATGCCTGTGTCGGTGGCGGTTCCAATGCCACCGGCATCTTCCTCGGCTTCTTGGGTGATGATGTCGTCGAACTCGTCGGTGTCGAAGCCGGCGGCCACGGTCTCGACAGTGGTGAGCACGCCGCTCGGATCGCCGGAGGTGGGGGCTCTCCAGGGGTGGCGCAGGGTTACAAGACCTACTTCCTGCAGAACGAGGAAGGCCAGATGCAGCACACTCACTCGGTATCAGCAGGACTCGACTACATCGGGATCAGTCCGATTCTCGCGTGCCTGTACGATCAGGGCAGGGTTCGTTTCGAAGCCGCCACCGACGACGAGGTGATCGCCGCGCTGCGCCGTCTGATGAGCACGGAGGGCATCGTCGGCGCTTTGGAGAGCGTCCACGCTGTGGCAGGTTTTCTACGCGAGGCGGGCCAGCTCAGCCCCGATGACACCGTTTTGCTGAATCTCTCGGGCCGCGGCGACAAAGACATTTTCACCATCGGTGATGCCATTGGTGACGAGCGTTGGAAGCAGTTTCTGAAAGACAAGGCCAGCCGCCTGTGACGGGGAGTCGGCTCGAGACTTACGTACGCGAGCGTCTCGCCGGCAATCGCGGGATCCTACTGATGACCCACCTTGTCGTCGGTTACCCCTCTCTGGAGGCCAATCGCCGCATGCTTGAGATCATGGCCGACGCCGACGTCGACCTCGTCGAGCTTCAGATGCCCTTCAGCGAACCGATCGCCGACGGTCCTATCTTTGTACGTGCCAACCAAGCCGCCTTAGAGTCCGGGATCACGGTGGACGAGTACTTCGAGTTTTTCGACGACGCAAGGTCGATCTGCGCCTTTCCCCGCCTGATGATGGGCTATTACAACCCTGTCTTCTGCCTCGGTCACAAGCTCTTTTGCCGGCGCCTCGCCGACGCGGGGGGAATGGGGTTCATCCTGCCCGATCTTCCCCACGAGGAATACGACGGCCTGTTCGAGCTTGCCGATGACAACTGTCTCGCTCCCATCCTGCTGATGACGCCCACCAACTCCACAGAGCACCTGAGAGCTATTGGAGGCAACGCGCGTGGCTTCGTCTACGCAGTGGCGCGCAAGGGCGTTACCGGGTGCCGCACCGAAATGGAGGAGCAGCTCTTTCGGTTCATCGACGCCTGTCGCCACGCCACTGGCCTACCTCTGGCCCTGGGCTTCGGCCTGCGTAGCGGCGACGATCTCACGGCGCTGCGCGAGCGCGTGGACATTGGCATCGTCGGCTCGGCGCTGCTCGAAGTCTGGGAGCAGGGGGGCGAGAGCGCCTACACCGGGCTGCTCACAGAGCTGGCCGCCGCTCGGGGCTGAGAGGTACACGAGGCCTCAGTCCATGAACAACCCTCCGTTGACGTCGATGATTTCGCCCGTGATGTGACGGGCTGCATCGCTAGCGAGGAACAGAGCACACGCGGCTACGTCTTCCGGTCGGCCCTTCTCTCCGAGGGGGATCTGTGCCGCCAGCTTGGCGTGATTCGGTGACAATCCTCGAGTCATGTCGGTATCGATGACTCCGGGGGCGATGGCGTTCACCCGCACGCCGTGGAGCGCCATCGCACGCGCCAGGTGTATGGTCAGGGTGTGGACGCCGGCCTTGGCGGCGGCGTAAGGTGGCCCCGCCGCATTGCCACCATTCTTGGCGGCCAGGGAAGTCATGTTGATGATGACGCCGCTGCCGCGGTCTCGCATCGGCGCCAGCGCCGCCTGGGCGCAGAAGAACATCCCCTTTAGGTTCACGTCGACGATGCGGTCCCAGTCCTTCTCACTGCAGTCAAAAGCGGTAGTGAAGCGCAGATAGCCCGCATTGTTGACCAGGATGTCGAGGGTGCCAAGCGCGTCCAGCGCCTCGCCGACGCCGCGCCGACAGTCCGACACCGACGCTACGTCCAACGTGATCGGCACGGCTCCTTCGCCTATGGTCTCTGCCGTCGCCACTGCCGTCTGTGCGTCGATGTCGGCCACCGCCACACGAACGCCCTGGGCACTGAATAGCTCGGCAATCGCTCGGCCAATACCCCGTCCCGCTCCGGTGATCAGGGCCGTTCTGCCCGCTAATGTCTGCTGCATCTGCATCCTTCTTCCTAAGGGTTGTGTCTCAAAGCACCAACAGGATGGAGGCCGCCGCCATCACCGCCCCGACCATGGCCATGACTGACATGGCTTCCTGCCACCACAGCCGGGCGCACAGGCTGTCGAGCAACACCACCGCGCAACCGTGAGCGGGGAAGAACCGCGTCCCTTCGAGTTGACTCAAAGCGGTTAGCAGCGTCGTCAGCGCTATCAGGTTGAACACTCCGATTCCCGCCCCCACGACGAGATCCTGGCTATGAGGTCGGCGGCGGCTCACCACTAACGCAAACAAGGCGCCCAGTATTCCAGCGGTCGCCGCGCACACCATCAACACCTGCATGCGTTGGCCGTCGAGGCCCGCGTAGTGAACCCAGCGCAAGCAGACTTGGCAGAGTCCCTGGGTGAAGAAAACTGCGAAGGCGATGACCAGCGTGGAGCCAATGGACAGAGTGCTGCCACCGCCGCGGGACACACTCCAGGTCATCAGAATCAGTGACACTACGGCCAGCGCGATACCCCCCGACTGCAACCCGGTCACCAATTCTCCCCACAGCAACACCGAGGCGACAATGGGTGCGAGGATGGCCAGGCGGAACGCGGTTAAGACGACCCCCACAGCCATGCGCTCTAGAGCGGCGGTCATGATCAGCATGGAGACGATAAACGTCACGCCCATTGCCACTCCAACTGTGAGAGTTGCCGAAATGCCGGAGAGCCCGTCGACGGCGCAGAAGTAGAGGGCGAGGCAGGCGGCTAACACCATGTAGTTGGTGGTGACTACAGTGGGGGCGTGGCAGCCCTTGCGTTGTGACCACTTAAATAACTGTCCGAAGCCGAAGGACAGCAGCGTGGCCGAGATCAACCAGAACAAGACCAATGGATGGACAGGAGGGAGAGGTAACTGGAAAGTGCCAACGGTAGCCTTCACTTCCCTGTGAGACAAGAGGCGTATATTCGATTTTCCACTGATCCTCACGGCCAACCGGGGGTGCGGAAGATAACTTCTTCCCACACATCTGAATCTCTGGCCTTACTAGCCTAAGGGACCTTCGAAGAGGTTGCTATAGAAGAGCGTTGTCGCATTCTTCTCGAGGAGATCCAACGTGCCCTCAACGCCGCCAACCGCACCGTCACCTCATTGCCGTCCTGCGCGCACCCGAAAGAACTCTCTTTCTCCCTCGCGGGCTTGCGCCTCTTGCCGACCCTCGGTAAGTAATAAGGCGGTCGTGGGACATCGTTCTTGGGGGCTTGGCTCCCCGCGTAGGTCACCGATTCACCGAGCCATCCTATGAGCAACGTCATCAGCGTGATCTTGGGCGGAGGGCGGGGTAATCTACTCTTTCCGCTGAAGCAGTACCGGTCTATACCTGCCGTTCCCATTGGCGGAAATTATCGGCTTGTCCACATTCCCATCGGCAACTGCATTCACCAGGATGTCGACAAGATTCTTGCCCTCAATCAGTTGAATTCCGCATCGTTGAACCGAGACGTCTTCGCGACCTACCGGTTCGGCAGCTTCTCCGACGGTTTCGTCAATATCCTCGCCGACGAGCAGACTACGGAGGACCTGCATATTCGCGAGGGCACAATCGTCGTTTCCAAGGACGCCGTGATTGCCGGTGGCACTAGGGTGTGAGGGGAAGAGATGGAATGCCGGCGTCATCTGTCCACCATAAGGTCCCGAGCCCCGTTCCCGCCTTCGTGCTGCTATTGCTCGTCGCTGGCTCCATCTCGTCTGGATGTGGCGAAGATGACCGCGAGACCGCCCTTGATGGCCCGACCTCCGACTTCGTGCAAAGCGCCGCCGCCGCAAAGGGGCGCAGCCTCTACGCGCAGAACGGCTGCACCCTCTGCCACGGCAAACAGGGCAGGGGAGACGGCCGTCTCGCCCGAACACTGCCAAAGGCGCCGCGCGACTTCCGCGAGCCGGAAAACTTCGCCTATGGATACGGCGTTGCTGAGCTTATGACGACGATCCGCGATGGTTCGGCAGATGACGCCAAAGCCATGCCTGCCTATCCCCATCTCGGCGAGCCCGATCTGCGTGATCTCGCTCTTTACATCCGCTCTCTTTCCGAAGTTAACGCGCCGTGAACGTCAATTTTCGTTCGCTGTATATCCTGATTGGCATTGCCCTGTCCGCCTGCAGCGAACCCGATAGTGGCCTCCAGCTCGATCGCTACGACGGTCTCGGTGACCAACTGCGCCTGACCGATCACGAAGGCCAGCCCTTCGAGCTCAGCCAGAAGAAGGGCAAGGTTCTACTGCTGTTCTTCGGGTTCACCCATTGTCCCGACATCTGCCCGGTCACGTTGTCTCGGCTCGGTCAGGTCGCCGGCCAGGTTGGGGGAGAGCAACAATCCGTCGAGATTGTCTTCGTCAGCGTCGATCCCAAGCGGGACACCCCGGAACGGCTGCACGGCTATCTCGGTGAGTTCGCCTATGTCGCTACTGGTCTTACTGGTTCGCCGGAGCAGATCGCCGAAGTTGCCCGCAACTGGGCTGTCGGCTACGAACAGGCGGAGAACGGCCGCGATGTAGACCACACTTCGTGGACCTACGTGATCGATCGCGAGGGAACGGTACGGTTCCTCTTCAATAGTGAGCACACCATTGCCGAAATGGCTGAACTCGTCGAGAAACTGCTATAGGATGGAATGGTTTCGGGGGGTAGTTGGGTGGTTGGGGCTGTGCAGCGCGATGGGCCTGGCGTCGGCGGAAGCGCACGAGCTCAACACTAGTTATTCGCAGATCCATGTCGACGAAACGCGCACTGCCATCGTTCTCTCCATCGACGAGGCTGATCTTCTGCGCCTCTTCGATCTCGACACCAATAGCGACGGCATGCTTTGGGCTCAGGAGTTGCTGCGCGGCGCCGATGCCGCCGCCGCGCAGCTGTCGCGGTGGATTCGGGCACAGACCGATGACCGCGAGCTGAGCCTCGCGGTTCAGGACCGCCAGCCCGATGTTGATGGCGATGGCAATCTCTTCCTCAGGATCCGATTCGAAGCCGAGCATGAGGAAGGGATACCGCGCCAATTCCACCTCGATCTCGACGGGTTTCTCCAGCCCCTGCGCGACAGCGGCCATAAGCATCTGGCGCGGCTACAGGTCGCCGGTGGCGGGGTAGAAGAGATTCTCGCCGTGCTCTCCGCCTCACAGCCCCGTCACACCTTCACGCTGTCAAAGGAGAGCCTCGCCGAGCAGTTGGTGGGCTTCGTCTGGCTCGGCGTCGAGCACATCTTCATCGGCTACGACCACATTCTCTTTCTCGTCGCTCTCATCGTCATCGGTGGTCGCCTGATCGGCCTCGTCAAGATCGTCACCGCCTTCACTGTCGCTCATAGCCTGACCCTGATCCTCGCTACTCTAGAGATCGTGTCCCTGCCAGGCCGCATAGTCGAGTCCGGCATTGCGCTCAGCATCGCCTACGTTGCGGCGGAGAACCTGTGGGCCCACCGTACCGATCACCGCTGGATCCTCACCTTTGCCTTCGGCTTCGTGCACGGCTTCGGCTTTGCCAACGTTCTGCGCGACCTCGGCTTGCCTACCCGGGGGCTGGTGGGCTCGCTGCTCGCTTTCAACGTCGGTGTCGAAATCGGGCAAGTGATCATCGTCGCCGTGCTCTTTCCCGGCGTGCTGTGGATGGGACGGTCGTCGCAGCGCGATCGCTGGGTGCGTGGAATGTCGCTGGTGATCTTGCTGTTCGGTTTGGGCTGGCTGGTGGAGCGCGTCTTCGACTTCGGGTTCATGCCGATGTAGGCGCGTCCGCGGCCACTCTTCCCATACCACTCACTTCCCGTTCGGCTCGGCGCGGTTGGGCTCTGGGGTGGACGCGGCTGTCTCTGCGGGGAGTCCGGGCCGAGTGTGCACATCGCCAGCGGTGCCATGCACCTGATGTTCGTAGATGCCGCGGACGATCTTTCGCTCCACCGACGAGGGCAGCTCGCGGAAGCGCATCTTGAGGGTCGTCGTCCCGGCGCGATGGCTCGCTTCCAGCAGGTCGCAGCGCAGGCCACCGAGGGGGAAGTCACCCTCATGGGCGGGGTCGACGATCCATAGGCCGCTCTGCTCTGGAGGCTGCTCACCTGGGTCACAGATGACCGCTATGCCTCCGGCGCTGAGATTCACCACACGTCCGTGCACTTGGGTCGCAGCGCACAACAGGGCGTCGAGATCTTCTCCGTCGTTCTGTGCCTCTTCCGGCCCCGCTCCGTCCTCCGGATCCGCCTCAGCGAGTTCGGCCTCCACTTCCCGTAGCAGCGTCGCCGCCTCCTCCTCTTCTGCGATCTCCGGCTCCGGGGCTATTGCGTACAGCAGAACGGGGGTGTTCATGTGTATCCGGTAGTAATCCCGCTGCTGCACTCGTTCCATGCGCAACACGTGCGCCACGTCCAGGCTGCGGCCCGGCGTGTCTCGCTCGCGAATAGTGGCGTGAAAGCGGTACTCGGTGTCACCTTCACGCCAGAACCGCACGTTGATCTCATCCCCCGGCCGGAAGCTTTCTACCGAGGCGTCCTCGCGCAGCATGGGAGCCAATGTGAGCCGGGCCTCGTCGCAGTGGAGAGCCAGCCAGGGGCGAAATTCCCCTTCCGACTCGCCCACTTCGTCTAACCAGACCATTAGGGCCTGCCCCTGGTTGATCTGCCGGGTGCTGATCAGCGCCCGGTCTACGGAGACCTCGTTGTAACCCAAGGTGGCACGGATGTTGGCGAGGCGGTCGAGATTGCGGTGGTGGCGGTGCTTGCGGGCCAAGGCACTGGCCCAGGGGCCCGTTTGGCGTTCGAACACTGCCGCTGACGACAGTAATCTCTCCGGGTTCTTCAAGCGGCGCTTGGCGGCGATCCGCATCAGGAGATCGGTGTCAACGTCGGTGAGTCCCGCTGACAGAGCTCGGCCAATGAACTCCTGTCGGCGCCGCTGCCGTAGCCTCACATGGCGCAACACGTACAGCGACACCAAAACGGCCAAGCCGATCCAAAGCAGATAGAACACGGTCTGTGTGAAAAGTGTGGGTTCGGCGCTGCGCGGACGCAGAAAAGGCAGGACCTCTCGGAGGCGTTCGTCAGGCATGGGATTGGAGATGTGGTTGGCTGGGAGATGCGGGAGTAGCGCGGCGGCCATGTGAAGGAGTGCAACTCCTTGCCGCGCTGCACCTTATTTAACCAGCCGCGGGCGAAAGGTCAATTCGTCATCCGGCCGGATCAGATGTCGTTGACGGAATTGTCCTCCGGGTGCCGCCGCATGGGCCTCAGTTTCCACTCTTGTAGCCGCTCGCGCTCGAGGCCGGCAGGATCGATTTCGATTCCGAGACCGGGCCCCTCTGGCAGTTCCAAGAAACCGTTGCGAAAGACCAAGGGCTCAGTGAAGAGTCCCTGACCCGCGCCGCCGCCGTACTCTTGGATGAGAAAGTTCGGGGTGCACGCCATCGCCTGCAGGGAGGCGGCGACACCCACGGCATCGGCAGCCGAGTGTGGCGCCAGGGCGATGTAGTGTACCTCCGCCATACTGGCGATCTTGCGCATCTCAAGGATACCGCCGCAGTGCCGGATATCCGGCTGCAACACGGCGGCGGCCTTCTTCTCGCAGATCTCACGGAATCCCCAGCGAGTGGTGTTGCGCTCGCCGGTAGCGATGGGAATCGAGGTGAAGCGGGTGATTTGCAGTAAAGCGTCCACGTTTTCCGGGTGGGTCGGCTCCTCAACGAACATCGGCTTAAGGTGCTCGATCTCCTGCAACACAACTCGCGCCATAGCGGGGCTCACAGCTCGATGGAAGTCGAGGGCCACATCTATTTCTGGCCCAACGGTTTCCCGGACCGCGGCAATTCGGGCTACCGTTTTGTCCACCAAAGCCGGCGTATCGATGTGCCGTACCGGCTCGGGAAAGGGGCACATCTTGACGGCGGTGAATCCTTCCGCCACTGCTCGACGTGCGCCCTCCGCATACTGCTCAGGTTCCGGGCCACCCGTACTTGCGTAAACTCGGATTCGGCTGCGCACGGAACCGCCCAGCAGCCGCCAGATCGGCGCTCCCAGAGACTTGCCGAGTATATCCAGGCAGGCCATATCGATGCCGCTGAGTGCCGCCAGCAGAATCGGCATCTGTCGACTGTAGCTAGAGCGGAACAGCACCTGCCAGTGGTCCTCTATCTGGCGTGGATCGCGGCCGATGAGGTAGTCGGCCATATCGAGTATGGCCCGCTCCACGGTTCGGCCGTGTTCATAGTTCATCGGCGAGCCGTAGCCCACGATGCCCTCATCCGTGTGCACCCGCAAGAGTAGGCCACGACGCTTCAAGGGGGTCACATCCAGGCTGGCGATCTTCATCAGCGCTGCTTCTGCTCGTTGGGGTAGGAGCCCATGAAATCGTCGACTTCGGCAGCCAACGGAATGGAGTCCCGGGCGCCGACCCGAGTGACGCAGAGGGCCGCCGCCGCCGTAGCCCTGCGCAATGCCGAGCTGGCATCGATTCCGGCGGCTCGACCAGCGAGGAAGTAACCAATCAAAGTGTCGCCTGCGGCCGTGGTGTCCATGGCGTCCACCGAAGTGGCGGCGATGTGCATGGTGGAGGATCCCTCGCACAGCATGGCGCCACGCGCCCCCAAACTCATTACCACCGTTCCCGTTCCTGGTAGGAGGTTGGCGAGCTCGTTCAAGAGGGACTCCTCATCCTCCCTGTGGAACTCCTGCCTGCCGCTCAAGCCAGCCGCCTCTCCCTCGTTAACCACCAAGATGTCGACGGCAGACAGGTCTATTTGCGCCAGATCCTGGGTTAAGGGTGAGGGGTTGAGACACACCGTCATACCCCTTTCACGGGCGGCCCAAAGAAGGTGGTGAATATTCGATATTTCATTCTGCAACAATAAGATATCACCATTATGAAAGTCGGAAAGACAAGTTTCGATCTGCGTGATCGAGATCTCTTGGTTGGTCCCGGCAAAGAGAAAGATAGCGTTTTCTCCGCCGTCCTCGACCTGAATGATCGCGTGCCCGGTGGGGCATTCGGGATCGACGATGACGTGACCCACATCTACCCCGAGGTCCTCGAGACCGCGAAGCAGCCAGCGACCGTCCTCGCCGACTCGGCCGCCATGCCAGACTCGGGCACCGGCGTGGGCCAGTGCCGCTGACTGGTTTCCCCCCTTGCCGCCGGCGAATATCGAGTAATTGGAGGAAGGAATGGTCGCCCCGGGCCGTACGGTGGCGCGTACTCGGTACACGTGATCGATGTTCAGCGAACCAAAACAGAGGACCCGCTTGGGTGGGTTGTCTTTCGACACGGGAGGACCTAACCGACTTGGGCCAAGGCCTGGGTCGCTGCCCCCTGCAGGAAGCGCAAGTCGTTGGCTAGGTCGATGAAGAGGAAGCCTTCAGCGATTCGCTGCTTCGCACTCGCCGGATCGGCTGCCGGGATTCCGCAGGGCTTGCCCGCGCGAATGCAGCCCTCGCGAAAGGCCTGCACAGCTTCCTCGTGCTGCGGCCCTCCCGCCTTGAGCCCCATGGCCAGGGCTAAGTCAGAGGGCCCGAGAAAGCCGATGTCCACGCCCTCCACCGAGCAGATTGCTTCGGCGTTTTCGATCCCCTCTACATCCTCGATCTGTGGAATGCAGAGAACGTCGTCGTTGGCAATCTCCCGGTAGTTGCCCGCGAGGGTAACGCAGCGGCCAGTCCCCATGGACCGGCTTCCCACGGGGGGGTATCGCATCGCCTGGGTTAGGCTCTGCGCTTGTTCGGGTGTACTCACGTGGGGAAACACCAGTCCTCGAGCCCCTGCATCGAGCAGGCGACCCACTGTCACTGGATCATGATCCCAGGTTCGCACTAGCGGGAAGGCGCTCCGTGCCTCGATGGCACGCAGGGTGTGGGTGATCAACCCGAGATCGAAGGAGGCGTGCTCGGCGTCGATACACAGCCAAGGGAATCCGCAGGACGCCATGACCTCGGCGGATAGGGGAGAGGCGAGGTTCAGCCACGAGCCCACCGAGGGTTGACCGGCGGCCAGGGATTCGCGAATCGTATTGCGCATGTGGTTAGGAATTCCACTCCTGTCAGGGGTGACTGTCGGTGACGGCGAGTTCGAGTCCAAGAAGTCTCGCGACCTTGTCAACGCGGACGATTTGGTGCCCAACGCCGAGCGCCACGTGGTGGGTGGGACCTTCCACACACCAATGGTCCATGAACTCCGCCGCCGGCAGGCCAAATTGCAGACGACTGTTGGTGTTGCCAATCTGCATGATCGACCCCGGAATGCTATTTCCTTCTGCGGCAACGAGTTTGATCTTTCCATCTCGTGTCTGAGTCAGACCCGTCACGGTGATCGGGCCATTGCGGACCTTGAACTCCACCGAGACTCCGGCACCCCGCTTGCCGTGGAATAGTTCGAGCTCTCGCAGCAACGGTCGTTCGTCGGAGATGGCGACGTGACCGGGGCCGTCGTGGCCCATGAGGAGGAAGTCTTCTTCGAAGTCCATGGCGTAGAACTCGGTGAAGGAGCCTCCCGCCTGCAAAGTGTCCATGAGGAGCATGGCGATGCAGGTTTTGAGATCTCCCTCGCCAGCGCAGGGGATTCCCCGAGCCGTGAGCAGGCTGTTGCCCACGATGAGACTGGAGCCGAGTTCTTCGTGCTCGTTGCCGTCCAGACCGCGGTAGTAATAGGCGATGCCGTCGAGGGCGAAGTCGGCCACCAAGCGGTCCAGGCCCACCGCCACCCGAGCCGCCCACTCCAAGGCCCCGTCTTCGACTCCGGCAAGGATCTCGAACGTGGCGCGGATCTGCCACAGTTTTTCCTTCACCTTTACATCCGTGGCCGTGTCCACTCGGGCTGCCAGGTCGCACATCTCGAGAATCTCCACGTGCGTGCCTATCTGAGTGTGCACCGTGGTGAAGTCGGTGTACATGTCGAGCATGCCGGGGTAGGTGTGGCCGAGAAAACCGATACGGGCGGTGCGTAGAGCCCGTGCCGCCATCGCTGCCTTACACCAATCCCCGATGCGCGACCAGGCATCGCCCTCGAAGTCGAAGAGCATGCCCGAGACCACGTTGAACTGGATTCCCGCGCGGGCGAAGGCGCAAGAGAGCTCGGGAACGCAGCAGGCGCAGCAGTTGGCCAGCCACTCTCCGGTGTCGACGCGAGGATAATCAAGAGCTGCAGTCGGCTGAAGGTTCAGGACGAGTACTGGCGCTGGACTCTGCTGTACCACGGGAAGCACCTGCGAGCTGGTGGCGTAGGTGGCCACGTAGCAGACAATCAGATCCACTGTCTTTGCGGCGAACTGGGCTCCCGCCTCACGCGCTTTTGACGCCGTATCGATGAGACCGGCAGACACCAGTTCGACACCGTAGGCCTCCAGTTGCCGTTCCACCTCAGCTTGATAGTTCTCGAGGCGCTCGCGCAGGCCTTCGAACTGGCCCCAGTAGACCTGTAGGCCGATTCCGAACACCCCAACCCGGGGAAGGGCGCGCTCCACTCTGTCCGCCACCACCACGAATCAGCCCCCACCCGAAAGCATGTCTCGCATGCGGCCGGCGACCCACTCCGCTGCGGCGTCGATCATCAACCGCCCCTTCTGCGGTGTGGCGTGGTCGCGCGCCGCGCGAAAATAGACGGGATCCCGTTCCCGATAGCTCTCCGACTGGATGTCGAAGTTCTGTGCCTCGTAGTTTACTCCTTCCCAACGCGCGTTCTCCGGGAAAGCAGCCAGGGCCATGGAGGTCTCGAACTCGGCGGCGTGAGCCGGACAGTCACCGGTATCGAGGTGCTCCCTGACGAAGTCCTCGGAGTAGGCTTCCCAATAAGAGTGGAAAGCGACGTCGACACCCAGACGTTCGCGGAAATCGTCCATGTGCTCGCGCAGGGGCCCGTTGCCGGCGTGGCCATTGACGATGAGGATGTGCTTGACGCCGTGCCGCTTCAGGCTCTCGCAGATATCGAAGGCGACGGCGACGAAGGTCTCCCGACGCAGGCTCAGAGTACCGGGCCATTCCATCCAGTGCTCGCTGATGCCTACCGGAATTGGCGTGGCCACCGCCACCTCGGGATACAGGGACAGCGCCGCCTGGCAGGCTACATGCACGGCGCTGGCTGTGTCGTGCTCCATAGCTAGGTGTTCGTTGTGTTGCTCTGTGCTGCCTGTCGGCAGGATGGCACCCCGAAGTTGGCCGCGGTTCACACGCTCGCGCACCTCGCGACGATTCAGTTTCCACAGTCTCATTTCACCGGTAATCACGGCAGGTTCTGGCTCCTCGAAATAGTGCGTGGATCGGGCGGTTGAAACGGCCCGAGCTCTAACATTCGCTGCGGAAGATATACGCCGCGGTTCGATGCAGAAATCTATTGACGAACGGCCTTGACGGTAGGGCTACCCGCCAACTGGCAAAATGCCATGTTGGGACAGGAAATGGCACTGGTCTCCGGTTGCGTGAGCCTCTCCGCAGGCTGCACCGCCTGCGCCGTGAAGTGGACGACGCCGCAGCGCTGGGGCATGTGGAACTGGGGCTTTTCGACGCGGGTGTTCGACCAGGCGATGTGCTGAACGTTCACTGAACCCCCGGTGCGGTAGAGGTTGAGGCGCCAGACGTCTCCGTCGGCGGGGTGCAATCGCGGGGCGTGGTTGGCGAAGCTCTCGAAGGGGATGCGGTAGAGCTGGGGCCGCCGCCGCTTGCGATCCTGCTGCACCATGGCTAAAGGAGCCTGCATCAGCGGGTAAAGCAATCGCTCGTTGTTCATCCACTGCCGTCTCAGGATGACCATGAGAGCTATCATCACCAGGTAAAGGGCGATTACGAAGGGCATCCATCCCAGCAAGATGGGCGGCTCCCCAAGGCACGCCCTTCAGACCAGCAGGATTCCCCTCGTAGAGTCGCTTCACCGAGTCCGGATCCTGGACGATCATCCAGTCGGGCACATATTCCAGAAACAGGACAGCCCAGTCGTTCTCAGGGGTGGCGTAGTATTGGGCACCGCTGAGGTAGGGCAACAACTAGGCGGTGGGCCCCATGGAGGGAATCGAAGTGGCAAACGGCGCCATGATGTAGACCATGGCGAGTTCCTCCGTGGTCAAGAACCATCGACGATTGAGCAGTCCAGCGATGGGATTGAGCAGGATGGTGATGACGAATAGACTGAACAGCGCCGCGGGCGAACCGAAGTCGAGAGCCAAGTAGCTGCCGCGTATAAAGGTGTCGCTGTACGCCACGCCGCTGCCGATGCTGATAACGCAGCCGACAGCGATGCCTCTGAGAGACCTAGAGCGGACGTCGGTGGCAGGTATAATGGGTGGTTGGAAGGCTTTCTAGCACGGCACCTACATGGACCGGACCGTGGCTGTCACGCAAGGGTTGATAGCGACTCTGGGAGGGGCGCCTCGAGTAGCATGCCCCGACTCATTCCCATATCAAACTCCCCCCAATGAGTTACTGTCCTTCAACAAATTCGAGGCCATTTACGACAAGCGTTCACGCCAACCCGAGAAGTGGCGGCATTGATCTCCACGACGGTCCCATTGGCCTTCCGATGGTTTAGAGATGTGAACTCGCAGAAGCCTCTCAAATCGAGTTTCCCCTGAAGTTCTGGACCAACTCTTCCACCGATGGCTGTCTCGATTACAAAATGGGACATAACCTCCTTGCACGGGACCGACCAATCGCAACTGGCATCGGCTGGGTCGACATGAGCGGAATATAGGGGTGTGGAAGGCCCTCGCCGCCATGGGAGCAAAGCGGCTCGGGGAACCGCCTGCAGTGGTTCCACTACGCTCTATCGCTGCACCACGATTGCGCCGGTCCTGCTCTCACCACCAGCATGGGCCGTAAAAAGGTAGGTCCCGTTCGCCAAGTTGGCCGGTGCCGTCCACAACACGTTGTTGTACCCTTGGTCGCCACGACCCTGCAAGCGTGCAATTCGTCTCCCCGCTAATGTGTGCACAGTGATCTCCACTCTGTCGGCCGGGGTGATCAGGAAATAACTGAACCGGCCCTCCCTCGCGCGTAGTGGGTTGGGATGAAACAGCAACTCGTTGATGCGCCGCGCACTCGCATCGCTCACCTCCAGCTTCATCTCGCCATCCGCCCAATTATTGCGCGCGTCCCACGCCTCGACACGAATTCTGTGCAGGCCGTCCGACCAGTTTGGCAAATCAAAGCGCACTTCTCCCAGCCGGAAATCCCCAAGGGCCTCGAATTCATGGGTAACCTCGACGACCTGGTCGTCGAGGTGCAACCAGATTTCGTGCCCCACATCGCCTGTGATGTTGACGCCGCTGTCATCCCGCAGGATGGCGCGCAGCGACGCGTTGCCTGGGACGGAATCACCCTCCCGGAGCTGCCGATCTTCCATGTTAAAACGGATGGTCGGCCCCAACTCGTCGTCTGTGGCTGCGGCTTCGGTGAAGCCCGCCAAGGCGATCGGACGGGCCGCCCCGAAGGCAGATTGTGTGCTGCTCCAAGCTATGGCGCTGACCCGAGCCGCGTTGCCGCGATAGGTGATGTCCCGAGGCACCAGGAAGTCCACGGAAAAATGGCCCGAAGTCACCGGATAGACGCCACGGAACAAGGTGCCGCCAGGGCGCTCGTACTCGAGGGTTTCCCCTTGCTCGCTGCGTCGCCGGATAGCACTCGAGTCGAAGACCTGCAGGCGCACGTTCCCGTCGAACTGGGGCACCAGGGTCCCCCCCCGGGTAATTCGGCCGCGTACCTGCGTCATCTCCAAGGCACGCATGGTGTCGGCGACTTCTATCTGCACCGTCAGCTCAGGCACGGCCAGCCGTGTGGCGGGATCCCCGAACAAACTGAAGCGCCTTATGTTTTCTGGATTCGAGTCAGTACGCAGCTTAGCCTCTAGCAGTGCCTGGCCGATCGGTACGGGGGGCCGGTCGGCGCGCAGTAGTCGGTCATGGAAGTGGGTGGCCAGCTCCATGTTGCTGGCGTGAAAACCGACCCGGGTAGCCGCGATCATAGCTATGGCCCCTCCCTGCTTCCACTTCAACAGTGCCTCCGGCAGAGAATCTCGGGCGGGGTCATCGAATACACCCAGTTGGCTCGCCGCCCCATAGACCAGCGGCACTCGGCGGCCGTTCGACAGCGCCTGAAGGTCTCGACTTAGCTCGAAGATATGCTCGTGGGAAAAGACCTGAGAGTTGCCGTGACCCACCCAAGTTAACAGCAGCGCACCACGGTTGAAGGACTCGACAAAGGCATCCCGGGCACGCGGCTTATAGCGGCCTTCGCGTGGAAAGTCGACCAAATACAGCTTGTCTATGTCGAAATCGACCGGCAGGCCTGCGACGAGTTTTTCGGCGTCGGTGAGAAACTCAATCTCAACACGGTCCCTCACGTCCGCGTTGTACGTATCGTCCGCCCCTACAAGGATGCGGCCCCGCCACGGCCCCTGCTCCGGCTCGCCGTCGTACGCGATCAGCTTGTTTACTACGACGGCGGCCTCAGCACTGGAGCGCACCGGGATCCGACCGACAGCCATGTCGGCCAGTTCGTCATCACCGGAAACGCGCACGAACCATTCGTCGTAGGTGCTGCCCTCCTCTTCATACGGAGGCACCCAGTTGCCGACCCCTGTACCCAAGTTGTCCCGATAGTCAAAGTTGCCATCGCCGAAAAGGACGACTAGCGTCGGCGAAGGGCGCGTCTCGTGGAACGCGTAACGGAGGAAGTTGCGCAGTGCCGTAGGATCGAAGAGCCCACCGGCGAAGGCGTCGTAGATCTCTCTCATCACCACTACATCGGTCGACAGTGGCGGTCCATAGCGATCGTCCACGGCTCGCCATCCCGCCAGGCGCTGCGCCTCGCCATGCAGATCCTCGTGGGTGACGATGAGGTAGGCGGTTCCGGAAAACCGGTCCAGAAGTCGGTAGGGATCGGCTGCCTCGACGCGATGTGGACGGCGGATCCGATCTGGCTCCAACACAGCGTAACTATGCGAGACCGCAGCGCTGTCCGTGTACTCCACCCGACCGTCGGTAGCGGTATACGTGAAACCGCGCACCTCTCGCAGGCCATCCCCCACGACGGCAAAGACGCGGGGAGCCTGCTTGAATCCTGTTGCCACATAGGTCGCCGTGGACCCGGTGGCAGGGAACCGCAACTCGCCCTGGGTTGCTTGCATGCGGCGTTCATAGTGTAGCTCGAACCAGTCAAGCTGGACCTGGTACCCTCGCAAGTGAGTCAACATTAGCTCGTTGCCACCCTCCCTCACCCCCGTGGCCCGATCCTCCACGGTGAGGGGCCCTTCGGCCTCGGTGCCCCCAGAACCTACCAGCCATCCGTTCCACCTGACACTGATCTGGTCTCCAGACAGGGCCAGCGACCGAGCATGCACCCGAATGTCGACCTTCGTGTCTATCACAGCTGAAGGCAGGTCAACCGGAAAGGTCTCTTGGGCGCCCGGGGACAGAACCATCCAGTGCCAGTCGGCGCCGCTCTGGATACCCATCTCCGTTAGATGGGTGGGCAACATCTCCTCCTCGAGGTGTAGACGCTCGGTGTAGCGGTCCACCGTCAACGCAAGTGACGATGAACTCTGGCGCGGTTCGATGCGCAGCGCCCGTTCCGGGTCATTGGCGACGAGCCAGTACACGTTCTCATGGGTATACAGATTTTGCTGCCACGAGCCACTCTCCCAACGGGAGGGCGCCTCGCCGTAGAACAGCAGCCCATCTCCGGCATCGAATCGGCCGTCTCCACCGTCCTCGACGATGACCGCTATGGGTTCCAACATCTCCGGGGCCGGCGCTTCACCTGGATCGAGGGGCTTGCCGCCTCCGTAGAGTAGCGCCAGACCGTCACTCGGGACGCCCTGCACCATGGGGACATCCCGTCCCTGCAGCCGATGCACACCGGTTTCCTTGACCGTGATCCGATGGGCAATCCCGACCTTGGCGGAGCCGACTGGCTTCACGGCCGCAAACCGGCGTGGTAGCCGCCAGCGACGAGCGGTCTCAGCATTTAGGATGACGCCGGCGTACAGGGACTCGTCTGCTTCAGGTGAAGTGCGGTGCGCAAAAGAACCCGTAGCGGGGAAACGAACCTCCGCCACAACGCGGTTGACGGGCGCCGCCCCGTGACGTCCGCCAAATCTGATGCGGACAACACGCTGCCGTCGAAAGGTGCCCACCGAGTGCAACTCAGCGGCTGAGCTCCAAGCCTGGGAACCAACATCGGCCGCCGGACACCTGTACGTGCTGGACGGCCGCTCAACAGCGATGACGCGTAACGAAGGGTCCCCATGAAGCGGAATGCCAACGATGGCGATCTCTGGCGGGGCACACAGGTAGGGCGGTCGATATTCGAGGCGCACGGCACCGTCGTTGGCTGTCAGAACGCGCACCTCGGCCTGCACTTCGGCCGCCAGAAATAGACACAGCAGCGCGAGTCGAAGAGCTCGCTCAGTCACGCCAAATCACCGCCAATTTTCCTCGCACCACCTGGCCCATACCAGTCGTCACGCCAGTGAAAAAGTACAGCCCAGAGGCTACGGCCGCTCCGCTTTCGTTAGTCCCGTCCCACAGGGCCACACCGTCCATCGTAGTTTCCAGGCGCCGCACCAGAGAACCGTCCGCGGTGTAAAGTCGGACCTCCGTGCCTGGAGGAAGGCCAGCGAAAGCAACACGCTCGTGTTGCGCGCCAGGGAGGAATGGGTTGGGAAACACAGTAACACGCTCCTCGAAGTCGATCGTGCCAGAGGCCACCCTGAGGCGTCCAAGCCCACCGCTCGTACCGATCCACAGGTTGCCAGTGACCTTGTCAAAGCGGAGGGCCAGGATGTGGTCGTCGACCAGACCGCTGTTGTCTGCCGTGTAGGTGGCCACCAGGCGCCCCGATTCCTCTAGCTGGGTCAGACCCTCGGCCGTGCCGATCCAGACCATACCTTGGCTGTCCACTTCGATGTCGGTAATCACCGGAGATCTGAGACCATGCTCAGGCCCATACGGTCGCCAGTTGACGATCTGGAACTTCTGCGCGCTCCGGTCGTAATTGTAGCGCGCACGGAACAGTCCCTCTGACGTACCGATGTATAGGACCTCTCCTGTGGCTGCCACAGTGTTGATGGCATCGGTGGTCAGACGCGCCTCAGTCTTCGTGCTGAGCAGCTGTGAGAACTCGTCGCCAGCCGCGAAGGGCGTCCCACCATCGTCGAACAGGACAACGCCATCCAGAGGAGTTGCGATCAGCAAAAGACCGGCACCGTCGGCTGCTATCTCGATAAGATGACGCCCGGGAGGCAACCCGAGATCCTCCAGCTCGTGGAGCTGGCTAGCGCCGGACAGCGGGTCGAAGACGGCCACCCCCGCCTGCACATTGAGCGCCCACACTAGGCCCTCGGCGTCGACAATGAGATCGCTGACAACTACGAACCCGGGGGCGAAGGGCTGAGTGATGCCACGCAGTACGGAGTTTGTCTGGTCCAGCCGCTGCCAGTGACCATCCACAGACCGCACGCCCACACCTGATCCCCAAGTGCCCGCCCACACGCTTCCGTCCTCGGTGACGGCCACGGCTACGGCGAGGTTCGATGGCAGACCGTCGCCTCGTTCATGAATCCGCCACTTGGAATTGCTCAGTTGCGCAATGCCAATTGGCGTCCCCTCGCGGTCGTTCGGGACCACAGTGACCCATAGATCACTACTCGGCCCCACGGCCAGATCATAGAAGTTCGTGGACGGAGGATCACCAGGATCGGGCAAGCGTGTGCCCCCAACGGCATCTATTCCGTGGTCGGAACCTATCCAGATCCGTTGTGGTCCCTGGGCGACGACCCTGGGAGCCGCCTTGGTGTGGGCTATCTGGAACCACGTTCCGGTTCCCCGTCGGCGGAAGATGGCCTGGTCGCTGGCCGCCAGAATCCCCTCGCCCCCCCCACCAATCACACGGAGACCCACGGGCGACGTCTCTCGGACC
Organism: Candidatus Latescibacterota bacterium; assembly: GCA_036336855.1. Taxonomy (GTDB): domain Bacteria; phylum Latescibacterota; class UBA2968; order UBA8231; family UBA8231; genus JAYZFI01. Next base: position 33,546 of record JAYZFI010000039.1, read on the forward strand.
CAGCCGTCCTTATGCCAGCGCCACAACCCATCGGCACCGAGAGCCAACAAGGTATCCGACGCCACGACCATTCCGACAATAGCCCCAGTCTCCTGCGTGGTACTCCAAGCACTCGGATCCTGAAGGTTTGGCGCCGTCAGATCCGCCCAGGCGATCCCTTCGTCTGTGCCCACAAATAGGCGTCCCCGGTGCTCAATTAGGTCGGTCACCCCGGTGTTGCGCGGAAAAGCACCCATCTGCCAATAATTCTCTCGAACCCGGAGAACGTCGGTGCGCAGAACACTGATCCCCAGATTGCTGCCTACATACAGCCTGCCTTCCAGCGCCAACAAGGCTCTCACACTCAGACCCGCGAATGTCCACAGGGGCGGACTAAAACGGCCGGTCGCGTCGCGGTAGCGACTGATACCTCCTGTGTGTGAGCCAAACCAGAGGTCGCCGCTCGGATCTACGGCAACCGCTGTAATACGGCCCGCAGTCAGGCCATCCAGTCGAGTCAAGCGGTTGAAGGTGGAGGTTTCGGGGTCGAAGTGCAGCACGCCGCCGTCGGTCGCCGCCCATACCCCCGTGGCTCGGGCCACGAGCCCGTGGACCGGCTGCATCCGAGTCAGGGCCGTCCAATTGCCGGCCGGTTGCGACTGGACGGAGAGGGGGAATAACAGTAAGAGGCCGGCGAGGGCGCGGTGACTCGATCGACGCAGCTGCCGGACGGCTATTGCCGGCATTTGACCTGTAATCAGCGAAGGACCGCCTGGATCATGGCACGGATATAACCGATGGCGTACGCGGTACCCGCCCACTGGGTGCTATCGTTCGGAAACCCAGGGGTATGGTCGAGCATGAAGGGGCCTTCAAAACCGACCTCCCGGTAGGTCTGCATTGCCACGAACATGTCCATGTCGCCTTCGTCGACGAAGACCTCCTGGAAATTCTTGAAACCGCCGCGGATGTTGCGGAAGTGGACGGTGCCGATCTTGCCCTGCCCGCCGATGCGTCGGATGGCTGCAGGGACGTCGTGGCCCATCTCGGCCACGCATCCTTGACAAAACAGCATCGCGTTGGCACCGGACGGGACGAGTTGGAAAACGCGCTCGAAATCTTCGAGGGTGGACAGGACACGCGCGGCACCGCCGAGAGGTTCGGGAATGGGTGGATCGTCAGGGTGGACAGTAAGCAACACCTCACTCTCCTCGGCTACTGGTACGATGCGCTCGAGGAAGGTGTGCAGATTCTCCCGCAACCGCTCCTCCGAGATCTGCAGATCCGGGTGATCCTGCGGGTTCTGCGTGAACTCGTCATAGTCGAAAGTGCTATACCGGGCGCCCCCGCGACCCACGGTTGCCTCGGTTCGGAAGTTACCGATCCCCCGAAAGTTGTACGCCAGTGTCGGGATACCGGCTGCGCCGAGGCTCCGTATCATGGTGCACCAGCCTTCGATACCCCGTTCCTGGCCAGCACGACCATGAATGATGTCCGGCTCGGGCCGCAGACCCACGTTGTAGAGCTTCATCCCGTGGGCGTCGACCTTGCTGCAGGCGCCACGCCACATCTCGGTCTGGTCGTCCACTCCTCGGGGCGGCGGTGGGTGCATGATGGCGATGTAGTCAACGCCTATGGCCCGGAGGGTATCAAGGTTGACGTCCGTGAGTCCGTCAAGGGACAGATGATGCTGTACAGTCATGCTTGGCTCTCCGCAGTCAGATCGGGAATAAGGACCTATTCAATAAACCACCGGCGCCAGGACCGCTCATCGCAGCCACATCCTAACTCTGGATGTGGATACTTAGGTGGGGGCAGGTCAGCCGCCCTGGTGCCGCCGCCGCGATTGAATCTGGTGCGCTATCACGGCGTGTTGGCCCCCAGCGCCGCGGATCGGGCGCAGATCGTGCTGGGACCGCAGGCAAAGGAGGTCGAATCAGGCGGCAACGGAGGGGTCTAAGATATTCATCTCGTTGTACAGTCACACTCGTGAGTGTGCATTTCAGAGTACTCGGATACTGTGGGCGCCGCACCAAGCGTCTCTCGGGGAACAATGTTAGGGTCTCCGAATCACTAAGTGTAGCTGGAGGCTCTTCATCCTTTGCTGCATTGCGTAGATCACGGCGTTCACGCCCAAACGGATCTGGGCCTCGTTGCCAAAGGGCTGAGCCCAGTGATGGACGTACCCCTTGTCGGCGAACAGTCCCACCAAACGACCCTCGAGGAAAACCCCCTCCAGAATGTGCCTCGGCCTCGCCTCTTCCCATCCCGGAGGGGGACCGTTGAAATCGTAGTAGCAGCGGTAGATGGTGTGGCTGTCCGGGATGCGTCGCAGGCGCCCTTGATTTCCTAGGGCACGCTTAAACATACTTCGAAGGGAGGCCTCGGCTTGGCTGAACTCGAAGGCGGGGAGGGCATTGTCGGCGAAAACGAAGCCGCCCTCGCGCAGGTAACGGCCCAGCGATCGTAACTCGAGGGCTGTCAACTCGAAGGCTTGGGCTGCTGTTATATACACGAAGGGGCTCTGCAAGAAGTGCGGCGAGCCAATGAAGACGTGGCGGTCGACGGACGCAGCGATTCCGGTCTGTTCGGTGAGCGCGTCAGCCAGATTCGGGATGGCGAGGGCAGCGCTGGCGAAGCTGGGCGTGAGGTCAGTTGCCCACGTAGTGGCAAGGCTGACGAATCCTCGAAGATCTCGCCGGTCGCCTCCGGTTCGGACGAGCAACCCACGGTAGCGGCCGGGCTCGCGGCTCCCGGTGAGGAACAGCTTGTGGAGCCACGCGTCGTCGGCACCAACGTGCAGGATAACGAGGGAGTCTCCAGACGCCACCAGTTCGGTGGCGCGCACCAGACTGGCGCAGGGACTCGAAGCGCTGCAATCAGACTCGTCCGAGCCGGCCTGGGTCACATACATGGTGGCGGACCAAGCACCAGAGGCCAAGGCCATCGATAGGCCGAGGACCAAGAATAACGAGGGATGAGTCGGTTCACCGCGCGGGTTCATCACCTACCTGTTGCATCCTTCAGGGCGCGGGAAGCGTACATCATCTCCCTCAGGCCGGCCAGAATGTGTTGGGTCGGATAAGCGATCCCCCAAAGTAGGGGGTCCACGCGCTCCGGATCGTATTTCTGGGCGCGTGCCACGTAGGCTTGGAAAACTGGGAGCATTGCTCGAGCGTACCGGGGGTCATTGGTGCTCTCGTACAATGCGGCCAAGGCGTCCAAGTGATGGAAGGCCCTTTCCTCCCCTTCGGCATCCGTCCTAACAACCCAATGCTCCATCACCTCCTCACTGAGCTGTCCGTACATCTGGACCATGCGCGCCCCGTGGTCACCGACGAACCAGCGGCCCCGGTCCGGCCGGGCGTACTGCTGCCACAGGGCATCGGCCTGCTCCCGGTAACCGGGCTCCTGGGTTTCCAAGTGCATGCGCGCCAGCGCCGCAATCGGATTCGCAAGGTAGCGCCAGCCGTAGTCGTAGAAGGCGGCGCCCGGGTGGGCCATGGCGCGCACCATGTCTTGGCTCGCCTCCCAGGCTGGCAAGTAGCCGGTCACGTGGTACATCTCCAAGAAGGGGTCGATCATGGAGTGACCGGAGTCGCCGGGTGAGAGCCAGATGCATTCGTGATGACGACGGCTCAGCCCTCCGCTTGAGGGATCGCGCGGATCGTGGGCGATGGTGCCCACTTCGAGCAGGTGACGCGTGTTCGCCTCGGCAAGCTTCAGGTAGCGCCGGTCTCCGGAACGGAGGAAGGCGAGCCATGGGACGTGCGCGACGTTTTGTTCGTTGAGCAGGTGGCCGTAGCGACCATGGTTCTCCCAGCGGCCCTGGCGCGTCCGGTAGGTGTTCGGCAGGGAGCCCCAGACCCACTGTCCATACCAGCGGTATACCTGCTGGTTCAACAGATAGCTATCTAGAGTCTCCGCGATCATAGCCTCTATCTCGGGATGGACGTCTGGGTCGTATGGTTGCAGGTGCATCAGGACGCCGGTGTCGGTTAGGTACTGGGGCGGCACGGCACAGACGACGGGCTCGTCAAAGACCTCCTCGTAGCGCGGTAGCTCGTACCAGCCCGCAGGATCGATGAGGAACTCATGGGTCCGTGACACACCGACCGCCAGTGCCCACGTCGGAGCGCTACTGGAGGTCAGCATGCCGTCTTCTCGCGGGCGCCAGTCCAGCGTGCCCGCTTCTTCCGGCCAGTAGTGGTAAGTCAAGGTGCCTTCGTCCACCGAGGCTTCCACCTGCTTGGGAAAGAGGCGCCAGAAGTCCCGATGGTGAATGACGAGGACGAGCTCCTTCTTGCGCAGCAGGGCAGTGCCGGTGGAGCGCTTCCCGTACTGGCTTGAGCGCGATGTTGCCACCGCCGCGTGCCGGTCGTCGAGCTGCTGGACGATGACTAGGCTGTCGCTGGACACGGTGTCCCCGTCCACGGCAACCGCCGCTTGCTTCCAGAACGGATCGGGCGAACGGAAGCGAATGCCAGTGCCGGCGAGGGTGTCCTCCCATGGGTCCCCGGTATAGGTGTAGGTGTGGTACAGTCGGAAGAAGGGGTTGCCGCGGTAAAATTCCGCGTCGATCTGGCCGCGCGCGACGGGTGTCTGGTCCCGCCGCTCGTCCTCGGCCCCGGTGTCCACGTCTTCGGGCAGATACCATCCCGAGATGCGGACCCGACAGCGCAGCGGCCCGTTCTCGACGATCCGAATCCCAGCGTCCTCACCCTTGACGCGGAAGCGGTAAATACGTCCCGCGCCGGTCTTCCACCACAGGTCCTCGGGTCTCAGCAAACCGATAATCGTGCCGTCGGCTTCGAACTGCCAGACGCCAGAGCCGCTGTCGACCTCGACACGATTCCCCTGGCGAGACGCCAGCGAGGGAATCTCGCCGACGCTGCCGTCGGACCCGTCAACTGTCAGCCGTAGAAAGCTGTGCTGTGCCCCAACGACGTCGCTCTGGAAGTCGACGAGGACCCAGCGGGCGCTGCCGTCGGGCCATGTCCCCAAAACTTTTGTCTGCGTGGGCAGCACCCGGCCTAGGGCATCGGTCAAGGCAACCCTCTGTTCAGGGGGCAGCGCACCTTGGGCGAAGGGCACGCCGACCCGCAGCGGCCAGTCGACGCGGGTGACCCCAGCCACCTCCTCTACCCCGATGGGCACGCTCCCGTCGTCGGAAATTTCCGACGCGCGAAGGGCGGCCACGAAGGGCCGCTCGGATGCGGGTCCAGCCGAGCGGCGTGCCTCGGCGGTGGCGGCGCGCTCCCGGCCGACGAGCACGCGGTTCTCGGTGTATGAGTGCACGGGCGCCTCGTCCTCGTCGAGGTAGACATCGAGGGCGAAGGTGTAGCGCCCGTCCTCGAGCTCCTCGAGGGCGAGCTTTATGCGCCGGTCGAGAGTGCGGGTCTCAAACGGGTTCAACGTGTATTCCCACTCCCTCTGCAGGGAGATCCGCCGGAAGATGTCGGTCACGGTCAGCTGGTAGCGGATCCGCGTGCTGTCGTAAACGCTGTCGTAGAGGCGGGCATAGTGACGCATGCGCAGGGGCAGCGACTGGATCCCGGGGATTGCCATCAGGCCGTCGACGATGGCGACGTCAGTCAGTGCGAATCGGTCCCGGCGTAGATTGTTGAAGTAGAACCGGCTCTGGGCCTCAGAGGTTGGGCCTTCGTTGGGCCACGGCACCATGGTGTGTCCAGCGATTATGGCGGCGTTGTCCCGCACCCGCTGGGCGAAGCGCCGTGCCTGTGCTTGCCGAACGTGCTGGACGAGGCCGAGGTCGAGGCGATCGCCGTTGGTGAAGGGCTGGTAGGTCATCTCCATCTCGACCGTCTCTCCGGGCCGCAGAAGACGCTTCTTCTGTCTCGGCTCGACCGTGAACCACCCCCGCTCAGGATGCTGGTGGTGGCGGGCGTCGGTCCATGTGGCGCACACCTGCACGTGGGATTCCCGGAAGGTCATCCACATGCCGTTCCCGGTGCGGGAGTTGAGGGCCAACCAGTAGCCGGGCACGTTCAGGAAGTGCGAGTCCCGACCGAGGCCGACCCTGATGCGACGCATCTGCCCCGGCTCCGGCCCCGGAGCCACGATCACGGAGTGTTCGCCGTAGGGATCGTCCAGGACTAGGTAGGGCTGCCAGCGGATCCACAGCGGTTGAGGCTTCTGTCCGATGTTCGTGTAGCGCAGATTTACAGTGAGCTTGGTACTGCCGTCGGCCAGGCGCATCTCTCGCTCCACCGCGATGGTGGATGCCGGGGACAGACCGACGATCTGGCCGCCGTCCCGGAGGACTCCGGGCGCGATAGCGCGCGTTACGACCGCCTGGTATCCGGCGCCCCGGCGGCGCTCGAGGCGATGCGCCACCTGGTGTAGTCCTAGGGTCAGGTCGCGGATGCCGGGTCCGGCGGGCCTCACACTGGCCGTGGAGAATTCCACGCCGCTGCGGCGATCCAGGTACTGCACGATGGCCGCCCCGTCCCGCGGTGCGATGGCGATCCGTGTGTAATCATTTTCCATGACCACCAGATCGCTTGTCGCCTCGACGCCGGTCTGGTGGGCCGAGCTCCAGACCACGCAGAGCATGGCCAGCTGGCGCAGCTGGCGTTGACAGAGGGGTCTTGACCAGCGGAACTTCCAGCCGCCCCTCGACAGAGAGCCATCACCGCCGTCACGCACCGTTGCCGCGCCTGCGTGTCCGCCCATCACGGCCTGCTCCGTAATGCTCATTCACTGGACTCCATCGTCACAGGGACCTGTCAGGTATCGCCGAATCAACAGTAACGGGACCCGCCGACGGCCGCGAGCACGGCCAGCGGTGTGGGTGCTCCGCGGGTGTGTGCCGACATCTCTACAGCTGCTGTGCGCCATGACCATCGCCTGCGCCCCGGAGTCGGCGCCGGAGCCGCCCCGTGCCGCCGCCCCCTCCGAGTCCGCAGCTCCCTCGGCAGCGCCGTCCCGGGTGACGGCCGACGACGTCGAGGTGGGCTTCGTCGACGTCACCGAGGCGAGCGGCATCGAGTACCGCAATGTCTCCGGTAGTTCGGAGCAGGGTTACATCCTGGAGACCATCTCTGTCGGTGCCGCTTTTCTCGACGTCGACAGCGACGGCGATCGGGATCTGTTCTTTGTCGACGGCACGCGCCTGAGCGATCCCCCATCCTCCGCCGGTAATCGGCTATACCGAAGTGAGTTGGCCCAGGGACGGGGTTCCCGGTTCGAGGAGGTCACGGACGAGCTCGGCCTCACCCACAGCGGCTGGGGCATGGGTGCCTCCGTGGGCGACGTGGACAACGACGGCCACCCGGACCTCTATGTTACCTACTGGGGTGCCAACCGGCTCTACTGCAACGAAGGGGGTGAAAGTTTTTCCGAGCGCGGCCTCGCAGCTGGTGTCGACGATCCAGGCTGGGGTTCTAGCGCCGCCTTCGGGGATCTGGACAACGATGGTCTCCTCGATTTGTACGTCGCCAACTACGTGCAGTTCGATTTGGCCAACCCCCCTGGGAGCTGGCTCGGCTGTCGTTACAAGGGGTTGAGCAGCTACTGCGGTCCCCAGGGAATCCCGGGGGAGGCGGACGCCCTATACCGCAACCTTGGGTCGGGCCGCTTCGCCGACGTGGCCGAGGCGACCGGGATTGCCGCACATCAGCTGCCGGGTCTTGGTGTTGTGCTGTCCGATCTCGACGATGACGGCGATCAGGACATCTACGTGGCCAACGACTCGGAGCCAAACCTGCTGTTCCGCAACGATGGCGACTTCCGCTTTCGCGAGACCGCCACCGCCTCGGGGCTGGCGTACAGCGAAGACGGTCGCGCTCAGGCTGGGATGGGCGTAGACGCGGGCGACTTCGACCGCGACGGGGACTTTGACCTGTTTGTTACCAACTTTTCCGACGACGTCAACACCCTGTACGAAAACCGTGGTGACGGCACTTTCGCCGACGTCACCCACGAGGTCGGGCTGGGTGGGGTCGTGCAGCCCTATCTAGGGTGGAGTACTGCCTTCGTCGACTACGACGGCGACGGCTGGCTTGACCTGTTTGTTGCCAATGGGCACGTCTATCCCCAGCTGACCCAGCTGCCCTCAGGGCAGCGCTACGGGCAGCGGAACCTCCTCTACCGTAACCTCGAAGGCCACTACGAGGAGACCGCCCGTGGGGCAGGTTTGGCGTGGCAGGCCGAGGGCGTCAGCCGGGCCGCCGCGGTCGCCGACTATGACGACGACGGCGACCCGGACCTGCTGTTCGTCAACCTCAACGACCGCCCGGTCCTACTGCGCAACGATGGGGGCAATCGCAACGGCTGGATCGGATTGCAGCTCGTCGGAGAGGCTAGCAACCGGGAGGGGATCGGCGCCCGTGTTGAGCTGTGGGCCGAAGGTCGCCGGCAACTGCGGGAGGTACGGCGCAGCTACGGCTTTCAGTCCAGCCACGACCGCCGACTTCTCTTCGGCTTGGGCTCTGCGGTGCAGGTGGACAGCCTCGTCATCACCTGGCCTTCCGGAGCTCGGGACCGGGCGATCCCTGCGGCGATCGACTGTTACTGGAGGCTGCGCGAGGGAGAGCGCGATTTGGAGCCGATCCGTAACCCGACGGTGGCAAAGACGCCACGTGCCACACCTGCCACAGTGCCCCAGGCCGCCGCCGCCCCATCCCTTGGCGCAGCGCCGCCTGCTGTGGCACGCCCAGCCGAACCCGGCGGCCCCGGATGGTCCGCCTCCCAGTTCCGCGAATTGGGTCAGGATCTCTACCGCCAGGGGCGCTACCCGGAGGCTAAGGTCGCGCTGGAGCGGGCCATTACCCTTGAGCCAGAGCCCCTGGGGCCGTACGTCAACTTGAGTCTGGTGCTGTCCGGACTCGGGGAACTCGACGAGGCTATACGCCTGCTGGAGGAGGCAGCGGGACGGGGAGCTGACCACGCGGGCTTCCAGCACGTCATAGGCAAACTTTACCTCAACCAGAACCGGCTTCCGGAGGCACTGGCGGCCCTCGGCGCTGCCCAACGGTTGTCCCCAAAGTCGTGGGAGTACGCAGACTGGTTGGGTCTCGCGCTGCTGCGCGCCGACAACCTTACGGCCGCCGAGTCGTCACTGCGCCACTCAACCCGTGCCGCCCCGTGGAGCCCGCGGCCACATCTGCACCTGTCCCGCGTGCTGTTGAAGCAGGGCCGCCACCAGGAGAGCGAGCGCGAACGGGAGATCTTCGGCCGGTTGAGTCCGCTGCAGAAGCGGGTCGAGCTCTACGAGCGTAAGGTCGGGGACCACCCTGAGAGTCCCCATGCCCGGCAGGTCCTGGGGATGGCCTACCTCGAACAGGGCCGCCTCCCCGAGGCGCTGGCACGCTTCCGCCAAGCAGTGCAGCTCGACCCTGAGTTCGCACCGGGGGTGCACGCCACTGGGCGCGTGCTACAAGCGCGTGGCCAACTTCCCGACGCCATTGCGGCCTACGAGCGGGCTTGTCAGCTTGACCCGAACCTGCTCGAAGCGCACGTGGATCTCGGTTCTGCCTACCACCGGGCGCATCGCTTCGACCAGGCAGTCGTCGCCTACCGCCGCGCCTTGGAGTTGGATCCGGAACGTACCCTCATCCACGGCAATTTGGGGATGGCGCACGCCATGGCGGGACGCTTCGAAGCCGCAGCTTCCGCCTTTCGGGAGGGCCTGCAGCGCGACCCCGACTCGGTTGACCTCCACGAAGCTCTTGGGCAGGTATACGCCCGCCAGGGCCGCATGCGGGAGGCCGTGGTCGAGTGGCAGACCGTTCTGCGCCTGGCGCCGGACCACGCGCGCGCTGCTGCCGCCATCCGTCAGGCTCGCGCCGCGGGCGCTAATCCGTAAAGACATAGGGCCAGTGCTCACAATGTGCTTTTGCCCGGGGAACGGGCATTGGCCGCCGGGCGCATGAGACAGATGGCACCTTGGCTCGTCGGCGTAGACTGGCAGGTTGGTGCGGCTGGATTACTGGAGCGCGTATGCTATTGCGGCCTTTACCTCTGCCTTCTCGTGGCCAGGCTGACTCATCTGCGCCGCGTCCGTCACACCCAATAGATGCTGTTGCCGGTCATGCCGGTGAAGTGATCGATTACCAGCCACAACCCGGCCACCGTGAACTGACCTGCGATCAGCCCAAGGAAGAAGGGTCGTGCGCTGCGGTACATCGAGGGGCCACCGTACTTGAGAACGACGGCCTTGATCAACCAAGCCAGAAACACGCTGAAGGAGATGTGGTTCGTCAGGTATGTGCTGGCGCTGACCGCGTAGCCGAGAGGGTGCAATGGCCACCAAGAGAAGTGCTGTCGTGCGAGCATCAGAGACGTCATCACGAACCCGCCGACGCCGGTCGCGATCCAGCCGACGACATCTGGACCGTCGGGTGCGGCCACCTCACGGGTTACGAAATTGAACGGTACCTGCGGCCCACTGATGAAAAACCAAGGTTCCAGGTTAACTCCACCGTAGTTGTAGCTCATGTACATCACCGCCCAGATCGAGGACGCCAGACTGATGCACACAGCCAGCATCATGGCCCAGAACAGTCCCCGGCGCCGGTTGCCAAGGTGTTCCTGGGCCAGCTTGAGGCTGTTGGCGCAGGAGGCCATGACGAAGGTACGGATGTCCGCCGCCCACACGTACGTGAAGCCCAGGGCCGTGAGGGTCTGCGCCCCGAGGACCGAACTGCCGAATCCCGAGGTGACGAAGTCAGAGGCGATCAACGGCGCGCGGGTCGCGGCCAGCCCACCCTCGGCCACGATGCGGGTGATTCCTACGAACAGCAGGAACATGGCGAAGAGGTAGATGGGCACCACCCAGAGGGCCATGCCGGCACGCCATAGCCAGGCCCCGATGAACAGGGTGCATGCCAGTAGCCCGAACACGGATGCGCGGTACGAAAGGATCTCGTCGCTGTCGTCGACCTCCGGGTCGCCCCGAACCGCCTTGCGCAGGACGGAACGGATGTGCCCCCGAGCCGTCCACACGCCAAAGAGCACCAGAACGATCATGGCCCCCATGCCCTGGTGGGCAAAAATCGGAAAGGAAGCGAAGTTGAGGCGCTCAGTGCTAGCAACACCTAGGATGCCGAAGGCCCCCTCCTGCACGCGCCCGACGAGATTGAAGAACCAGATGCTGAAGGCGATGTCGAGGTTCACCAGGTAGGCGAAGCCGACCATCGGGAAGCTCAGGGCGATCCTCTGCTGTGTCGTGCCCCGGAACAACGGGATGTTGGTCTCCAGCACGATGTCGGGGATGAACTCGTAGTAGTCGTGCAGGGCCTTGATTGAGCCGATGATGAAGGGAATCGCGAATCCGGTCCACATCACCGGGTTCTTGAAGAAAGGATTCAGCGCGCCCGGCTCACGGCCCTCCTCGATCATGGCGCTCGGCACTTGAGCCAGCGGAAAGTTCAGGCGTTCCATCTCGATCCACGGGCGCCGGAGGATGACCATCAGGCAGATCATGGCCACGTACACGGCCAAGATGAGGGGAATCCACTGCGATAGCGGTTCAAGCCAAGCCTCCCACGGTACCGACGCGCCTTCCGGAAGGCCTTCATAGAAGTCCTTGGCCGTCCGGTAGTCGGGCACCAAGCCCTCGCGGATGAAGGGGTGGACGATGTTGGCCCAGTCGTTCTCCGGGGTCGCGTAGTACACCGCCCCCGCTGTGATCGGCAGCAGGTACTGGGTGAGGCCCATGCTGGGGATTGCACAGCCGACCATGGCCATGATGTAGACGACCACGAGCTCCTCCCGCTCGAGGCTCCACGACGAGCGTGCGAGCCGCAGAACAGTCTGCACTCCCAGCACGAACAGGAAGAAAAGGAAGATGGCGCCGGCGGTGCTGAAATCGAGGGCGAAGTTCGAGCCCCGCAGGATCATGTTACTGTACGGTGCGCCGACGCCGATGCAGAGCGTCATCGCCGAGCCCACCAACATAGATCGTATGGTGATGCCCGAGGGCCGGTTGGCGGACACGGTGGGAGTTGCCATATAATATTTTCCGCGCGCGCCAGCGTGAACAGGTAGGGAGGGGGGCGAGTCTTTAGATAACGCCAGGCGACACAACTGACAAGGCGCGCCTAAGGAACTGACTATGACCGTTGCCACCGAGAACCAGTTGCACAGCATCTGCCAGGCGCGAGACGCCGACACCCTCTACGACGAAGCCGACCGGGCCGCGGGTCTGTGGAGGGGTGCGTCGGAGGACGGGATTCAGCTGTTTCGCGGCCAGGTCATCGAGAATGATTCTCCCGGCTCCGGGCGTTCCGACGAGCCCAACATTGAGCCCTTTGTTGAGCTGGAAGGAGAGATGGTTTTCTGTAAGCTGCTCCACCTCGACGATCCAGCCACAGAGGCGGCGCAACTGGCCTTCATCGCCATCGAGAGGCAGGGGGTCCAGGCGGGGCTCCACTTCACCGTCAACGGTCATCCGATTGTGCGTGCTCCGTCCGTGCAGGCGGCACCTGAGGCGCGTCAGTACCAGGAGCTGGGCTGGAGCCGGTGGTATTACGTCGACATCCCGGCGGACACCCTGCAGTCAGGCGAGAACAAGATCCATGTGCGCGCCGAGGGTGGCAACCCGGGTTGGCGGCTCATGGTGGCCGACTACCGGGACTTCCACAAGGGCATGGACGACCCGGTAGAGCTGCCTCATTGCACGACGCGTTCCGACGACGGCGGCCAGACCTGGACCACGGAGCGCGGCGAGCTTGTGGTGCGCTTAGCCCTCGACCGTTACCACGAGGCCGGCGAGCTCCTGTCATCAGTCGTCGATACAGCCGCTGACGCTAACGTCGTGATCAGGAGGCATCATCGCGTGGTCTCGGTGCGCCTCGAGTGGGATGCCGAGGTTCCCGATGCCTCGGCCATCGACATGGCCTGTCGCACCGGCGCCCAACCCACGCCCGCCGCCGGAGGTTGGAGCGACTGGTGTCCATGTGAGCTGGGGCAGCCGGTGGCCGATCTACGGGGCCGCTATCTACAGTGGCGAGCCCAGTTGACGACCTGTGATCCGAGAGTTAGCCCGTCTCTGAAGCGAGTGCAGGTCGAGGCCGACGTGGAACTCGGCCCTGAACCGCCACTACGTGTGGCGAGCGCCCACATCCCCAAGATCCTGCGTTCCTCGTGGGACATGACCCACGAGGACCCTCGCTGTCACATGCTCACACAGTTGCGCCGGGAGTGCGAGCTCGATGCCGTGGTCGCCGGCGCGCAGACCGAGTTCGACGTTATCCAGCGCCTTCACCGGTGGGCCTATCACATTCCCCTCGACGATTGTCGGCACTTCCCATGGGACGTTCTCAGCTGGCTAAAGATCGAGCGCGGGCCTGACTGCCAGATCCTCATGAACCATTACGAGCAGCGACGGCGGGACCGGATGTGCCTGTATCCCAACGTTGTTCTCGTGGCGGCCCTGCAGAGCGTGGGCATCACGGCGCGGCACCTGAATTTCCACAGCGAGGGCATGACGGGGCACGAGATCACCGAAGTCTGGTCCAATGACTACGGGAAGTGGATCCACTTGGACGCCACCCGCGATTACTACTGGTACGACCGCAAGACAAGAGTGCCCCTCGACACCGAGGAGATCCACCGGGCACTGGTGGACCGCCTTGAGCGTGTCGAGACCTGGGAGCGGCCCTACCTCTACTACCAGGATCTGGACGCCCTGGTCCAGGACCTGCCGATTGCCTTCTGGGATGGCGACTACCAGCACTCCAATGCCGACGGTGACCACGGCGCGCTATTCCTGTTCCGCAGCTTCTGCCACTTCCGGGTCGTGCCGCGCTTCGATGTCTTCAGCCGGCCCCGTCCGCTGCCGGTGAGCCAGGGCACCGAGATCTGGTCTTGGAACGGGTACCTGAACTGGGCGGAGGATCGTGTTCCTCCCCTGCCTCACATGTCACACCACACCAACCGCCGGGCTGACTTCTACCCCACGCTGAACCAGACACAGCTGATCGTGGAGAGTGTTGACAATGGGCTGGGGCTTCTCGTATACATGGAAACCGAGACGCCTGACATGGCCGCCTTCGAGGTGCGCGTCGACCACGGCCACTGGCGAGATGCGTCCGCGTCCTTCCCATGGGACCTGCACACCGGCATGAACACTTTGGAGGCCCGCACGCGCAACGGCTCCGGCTGGCCCGGGGTGGTTAGCTCCGTGAGCATCGTCGCATGAGTGACTCTCAAGGCTGTCGCGGCGACGCCTTCCGCGCGCTGTTGGAGCGCCTTCCGTGGGTGCTGGGGGTATGCCTGGCGGTGGCCCTACCAGCTGCCGCTGCCGAACTGCCCGATCGCGTGCAAGAACCGCCGGACCTGTTACCCTCGTACCCCATTCAGCGAGTATCGGCGGACATCAGCATCGATGGATTGGCCGATGAGGCCGACTGGCGTGTCGCTGGCGCTGTCGAGCTGGTCGTGCCTTGGCGCCACGATGTGGAGGAGCCGATCCAGCAAACCACCGTGCGCATGCTGTGGAGCGCCACGGAGCTCTACATCGTGTACAAGTGTGTCGACCCGTTCATCCGGGCCGAGATCGTCGAACATGACGGGGCCACCTATTTAGAGGACACGGTGGAGATCTTTGCCACCCCGAACCCCGACGACGTCTGGAAGTACTACGGTTACGAGATGAACGTGCGCGGTACCCTGCTCGACTACATCACCTTCTGGCGGGACGGAAAGCGGCTGAGTGGGGGTCGGGGGTGGCAGAGCGAGGGCGTGCGCATCGCCACCACCATCGACGGCACCCTGAACGACGACTCCGACCGAGACCGGGGCTGGATCCTGGAAATCGCCATCCCCTTCGACAACTTCCGTCATCTCGGCGGGACCATCCCTCCGCGCCCGGGAGACCGGTGGCGTCTCAATCTGAATCGCTGCGCGGGCAAGGTGGCGGGCCAGTATGCCATGTGGTCGGACTCAGGGACCGAGCAGCCCCAGTTTCACGTTCCCGAACGCTTCGGCATCGCCCGATTTTCCGCTGACGTGGTGGGGAACGGCGCCGAGAGGCCCTAGCCGCGCAGAAAATGCTTGACTTACATCTCCATAACCGTAAATTTCCGCACAAACTTGTGCTGTGACCGGGCAGGGGCTCCCTGTCCGGGATCGCCGTTGTCGCGTGAAATTAAGGAGGCATTAGAGAATAGAATTGCGCACGCAAAGTCTTTTTAAGAACGATTCTCGTCATCCCAATCCCACTTCATTAAGCCCACTTCTTAAGGGAGAAGCGCCCAATGCACTTTAGGAAAATCGGAACGGCTAGCGCTGCCGCCTTCCTGCTACTGGCAGGAACGGCGAGCGCCCAGTTCCTGCATGCCGGTAACCCCGACGTCACCGCTCTCGCGGACATGACCTCCGGTGGTCAGCCGAGCGTAATGACGATCGAAGGCTTGTCGGACATCAGCGATTACGCCTTCGACGGCTCTGACCTCACGGTCAACTTCAGTCTCAACGGTAGCGGGGCTACCGTGTGGCTGCAGGTGTACACTTCCGGCCAGAACCCGCCCCTGACCATCGAGGGCGAAGGCATGGCTCCGTACAAAGATCCCGAGCACGATACGCCCGGCTGGCACGTGTACGATGGTGTCGACTACCTCGTGTACAAGTCCGCTGGCGAGCGCATGGACGAGGGCGATAATTCCATTGTCTGGAACGGTCGCGACATGAATGGCGACGTCGTGTCCGCCGGCTCGTACACGCTGCACCTGGCGGCCTTCGACGACGAGGCAGTCCCGCACCTGGTCGCCGGTTCGGTGTTCCGCAAGCTGGGCACGCCCGGCCGTCCTTATTGGGATCTGGCCCGCGAGCAGATCTTCGATTTTCGCAGCGTCAACGACATGAACAACGACTGGGTCGAGAACTTCGAGGGGTTCGACGTCATGGACCTGGCTCCGGTTGCCGACGCGGGCGGTGGCACGCCGAACTCGGCTGTGTGGCTGAACGATGACTTCACTGAGGCCGTCGCCATCGGCCAGAACAATTTTCTCGAGCGCTTGCAAATCGACTGGGACGCCAACCGCGTCTCCACCGTCGAGGATTGGGGCGAAGACTTCGGCGGCGCCAACGGCGTCATCAATGTCGAAGACTTGGGCGCCAGCGCCGGCCAGCGTACCATCACTAGCAACCCCGCCAAGACGATTGCCTACGTCACGGCTGGCGTTAGCGGCACCGAGGCTCAGCTCGCTGGGTACTCGATCGCCACGGGCGAAAAAGTCAGCAGTTGGGACATGACCGATTTGTTCATGTATGACAACAAGGGTGCCGACCGCGTTTCCGGGCCCATGGAGACGGCCGCCCACTACGACGGTGCACCGGATCCGAGTGGTATCACCACCACGTCGCACCACGCCTCTGTCATCGCGCGCCACAGCTACGAGGGCAAGCTGCTGTGGGCGAACCGCAACGGTGACGGCTTCGGTGAAACGCAGGCGTACAACAGCGCTGACGGTACCTTCGGCGACCTGGTCTACGGTCACACCGAAGCGCCGAACTTCAAGTACTCCTTGTTCTCCGCCCCCGACGGCTGGGTTTCGGTGTGCGAGAACGGGCGCGACAACACCAGCTTCGGCGCTATGCTCGGCGCGGACGGCTCCGGCCTGTTCAAGTTCGAGCCGAAAAATGCGCCGCTGACCTGGTCGCAGTACGTGTGTGTAGTCGACGCCGGCACCGCGTGGGACGGTCTGCACATGCAGATCGGTGGATTCGGCGACGCCGTTCCGTCGAACGACTGGGTGTCCAACGATGTCAACGTCCCGCCGACCCACCCGCTGGTCTGGATGCCTTATGACCAGCAGAAGGTCAGCCTGGGTAGCCCTGTCACCGCCGTTGCCGAGGCCGGTGGCTTGTTGCCCAAGGACTACGAGGTCAGCGACGCCTACCCGAACCCGTTCAACCCGGAGACCACGGTTCGCTTCTCCCTGCCTTGGGAGGCCGACGTACGGGTGACGGTTTACAACGACCAGGGTCAGAAGATCGCCACCCTGGCCGACGAGAGGCTGAGCCCGGGGAACTTCAACATCACTTGGGACGGTCGGGATGACAACGGGGCTCAAGTGGCCACCGGCGTCTATCTCTACCTGATCGAGGCCCCCGGCCTGCGGTTGAACAAGAAGGTCACCCTCCTGAAGTAGAGGGTTTCGGAGGTGCCGCCGGCTTGCTC
>JAYZFI010000040.1:0-16100 GCA_036336855.1 Candidatus Latescibacterota bacterium
TCTACGGCCATACCCAGCAAGGTATTGATCATGGAGATACCGTCCGCTCCCGCTTCCTCAACGGCACGGGCGATCTCGGTGATGTCGGTCACGTTCGGTGTGAGCTTGGCGATCACCGGTCGCTGGGTGGCAGCACGGACCGCGGCGATCACTTCCGACGACGCCGTGGGACTGCAGCCGAACAACATCCCCCCGTCCTTCATGTTGGGCGAGGAGATGTTCACCTCGAGTGCAGCAATACCGTCGATGGACTCGAGCTGACGGGCCATGTCGCCATGCAGCTCAGCCGTCGACGCCGCGATATTGACGATAATTTGGGTGTCGAGTTGAGCCAAGTAAGGCCACTTGTCGTTGATGAAACCGTCGATACCGGGATTCTGCAGACCGATCGAATTCAGCATGCCCGAGGGGGTTTCGACGATTCGCGCCGGCGCATTTCCAGCCCGAGCCTCGGGGGTGATCGTCTTCGTGGCTATGCCACCGATCCGGGATAGATCCAAATAAGGCTCTAGCTCTTCGCCGTAGCCACAGGTTCCCGAGGCGAGTACCACGGGGTTGCGTAGAGAGATGCCGGCGAAGTCGACGCTGAGATCGACGGCAGGCGGAAACGCGGTCACCAGGCGATCTCCCGTGTGTGGTAAACCGGACCATCGACGCAGACCCGCGTGTAGCGGTGGTACTCGGTCTCGACCTCTCCCGCTCTCGGCACGACGCAGCCCACGCAGACGCCGAACCCGCAGGCCATGTACTCCTCCAGGGAAGCGTAGCAGGTGGTCCCTCGTTCCGCGCTGAGCCTGGCCACGGCGGCCATCATGCCGTGGGGTCCACAGGTGTAGACGACGTTATCGGGGCCAGCGATGTCGGCGAGCAGGTCGGTGACCAGACCGTGGTGCCCGACGCTTCCGTCATCAGTGGCCAGCCTGGCCTCAACGCTGGATTGCAGCAGCATTTCCACCGGCAGGTGCTTGACTGCCGTTTTCGCGCCGACGAGAAAGACGGTCTCGGCGCCGGCGCCGCGCAGCTGACGACCGTGAAAGAGCAGGGGAGGTACCCCGATGCCTCCCCCCACCAGGATCGGTCGTCCGCCTGCATCTGAGGGAAAGCCGTTGCCCAGAGGACCGATACACCCTATGGATTCGCCGGCGTGCACTGCACGCAGAGCGTGACTCTTGGGTCCCAAGTCTTCGAAGATGACATCCGCCGTGCCAGCATCGGCATCGACGTCCGCCACGCTCAAGGGAATTCGCAGATAGGGGACGGTAACGTTCTCGGGCGTAAGCTTGAGCTGCACGAATTGTCCGGGGCGGGCCAATCGGGCAAGATCAGGAGCGTGAAACCGCGACAGGAACAAGCCGTCCGCCACCTCGGTGGAGAACTCGAGACGCACGGATTGATGGCGGGTAATCTGCGTGTCCGTCATTGCGGCACCGCGGCATCGTCAACATTGGCTGGGGTTCGACCGGTGACCAGCGTATCCGTGGAAACGGTGGAATCTGGCGCCACCGTTGGGATCATGGAATCCACGGATTCTGCCTCAGGCGCGTAGGAGATGACGACTTCCACCCAGACCGGAATCTCTTCGCCCTTCTTGTCCACTCCCGGATAGAACAGGTAGTCCTCTACCGTCTCTACTGCGGCATAAGCAAAGGGATCCTCACCGGAGAACACCTTGATCGAATCGGGCCTGCCGTTGACGTCGACGAGAATATCAAGGATGACCGATCCGGTGTCGCCCACCGCTTCAGTTGGGTAGCTAGCCTCGGCAAGAGTGCGGACCATGGGCGCCTCGTTGAGATCGAGGAAGATCTCCTTGACCTCCAGACGCGCTACCGGTGGCTCGAGCGTGATGGTCTCGAGAATGGAAATCTCTAATGGCTCTGGTTCGGCCGAAATCACACTGGGAAACTGGTCGGCCACTGCTTGGGTCTCCGGATTGGCGCGATCGCGGCGCAGCACGTGGCGCAAGTAGTGATTGGCGGAATCGACGTCGCCCTCTTGGGCGTGGTAGGCGAAGAGCCGATAGAAGGGGACCGCTCCACCCGACTGGGTCGTCACAGCACGACGGAAGTAGTCGATGGACTCATCGAACCAGCCCCGTTCCCAAGCAGCATCGCCCATCCCCGACAGCGCTCGGCCATTGCGCGTCACCTGCTCGTCGAGACTGAGCTGGTAGAGATCCTCCGCCAGTTCGAGGTCGCCGCGCCGGTGAGCGCGCAGAGCAAAGCCGAGGTACTTCTTGGAGTATGCTGCGGAATCGACCGAATCGGGCTCCACAGCCAAGAGTTCGAGACGTTCACTCGGATTCAATCCCTGGCCCAGGGTACGCAGCTCACGCTCGAGCCTGTTGACGAGTCCAGACTTGTCGGCTTCACGGCGGTCCCTGACCAGTTCGGCGAAGGCAGACCGCGGATAGGTTTCCTCTACCATGGCGAAACGATCGGCGGCACCGGCGCTGTCCAGCAGGACGTTCTCCTGCAGCCAGGCAGCGCGGAACGCAGACTTGACGGCCGTCTCGGTGCGCGGGTATTCGTCGACGAGTTCGTCAAGCGCTTCGATCCAGAATTTCGCACGGCCGGGATCGCGCCGACTGGCGATGTCGATGGAGTCGAACTCTGTGGAGGCCAGGTCCTGCGCCGTCTTGGCGATCTCCATGCCCAGACGCTCCCGCACCCCGTTGGCGTGCGCCGTCAGGGGATAATCCGCCACCAGCCGATCAACGAAGGGGCGCGCGGTCTGCTCGTCTTCCCAAATCTCGAGATGGATCCACGCAAGATTGTAAAGAGCGCGCGGCACCTCGTCCGACTCCGGGTAACGGTTGACAATTTCCTCGTAGTAGATCGCCGCCGAGTCCGGCTGGCCGAGGTCATCACGATAGATCTCGGCCACGACGAAGAGGTGGTCGAGGAGGAGATCGCGGGGCTCCTTCTCGTCCTGCTCCCGTTGTCGTTGGCTCCGGCGACTGCGTTGGGGGGTACCGTCTTCCACCGTGGGCCGCGGCGCCCCGACCAGCGGTCGCCCGGCCGCAAGGGGTTTCGAAGTCGAAACAAGGCTGTCCCCGAAGGCAATCAGCGTATCTTGGCCATCCCACTCGCCAGTAACTGAGTTTGCGATCACGGCCATCGCCAAGTCACCCTCCACCACGCCTGCTTCGGCAACGTCCTTCGGGGCAATCGAATTGGAGACGGTCGCATCCGAATCCGAGTCCAGCTGGACGCTATTGCTGACCGAGATGAGGGAGTCGGCCTCCCAAATTTCGTACAACAGTTCATCAAGCTCGTTGAAGGTGGACAACAGCGCTGCAGAGAGCTCGGCTGCCTCCGAATCGCGTTTTTCTTGAGACACCTCCTCTAGGTACTCCTGAGCCAACGGACGGTCACCATGTGCCTGCAGATAAAGAAGGCCTGTATGGTAGAGGGCCTTGGCGGAGACGCCGGTCTGCGGGAAATCATCTCGCACCTTCTCAAACTCTGACAAAGCCCGGTCGAGGTCCTGACGCTCCTGGTAGTATTGCCCGACCAGTAGTCGAGTCTCGCCTTCAGAGGTGCGGAACCGGCTCTCCCGCAGCAGGTCGGTGTAGACCTCGATCGCCTGCTCCTGCTGATCGAGTCGATACAGGGCGCGCCCCTGATTCAACCGGGCGCGATACTCTACGGAGTCCGGTGGGTCGCTCTGCAGCGCATTCTGCAGCGCGATGAAGGCACTATCAGCTCGAGTAATCTCCTCAAACTCAAGGTGCGTCTCGCCGATGCGCAGGAACAGCAAAGATCGCAAATCGGACTGCGGGAACGCTTCCAGCGCGCTCTGAAACTCCTGTATCGCGATCAAGTACTGCGCGTCTTCCACGGCCATCTCACCGAGACGCAGTCCGCCTTGGTCCCCCACCTCGCTGCGCTCAGAGATGAGCTGGCGGTAGATGGCACTCGCCCCCGCTTTATCACCCAGGCCTTCGAGGCAGAATCCGCGCCACAGCCGGGCGCGGTCGAAGTACTCGCTCTTAGGGAAGTTATCCTTAAGGTCCTGCAGCGACCGAGCGCCGTACTGATAGTCGCGCTGCCAGTATAGCGCGCGTCCGACCAGGAACATGGCGTCATCCACAAGTTCGCTGTCGCGGTGCTTGTCCAGAACCAGTGATGCCTTGCGCACCGCCTTCTCGTAGAGCCCGTGGTATGACTCGTGGCGTCCGGACCACCCCTGCCGGCGGCCAAACGTGCGGTCGCGACTCCAGCCGTTAGAATTGTTGCGCTGCTCTTCTAGGCGGGCCTTCTCCGCCTGCCGGAAGTACTTCTGTGCATTGTAGTAAGTATTGAAGTAGACGCAGGACGAGGTAACCAGAGCGGCAGCCATCAGGGCGAAACAGACCGCCCGTCGCCGCGTCGGTGAGACCTCAGTCACCACTATGGTAGTCCTGCAGGGCGCGCACCTGGATAGCCGAGTGCTTGCGCGCCTCAATGCCCGCGGCGGCAGCTTGGGCTCCGGCGAGCGTGGTCGTGTAGGGCACGCCGCTAACGATGGCTACCCGGCGCACCTCGTAATCGTCGTACTGCGACTGCTCGTCCTGCGGCGTGTTCACGACGAAGGAGATCTCACGGCTACGAATCGCGTCCTCCACGTGAGGCCGGCCCTCGTGCACCTTGAGAATCTTGGTGGCAGCGATACCGTTGCGCTCCAAGTGGGCCAGCGTTCCGGACGTCGCAACCAAGTCGAACCCGGCATCCTTGAACCTTCGAGCCACGTCGATCACCGCCTCCTTGTCGCTATCATTGACGCTGATAAAAACCTTGCCGGAATCGGGCAGCATCGAACCAGCTCCCATCTGCGCCTTGAGAAAAGCATCGCCGAGGCTCTGCCCCATCCCCATGACTTCTCCGGTGGACTTCATCTCCGGACCAAGGATGCCATCGGCTCCGGGGAATTTATTGAAAGGCAGTACCGCTTCCTTCACCGAGATGTGCTCGGGAACGCACTCGTCGGTGTAGCCTTGGTCTGCCAAAGTCCGTCCGACCATGACTCGGGCGGCGATTTTGGCCAGCTGCCGCCCCGTTGCCTTGCTCACAAAGGGTACGGTCCGCGACGCCCGGGGATTAACCTCGAGCACATACACCTCGCCCTCGTGAATGGCGTACTGGACGTTCATGAGGCCGATGACGTCAAGAGCCTGCGCCATGCCGCGGGTGTAGTCCTGCAGGCGCTGCAGGTTTTCGGGAGTGATGTCGTGGGGCGGCAGCACGCAAGCGCTGTCTCCAGAGTGCACACCAGCGTGCTCGATGTGCTGCATGATGCCCCCTATGAGCACGCTCTCGCCATCGGCGACGGCATCGACATCAAACTCTTGCGCCCCTTCCAGAAAGCGGTCGATGAGAATCGGGTGCTCGGGCGATGCCGATATCGCCGTTTCCATGTAGGCGTCGAGGCGATACTCGTCGTACACCGTGACCATGGCGCGGCCTCCGAGCACGTAGGAAGGGCGAACCAACACCGGGTAGCCGATTCTTCGAGCGATCGCGCGGGCTTCCTCTACGCTGCGCGCCATGCCGTTATCGGGCTGCCGGATATCGAGGCGACGCAGGAGATTGCCGAAGTGTTCCCGATCTTCGGCAAGGTCGATGTTGCCCGGGGACGTCCCGATGATGGGAAGCCCTGCCGCCTCTAACTCGAGGGCTATGTTCAGCGGCGTCTGGCCGCCAAACTGCACGATCACTCCTTCCGGCTTCTCGTGCTCGGCGATGTGGAGCACGTCTTCCACAGTCAGTGGCTCGAAGTAGAGCTTGTCGGCAGTATCGTAGTCGGTGCTTACCGTTTCGGGATTGCTGTTGACCATGATCGTCTCGAAGCCGTCGTCGCGCAGCGCGAAGCAGGCGTGAACACAGCAGTAGTCGAACTCAATGCCCTGCCCAATGCGGTTAGGACCACCGCCGAGGATCATGATCTTGCGGCGGTCGGTATACACCGACTCGTTCTCGTTTTCGTAGGTGGAATAGTGATACGGGGTGTGGGCCTCGAACTCGGCGGCGCAGGTGTCGACAGTCTTGAACACGGGGCGAACGCCGAGCTCGAAACGACGAGCACGAACGTCCTTCTCTCTCTTGCCGATGATCTCTCCGAGCTGTCTGTCAGAGAACCCCATCGCCTTGGCGCGCCTCAAGAGGTCGTCATCGTCGAGCAAAGTATCGCGATGATGCTGCAACTGCAGCTCGGCTTGGAAGATCTCGTGGAGTCGGTCGAGAAACCACGGATCGATTCGCGACAGCCGATAGATCTCTTCTATGGAGAACCCCTTAGCCATGGCGAGCTTGACGTAGAACAGCCGTTGCGAGTTGGGATTGACCAAATGCTCGCGAACTTCGGCGTCGGACACCTTTAGCGGATCGAGATCTTTGCCGTCGCCACCCCAGCCGAAGCGACCGATTTCTAGGGAGCGTAACCCCTTCTGAAAGGATTCCTGAAAGGTTCGGCCTATGGCCATGGTCTCGCCCACGGAGCGCATCTGCGTGTCGAGCGCGTCTGGCGTGCTGGGGAATTTCTCGAAGGCCCAGCGCGGTATCTTGGTGACAACGTAGTCGATGGTGGGCTCGAAGGAGGCCGGAGTCTCGCGGGTGATGTCGTTGGGGATCTCGTCGAGGGTGTATCCCACGGCCAGCTTGGCGGCGATTTTAGCGATCGGGAAGCCGGTGGCTTTCGAAGCTAGGGCGGAGCTCCGCGACACTCTGGGATTCATTTCAATTACGACCATGCGCCCGGTGTCGGGGTTGACGGCGAACTGGATATTCGACCCTCCGGTGTCGACGCCGATCCGACGAATCACCCGAATCGCCGCATCGCGCATCTCCTGGTATTCCTTGTCGGAGAGCGTCTGCGCAGGCGCCACCGTTATGCTGTCGCCGGTGTGCACGCCCATAGGATCGATATTCTCGATCGAGCAAATGATGACGACGTTGTCGTTGAGGTCACGCATGACCTCGAGCTCGTATTCCTTCCAACCAATCACCGAAGTCTCGACCAGCACCTCGCCGATGGGACTGAGGTCGATGCCCCGGGAGACAATGTCGTCAAACTCTTCCGCATTGTAGGCGATGCCACCACCGGATCCCCCCATGGTGAAGGAGGGACGGAGGATGGCGGGATAACCGAGCTCGGGGAGCTTGCTTTCGGCTTCTTCCAAGCTGTGCACGAAGTACCCCGCCGGCATCTCCAGGCCGGCGTCATCCATGGCCTGCTTGAACAGCTCACGGTCTTCCGCGGTGCGAATCGCCTCAAGCCGCGCCCCGATGAGTTCGACCCCGTGGCGCTCGAGCACCCCCGCTTCCGCCAACTCGACGGCCGTGTTGAGGGCGGTCTGCCCCCCTACCGTAGGCAACAGGGCGTCGGGCTTCTCCTGGGCGATGATCTCGGCACAGGTGTCACGGGTGATCGGCTCGACGTAAGTCCGATCGGCAGTTTCGGGATCGGTCATGATCGTCGCCGGATTGCTGTTCACCAGCACGACGCGATAGCCCTCTTCCTTCAGTGCCTTGCAGGCCTGTGTGCCAGAATAATCGAACTCACAGGCCTGACCGATGACTATCGGTCCCGAACCGATGAGCATGATGGTTTCGAGATCGTCTCTTCTTGGCATTCGCGCTCGTTACCTCGCCAGTCGCGGTCCGGCGCGGGGCGGTGTGGTCCAGGGTCGGTGAGGTGCGAAATCCGCCGCCCAGATACAGTGACGACAGGAAGGCCAAAGCCAATCCTGCTCGTTAGCCCACAATGGGGGAAATTCGGATACACGGCGAGGGCCGGGGCTCAAACGATCCCGGGCACTGATGCCGTGCCGCCTCTTCAGGACTTCTGTATGAAGCCGAGCCAGATGAGGAAGACGATTAGGACGATCGTAGTTGCGTAGCCAACCTTCAGCAACTGCAATCTGACCTGGTGCCAATCAATCCGACACCAGGCGATTCGCCTGGGCATACGCCGGAACACGGATCGGCTAGGTTCGTCGGCGTCCCCCTGAAACCGTTGCGCGTCGATGAGACGCACAAGTTTAGGATCGTACTCGGCGACGGTGCGCAGAATTTGTCGCTTGCGCCTCGCCACCTTCTCGGAAAAGTCCTGAATGGCCTGCCGCTGTGCCTTTTCCTTTTCGCCGTCGACGACCGCCACTTCCTCTGCCGTTCCCGCGCCCTCGGCTATGAGGATGAGGGTCTGCTCACGTGCAAGGCTCTCCACGAGGCCGGTGACAATCTCCTGGTTCCTCACGTTTTGTTGGATCACGGTGTAGCAGGCGTCGATGAAGCGCTTGAAATCCTGGCGGATTTCCTCCTGAGAGAGTCCCAGGAGATAGGACTCTTCGATCACCTCCTCAATCGCCTCTTTGACCTTTGACGCCATGTCCTCTCCACAAGGTAACGGCAGCCCGTTGTACGGTAACCGAAGCCCATGGAGCTGTCAAGATTGCGAGCCTTTAGCAGCCAAAACGTGGGAGAACGCCGGGGGCAGGTGACGAAGGAGGTCTCCAGCGATCATGCCCCACTCCCCTTTTTCGTCCCGCGCACGGTCTCCGGCGGCGCCATGAAGGTGGGAGCCACAGCAGGCCGCCTCGACGGGGGAGCAACCCTGGGCGAGTAGGCCGGCGATGACACCGGCGAGAACGTCGCCAGACCCGGCAGTAGCCATGCCGGCATTGCCGGTGGGGTTCACGAAGACCTGACCCTCGCGGTCGGCGACCACCGTGGGAGCACCCTTGAGCACCACGGTGAGGCGAAATTTCTCAGCGAATTGCCGGGCGCACCCAATGGGGTCATCGACGACTCGCTGCTTTGGCAGATTCGAGAGCCGGCAGAATTCTCCTACGTGCGGCGTCAATACAATAGGTGTGCAGCGGTTGCGCAGCAGGTCGGACGCGCCAGCTACGGCGTTCAGCCCATCAGCGTCGAGAACCGTGGGCGGCAGGTCGTCGCGGCCGACGATCCGTCGAACCAGGTCCACCGTTTCCCGATACTGCCCCAATCCAGGGCCGATGGCCACCGCGTCTGCGCGTCGAAATATCTCCAAGATTTCACCGTGAGCACGCATCGAGAGACAACGATGACGGCGAACTTCGGGAAGAGGACGAGTCATCGCCTCGGTAAGCTTGACTTCCATGATGTCGTTTAGACTGGCGGGAACCCCAACCACAGCCTGGCCCGCGCCAGAGCGCAAGGCCGACTCTGCCGTCAGAGCTGCCGCGCCCGTCATTCCCGCCGAGCCGGCGACCACGGCGACGGCACCGCAGCTGGCCTTGTGCGCCGTTGGAAGACGCAGCGGCAGGGTTTCTCCCACCGATTGATCGGTGATGAGGAAGGTTTGACTCGGACAGGCGGCGACGGCCTCCTCGGGAAAGCCGATGTCGACGAGTTCGAGGATTCCACACTGCCTACGACCGGGATACACGAGGTGCCCGATCTTGGCAAGTCCAAGGGTTACGGTCACCGCTGCCTGCACGGCCAGTCCCCCGGGAAGCTGGCCGGTCGTGGCATCCACGCCCGATGGAATGTCCACGGAGACCACCGGCCGTCGGGAGCCGTTGATGGCTTCAATGGCCTTCTGTGCCGTGTTCCGGGGAGCACTGCGCAGCCCAGTCCCAATCACGGCATCGACGATCACATCGGCATCGGCAAGCGCGTCCGCCAGGACGTCCGGTGCCGGGAGCGGCTCGACCTCGACATTGACCTCACTGAGGCGATTCAAGTGATGGGCGGCATCGCCGCCCACCTGGTCGGCAGACGCGGTGAGGAAGGCTCGAACTGGTACACTGAGTCGACTCAGTTGCCGGGCGACGACAAAACCGTCTCCCCCATTGTTACCCTTCCCGCATAGGACGCAGATGCGGAGTCCCTCGAGCCCATCCCATCGCTCCCGGATGACCTCCAGGACCCGCTGCCCCGCCCTCTCCATGAGCTCGATGCCGGGAACACCACAGACGTCGATCGAGTGACGATCGATTTGAGCCATCTCCGCACCGGTGACGAGTTTGGGCAGTTTCACAGTTAGTCCCAGGGCCTCAGCAGGTCTCGGTAGGTACGCGGATCATCAGGAGCGGGATCGTCACGATAGCGGCGCATAAGGTGGAGGTAAGCTCCGTTGAGGATGAGGGCGATCAGGGGAAGAGCCCCAAGGAAAGGACCAACACCTGACAGTACGGCGAGGATCAGCAACAAACCTACCGTGGTCAGCAATCCGAAACTGAATAATCCGTTGTCGAAGACTAGGAACAGACTGCGCTTCAGCAGCATTCCCAGGGAGTCGGATTCCTTCTCTGTCAGCGCTGGGAAAAGGTATAATGCAAGCATGAGAACGCCTACGAGCAACCACAGCATGAGACCGCACATCGAGAGCCCGAGCCAGAACACGGGACCGTCGGAATCCGCGACTCGCGTCTGGTATAACACAGCGTTGGCCACCAGAACCCCGGCGGCAACGGCGACGGCGACGGCGACAGCCTGTGCCTTCCACAATCTGGACAAGGTCTTGCGCAGGCAGCTGCGCAGGTCCTGTGGCTCCCGGCGCATCCAGCTCTGCGTAGCGATGGCGAGAAAGAGGCTCGGCGGGGACAGCAGGACGAGAATCGAGCTGGGCACGAGGACGATGGAAATCACCTGCCCACCGAAGGTCTCCCCGAAGCTGATGCCCGTGGTCAGGAGCAGCCAACTCAGCAGCGCCCAAGGAAAAACGGCCAAGTCCCAGACCAGATTCAGGAGCACGAGCGATCCGAGGCGATCGTAGGCGACCAGCATCAAGCCACGGACGAGTCCGACCGGAGATCCCTCGCTCAATCCAACCCTCTCCGCAGAAACTCGGAGTAAGTCTTGGCCGTCTGCACAAGCTCGCGCAGGGTGACGCGCTCGTCAGATCCGTGGGCGCGCTCCCCTCCGACTCCGTAGCCGATGCCAGGCAGCCCGCCGTCGACGACGAAGTAGTGCAAATCGGTGAAGCCTGTAGTCACCCGAAAGTCGGCGGCGTGCCGCCGCGCTGACCGAACACTGCGAGCAAAGGCTTGCGGCAGTTCGCTCCCCGAATCGACGACACAGGGCTCGATGCGCAACAGAGCCCTCGCGTGATGGCGGGCATCAACGCGCTGGGCGGCCTGCTCGAGACCGGCGATGAGCTCGGATTCCGCCTGGGCGATGGTCTCGGACGGCACCAGCCGGCGATCGATAGTGAAGGTGGCCTGGCCGGGTACGGTGTTGATCTTCTGCCCTTCCCCTCCGGAGATCACGCCGCCCACGTTGACGGTAGGATTGCGACGTGAACCGTCGGAGGCTCGCCAGCCTCGCTGCCGCGAAGCTAGCTGGCGCTTCAAGGGATCGAGTTGCTGGACCAGCCGCACCATCTTTTCGAAGGCGTTGGTGCCGCGATCGGGACTCGAGCCGTGGGCACTCTTGCCCTCCACTGTCACTTCGAGCCAGAGAACGCCGTTGTGTCCGAGGCCCACACGGCTTCCCGACGATCCTTCGCATACGATGGCGTAATCAGCACTGACCAAGCCCTGGCGCACCACCCACCCTGCACCCAGTGCTCCACCAGTCTCCTCATCTGCGGTGAAGGAGCATTCCACATTCACCGCCGGTTTCGTACCCGACCGTCGCAAACCCTCGATGGCGCCGAACAGGGCCGCTACCGATCCCTTCATGTCGCCCGAACCTCGTCCGTGCAGCCAGTCCCCGGAGACGGTACCATCGAACGGTCTGCTCGCCCTCCAGTCACCGGCAGAGACAGGAACAACGTCGTAGTGAGCGTTGAAATGGACCGTCAGCGGCGCACTCATATCCCAGCGTGCGATCAGGTTGTAGCGCGGATACGCAGGATCGATCCCCGCTGCCTCGAGATCGGCATCGGGAACCCGGTTTAGAGACGTCTTGAGCCCGAGCTCGCGGCAGCGTCGGCGTAGGTATTCGACCATGGATCGGTAGTTCTCGCCAGGGGGATTCACCGTGGGAATTCTTACCATGGCAGCCAGGTCTCTGGACAGTCGGCGCTGCGACTTCTCGATGGCCTCGAAGGCGTTCACGCGCTCCCCCTCTGCTCCCGGATCGTGGTTGAGCTGAGATCGACTCGGAACTCGGATTCGGGAATGGCGACGACGAGTTCCCGCGCCACTCCAGGCAAATCAACGTCTTCGATCGAGCGAAACTCGCCCTTCCACAGTCGCCCGGCTACGTAGAATCGGCAGTCTAGCGCCTTCAGTTGTGCGAGAGCCGCGTCTCGCGCCTCTTTCCCACCGTAGTACTTCGGATCTACGAGCCGAAGCCCGGTGTCGTAGCCTATGGCGAAATGCGCTCCGGGGACGAGGCGGGCCTTCTCCGCAAAGGTGGACGCACGCGTCAGCACCAAGGGGATAGCTCCGGCGACCGACCGCGCGCGGCAAAGAATTTCGGAGTAGAGCAGAGAAGGTTTGTCCACGTTGGTAACAGAGAGCTCGAACGTGGCAGTGCCGCCGGCGATCCCGGCGACCGTCTCTATCAACCCCTTGTGGCCTTCGTGCAGCGGGTTGAATGAACCCGATAGCAGCACGCGATGATCGCGGGCAACCTCGGAATGCGACTCTTTGCCGCCGCGAAACTCCACCACTTCCGCCTGATCCGACAGTAACTTCTCGACGCCCCCATCCACCGGCCATTTCTTACCTTCGCCCGATGATGCCCACTCCGGCAGCGCCAGCACGGCGCGATTCAGATCGCAGGCGCGGCCGATGGCGGTGAGAATGGTGCAGGACAGTGCCTCTTCCTGGGACAGTCGGTCGGAACTCTGACGGTCGAACTCGATGCAGAAAATCCGGTAACTATGGGCGCTGCGGATCGCCACGTGTGCGCGGTCAGCTCCCCTGCGCTCCCGGTCCGTCTTCAGCGCTGCCGTGCATCCGACACCAAGAATGGTCGGCGGCGCTGCCTCCGTTTCCAGGGCGAATCGAAAGCTCTGCAGCGCCATGCGCCGCGCCGTTTCGCCATCGCACCGATGCGGGCCCTGCTGTTGTAGGAAGGCGTCCAGCGCGGACGGAGCGTAGGGCACGCGGGCCTCTACGATTGTTGAAGACGCCCCGGGGTGGTTCAGCAACCAGGAGAGGGCGCGACTGCCCGCGCCCGTGACTGCGAGGGCGATGGATTTGCCGCAGCCGAAGATATCCTCCACGAGCTGCCAGACTTCGCGTTCGGGAGCTGGCCAGCTCGGACGATGGCTCATCTCGAGTCGTGTGCCCTCACAGAGATTGGACGAAGTCGATCACCCCACGCACGCCCCATGTAGTGAGAAAAAGACCGCTGATCACGTTGAGGATCAACAGCCCCTTCCCCATCTGCAAGGGCTTGGGCAAAAAACGCCGATCCGTCCACACCATGAGAAGGCACCATAGACCGCAGGTCAGAACACCTCCGAAGATCGCCGCCGGAGTCACGATAGTCACTGGATTGCCACCGAGCCACATGATGATTACGCCGCCCAGACCGCAGTAGGCGATCACCCAGGGGCGCAACCTGCTGACAGGCATGTCCCGGATACTGGAAATCAACGGCCGCAGACATTCGTGGGTGGTGCGCACATAAAGCTCGTAGGCGCCCATGATCGTTCCGAAGAAAGCGATGAAGACCCCAGCCTGATAGAAATAAAGCAGGCGAGGATGGATCTGGGTCAGGAACTCCGCCTGCACAGAGAGCAATCCCAGCCCACTGGGCACAACGTGCTGGGGATGGAGGAGGACAACCCCCAGAATCATAAAGGCCATGGTGAAGAGGACAACGCAGATGAAGGAGCCCGCAGCATCCGCCAGTGGAGCCCGCAACCACGTGCGCGCACGCAACAAGTTCGCTTCGTCCGCGGCGATGGCAACGCCACTCTCTCCCCCCTTTACATTGCTACCGAGCAGACCCCAACCCTTCTCGCGCAGCATGCCAATGTAGCCAAAGTAGTCTTGGGTGCCGCCCCCGATGGCCCCCAGATAGACGCCGAGTTCGACCCACGGCGATCGACCCGCCACCGTGGGATACTTCTCGACGAGCCAGGCCTGGTAGGCCGGCAACGAGGGAATCAGAGTGCCGTAGAGAACGGCCATCCAATCCGGTCGGCAAGCGAACACGGCGAACAGAATTAACGACAGTAGCACGCCGACGATGATGGTCTGCATGCGCTCCAATGCACCGTAGCTCTGCACCATGGTAAGGGTAATCGCTGAGGCGACGAACAAAGTACCCCAGATTCGATCGTCGCCCCAAGTGGTGCCGACATCGAAATCGCCGATCCATACTACCAGGCCCCCCAGCATCATAGGCAACCCCGACAGCCACAGCGGAAAGCAGAGCAGAGTCAGAACGCTAAGGATCCACACCGCCCAACCGCGTGGCCCCGGCAGGAAGCACCAGCGCTCGATTGGGTGCTCCCCAGTCAAGGTGATGTAGCGGGACGCGGTGTAGACCTGAGTGAATTTCATAATGCCACCGCTGACGAAGCACCACAGCAAGGCGTAACCGAAGACGGCGCCGCCGCGAGAGGCGAACACGGTCTCGCCGCTGCCGATGGTGACAGAGGCGATGATGGCTCCAGGGCCGAAATAACGCGCCATCCGCATTAGGCCGCCCGAGTTCAACGCATCAGGCGGTTCCGGATACCTGTGAGGTTCGTTGTCAGACATGAAGCAGGGAGGTAACAGCGCGGCTGGTTGTGTGTCAACATCACCACTCTCGAGCTGAGCAGCCGACTTGCTGACACATGCTTCGTTGACCCTGGGTTCGCAACCAAGCGATATTCACACGATGGAAATCGATCGCGCAATCATCCCGGTGGCGGGTTTGGGAACCCGGTTGCTGCCCACCACCAAGGCCATCCCTAAGGAGATGCTGCCCGCCGGGCGGCTCCCCATCATCCACCATGTCGTGGAAGAGCTCATCGCTGCCGGGATTCGGCGTATCCTGTTCGTCTCGAGCCGCAGCAAGGTGGCGGTGGAGAACCACTTCGACGACTACTCCGAGTTAATTCTCCACCTAGAGGCTGACGGTGGGGAGGCGGTAGACGTAGGCCGCTTCGACTACCGGCAGCGCGGGATCGAGTTCTTCTTCACGCGGCAGCAGGTGCCCTTGGGCAAGACCAAGCCCTTGGGCACGGGCGATGCAGTAGCGGCGTCGGAGAGTTTCGTGGGTAACGCCCATTTCGTCGTTGCCTTCGGTGACAGCATCATCCATGGAGCCCGCGGTCCCTCGTTGCTGCGACGGATGATAGCCAGTCACGAGCGACACGACTCGTCCTGCACCATTGGGGCCTGGAAAGTGCCGTCTGAGGTCGTCTCCAACTACGGGATTCTCATACCCGAGGAAGGCGAACCGCCCGGAGATGCGAGAATCCGCGATGTCATCGAGAAGCCTTCGCCGGCACAGACTACGAGTCGACTTGCGGTAAGTGCCCGCTACGTGTTCTCCGCCGAGGTCTTCGACCAGATCCGCGCCGTTTCCCCCGCCGACAGCGGTGAAATCTACCTGACCGAGGCAATCCGGCGCCTCATTCACAATGGCCGCCTGGTGCGCGCTGTACGCCTCGGGGATGGAGAGAAACGTTATGACATCGGCAACCACCTGGCCTACTTCCAGACCTTCCTCGACTTTTCTCTCGCCGATCCTGAATACGGAGACGAGGTAGCTGCTTACATGAGCTCAAAACTTCGGGAAAGAGGGGCGATCTGAGGCCCGGACAAGGGGCACTCGCAGTTGACATCTCGGGGGTCGGTTTTATCTTAAAAGGTTCAAAATCAAGGAAATAGGTCCCTCCGCCGTTGGTCGCGGGGGATCGGAGTGACCTTTACGTTCACGTGTATTTTGAGCCTGCACTGGTGAAAGATTGCCATGAGTGACGGCAAGACTTGGAAAGATACCCTCGGAGATCAGATTCCCGAAGATCTCGGTCGCGAGATCGACATCTTCGAGACCCAGATCGAGTTGCTGGAGCAAGGAAAGATCGACGAGACGATCTTTGCCGAGACCCGCCTTCGCCGCGGTGCCTACGGACAGCGCTACGACAATGGACAGCGCTTCGACGGTTCGCAGACCCAGCAACTGAATTTCCCCAAAGAGAAGACCAAAGGTCCCGACACCGTCTGGCACGCGCCG
>JAYZFI010000041.1:0-51023 GCA_036336855.1 Candidatus Latescibacterota bacterium
CGTCATTCCCGGCATGCATCGGCTTCCCGACGATCAGGAGTTCAGCGAGGCCGTACGCGGAATGGCCCCCGCGTCCGTTCCTCATGTGAGCCTGCCATCTGAGCCGGGGGATCTAGTCGCCTTTGACCTGCGGCTCTGGCATGCTTCGCGGGGAGGTAGCGGTGACCGCCAAATGTGTACCGTGGTCTACTACGCGAACCCCAAGACTGAGAAGGAGCGGATCGCCCTACGTAACCAGGGCCAGGGAAACGTGCAGGCCGGCCTCGAAAATTTCCAGCCAAAGCGGCGGTTCCTCTACTCGAAGTCCTGGATGGCCAATCTTCATGGCAATTCCGACCGGCAGGCTTGGATTGATCGCCTCACCGAGATTGGCTATTACGATGCTCGTGGTGTCGTAGAGGCTTAAGCTTAAGCGCAATGAAGATCACCGACATCCATCCAACTTTTTGTCATAGAAGATCCTGACCAGCCTCAGGCCACATTCAAGCTGCGGCAGGTTCCAGGCGTGCGCCGCACCCAGTACAGCCACGGCTGCAAGTCCGCACCTACTGACACCGGCTCTTACGAAGCGGGGCCTGCTGTGCTGGCCGCCAAGAACGGTGAGCCCTGGGGAATGACCAATACTCCACCCATCGTCGATGGCAGTATTGCACCTCTCCGGGATCCGGGCTGGGGGGCGAAGTGGGATGAGGACCGTTTCGCGGCCATGACGGTAGAGGTCCAGTAGGTCGAGGACGTAGAACTTTCATTCCGCGCCGATCCACTGTGGAGACCTCCCCAATCCCAGCCCCTCCTCCTCAGCCCATTCTGCGATGGGCCAGTCGATCCCGTTGGGCGCTTCTCGACCCTTCGAGTCTACTGGGGCGCGCAGGAGTTGACGTCCGATGTCATCGAGGCTCTCCAGCACCTGCGTGTTGGGCTGGGGTTCGCCGTCGTAGTAATTCAGATAGTAGTCGGGCCGCACCCATGAGTAGTGGTAGCCGAACATTGCGATCTTGGTAACCTGCTTCCCCGTATTGATGGCGGCGCCGTGGTAGATGCGGCTCTCGAAGAGGAAAGCGTCGCCGGCTTTCAGCTCGGGCTCCAGGTAGCCCTCCGGGTGAATCTGGCCCTTGGGAATTACAAGTGGCTCCGTCAGCAAGTTTGATCCCGGTGCGAAAATCGTCGCTCCCGTGCTCGGTCCGGCCATGTCAGTGAGGCAGTATCCCATCTTGAGTCCGACACGGGGCAGTTCGCCGTGGCCGATGTCGAGATGAACGCCGACGTCGCGGTGCCAGGTGCAGTTGCCGAGATCGTCCGCGGGCTGAGGATGCTTGTAGATCAGTGCCGTGTTGGTGATGTGAATGTGTGTGCCTAGGAGCTGGATCACTAGGGAGATCGTTGGATGCTGTGTGGCCAGCTCGGTCAGCACCAAATCCGAAATAATGCCGTCCCTTCGGTGTTGGTAGTAGCCCTCGAACTCGAAGCTGTCCATTAACACATCGGCTGCCGTCGTCACCCGCGTTACCATATTCGGGGACAGTGCTTTTCGTACGATCAGATAGCCATTGTCTTCGAAGAAAGTCCGTTGCTCGTCTGAAACTCTCCGCAACTCCACTTCGATCCATCCCTCCGTGTCATGCCCGGCAGATGGGCTATCGGTAACGTTGGTAAAGTCGAGATCCCTTGTCCTCGCGCCGGTAGTGGGGGTGGGAAATCACCGCCTGCTGCTCCGGGGAGAGGTCCTCGAAAAATTCGGGCGGCGTCCACGTGCCCATTACTCCTTCGGCGGTCACTCCGTTGTTGTAGCGCAGGATGACGGTTCGCCGTTGGTGACTCGCTCGCCACGGTAGCGCCCCGTGCATGAGGCATTCCACGAACAAGATTGCGTCACCGGCCTTGGCCGGAATCTGGACGATGCGGTCGTGATGGCTTTCGTACAGTCGGATATCGTCGGGGCAGGCGAAGTTCGCCTTGTGACTACCCGGCAGGCACGCGAAGCCCCCGTCACCGGAGCCGACGTCGGTTAGCTGCACGGCGATGTTCGTCATCGTGCTATACATCCGGCCGTTCCGATACAGGTAGCTGCGTGATCGGTCGATGGGCTCGCCGCCCTCGTGGAACCAGAAGCCCTCGGCGCCTTCGTCCATGGTGAGAATCTGAATCCCCTCGAGGTGAAAGCCGGTGCCGAGCAGGGCTTCTAGGTACGGAGTAATACGTGGATGAACCATCATCTCCCGGAACGGGTCGCAGTCTGGTGGATTCCAGCTTAAGGCACCCGCGAGGTCACCGCGCCCCGTCGTACCCCTGAGTGCGTCTGACTCATGGGCGAGGTCATTGGGGCGAATACTGACCTCATGAGCGTGGCGGTCGATGGCGGCATTGGCCGTTGCCACTTCATCCTGCGAAAGAGCCGCCTCGATCACCAGATAGCCGTGTACATCCATGAGGTAATTCTCGGCGTTGGTCATTTCCCAGAGCTCTCCTGCGGGGGTAAGGGCGCCGCCAGATGGGCGACGCAATCTCCCGCTTCGACGCGGCCAGGATGGCGCTTGCAGACCACTTCGCCTTCGCCGTTGAAGGCGACTGGTACGGCCGCGCGGGCGGGGTTCTCAGGAAACAACACATAGCCGCATAGATCGCCGGTGCGCACGAAATCTCCGAGCTCGGTAGCCGGCTCAAACAGCCCTGGCTCGGGTGCGTACACGTATGCGTCAGAACCGAAGATGTGCATCATACGAGCCGGTTTCAGATCGCCGGGAAGTTCTCCTTTGACTCCCAGGCAGGCGAACAGGCGATCCACCGCCTGCCGCACTATGCGTATCCCGTCGCGAGAAACGTTGCCCATGCCGCCGAACTCTCCGCCAAGGGATATGACTTTCTGGCGAATCGCTGCGTCGGGTAGTCCTACCAGTTTGCTGCGTCCTCCAAAGACCATGGCATGAGGCACCCCAAGCTTGCTCACGATATCGAGGCTGCGGCGCTTGTGTTCTGGTGAAGCATCTGCTGCGAAGTGCGTGCTGGCGTGGGGGCGGTAGGCGAGGGAGGCGCCGCCGCCGTGGAAATCGGCGACGACATCTACCATGGTTAGCAGTACCGTCTCCACATAATGGGCGATCTTCCAAGTGGGGCCGCCCTCTGGGTCACCAGGGAAGGCGCGGTTGAGGTTGCCGCCGTCGAGAGGGCTGACCCGGGTCGCTGCCAGCACAGCGGGCAGATTCAGAGCGGGAATGACGATGACCGTACCGGTGATCTCGTCGGCTTGCAGCTCTTGAGTGAGCCGGGTCAGTACTACCTGGCCTTCGTACTCGTCGCCGTGGTTGCCGGCGGTGAGCAGTACCCTCGGGCCCATTCCATTGCGCACCATGGCCACGGGGATCGGGAGAACACCGTAGGCGCTGCGCGTCACAGAGTGGGGGACGCGCAACGTGCCGACCTGCTTGCCTTCGAGGTCGAAGTCGATGGTGGAGGTAATCTGGGTCATTGAAAGGAAATCCGAGGGGACAGTATGGGCTCTGACCCTCCGGTGGACAAGTCAACTCTTGCGAATCCAAGAGCCGGGAAGCTTCTTGGAATGCAGCTCCGGCCTATTACACCTTCAACTCGGAGATTGAGGCCCTGCTCGAATCGCACTTTCACGTCGGCCAGATGTCGAGCGCCGAAAAGATGGCATGATGACGAAAGTCGTGGTAGTCGAGATCACGCCCACGGACGCAGAACGGGCACAGGAGCGCCTGGCTCAGGAAAGTCTAACTCAGGCTGTGGTTTCTCTGTGCGAGCAGGGGTTCGTGGTCGTCAACGACGTGGTAGCCCATGACCACCTAAACTTCCTCCGCGAGCGAATGGAAGAGGATCTGAAACAGCTGCGGGAGGTTCCCGAAGTTCCCCACAACTTCGTCTGGGGGAATATTCAACAGGATCCCCCGCCATTGCCGCAGTACGTATTCCGCGACGTTGTGGCCAACCCCTTCGTCTGCCAGATAACACGAGAGGCTCTCGGCCCTAACGCCTTCAACTCCTCACTGAGTGGCAATACCAATGTCCCCGGCAGTGGGTTGCAACCCGTGCACGTCGACCTCGGTCAGTTGTGGCCAAGTCTGCCCTTTGCCCACCCTGCCTCACACCTAGTGGTGAATCTCGCTCTCGACGACACCACCGCCGACAATGGCGCCATCGAGCTCTGGCCGGGAACGCATCTCGACACTCGTCGGGTGATCGGTGAGGACTTGCGATTGACTGAGAAGGAGGTAGAGGAAAGGCGCCGTCGCGTGCCACCCGTTCTGGGGATGACCCGCAGAGGCGCCTTTCTCATTCGCGACATGCGGCTATGGCACCGGGGCCGACCCAACACCACGGGATGCACTCGTTTTATGATTGCCATGGTTCACAAAGTCGGTTGGTTCCGCCGAACCAGTCATGGTGACCTTGATCAGCGGTGTGCTCCGGTCTTCGAAGGCTGTCCCATTGAAAACGAGATCCCCCTCGTCGAACACCCAAGCGATCATATCGGACGCAACCACCGTTACGAATACGACGGACCAAACTGAGTGGATGACTGAACAAGTGACGGTTGCCGTAAAACAGCAACAGGCACGACTCCGCACCCACTTCGGAGACTCAGTTGCCTGCCAGGGGCCGTTGTCGGACAGCGGCTCTGGCCTCCGCATCACAGGTGTCGACCTCTGCCGCTCTCTCAACGTCGATCAGGTCGAGGTGTTGTTGGACGCCCTGAGCCAGTTTCGCATCGTCTGCATCGCAGGTCAGGATCTTGCGCGATTTTCTCTGGCTCATTTTGAACGATTCGCCAATCACTGGGGAGCGCCGGTGCCGCATCCTAATAACTTCATGCGCGGCGGAAAACCAGCACAGTCCGACGGCGACACGGAAGGTCCTATCGAGCTGATTCCCTTCGGGCGGCGTACCTTCACCGCCGTGAACTCTGCCTTTCCCGATCAACTCCAATGTCTGCCCCACGAATCGCCCACGGTACTTGTGGTTGCCAATTTCCGCGGGAGGGGGGGGACTGAGGTTGGCCTCACCCACGGTGGATCCTGGCACACGGATATAGAATACGAGCCGTTGCCCATTTACGTCTCCATGTTCCTCTGTCACTATGCGCCGACGGCCCGGGAGGAGACGGGCAATTGGGTGCCGTCCCCGGACGACGATCTGGCTCCGTACCTTGAGGGGTCTGATGCGCAGCTCATGCGCCTGCGTAAAGCGCTCCCCTTGAACGGGGAGACTGCTTTCGCCGATACGGCGGCGGCCTTTGACGCCCTTCCCGTCGAGCAGCAGCGGAAACTGGAAGGCGTGCGCCTTCGCCGTCGTCTCAACGAAGGCGATGAGGGCTGGCTGGCGCCGCTGGTGCGAACCAATCCCCGCACTGGGATCAAGTCCCTGCACAGTCCCATCTGGGCGTCCCGGCCGCGCGTACGTCCCGCCGTGGAGGTCGATGGCAGGACCATGGAGGAGTCGCGCGCCTTCCTCGATCGCCTCGAGGCGCACGTGCTACAGCCCAGATTCCGCTATGATCACCCGCACGTGTCGGGCGATGTGACGCTGTGGGACAACTACATGACCCTGCACAACTCACCGCCCATCAAGGTTGACATCCAAGTCGTCGAGGATGCTAGGCTACTCTACCGACTCAGCTGCAAAGGTGAGCCCTCTCTGACTGTGCCTCGTCAGGATCCGCCGGACTGGTTGGCCGCTCACATCGCTGGAGGGTATCGTACGCCCGACGAGATTGTCGATATCTCCGATTCCTAAGCACGAGAAAGCGTAATGGAAAGCGAAGCCAAGGTCCTGATCATCGTCGGAGATGCTACCGAGACGGTGGACACTCTCTACCCGCTCCTACGTGTGCAGGAAGAAGGTTTTCAACCGGTAGTGGCGGCCCCCGAGAGGCGGCGCTACCAGATGGTACTGCACGAGATCCCCGAAAGTGGCTGGGAAATCACGCGCGAGTATGAGGGGTACACTATCGTCGCTGATGTAGCGTTTTCCGAGGTCAATCCTCAGGAATACGCGGGGATCTTCTTTTCAGGAGGCCGCGCGCCCGAGTACATCCGCTACGACGAGGATCTGATTCAAATCACTCGCTACTTCTTCGAGCACGACAAGCCGGTGGCATCGGTTTGTCACGGCGTGGAGATTCCGGCGCACGCCGGTGTCGTCGAGGGACGAACTATGGCCTGCGTGCCTAAGTGTCGCTTCGATCTCGAGGTGTGCGGCGGGATCTACTCCAAGGCGACGTGGGCCATCGACGGTAATCTCGTCTCCGGGCGCACCTGGCACGATCACGGCCAGTACATGAAGAGTTGGATCGAGTTGCTTATTCGCGAGCGGGAGCGGATGCGGGTCGCGTATTGACCAATCGCCCTC
This sequence comes from Candidatus Latescibacterota bacterium, assembly GCA_036336855.1. GTDB lineage: Bacteria > Latescibacterota > UBA2968 > UBA8231 > UBA8231 > JAYZFI01. The sequence goes on from JAYZFI010000041.1 coordinate 6,364, forward strand.
CCCACAGCACTGACAACCCCAAGCCCACGTCCACCTCGGAAGGCGGCCACTGCTGAACAGGACGCTCTGTCGTTGAATTTCGCTCCCGGTCAGCGGTGGTACTCCATCACCGAGCCAGAGCTCGGCCTCGGCCTTGTCGAAGCTCTCGAGGGCCGGCAGGTGCTGGTCTCCTTTCCCGCTCGCGACTTATCTCGCCGCTACACAATCGAGGATCCTCCTCTGGTGCGGGCGCGGCTGACCCTGGGCCAGCAGGCGCGATTGCCTGAGGGCATCGCTTTTCGCATCGAGGAGGTCGTTGAAGCCGGGCCGCTCCTGCTCTACCGCGGGGAAGGACAGGAGTTGCTGGAGAGCGATCTTGACTCCGGCCTCGATGTCGCCACTCCTCAGAACCGGCTCAGCAGTGGCCAGGTCGACGATTACCGGCTCTTCGACCTGCGCCGAGAGGCTCTCCGGCTCCGACACCGCATGCTGGCCTCCCCGGCACGCGGCTTCCTCGGCGGCCGAGTCCGTTTTTTCGATCACCAGTTGGCGATTGCTCGCGATGTCTGCGAACGTCACCGAGTGCGGGTGTTGCTCGCCGACGAAGTAGGGCTGGGCAAGACCATCGAGGCGTTGCTGATTCTGCACCGCTTGCTGCTCACCGGGCGCGTTGAAAACGCCCTCATCCTCGTGCCCCCTTCACTGGTTCACCAATGGCTTGCCGAAGCCTACCTGCGTTTCAATCTCGTGTTGCGGGTCATGGGCACGGACACGCATGGCGGTGGCACCATCGATGTGGAGAGCGAGCAGTTGCCCGAGCAGTTGCTTCAGGCACAGCTGTTCGTATGTCCCCTGGTGAGCGACACGGGCGGCTTCTTCGAGCAGACTCGCTGGGACATCGTCATCGTCGATGAGGCTCATCATCTACAGCCGGGTAGCCCGGAATACTCCCTCGTCGACCAGCTGGCCAGGCAGACGGAACACGTCATCTTCGCCAGCGCTACGCCGGATCGCGACGGACATGCAGCTCACTTTCACCGGCTGTCATTGCTCGACTCAATACGCTTCCACGACATCGACGAGTACCATCGCGAGTCTGCGCACTACCGAGAACTCGCCGATGTGGCGGAAGCTCTTGCCCAGGGCCAGACCCTCTCCGCCCAAGGGGTGTCTCTGGTTCGACAACGTCTCGACGACGTCGAGCCCTCCGCGCTTGAGTCTGATCGAGGTCGCCGCGAAGTGTTGCGGCGGCTGCTTGACCTGCACGGCCTCGGCAGAATCATGTATCGCAATGTGCGTTCTCGGATCCCCGGTTTCCCGCGCCGCCGATTCAAACTCGTCAACCTCGCCAGCGGAGACGTGCAGGCACTGCGTGAGGAATTCCTTGCCGATCTCGGCCGCCCTTCCAAGTTCACGGTCGCAGGTGTCGAGACCGATCCGCGCACCATCTGGCTGCGCGGATTCCTCCAGGGTCACTCTGCAGAGAAGGTCCTGGTGTTGTGCGGCACCCGCGCCAAGGCGGAGGCCTTCGCTTTGGCTCTGTCGTCTAAGGGACAGCGCAAGGTTGCTCGTTTTCACGAAGAGATGGGTGTCGTCGAGCGCGATCGACAGGCCGCGTGGTTTCTTGACTCCGAAGGGCCACAGGTCGTGGTCAGCTCGGCGATTGGCGCCGAGGGCCGCAATTTCCAGGTCGCCCGGCATTTGGTTCTTCTCGATCTTCCGGTGCATGCGGACCGGCTCGAGCAGGCGATCGGGCGCCTCGACCGCATCGGACAGGGGAGTGAAATCCACATCCACGTGCCCACGCTTCCGGGAACGCCACAGGCACGGCTGCGGCGTTGGCACGCAGAGGTCCTGGGAATCTTCGAGCGCCCGTGGTACGGAGCGGCCACCCTGGAGCGAGAGTTCGGGGAGGAGCTGATCGAGGCGTTGTTAGTCGATGATGACGAGACAATGGAGTCTCTTCTTCGGCGGGCAGCTCGGCGCAATGAAGAAATTGTCGCCGAGCTCGAGACTGGCCGCGATCGCCTTCTGGAACTGACCTCTTTCGACGGAGCTGCGGCACAGAGATTGAGAGAGGTCATTGATGCCGTGGAAGCAAACGACGACTTGGAGTCGTACATGATCGACGCCTTCGAGCGCTGTGGCCTGGAGACTGAGTGGCTGGGACAGCGCAGCTACTCGGTCCGCCCCGGGATAGAATACCACCGACCCTTTCCTGGATTCTTCGGCGAGGAGATGGCGGTCACCTTCGATCGACAGACTGCCCTCGACCATCCAGACCGGGCCCTGCTATCATGGGATCACCCCATGGTTCGGGACTGTATCGACTCCATGCTTGACAACGAGGTGGGCAATGCTACCGTGGCTCGTCTTCCCAAGGCCGAGCCGGGCGTTCTGCTGGAAGCGCTGTATATCGCTGAGTCGATCACGCCGAAACGGCTGCGCGCAGACCGCTTCCTCCCACCTACGCCCATCCCAATCGTCGTAGACATGACCGGTTCACTGGCGGAGGTTGAGGGCGACACGCTGCGAAATCAGCTTCGCCCTGTCGATCCCGGCATCCTTGAGATACCTCAGGTCAGCGCGATGATTTCCGAACTCGTGCAGGCGTCACTCGCGCTGGCCGAGGAGCGCAGTCCCGCCATTGTCCAAGCCGCTATGTCGCATATGCGCAGCGAGCTCGAGCCCGAGCTCCAGCGGCTGGAAGACATGGCCAGGGTCAACTCCTCGATCAGAGCCGAAGAGATCGCCACCGCCCGTATTGAGCTTGCCGACCTCAGCGAGGGGCTAAGCGCGATTCGTCTTCGGCTCGACGGACTGCGCTTCATATTGTGTGGCTCAGAATCCCCACTGTAAACGCTCCACTTCGACGAGGATCCAAATGAAGATCGGTCTCGGCCTCTATCCCCATCTGCTGACCGAAGAGAGCTATCGGTTTGCTTGCCAGGCGGGAGTAACTCACGTCGTCGCCCATCTACCTGGATTCGCTCGCCGCGACGGCCGTGGGTTGCCGGCGGAAAAGATGTGGACTGCGGATGAACTCGCTGAGCTCAAGGAAGAGATGAACAGTCATGGGCTCGAGTTCGCGGCCATCGAGAACTTCGATGTAGAGCACTGGTACGACGTGCTGATCGACGGACCCCGGCGCGACGAACAGATGGAAGGGCTTCAACAGTTGCTGCGTGTCATGGGGGAGCTGGGCATCGGCATCATGGGGTACAACTTCAGCTATGCCAACGTCTGGGGGACGGTCAGGTTGGCGGAAGCCCGAGGTGGAGCACCATCACCGGGGTTCCGCACCGCTCTATCACCACAGCAGGCGGAGATCCCCAATGGCACGGTGTGGAATACGGTGTACGACGCGTCAGCTCCGGGAGGCACGATTGGTACCGTGTCGGAAGATCTCATCTGGGAGCGCTACGAGCGCTTCCTTCGCGACTTATTGCCGGTCGCCGAAGAGGCCAAGGTACGCCTTGCCATGCACCCGGCAGATCCACCGTTGCCGGTGATCAACGGTACGGCGCGCATGGTCACGAAGCCCGAGCATTATCAGCGCTTACTCGACCTGTATCCCAGCCATTACCACGCCGCCGAGTTCTGCCAGGGCACGATCGCCGAGATGGACGGTGAGATGGATGTGTATGAGGCGATCGAAACCTACGCTGGCAAAGGCCGAATCGCTTATGTGCACCTGCGTAATGTGGTGGGGAAAATTCCCGACTATTACGAGACCTTCATCGATGATGGCGACGTCGACATGGTGCGTGCCCTCAAGCTCTACCGCAAGCACGGCTTCGACGGTGTCATCATCCCCGATCACAGCCCCGAGATGGCCTGCAACGCACCGTGGCACGCGGGCATGGCATACGCTGTGGGGTGGATTAGGGGAGTTCTGGCTTCTCTCGACTGACTGTTCAGTCGCGGTACGGGTCGTGGGTCTCAGGGCCGGCCATAGCGACACCGAGGGGCCGCAGAGTATGCTGCACCCGGATTGAGCCGCTGTGGTGGGCGAGGACTTCGGGAAGCCGCTTGTAGCAGTGGGGGGACTCGTCGGTGCCGGCACCGCGCAGCTCTACGCCCCACTCGCGCACCCATGACTCCATCATCTCGCGACTGACCTTTCCCTCTTTCAGTACTACCGGTTGCACAGGTCCGCGCTTCTTGGGCTTCTTCCAGCGTACTCGGCCGGCGGCGGCGGTTCTCGACATCACCCGTCCGGCGCCGTGTACCGTCGAGTGATATCCCAACGCCGCGTCTTCGGTATCCAAGCCTTCGACGATGACGGAGATGTCGCCCATGGAACCGCCGATGAAGCCGCGCTGACCAGGGAAGGCAGGCGTTGCCCCCTTGCGCACGACCCAGAGCTGCCGTCCTTCGTGCTTCTCAAGCCAGGCAAAGTTGTGGTGGTTGTGGACCTCTTCGGCGACGGTGGCACTAAGCAGCCTGCAGACTCGATCACAGACCCAGTTGCGGCCGGCGTAGGCGTAGCGCCCCGCCAGTTTCATGCAGGCGATGTATTCCTGGCCCACATGGGAATCGGCGTCGAAGAGCACCGGCGGCGCGTGGAAATCGTTGGATCCGCCTCCAAGCTTGACGAAGTGGGTCGCTATCCGGTGTCCGAGTCCACGGGAGCCGAAGTGGACGCCGACCCAGACGCGGTCCTCCTCGTCGGAGAAGACGTCGACGTAGTGATTTCCTCCACCCACTGTGCCCAATTGTTTGCGTGCCAGGTCGTGAAAGCCGTGGGCCATCTCGATATCCCAGGCCGGATCGTCGCGAAAGAGATCGTGATCCACCGGCTCTTTGTTGCGTCGGCCGATTCCGAAGGAGATGGTTTCCCAGATCGCGTCCATGAACTCGGCGATCCGGGGTCTCAGCTCATGTGCCGATAGATCGATACGTACCGCTTTGTTGCCGCAGGCGATGTCGTACCCCACCCCCGAAGGCGAGACCTTGTCCTCGTAGGCGATGACACCGCCCACGGGCATGGAGTATCCCAAGTGGTGATCGGCCATGAGTGCACCGCCCACGGCGCCTGTTCCCTTCATCATGCAGGCGTAAATCTGCTTAAGAGCGCCGTCGTCGACGGGATTACCCCAAGTGGCGCGTAGGCGATCGGATGAGTCAGGGGGCATGGGGTCGATGCTTAGGCGTAGCGCCCGCGTAGCGCGGCTGCGACTCGATCGGCCAGCTGTTCAGGAGGTTGCGTGCCATCGAGCACCTCGTTGGCGCACTCGCGGTAGACGGGAGCCCGCTGGGCGAGCATCTCTACGACCTCGGCCAGGCCTCCCGAGCTCAGTTTGGGCCGGGTCTCTTCACTGCCAGGATCGGCACAGATGCGCTCCCACAGCACCTCGGGAGAAACCTTCAAGTAGAAAATCAGACTGCCGCGGCGGGCGTGCTCTCGGTTCGATTTCCGTATCAGCGAGCCTGCACCAAAGGCAATCACCCGCTCATCCTGAGCGCACATCTCCGCAACCACCTGGCTTTCGACGTCGCGGTAGGCGGTGTCGCCGTCTTCCTCATACAATGCCTTGATAGTCTTGCCCGAGTACTCGTCGATTCCGCGGTCGATGTCGAGATATGGCCAGCCGAGACGTTCGGCGACCAGGCGGCCGAGGGTTGACTTGCCGGCAGCGCGGTAGCCGACGAGGACGACGTTCATCGGAGGGCCCTAATCAGGTCGCTTCGAGTCCCTCGGGATTCGCCGGCCGTCGGCCCTGCAGCACGTCGATGATAGCTTGGGCGGCTTCGACAGCGACCCGCACCAGGACCTGGTCGGACAGGTTCGAGGTTAGCAACGCCCTCCGTTTCACTCGCCTGCAAGGGAATGATGCAATGACAGTGGGGCGCGAAGGCATTTGAGTCGACCTGGGAGATCGGATCGACGACAAAGATGATGGGCTTGGTCAGGTACACTCCTTGTCTACGCCCTAACCAAGTGCGAGTCTTACGGCAGGAACGAAGGATGAATGCCATGGAACTGTTGAAGTTCGAATTGAAGACGATTCCGGGGTACCGGGCATCTCGTCTGGGGATCCAGATTGGTACCTATGTCTCGGAAACCACTGACGACGAGCACTTGCTGCTACTACAGCAGCTCGGTGTCGACTGGGTAATGGTCATCATCGAGGACCCCGCAGATCAGACGGTCGACAACTACCGGCGCATCCGCGAGCGGCTTGCTCACTACGGATTGCAGATTTACCGGATCGCCAACCACAGCGTGCACAACGTAGAGGAGATCACCCTCAACCTGCCCGGCCGCGATGAGAAAATTGATGAGTTCCTCGCCTTTGTACACAACCTCGGTGAAGCGGGCATCTACTACAACACCTACGCCCACATGGCCAATGGCATCTGGAGCACCGGGCGAACTACAGGTCGTGGAGGTGTCGAAGCCCGCACCTTGGATCTCGACAACGCTCGGGGAAACTGGAACGGAAAGATCTACGAAGGGAAGCTGACTCACGGCCGCACTTATTCGGAAGCTGAATTGTGGGACAACTACGAGTACTTCATTCGTAAGGTGGTGCCTGTCGCCGAAGCCTCCGGCGTGTATATCGGTATCCATCCCGACGACCCGCCAGTGTACGCCCTCGGGGGTGTGCCTCGCTGCATTTTCGGCAGCTTCGAAGGCTATAAGCGCGCCATCGAGATTGCCGATAGCTCCAACATCGGCGTCTGCCTGTGCGTGGGATGCTGGCTCGAAGGAGGAGAGGCCATGGGCTGCGATGTCGTCGAGGCGATTCGCCACTTTGGCGGTCTCGACAAGATCTTCAAGGTCCACTTCCGCAACGTGAGCAATCCGCTTCCCGAGCCCTGGCAGGAGACCTTCATCGATGACGGATATATGGACATGAGGCAGGTGATGGAGGCGCTGCAGGAGGTCAACTACGACGGCTGCATCATCCCCGACCACATTCCCGCCATGGAGGGGGGAGGGGACACCGGGCTCGCTTACTCAATCGCCTATATGCGGGCCTTGGTGCACGGAGTGCAGGGCGCGGCGCCCATCCCCGGTTTGCGATAGCTCAGACCTCTCCGGTGTAGCTGTCGATGAGCCCTTCCATATACGCGCCCGAAGCTGGCGCATAAGTGCCGGTTTTCTCTGATTCTCCGTAGTAGCCCGGTCTTCATCGGCCGCGGACCTGACACCCGGAGAATCCCCATGAGTGGTCCTTTTGCACCTCTTGATTTGTCCGGCTCCCTCAACGCGGGTACCGGGAACTACGCCCTCGGCGGTGATCGCTATCTCTGGCCCTTCGGAGGAGACGACACCGATGCTACGCCCCTGGCTTCATCAGGCTTTCAGAGTGGAGAGTGCCTGTTCTGGGGAGTGCCTTTCCATTTCGCCGCTGACGACGCAGAGCGTCGATTCGTCATCGTCTCCAAAGCCAAGGGGGTGGATGAGTCCGTCACCATTGCGGTGACCGCCACTCCTCGCCGAATCCTCTTCGCCCACGCTTGTGCTCCCTGCAATGGGCACTGGGCGACCATCGATGGGGCTAGCGAGTTGCTCGGAGCCTACCGGATTCGCTACGCCGACGGTTCCGAGACCGAGCAGCCCCTGCGCCGGCGCTGGGAAATCCACGATACCCATGTACCTTGGGGTCACCATCCCTTCCTCTGTCGCAACTCCCGAAACTTCCACTCTGTCACCGTCCATGATCGAGCCATGCCCTACGGCATGGCGCAGGTTGGCACTTACGATGGCTATGGTACCCCCAAGCAACCCGTGCCAGAGAGGCCCGGTCATCAGGGGAACGACCTCATGGCCTGGTGGGTGTTCGACCTCGAGAGCGCACCCGGCACAGAGATCCGAGAGATCGTGCTGGAAGCCTACGGCGAGACGCCCATCGTCTTGGGCGCCATCACCTTGTGCGACGAGGACAGTGATCCGCTGGCCTGGCCGCAGCGGCACACCGTGGCTGTCACCGTGGGCGACAGCGATGAGGCGCCCGCCGTCACCATGGACCGGGGCGTTGTGGTGCGTCAGGATGAGCTTTATCAACCGGCAGCGGACTTCACCACAACCGACGAGGCGGGGTGGGGCGTTGGGGGGCAGCGCCGTCGCAAGGGTAGTCATCTCGAGATTCACGGATCGCTGAAGGGCAAAATCCAGGTAGATGCCGAGGCAGACGGCAAGCAGGTCGCCGCCGACTTCCCCTGGGGCGAGGTACTCGAAGAGGGCGTCCGGACTGACGGGCCGGTGCGGATCGAGGTCGTCGGCCGAAAGGGTATACAGTGGCTGCATGTCAAGGTCGAGGACGAGGACACAGGCGAGCAGGTGGGGTGCCGTGTTCACTTTCGGTCGAAGCAAGGCGTGTATCTGGCCCCCCACGGCCATCAGGCCGATGTCAACATTGCCTGGTTCGAGGACATGGGGGGCGATTGCAAGACTAACGGCGTGCCCTATGCGTACATCGACGGCACCTGCCAGATCGAGCTGCCGGTGGGCACCAACTACGTAGAGGTGGTGCGCGGCTTCGAGTACGAGCCAACCCGTCAGCTCATCGAAATCAAACATGGCCAGAGGCATCTGACGCTCAAGGCCAAGCGTCTCTTCGACATGAAAGCCAACGGCTACTACTCGGGCGACACCCACGTGCACTTCCTGTCATCCCAGTCGAGCGTGCTGGAAGCCGAGGGCGAGGATCTCAATGTTGTTAATCTGCTGGCTTCGCAATGGGGCCGGCTGTTCACCAGTTGGGAGGAGTTCACCGGCGGTTTGGCGCCCACCTCGAAGGAGAACCACCTGGTCTACGTGAGCCAGGAGAACCGCCAGCACGTGCTCGGCCACATCTCCTTGCTTGGCCTCAAGGACCTAGTGGCGCCGATTTGCACCGGAGGGCCCAACGAAGATTGGGTCGGGGGAGAAATTCAGGTCCTCATGGCGGACTGGGCGGAGCAGTGCAGAGCACAGGGCGGTCTCGTCATCATGCCTCACATGCCTTCGCCGGACTTCGAGAATGCCGCCAACATTGTCATGGGACACGCCGATGCGGCGGAGATGTGCTGGATTTGGCAGGGTGAGCAGATCGGCCAGGGTGAGCGCGGCTACTACCGCTGGCTCAACGTGGGTCAGAAGCTTCCCATCGTGGGCGGCACCGATAAGATGTCGAACGGCCGCATCCTAGGCGGTTCCCGAACCTACGCGAGGCTCGCCGACGGTGAGGAGTTTACTTACGAGAACTGGTGCAAGGCAGTGAAGTGCGGAAACACTTTCGCCAGCACCGGTGCCATGATCGACCTCCGCGTGGAGGGGGCCGAAATGGGGCAGGAGATCTCCCTGACCGGCAACGGCGGCACCGTCGAAGTCGAGGTTACGGCCTTCAGCGCTTGGCCGTTGTCAGCAGTGGAGATCATCGTCAACGGCGTGCCCGATGTACGCGAAACTGCGTCGGAACAGGGGCAGCGCTCCATCACCTTTAAGCACAAGCTCAGTACGGGAAAATCCTGTTGGGTCGCAGCGCGTTGCTGGGGTCCCTACTACACTGATGCTGGCCCCGTCATGGCGCACTCCTCGCCGGTCTACATCGACGTCGGCAAGCGTTGCGCCTTCGAAAAGACCGATGGCGAATATCTGATGACCCACATGGAGGGTGGCATCACTTGGGCGGAGCGCATCGGTGTGTTCAAGGACGAAGCGGTTCGCCAGCGTCTGATTGGGCTATTTCGCGAGGCTCAAAACGAGATTAAGCGACGGGCCATGGCCTGAAGGACCGTGTTGGAATGACGGGAAAAAAGACGAGATGGCGAAGGCCAAAAAAGAAGCTGCCATTCACTTTCATCTTCTGCAAAATCGAAGTGCATGAGAGGGGACTCTAAAATGACAGAAAAACCCAGGGATTTAATTAAAGAAACTGTCGGCGAAAGTGAAGCATGGTCCATGGTGGCAAAAAGTTATGATGACATGATCCATGCTTTTTCAGCATTTCATAATTATGCTATCAATACATCTGATGCAAATGAAAAGGACGTTGTCCTGGATTTAGCTTGTGGTCCGGGTAGTTTAACTAGAAGGATCCACAACAAAGTAAGCAAAGTGTATTCGTATGACTTTGCGACAAAAATGATTCACATTATTAACTCCTATATTGAATCCGAGGAAGTAACTAATATTTTCCCTACTGTCGGAGATGGTGAAAATCTGATTTATAAAGACAGATTATTTGACAAGGTATTTAGTATGTTCGGACTTAAATTTTTTCCAGGTAGAATTAAAGGTTTATTAGAGACGGCCAGAGTATTGAAGCCAGGTGGCATCCTTATTCTTGGCGTCTGGTGCCCCATGAAAGAATTGGAGATGTTTAATTTATTATTTAGAGCCATTAACTCAGCTCTTCCTCATATAGAAGTACCTGAGCATGTATCCTCAATGGACTCTGAGGATGTGATTCGGGGTGAACTAACAGGCGTCGGTTTTGAGAATGTCAATATTGAGAAGAAATCATTTCAAACAACGTTCAATTCTCCCGAACACATGTTTGACAGTTTTATAGATGGGGCACCTCCTTTTGCTGCGATTAAGAAGCCTATGGAAGCCAACGAATGGAAAAACATTCGAGAACAATGTTTGTCATTTATTATTAGTGAGTTGAAAAATGAGCAAAACGTAAACTTACCGAATGCTTGTTTTTTTGTGAAAGGCCAAAAGCCAGAAGATAACTTCTGATCTTGCTACAGATAATTTTCTAGGGATAATGGAGATTACAAAAGACCTATTAGGGCCTCTGATCAGGCGCTGGGGGTGTATTTCCCGACGAGTCCTCATCGCTACGGTGGTTTTCTGCGCCACCGGCTGTGTCTCGCCGTGGGGTGACGGGATCGTCGTCCGCGACGCCTGGATTCGCGAACTCCCGCCGTCCGCGGAGAGCACTGCCGCCTACATGGTGATCGAAAATCGCAGTCTGCAGGCGCGGCGGTTGACCCGGGTGACCTGCGACATCGCCGGACGCGTGGAGTTCCATGAATCGCTCCTGGAGCGTGAGGTGATGTCCATGCGCTGGGTCGAGGCGATCTCTGTCCCGGCCGAACAGAGAGTCACGCTGAATCCGGGCGGTCTTCACCTGATGTTCATAGATCTGATCCGGCTGCCACGAGCTGGGGAGCAGCTTGAACTCCAACTGCATCTAGATTCCGGCGAGACCGTGGAAACGGTGGCCGTGGTGCGCAGCGATGCTGCGGTCGGTTCGAGTACTCCGTCATTGCGGGCCTACCACGGCATAGGTGGGGACTTCGTCCTCGACGACCAGCACGGAGACCCCTTCCAGCTCACCCGGCAGCGATCAGATGCGACTCTGTTGTTCTTCGGGTACACATTCTGTCCCGACGTTTGCCCGGTCACGCTGTCGAAAATCTCCGTCGTTCGTCACGAACTGGGCCTGTCTTCGGATCGGCTGGCCACGGTATTTATCACCGTCGATCCCGAACGGGACTCACCCCAAGTGCTGCGGGAGTACTTGGCGGTTTTCGACAGCACGGCGATCGGCTTGAGTGGCAGCAGCGACTCCATCGACCGAGTAGTGGAGATGTACGGCGGCGAATACGAGCTCGGTAGCGACGGGTCCGGAGGTTACGCCGTCAGTCACAGCACGACGACCTACCTCCTCGATGAAGATCAAGTAGTACGTTACCTGTTCCGCTACGACGAGTCGCCGGCGGCGATGGCCGAGGTCATTCAGTCGCTGCTCGAAGAGCAGCGGGACGGCATCCCCGCGCCGCCAGACACGAGTATGTTCGTCTACGGCATCGACAACCCATGTACCTGCGGCGACTGCGACTCCCACGACCTCGTCTTAGACCACCCTCTCTGGTCACGATTGGTCAGTGCGAATCCCCGGTCCACTGGCAACGGAGAGATGCCACAACTCGCCTTTCCCTTCGGTCTGGAGAGCGGGCGCTGACATTGGGGAGCGATGGCGAGCAGCTCGGTGTCACGCCTACCAGCATTCTCTGACCATCACTGAGAGGAGACCAAACCATCTCGCTTCCACGACGAACCATGCTCTGTCTGGTGCTTGTGATCTTCCTGACGGGTTGCGGCTCTAACGATATCGCCGAGGAGCAGGGACTGAAGCATGTTCCCCGGGAACGTACACTAATCCTGGGGGTAGGTCCTTCGGATTTGAACTTCGACTCCTTCAATCCCTTCGCACCGGGATCGCCCACCGGCACCGGTCTCGATGTGTTGTTCGAGCCCTTGTATTTCTACAACGCCTACCGGGATTCGAACAACATCATCCCCTGGATCGCCACCGGCCACGAATACAATGAGGACTTCACCGAGGTAACGATTCGGACAAGGCCCGGAGTCACCTGGAGCGATGGTATGCCGTGGTCGGTTCACGACTTGGCCTTTACGATCGAGATGCTGCAGCGTAACGCGCCCCGGCTCAACTTTTCAACGGACATGAAGATCTGGGTTGACCACGTCGAGGTAATGGACAGCCTGACCGCGACCATCCATCTAACGGCGCCGAATCCCCGATTCGTATTCTCCTATTTCACGTTCAACTTCGGCAACGGCATCCACATCGTGCCCAGGCACATTTGGGACGGGCAGGAAGTGGACTCCTTCACGAACTATAGCTCGGAGACTGGGTCGCCCATCGGAACCGGGCCTTACGTGTTGGCCAACGTGACGCCGCAGCAGCGCATCTGGGACCTCCGCGACGATTGGTGGGCGGTGAGGACGGGATTCCACGAACCACCGGTTGTGGAGCGGGTGATCTATTTGTCGAACGGGGATGAGGTCAAATGGGTGCAGATGATCATGAGCAATCAGATGGATTCTTCCATCGACCTGCGCCCTGCCAACATCACTGCCCTGCTCGACCAGAATCCCAATGTAACGACTTGGGCGGGACGCACTCCCCCGTATGGCTATCGCGACTGGTGGCCGCCTTCTCTCGGATTCAACAACCAGGAGGAGCCCTTCAGCGACTCCAACGTGCGATGGGCGATCAACCATGCCCTCAATCGTGAGGAAATAATTGAGATCGGCTGGCAGCATGCCGGTGAGTACTCGCTCCTGCCGTTTCCCTACTTTCCACCGTTGCGCAAGTACTTGGACGGGATCGATGATCTGCTCGAGCGTTATCCCGTGGGCTTACACGATCCGGAGCGCAGCGCCGAGTTGATGAAGAGCAGTGGATGGACGCGGAACGCCGAGAGCCTGTGGGAGAAGGATGGTGATACGATCCGCATTGTTATCGAGGGCTACCCCGGCCTATTTCTCGACATCACGCCGATCATGGTGCAGCAGCTGCGCCTCGCTGGTTTCGACGCCTCGTTCCGATTCTCATCCGACTCCTTCACCCGGATGACGCAGGGGACGGCGCGAGCTTTCATCACAGGCAACGGGGGATCCGTGCGCGATCCCTACTTCACGTTGCGTCTCTATCACAGCCGATACTTGCAGCCAACCGGAGTGGCGACAACTTACTTTTGGCGTTGGGGCAATTCGGAATTTGACGCTCTGGTGGATGAGATGGGCCAGTACGCGCACGACGATCCCAAGACCATGGAACTGTTTCGCCAGGCCATGGAGATCTGGCTGCGCGAACTTCCATCGGTGCCTCTTGTTCAGTGGTTCCACCGCATCGCCCACAATCAGACGTATTGGACGAATTGGCCGAGTGCGGAGGATCCCTACATGAATAGTGCTTTCTGGGTGCGTTCTTGGCTGATGGTGCTGTTGCAGCTGAAGCCGCCAGGAGGACGGTGACCGCGCGCCTCTTGCGATGGCCCGCGGGCGTTGTCTTGGTCCTCCTGTGTTCCAGTGAGGCGCCGCGTGCCGGGGATGCTCCCTTCACTCGTGGTGTGAAATCTGACCCAGTGGCTTCAGGCGCCCCAAGCCCGCCAGGTGCAGTTCAGTCGATTCATTCACGAAGACCTCGTGGACATCCGCGAGTTCGGCTTCGACTTGGTGCGCCTGCCCATCAATTTTCCGGGAATGACCGGTTCGGCCCCAGAGCACGAGGTGGACCCGCTACTGTTCACCTTTCTCGATGAGATCATCAGCTGGTCGGAGGAGCTAGGCCTCCACCTCATTCTCGACAATCACCCCCGACTCCAGGCCGACACCCAACGCGATGTCGGCGATTTCCTCGTGCCGCTGTGGGCGCAGGTCGCTGAACGGTATCGAGGCTACGCTCCGCGGATGATTTTCGAGATTCTCAATGAGCCCCACGGAATCAACAGCGCAACTTGGAGTGACATCCAGAACCGGGTGGTGTCGTCGATCCGGCAGGTGGACGCCGATCGCTGGATCGTCGTCGGCGGTGCCAACTGGAACAGCTACCGCCTGCTGGAGTCCCTGCCGGAATTAGACGATCCGAGGCTCATCTACACCTTCCACTTCTACGACCCCTTCCTCTTCACCCATCAGGGAGCGACTTGGGTATTGCCGTCTCTGCAGTCGTTATTCGGGGTGCCCTTTCCCTTCGATGAGGCCCGCATGCCCATGGTGCCCACCCAGCTGGTTGATAGCTGGGTGCCGGGGGGACTGGCCGCATATCGACGCGAAGGCACCGAGCAGGCGGTGCGGAATCTCTTCGACATCGCCGCCGACTTTCGCAAGGCGCGCCAGGTATCCGGGTTTTGTGGGGAGATTGGAGTCTTCATCCCCAACAGTGAGCCCGACGACCGCATCGCCTGGTACCGGATGGTGCGTACCCACTTGGAAGACCGGGGGATTCCGTGGGCGAGCTGGGATTACCGCGGAGGGTTCGGTCTGTTTGAGGAGGGAACGGGGGAACAGTTCGATTACGATCTCAACGTGTCGCTCCTCGAGGCACTTGGCCTGCATGTACCACCACAGAGCAAGTACGTGATGCAGCCTAAGGCGGAGGGCTTTGCCCTGTTCGATGATGGCATCGGTCGCCGCATGGTGGACGATAGCTGGATCAGCGCTGGCGAGGTGGACTTCTACGGAGAGACTGAGCCCGCCGCCGGCGCCTTCCACATCGAATGGTCTGGTGTGGATCGCCACAACGCGGTTACCTTCGAATTCCAGCCGAACCGGGATCTCTCCGAGCTGGTACGACGAGGCTTCGCACTACAGTTGCAGGTGCGCGGCGATCGCCCCGGAGTCTCCTTCGACGTGCGCTTCCTCGACGGCCATCACCCGGAGAACGACGATCTGCCCTGGCGCATGCGCATGACTGTGGACGAGAAGATCGTCACTTGGGACGGTAGCTGGCAGGCGCTACGCCTGCCGTTGATGGAGTTCACGGAGCACGGGGCCTGGGACGGTGACTTCCACCAGCCTCGGGGGCTGATGGACTGGACCGACATCGATCGCTTCGAGATCGTTGCCGAGCATCACGACCTGCAGGGGCTCAGCCTGAGCTTTGACGACATCGCCATCGTCGAGGCACCAGCGACTGCAATATTCGCCACCAACACGACGGCGCCATCGCCGCTGGCGTTGCTGGCGAATTATCCAAACCCCTTCAATGCATCGACCCAGATCACCTTCGAGTTGCCGCAGCGTGAATCCGTCAGTCTCTCCATCTTCGACGTCTTGGGTCGGCGGCTACGTCGACTCCTTTCCGACGAAATCGGCCCCGGCAGCTACCGGGTACAGTGGGATGGGCGCACCGGTGCCGGCTACGAGGCGGCTAGCGGCGTCTACCACTATCAGCTTCGCCATTCGGGCGGGGTCGAGTCGCGACAGATGACCTTGATCCGATGAGGAAGCGAAGACCAGAACGCGACCAACTGTTTGATAGGGTAGATCCTCTGAAGTTCGTGACCGGCCATAGGACCCTCCCTCGATCATCCCATCCGCAGGCGCATCAGTTTCCGCGGTGGAAGAGTGGAGTCGTGGAAAATCCTATTCAGTCGGGATTTGCTGTGATCCTGGTACCCCGTCAATCGCAAGCACCCTCCGAGAACGGCGCGATCAGTTTCGGCCACTAGTACTCGAGGGCGTCCCTGTCATCGAGATCCGTTCTGTCTGCGAGCTGCGTACCTTCTACGGATCCACAGGCTGTGCCTCCCGTAGCGAGATGAGATGATGAGATTATGAAGATCAGCGACGTAAAGACCTTCGTCGTCGATGGGGTGACCCGTCCTTGGACTATCGTGAAGGTGGAGACCGACGAAGGAGTCGTCGGCTGGGGAGACTGCACGGAATGGGACGCCTGGCCCGGAGTGGTCTCCATGGTCCACCACCTCAAAGAGCGCGTTATCGGCAAAGACCCCATGAACGGGTTGCGGATCTGGCACGAGCTGGCCAATTACAACATCCGCCAGCACGGCGGCCTCGCCTGGAAGGCTATGGCGGGAATCGATTCCGCCTTGTGGGACATCCGTGGCAAGGTGCTCGATGCGCCGGTCTGGCAACTGCTCGGCGGCCGGGTCTGGGACGAGATTCGCGTCTACTGGTCTCATTGTGGCTCCTTTCGCTTCCGCGCCAGTGAGCGGCTGCAAACGCCGGGTGTGCGAACCACCGACGACCTTCGGTCCCTGGCTGAAGAGGTGAAGGTGCGGGGATTCACGGCGATCAAGACGAACCTGATGGCTCTAGACGACCTGCCCGATCCCGGGGCGACGACGAGCGCCCGGCTTGGCAACTACGCCACTCCCGAGGTCATCGCGAACGCGGTAGGTGTGGTTGCCGCCTTCCGCGAGGCTTTGGGACCGGACATCGGCATCGCTCTTGATATCGGCCACAAGTTCAAGCTCTCCGGTGCGATCGATATCGCCCGCGCCCTCGAACCCTACGAACTGATGTGGCTGGAGGTAGAGACTTGGGATGCCGGGGCGTTGCGCACGATCCGGCAGTCGACCAGCACGCGCATCTGCACAGGAGAGAGCCTGTTTGGGGTGGAGGACTACAAACCCTTTCTCCTCGAGTACGCCCAGGATGTGATCATGCCCGACCTCGCGTGGCTGGGGATCACTATCGGCAAGCAGGTCTGCGACTTCGCCGCAGGCTTTGATACGTTCGTCGCCCCTCACAACACCCACGGGCCAATCTGTACTCTGCAGTCGCTGCACGTGGCGTCCACGACGCCCAATCTGATGATCATGGAGATCGACGGTGACGATGCTCCCTGGCGGGACGAGATCATGACCCATCCCTTTGAGATCGTTGGCGGCCACGTGAAAGTGCCGGATCGCCCAGGTCTGGGGTCGGATCTGAAGGAGGATCTGTTAAAAAAACACGCGTGGCGCTGAAGACGCCGTGACTGACAAGCCTCGGTGCGCCGAAAGCCACAGGATGGTCATTGCCATGAAGCAGATCCGCGCCTGCCGGTCCGCCTCAGATCACTCGGTCAGTTGACTGTCGTCGACCTCGTCGCCATCGCCACTGAGCTCAGGGTGGATGCCAGCACACTCGGCATTCTCGCCTCGCGCAGTAGACAATTTGGTGCGAGGCCGCTACCGTAGATCTATTCGTGCATCTCTTTAGACAGGCCATAGCCGATGACGATTCAAATCGCCCGACCAGAGGTCGCCTTCCAGGCTCCCGGCCCCCAGCCCAACGGTCTACACGCCGCGGAAGATGGGCTGTGGATCATCGACCAGGTCGACCTCAAGATCTACAAGGTGGACTGGGAATCCGGGGACGTGCTGTTCGAAGCACAGACGGACACCGAACATTCCAGCGGCATCACCTTCGGTGACGGGTCCCTGTGGGTGGCGTCGACCTTCGAGCTGAAAATTGCTCGTATCGACTCGCAGACGGGCCTGACCCAGGAGAAGCTTGAGTCCCCAGGCAGTGGAGTCGTGACCTGGGCGGCCCACAACCCCGATGCCCGAATCACGGGAGCTCATGGACTTGAGTATCGCGATGGTCACATCTATGTCGCTGCGCCCCCTTCCCAGCACGTGCACGTCATGGCCGTCGATGGATGGGCTGAGGTGAGCCGTTTCCGCACTCCTGGATTGCGCAACCACGGGTTGGCCTGGGATGCCGATGACCGTCTGTGGGTGGCTGACACCTCGGCGGGGACCGTGAGCTTGTTGGACACCAACGGCGGCACGGTGTGGTCGGTGATCCGTGTAGAGGCGCCCACCGAGGTTCACGGCATGACTATTCGTGACGGCGTGCTCTGGTACTGCGACGCCGCCACCCGGGACATCGGACAACTCATTCTCCACTGACAGGAACAAAGGGAACAAGAAAATGCGGGCAGACATCGGCCTGGTCGGCTTGGCCGTGATGGGGGAGAATCTTGTGCTCAACATGGCGAGCCACGGATTCATCGTCGCCGTCTACAACCGCACCATATCCAAGGTCGACGCCTTTCTCGACGGGCGGGCCAAAGGCGAGAGCATCGTCGGTACCCGTTCGCTGGCTGAGTTGGTGGCGCATCTGAAGTCTCCGCGCCGTATCATGATCATGGTGCAGGCGGGACCGGCCGTGGACAAGGTCATTGAGGAACTGCTGCCCTTGCTCGCCAAAGGCGACATCCTCATCGACGGCGGCAACTCCAACTTCAACGACTCCATCCGCCGCACCCATGAACTCACGGAGAAGGGATTCCTCTACATCGGCACCGGCGTTTCCGGCGGCGAGGAGGGAGCCCTCAAGGGGCCGAGCATCATGCCGGGTGGTAACCGCGAGGCCTGGCCCCATGTGAAGGAGATCTTTCAGAGCATTTCCGCCAAGGTGGACGACGGCTCGTCGTGCTGTGACTGGATCGGCAGCGACGGCGCCGGCCATTACGTGAAGATGATCCACAACGGCATCGAGTACGGCGACATGCAGATGATCTGCGAGGCCTACTGGCTCATGCGCCATGTCTTAGGCATGCTACCACCGGAGATGAGCGACATCTTCCGCGAGTGGAATAAGGGCGTTCTCGACAGCTATCTCATCGAGATTACCGGGGATATCCTTGCCCACACCGACGACGAGACCGGCCAGCCCATGGTCGACGTCATCCTCGACACCGCGGGGCAGAAGGGAACGGGAAAGTGGACGGGAATCGAAGCGCTACAACTCGGATCGCCGACGGCGACGATCACGGAAGCGGTGTTCGCACGCTGCATGTCTGCCTTGAAGGAGGAGAGGCAACAGGCGGCAGGATTGCTCAAGGGGGTGCACAACACCTTCGACGGCGATCGCGACGCCTTCGTTGAGGACGTGCGCCAGGCACTCTACGCCTCAAAGATCTGCTCGTACGCCCAGGGGTTTCAACTGTTGAAGATGGCCGCCGCCGAGCATGAATGGGATCTCAACTGCGGAAGCATCGCCCTCATGTGGCGGGGTGGCTGCATCATCCGAGCCCACTTTCTCGGACGGATAAAGGAGGCCTTCGATGCCAACCCGGATCTGATCAACCTGCTGTTGGCGCCTTACTTCGCCGATGCCATCCATGAGAGTCAGGCCTCCTGGCGGCGGGTGATCGCCACCGCCGTTCAGCTCGGCATCCCCGTGCCCGCCTTCTCAAGCGCCCTCGCTTACTACGACGCCTACCGCAGTGAGACCCTGCCGGCGAATCTGCTGCAGGCACAGCGTGACTACTTCGGAGCTCACACCTACGAGCGTGTCGACAAGCCCCGAGGAGAGTTCTTCCACACCAACTGGACTGGCCGCGGCGGAGCCACGGTGTCCTCGTCGTACACTTTGTAGAAACAGATCTCACGGCGCTGTCAGTGGCCTCGCGCACCCTCCTGTTCGTCGACGATCACCACATCCTCTATCGCTCAGGGACGCGCCGAAGGATTGTGCCCTTCGAGCGCTATGACGGTAATCCCGTGTTGGCCGGCTGCGCCGAGCCGTGGGAGGTCCTCGTGGGTTGGAACAGTATCCATCGTGATCCCGACTCCGGCCGGTATCAGCTGTGGTATCAAGTCTTCACCGGCGGGCAGATGCCGGTGCGCACGCAGGACACGCTGATTTGTTACGCAGAATCCGAGGACGGGCTCGCCTTCAACAGACCACAGCTCGAATTACACACGTTTCCTGGTCGGGATCAGACCAACATCATCGGCGTTGGCAACGGAGGCCATTCCTACCGTTACACCAACGCCGTGATCTGTCATGGTCACAAAGACCTGGCACCGCGTTACAAGATGGCTTCCTTCGACTTTCCACCACCGCCGCAGCGAACCTCACCTGGACTCTATACCTGGACATCTGCCGACGGAATTCACTGGCAGCGTATCAGCGAACTCCCGGTGTCGAAGATTTCCTATTCGGAACACGATGTGGATGTGCCTTTCGCCGGCGATCCTACTGCCGGGGATGCGTGGCCGGCCCCATTGCGAATGTCGGACGGTCTCGATCTCATCTGGGATCCCGAGCGCCAGGTATACGCCATTTACGGCAAGATGTGGATCGACGGTCCAGCGGGGAACTTGGCATGGAAGCACGGGATGGGCAGGATCGAGAGCGCCGATTTCACTACCTGGTCGAAGCCCCAGTTGCTGATGACGCCAGACGATGACGATCCGCCATGGGTGGAGTTTCACTCCACGCCCGTGTTCTACTATGCGGGATGTTACTTCGGGCTAATCCAGATCCTGGATCGCGTCACCAACGGCGGCGTCATTGACATCGAGCTCATCGTTGGACGGGACGGTCTGAGCTTCGATCGACCGTTCCGTGATACCTCCGTACTGCCGCGCGCTGAAGGCGAAGAGCAGTTCGACAGCGGCTCTCTGTTGACGAATGCCACTCCGGTGATCTTAAAAGACGAGATTCGATTCTACTACGGCGGGTATTCGGCCGGTTGTACGGGAGGCGATGACTGGAACATGGTCAGCGGCGTAGGCATGGCCCGCATACCCCGTGATCGCTTTGCTGGGATCCAGCCTGTCGAGCGCAGCGATCAGCCCACCCTTACCAGACCGCTGGAGAACATCGGCCAGGTCACTCTAAAGCCAATTCAACTGTCTAGCTACCACGCAATGCGGCTCAACGCCGACGCCTCGACAGGCTCGATTCGCGTCGAGTTGCTCGACGAGGATGGCCACCGGATCAGTGGCTTCAGCGCTTCCGAAGCCGTCCCGGTCACCGGAGACGATATCGGTCACGAGGTGGTCTGGGACGATCGCACTCTGAGAGATCTCCCATCGGGGCAGTACATGATCCGCATCCACCTCGACAATTCTGAGGTCTTCGCACTGAGACTCGTTTGAGGTCGCGGGTCGGCATGCTGCTATTGGTATCGTCGGTGCCTATGCCAACCACGCAAGGTCGTTTCCCGAGCCCATCAATGTTCAGAAGCGCCTTTGCGGTGCCCACGGGGAGTTCCATCAGAATCGGTCTGTGATCAGTCCGGCGGTCATTGCGCTTCAGTCCGAAGAGATTGAGTGTGAGCAAGGGCCTTCCGGTAACTCGATGGCCCTTCTTGTTTGAGTTGCCACAATTGACCGCGGATGACCGGAGCCGCTTCATTCCCAACCTTCACATTTCGCAAACGGAGTAAAATACTTTGGACGAAGCCAAGCACCTGACGCTGGAACAGCTAGAGACAGGCACCGATGCTATTCGGAAATCGCCGACGGACGACGGGGTACTGGAGTTGATCGCCCGGCGGCCGGTCATCGGCGATCGCGAGCTACTGCAAGAGGCGCAGCTCGACGTTGAGCAAGGCCTGGTGGGGGACAACTGGAAGGAGCGCGGTAGCGGCACGACCAAGGATGGAGCTGCACATCCCGATGCCCAGGTGACGGTCATGAACTGCCGCGCTAGCGAACTCGTCGCCCAAAGCCGAGAGCGCTGGCCGCTGGCCGGTGACCAGCTGTACATCGATCTCGACCTCAGCCTCGATAACCTGCCCGCCGGAACTAGGTTACGGATTGGATCTGCCATCCTCGAAGTGACGGCTTTGCCGCACACCGGCTGCAAGAAGTTCGCCGAGCGCTTCGGAGTGGACGCCGTGGAATGGGTCTCCTCCGAGAAGGGCAAGCGGCTCAACCTGCGCGGGATCAACGCCCGAGTCGTCGGGGGCGGAACGATTCGCGTGGGTGACCGCGCGGTGAAGGTCTGAAGGAGGAAAGATGATCGACCGCGCCTCGCGACAAGATGACGGGAATCTGTTTCTATCACGAGTGCGGCCTCGTCGATCGCGTGACCGGAAGTGGCCGTAACGACAGCTTGCTCACTATTGACTCGTCATATTCCTTGGTGGCCGCCGATGTGAGAGCCCGTGCGCCGGAGGCTGGACCCGTATACGTAGCCCCAGACGGGCCGCTGCGCCTGCGCGTCTTCGTCGATCGCAGCGTCGTCGAGATCTTGCCAACGGTCGTCAGTGCGTGGCGATGCGGGTTTATCCGGACCGTACAGACAGTACGGGGATTTATCTGCGATCTCAGGGCTGCGATAGCACGGTCCGCCTCCTGAGTGCCTGGCAGATGCGATCAGTGTGGGACGACTAACAGACGTATCGTTCCGCTGACCCGGAAACGGGCAAGCTCGGTGGGTCAAGCAAAGTTGGAGGAGGGTTGAAACATGCCGCTGGGCGCGCCGTCACCGCTGGGGATGGTCCCTTCCGGGTTATGACGGTACCTGTCTTTGCCCCGAACCAGATAGGACTCAAAGGTCGGCCACACCGAGAGATCGCAACGCACCCGAGTCGGCGAGAACCGCATGGTCAGGCCGACACGCCGTTGCCCCGATTCGCTGGGACCTGATCCGTGCACGAGGCGATCGTCGTGCAGCGACATCTCTCCCGCCTTTAGGCCGATGGTCACCACATCTGCCTCATCGATCTGATTCGGGTCCACGGACTGGGCTAGAACAAACTGTTCTCCGGAGACTCCGGAGTGGGCCCACATGCCGGCGTCGTGACTGCCGGCAACCACCTTCATGGCTCCGTTGCTGGCATCCGTATCGTAGAAGGCGAGCCACACGGTGGTGGTCTCCTGCGGCATCAGCGGCCAGTAATGGGCGTCCTGATGCCAGGGCACTTCGCTGCTGACGCCAGGCAATTTGCAGAAGAATTGACAACCCCACTGGAAGAAATCGGGTCCGAGAACGTCCTCCGCATAGTCGAGGATCGCCGGTGTGCGACAGAGGTTACTCACCCAGCGGTTCGCCTTGTGCCAGCAGTTGATCTTGTTGATGTCTGTGCCTTCAGGCAGGAGGGCCAGCAGCTGTTCAAAACGATGCTGCAGTAGGATTACTTCGTCGTCGTCGAATACGGGCAGATTTCTTACGTAGCCGCGACTGCGGTATTGAGTTTTCTCCTCATCGGTGAGTCGTTGAACGTTGTGGCTCGTGGGCAAGAACTGATTCATGGCATTAGGATCGGGGTGAAGTCTGTTATAAGCGGAAGCTGGCGCCCTATTGTTGTCGTCCGCTTACGATGCGAATAACCACAGAATCGAGCAAGAGAGGACGTTCATGCCGAGGATGACAGGGTCGCGCTTCTTGGCTGAGACCCTCAGCAGTTATGGGGTCACCGCCATTTTCTGGATGCCGGCGGCCCTCAAGCAAAGTCTGATGGAGATGGAGAGCTTGGGCATTCGCCGTGTGCTCTGCCATTCGGAGAAAGGCGCTGCTTACATGGCCGACGGTTACGCCCGGATAAGCCGCCGGCCCGGTATAGTCATGGCCCAATCCGTGGGTGCTGCCAATCTAGCGGCGGGTTTGCAGGATGCCTTCCTGGGGATGTCACCCGTCATTGCCATCACCGGGAGACAGGGCCCCGAGCGTCGTCACCGCAACGCCTATCAGGAGATCGACCACTGGCCGCTATTCGCACCCGTGACCAAGAGCAATGTCTTTGTCGACACTCCCGAGCAGTTGCCCTACTTGCTGCGCCAGGCTTTTCGCGACGCAACGACGGAAGCTCCCGGTCCAGTTCATCTCGAGTTGTCCGGCATCCGGGGAGAATACGCCACGGAGCCCGTCGGAGACTTCGAGGTGGTCGTCGAGGATCGTTTTATTCGGGCTCCGGCGATCCGCGTCGAGCCGGAGACAGAGGCGATCGATGCCGCAGTCACCGCTCTGGCTGAGGTCGATAGGCCGGTGATTGTCGCCGGCGGAGGAGCCGTGACGTCTGGCGCGCACGAGGAAATCGCTGCTCTCGCCGAGCATCTGGAGATCCCCGTTGTCACTTCGCTGAATGGAAAGTCGATTATCCCCGCCCGCCACAGACTTAACGTCGGCGTGGCGGGTACCTACTCCCGCTGGTGCGCCAACGAAGCGATCGCCGATTCAGATCTGGTGATTTTCGTTGGCAGCCACACTAGCGATCAGATCACTAACGTCTGGACGCTGCCGGGGGCCGGCGCTCGTGTTTTGCAGATTGACATCGATCCGCGAGAACTAGGTCGCAACTATCCGGCCGCAGTGGCAGTGCACGCCGATGCCCGGATTGGTTGCCGGCGATTGTTGGAGGCGTCTCGATCCGCAGGCCTGCTACCTAAGGCACCGCGGGCGAATATCGAGCGCAACAAAGTGGAATGGGCGGCCGAACTTGAGTGCCATTTGCGCAGCGATTCCTCACCCATTCGCCCCGAGCGGCTGTGCTGGGAGATCACTAAGGCGCTTCCCGAGAACGCAGTTTTGGTCTCAGACACGGGCTGGACGGCAACTTGGGCGGGGACGATGATCGACCTCGAGGATCAGCCCTTCATCCGCTGCGCCGGTTCTTTAGGATGGGGCTTTCCCGGAGCCCTCGGGGTGAAGTGCGCAGTTCCCGATCGGCCGGTTATCTGTTTCACGGGTGACGGCGGGTTCTGGTATCATCTGTCCGAGTTAGAGACCGCGGTGCGGGCGGGCATCGGAACGACGACGGTCATCAACAACAATGGCTCCCTGGCCCAGGACCGTGCCGGCGTCCTGCGCGCGTACGAAGGAGCTAGTGCCACACGCCAAGAAGAGCTCTACACCTACGGGGATGTCGACTTTGCTGCTTTGGCAGTGAGCTGGGGGGCGCGCGGCTATCGGGTGGAGTCGGCGGTAGATGTCGGCCCGGCTCTCCGGCAAGCAATCGCCGAACCGGGGCCCACAGTCGTGGATGTGGTCACCGATCGCTTCGCAGAGCCTCCAAGGCCCCGGAAGTAGGATGCTGCAAAACCCAAATATTTCTCCTCATATTGACAACCACTACACCTTGAGAATCTCTGCTTAGGCGGGCCGCCCGACGGCGAGCCAGTCCCAGGGATAGAGGTTGGGTAAATCGGCGGGCACATTGTCGAGCTCGATCTCCCAGGGAAACTCCACCCGCAGCAGCTCCCGAACGCGCAGGCCCGCACGGCCCAAGAAGTCGACCAGCTCATCGCCCAGGTAATGTTTGGTAGGTTCGCCACCCACGTTGACGATCCCTTCCGACAGTGAAAGTAACTCTCGGTTGGCCAACCTACGAGTGGCGGCGGTAGCCCGCCCTCTGGACGCGCCCTGCTCGACTTGACATTCAACAAGAGTATGGTAGGTGCGAAGAATAGACTCTAGGGCAGGCACTACGACGACAGTTGTGCCTCGCTTCCTCACCGACTGCACCATTGACCGGGCGACGGCCTGGCGGATGTCATTATTGGGGTGAATGAGGACGTTGATGCAGAAGGCGACGTCGACGCGATCGCAGAGCGGAGCGCGGCTAAGATCGGCGATCTCGAAGCGGACGTTCCCCCGCCGAGTTCGGCGACGGGCCTCGGAGATGAGGCGGGCGGCGTAGTCGATACCGATCACCTGCTCGAAGGACCGGGCCAGCACCCGGGTGAAGGATCCGGTGCCACAGCCGAAGTCGCCAGCGAGGAGATGTTGATGGGCAAGACGACGGGCTATGGAGCGCAATACTCCGCGCCGGTCGTGGTCCGCCACCTCGAAGACGTGGTCCGAGAACGCGTCGGCCATGTTGTTCCAGTACCTGCGATTCATGCCAATCACGTGGGGCGGCGGGCGCCCCTGAAGCTCAGATGCAATAGAGTGCGGCAGCGTTGCTGTGCAGTAGCTTGTCTTGCTCGTCCTGTGGCCGCGAGGCGATGATTTGCAATAGCGTTTCCGTCCACTCTCGGTAGCTGGCGCCCATGGTGCAGACTGGCCAGTCACCTCCGAATATGACACGGTTGGGGCCGAAGGCGTCGAGGCAGGTGTTCACCGTCGGGGCCAATGTGGAGGCATCCCACTGCTCAGGGACGCGGGCGACGATTCCGGAGATCTTGCAGACGACGTTGTCGAGGGCGGCCAGGCGCGAGATGTCATCGTGCCACTGTTGCGCCGTATGGGAAAAGGCATCGCTGAGGTCGGGCTCGGCATCGCCTTTGACGACGACGGGATCGGCGTTGCCGCAATGGTCTAGAATGAACTGCGTGTCCGGACAGGATTCCACGAGCTGCACAGCGTGGCCGAGTTCCGAGGGACGCATGCACAGATCGAAGGTCAGGTCGAGTTCGCCGAGCAGCCGTACATCAGCGACGAAGGTCTTCTGCAGGCAATGACCTGGTGTTGCATCTGGCACGTGCAGCACCTGCCGGATGCCCCGGATATGGGTCAGCTCAGCCAGGGCACGAAGGGCCTCGGTGGCGCCGGGCGTCCCCGGCTGTCCGGAGGCGACGGCAGCGGCCATGCGGTTGTCCATCGCTGCGCAAAGGCCGTTGACGTAATTCGCTTCTTCCATGGCCTGTGAAGGGGTCACATCCACTTCCATGTAGACCGTCTTGACCACGTCGATTTCTGCTGTGGCGTCGAGATAGTCGGACATGAGGAAGCTGCGGTTGAGGATATCAGAGCCTGCGGCCCAAGGCAGGTCGAACTGATTCAGGTCCCAGAGGTGCTGGTGCGTGTCGATGATGGCGGTCATGAAGCGCTTTCAATCCGGTGATGGGGTAGAAGCGCGAAACAAGGGCGGCGGGCCCCCGCGGGCAAGCCGCAGTTGCGTCCACATAGCCGTTGACGCGGTAGTCTGGTAGGACCAGAGGTCGTCCGGCTGGCCAGGTGCTTCATTTTCGTGTACGGGAACTCAGCGAAGGAAGATGAGCTTGCGCGTCTGCCTCATCCCTTCCACGGAGAGGCGATAGATGTACACGCCCGAGGCCAGATCTCCTCTCCCGGCGTCATCCCAGAGAACGCGGTGAGGGCCGGCAGGTAAAAACTCTCCGTTCACGGGTGTGGCAACACGCTGCCCAGCAAGGTTGTAGATGCCGAGAAGAACCCGTGCTGACGTGGACAGTGAGAAGGGAATGACGGTGCTGCTGTTGAAGGGATTGGGGTAGTTCTGGTATAGGTTGAAGGATGCAGGTGTCGAGGCTGAAGTCTCCTCAACTACGGTCATCATAACTCCACCGACTAGCTTCAGATCATCGATGAAAAATACTCCGCGGAAGTATCCTCCCAGAGTGAGTTCACGAATCGGCTCTCGCTCGCCAAAGCGATGGAGTGGGATTTTTACGACCTGCCATTCCTTGCGCGCCAGATCGACGTAGCCCTCGCTGAGGAGGTCGATAAGCGTTCCCGTTGTGTAAAAGTTCAGCCGCGGACGATCTCCAGAGGTGGTCCCGGGATGGAAGGCGAAGTGCACGGCCTTGAGGCCCACGGCGTCGATCGGGAGATCCGGCTTGAAACGGACTACCCAGTCCCAGTCGTCGCCAGTCCCGTGGAAGGAGGCGGCGCGCTTCCCATGAAATACGGTCTGGCCCTGGTCCAGATCCTCGGACAGGTCGTCGAAAGCTGTGCGGATGTCGGCATCCCAGCCGGCCGCCAACCCTTCCTCATACACCACCACGTCCGTGCGCGGACGATCGGGCAGCACGGCGATGCGATGTTCGACTCGGATCTGGTGATTGCCCTGGCGCACCCGCACAAAAACGGTTTGCAGCCCAGAAACCCCCGTGGCGGCGATACCACGGAAGGTGAGTTGATGTCGTCCGTCTTCGAGTGCCTCTAGGGGCACGGCCTGCGGACCGCCCAAAGCGCTAAGGTCGGCCTCTAGCTCGACGGGTTGCTCACCGCCGGCGCGCTCCACGCGCACAATTGCGTCGAGGCTCAGTAGAGCCCCTGCCGAGATTGAGTCTGCCGGCGCACGGTCCCAGCTGGCGATAAGTGGTCCGGCCTCGACACGCAGGACAACCTTGTTCTTCCGATCGCTGGTCACGTAGAGACGGCCGTGGTTATCGGTCGCTAGACCCATGGGGAATCCCCAGACATCGGAGACCTCGGTGTCGGTTTGGAACCCGCTCAGGAAAGAAGCAACCCGAGCGTGGGAGCCATCGGGATCGACGAACAGGGCTACCACTTCGTAGCCGGGGATCGGTGCCAAGTAGGCATGTCCGGCGTGCAGGGCCACGAAGGCGGCATGGCGGTAGCGCTCGGGAAAGCTATCGTGATCGTAGAACAATATCCCCATAGGCGCGGTGTGAGCGGGAAGCAGGGCTGCCGGCGGTTGCATTGTCTCCACCAGCGCCGAATCCGCCGCGGACAGGGGGAGGTGCGCACGATAGGCCGAATAGGAGAAGTCGACGTATTTGCGGTATCCGTAGGCGAAGGGGATGCCGTAGAAGTTGCCGTCCCGAATGCGGTCTATCCACTCTGGCGGTGAGCTGACACCCTCGTGGTCGTGGCCATTGTTGGTGCCCCAGAGCTCTCCAGTTCGCGGATCGACAGTCATGCCCACGACGTTGCGAACGCCACTTGCGTAGATACGCCTACCGCTGCCGTCCAGGTCGAACTCGAGGATGGTGCCGCGCTCCGGATCGGAGACTTCACACAGATCACACGGCCATCCCACCCCGACGTACATTTTCTGACGTTGCTCGTGGATGACGATGGTACGGGTGGAATGTGAGCCGGACGAAGGCAGATCGGCGAGTTTTTCCCGGATCTCGTAGATCCCGTCGGCGTCCTTGTCGCGAAAGCGGAAGATCTCGGGCCGATCGGCGACGTAGAGGTCGCCGCCGTGGAAGGCGATACTGTGGGGTCGGCTGAATCCCGAGGCTACGACAATAGCCGTGTCGGCGACACCGTCACCGTCGTGGTCGGGTAGCGCCAGAATTTCGTCGTCGTCCATGTCTGCCACATGTAGTACCTGCTGATCGTCAAAGGCCATGAAGCGCAGTCGTTTGAAGCTCTCGGAGGGGGCGAAGACACGGGCCGAGAAGCCCGGGGGCAGGTTCACGGTTAGATTGTCGGGCAGGTGGTCGAAGGCTTCGGGAACAATAACAGGTGTGGGCTGCAGGCCGAGATCGATACGCGGCGTCACCGGTGCTGTGCCCGGCACTGCGGGTTGGGTATCGGCCGAATGTACGAAGAGTAGGGCGATTAGGATCGGGAGCTTGCGGTAATTGGGATGAGGGAAACTACGCACGTATGTCTCTTTCCTATGACGGGGGAATTCCTTTGATCCGATCGAACAGCTGCTCTACCTCTCGCTCTTTGCTATCGGTGCGGCGCGCCAGCAGCCCCTCGCCGAAGTAAATCGCCAGGGCAACCAGAATTTCGCCACCCGTGTAGATGGCGAAATCATCCGGGTAATGGCTCTTTAGCACGGCAAAAGCGGTGAAGCCACCCAGGACCGAAAGGATGGCGCCGCGGGCGGTGGTGCGGCTCCAGAGCATGCCGAACATGAGGGGAATGGCGATAGGAGCCAGGATGGCGCCGAAGAGTTTTACCGTCGCCGAGAAAACCTTATTCATACCTTCGGCCTCGGCGACCATGACGCCAGTGACGATCACCGCCGTGCCGAAAGCGACAGTGGCGATGCGGGCGACGCGGGCCATGCGTTCGGCGGAGACTTCTGACTTTGCGTTACGCTCGAAGATGTCCTTGGTGAAGACGCCGGCCAGGGCATTGATATCGCTGTCAATCATCGACATGGTGGCGGCGAACATGGAGCACACAAGTAGTCCGATGAGGCCCGGAGCGGCATCGGCGAGGTAGTGCAGGGCGACCCGGACGTACGTTTGATCGACGTCAAAGCCCTCGCGAGGGGTCAGAGTAGTCGGGTCGAAGAATTCCGGCATGAGCAAGGGCGAGGCCCAAGCGGGGATGAAGATGACGAGCGGGTAGAGGAGAAAGAGGAATCCTGACAGAAGAGCTGCTTTTTGCGTGTCGCGGGGATCACCTACAGAGATGAAGCGCTGTGCTAGGCCCCAAGTCGCACCGTTGTAGCTAAAGATGACGACGACGAGATAGACGATCCAAAAGTCGATGCCGATACCGGCGCCCGCGTTGAGCAACTGGAAACGCTCTGGCGGCAGCTGATCCCACATGGAGCTCCAGCCCCCTACGGCGCTCAGCACCATTGTGACTAGGACGGCGCTGACTATCAATTGCACGACGAATTGCACAATGTCGGTTAGCACTGATGCCCAAAGGCCGCCGATGAGGACGTAAGCAACGGTTATGATACCGCTCACCAAGATCACGGGCGTCACCGGCCAGCCTGTGCACACCTCAATCACGATAGAAATCGCGTAGAGTTTGATGCCGAGGTCGATAAATTTCACGCCGATGCCGAGAAGGGCGATTAGGAAACGGACGGAATTGCCGTAACGCGCCTCGAGGTACTCAACGGCAGTGAGAACCTTGAGGCGGCTCCAACGCGGGGCCCAAGCGACGGCGCCGATCATCATGGCTATGAAGCACGGGACAGAGAACAGCATCCACACACTCAGTCCGGCAGTGGATGCCTTTCCGGCAAAGCCAACGAAGACAACAGCACTATAGCCCGAAACGTGATGGGAAATTGCCGCCATCCACCAGGGCAGGCTGTGTCCGGCAGCAAAGTAGTCGTCGATCCCGCTAGATCGGATCTTTGCTTGCCAGCCAATCCATGCCATTCCTAGCGCGTACACGGCGACGACGATGAAGTCTACTGGTGTGAGCATAGTGACAATATAATGCTGCACTCTCCCCATCTGACAATCCATTCAAAACAGCCTCAAGTGGAACTTCCGCATTTTGTGGGTGTTAAGCCGGTGAATGAGGGCACAAAATTCATATGCTCTGGGTGGAGATGGAGGGGAATCCGTGAGCGCGGCGGTGGTGATGTGTAGAGCAGATCAATGAGCTGGGTGAAGCTCAGAAAGCAGCGACTGAACGTTGGATGAGAAAGCGCGGTTACACAGGGATGGAACGGAACGTGGATTTCCCAGTATCCTACCTCATAGCCTGTGCAGGCCACAGAGACAGTCACAGCGTCAATCGGTGAGAGAGTGAGTTAACGAGTGTTCAAGTGTGCTATCATCGGAGTCAGCGGTGGTCGGGCCCACGGTCACGCCGAAGCCTTCGCCCATATCTCAAGAGGAGAAATTGTTGCCGTATCTAGTCGCCAAGCGGACAAGCTGAGGGTGTTCGCCGACCGGTTCTCAGTCTCTTCGCGCTACATCGACTACCAGGAGATGTTGGTCCGGGAGAAGCCCGACGTCGTACTGGTGAACACGCCTCCCGACGTGCGCCTTGAGATCTTCCGGGCGGCGGATGAGAGCGGTGTGCCCGGGATCATTGTGGAGAAGCCGTTGGCCACCGAGGGTGAGGACTTCCAGGCAATGAGCGAGTTCGCCCGCGACGCGAGGGTGAAAATCGCCGTCAACCACCAGCTTCATTTCCAACCCCGACGTAGCGAGCTACAGCGGCGTGTCGCTGACGGCGCGATCGGTGAGGTCAGGTTCATAGACGCGAGTGCCGGGATGAACTTGGCGTATCAAGGAACCCACGCTCTGCAGGCAGTACAGGCCTTCTATCCCCAGGGCATTCCCGCCAGCGTATTCGCCCAGGTCTCCGGCGTTGAGGGGCTGCAGGACACTCCCCGGAAGCACTTTGCCCCAGACCGTTGCGTCGCCGCGATTGGGTTCGCCGATGGGGTCAGCGCCCAACTGCAGTGTGGTCCGCAGGCGCCACGGGTGGGCCGGGAGACGGTCAACACGCACAAACGTATCGCCGTGTACGGCACTCGCGGTTTCGTGCACTGGACGATGTGGGGCTGGGAGATGAATGTGGACGGCGACATGGAGGCCGGCGAGCACGAATACGGCGAGGAGGACATCCTCGGCCAGGCGGCGATGACGGATGCTATGTTCGCCTGGCTCGACGGGGGGCCACCGCACCCGCTGCGCCTGAAGATGTCACTACGCGACTTCAACATCATCCTTGGGATCTTCACGAGCGCTCTGAATAGGGAGGTCGTCGACCTCCCCGTGGAGCCGGCACCCCGGCTGATCCATGCGCTGCGGCGGGAGCTGGAATGAAGCTGGGAATTTTCAATCGCACCTTCGAAATGTCTCTCGAACAGGGGTTTCAGGCCGTCGCCGAATACGGCTTGCAGTCGGTGCAGTTCGATTTCATCACGGCTATGTCGGAATCCATGCCCGAAGAGGTACACGACGATGTCGTCACCCGTGTGGTGGACGCCGTGGCAAAGGCTGGAGTGGAGATCGGCGCCGTTTCCGGGACTTTCAATATGATCGATCCGGATCTCGAGGCCCGAGAGCGCGGTTTTCGTGGTCTCCAAGCTCTGGGCGGAGTCTGCCCACGACTCGGTACGCAGCTCATCACGCTGTGCACGGGCACCCGAAATCCCGACTACCTGTGGCGCCACCACCCCGACAACGATACCCCCGAGGCTTGGGCAGAGATGCTCGTCTCCATGGAGCGCGCCACGTCCATCGCCGAAGAAACGGATACCATCTTGGTCTTCGAGACCGAGGTGAATAACGTCGTCGACAGCGCCGAAAAGGCGCGTTGCCTCATGGATGAAATTCAGTCACCACGGCTACAGGTGGTGATGGACGGAGCCAATCTTTTCCACACGGGTCAATTGTCACGCATGCACGAGGTGCTCGACCACGCTTTCGAGCTGCTGGGAAGCGACATTCGACTGGCGCATGCGAAGGATTTGGAAAAGGACGGTGACGCTGGGCATCAGGCGGCGGGTACGGGTGTGCTCGATTACGCCCACTACCTGAGCCTGCTGCGAAAGGTCGAATTCGAGGGCTCGCTGATCCTGCACAGCCTCAGCGCCGACCAGGTCACCGACTCGGTCGCTTACGTGCGCGACCGCATGTAGGATCAGCGGAAGGAGGCCTTAATCCGGGCCCACGTATTGGCCTTGACGGCGCTGTCGTCATCGCCGCATCCGACTTCGCAGGGGATGAGCTGAGCGTCGACGAAGGAATCGGCGTTGCTCCAGAATTCTGGCTCTCCGAATAGCACGAAATAGCCCTGCAGCTTGCCCGGCTCGGTGTCGACGTCAGAAACGGCCATCTGTAGCCCGATGATCTTCCACGGGGTCAGGGTGCTGCGCCGACTATTCTCGGGCCCTTGCCAGTCGTAGAGATCCCATGGGGTGATGTACATCTCGATGGCAGAGACGTTGGGGGATTCGCCGCGCTGGAAGCCGCCAGCATCAAAGTAGGGAGTCTGGGTCGCCCACTCGCCGGTAGCCTGCTCTCCTGTGACCGAGACGAAGCGGGCAGTGCGGTCGCCGAGGGATTCAACTAGCGCCAGATAGTGCTGAGCCGAACTGCCGACAAAAGCGAGATCCTGGTTGCTGAGCTCGCCGATGAAGAGATCGTTGAAGCGTCCACCACTGTGATCGCCGTCAACGACGATCTCAACGCTGTCGAAGCGCCACATCTCGTCCGGGTCAATTCCAGTCCAAGTGTTGATGTAGACGTCGTCGACGCGCTCGACGGCGACGTAGAGCAGTTGGGTCTCGCGATTCCAGGCCAGGTAGACCTGCCAAGCGAGGTCGGAAGAGCTGCCTGCGCCGCGTCCCACGCTGGGTAAGGAGGAGAAGTCGCGGAAGTCGATAGATGGATTTGGCAGGATACTCTCCCAGTCGAAAAGCGAGTGGTCGTGGATGTCGGGTATAGATTCCACGGGCACCTCGTACACCGGGTAGATGACGTTTCCTATGTGCGCGGTTGCCGAAGGGAGAGGGAGGACGAGGCAGAAAAGGATGATGCGGGCACATATAGTTGTAATTCTATCATTGTAAGTTTCTCTGCCACACAAACTCATGCCCCTCCCCCTCACTATCGGGGGTGGTCAGTCACGTTCGGACTTTTCGAAGCGGAGTACGGCCATGCCGTAGACAATGAGACGGGGAATGGTGAAGTGTGTGTCGTCGCCAGTCTGGGCGAAAGGCAGGTCTATGGGCGTGCGCATTTCGGGGTAGCGCCACTCCAGTTTGGTCATCCGCGCGCCGTCAGGCAGGCGGCAGCTGACCTCGATGGGGCCGATGGGAATTGGCGTTTCCACGATGGCCTCTTCTTCCTGCAGGTAGTTGATCCAGTGCAGGACGAGGGCGCACTCATCCTGCGGTCGCCAGGCGCGAATTCGCACGTACCAAGGAGCA
This sequence comes from Candidatus Latescibacterota bacterium, assembly GCA_036336855.1. Lineage (GTDB taxonomy): Bacteria > Latescibacterota > UBA2968 > UBA8231 > UBA8231 > JAYZFI01. The sequence continues at coordinate 40,557 of JAYZFI010000041.1, forward strand.
TCGGTGTGCAACCAGAACCCCCCGAGCAAATCGTCGAGGGCACGGAGAAAACTCTGACCGGGTGGATCGTTTGGCAGCCGTGCGTACACCGGCATGTCGGCATCGAGCAAATCAAGATGCGTGGTGGTCGGCTGCCAGTCGGTGTGACTGAGAGAGTAGACCGACTCTGCTTGTAGCCGAGCACCCACTTCGTCTGGTGACGACGTCTCGCATCGCCATGATGCGAGAGCGTCCGTTTGGCGTCGCCCCCCGTTTTCGTCGAGTCGGCCAGTGCTCTCTGTCAGCACAACGGCCCCCCCATTGTCGACGAAGGTATGCAGGGTGTCGATGTCGGCATCGGAGAGTCTCTCGACATCGGCGAGGATGAGCAGTTCATAGATAGGGCCGCGCTCGGCCAGCTGCTCGTCGAGAACCACGTCGAAGAGTAGGTGGCCGTCCTCCAGCCATTCGGCGATGCGCTTCGTAGCGTCGAGGTAATGGGGATCGCCTTCGCGTTCAGCACGTGTGGGATAGACGAGGCCCACCTGCGAAGACGGGTCGGCGGGGTGCAGGAGACTCTCGTGCTCGGCAAGGAAGCGCTGAGCACGAATGACGGGACCATAGTAGTCCTCGGGAGCAATGCGCTTGGAGTCCTCCTGGTCGAGGCGGGGCGGACCGGCGTGAAAGCATAGCGCTGCGCCACCGTGCGCAGCCGCCTCACCTGCCCACACGCGCCACCGCTTGTAATCATACTTGTTTACGACGAAGGGCCGGGCCTCGCCGGCGGCATGCATGTGCCGCGAGGGCAGACCCATGTCGGCCAGCCAGCCTTTGTTCAGGTCGCTATCCCAGCGATGGGGACCTTGGCTGTACCAGATGTAGCTCTCGTCTCGCGCCCACAGAGATCGGGGCAGCCCTGCGCGTTCGTCGTTGACCCGCATACCGTACTTGTGATACCACTGTGCTATCAGCAGGTCGGGGCGCAGAGAGCGGCCGTGGGCGATGAAGACTTCGTCGAAGGCTTCCTTTCGGCGAAGTGCTGCGGCCTGCTCAACGGCGACATCCCATCTGCGACGAATCTCTTCGGGCGCTTCGGGGTCGGGTTGCAGCGGATGATCGATCGCATCGGGCGATGGAGTGTCAAAGAGTGCGCGCAAATCTTCGGCGTGAATTTGGGAGGAACGTGCGGCGTTTCGCTGGACATAGTCGGCGCAATGCGGGCAGTGGCAGAACCCTTCATAGTTATGGGTGGTGTTGAAGCCATCGACGCCGCACTGCAGGCCTCGGGTGACCATGCTCTTGAGCAATGACAGCCAGCCGGGATTGCAGATGCAGCCTCGGTAAGTGAGATACGGCCTGCCTTCGATTTCACGAGCCGAGGGAGTGCCCTGCGCTGTGACCTGCACCAGTGACGCGACGTCTGTCGGGAGAGGGCCGAGCAGGTTGGGAGCGGCGAGGCGATCCCACACCGTGCCAAAGAGGCCTAGGGAGCGCTCATGACAGCCGAAGTGCATGGTGAAGGAGAGCTGGGCCACAACCCGGGCGCCGGCCTGCTGTACAGCGCGAGTGGTCTCGGCAGCGAGCTCGAGGTTTGCGCTGATATCCCCGAGAGGCATGCCCGACCAAGACTGAGGGACCTCAGGGTCTTCGCAGACGCTATAGAAGTCGGGGCCGTAATTACCCATCTGCACGACCTGAACGCTCCCACGCCGCACGTGATCGACGACCTCTTCTATCGATGGCAGGCCCCAGTACTCAATGAGCCGGTTGAACCAGAATGCCATGGCAGAGACTCTATGCCTATCCCCGATTACGCGCCAGTCGTTGGTGGGCGCTTCGAAGCGACATAGATTCCCTGCCCGCTGCTCATGTCCATCGATATCGAGGGAGGGTCCATGCCACGATTCGGTGCCCCGGTACGCTCCATTGTGTTCATTGCTGCCTTGTCTGTAGGGATGTCGCCTGGGGAGGCCGGCGCGCAGACGCGCATACAGCTTCGGGTCGATGCCAGCGAGCTGCCGCGCAAGCTAATCCGCGCAGAACTCGAGCTCGAGGTCAGTTCGGGCGATACTCTGAGCCTCCTCTATCCGAAGTGGATCCCGGGGATTCACGGCCCACGAGGCCCGATCAAGAACCTCGCCGGCTTCACGCCGCGCTCCGCCGGGGAGGCAGTATGGTGGCAGCGTGACTGGCGCGATGAGTACCGCTTCTTTGTCGTCCCCAAGTCGGATCGCCTCGACGTCGACCTGAGTTACATCGCCAACCAACCCTCGGTGAATTCCAAGGGGGTGGACAGCTATGGTTTCCAGACCCTGGGGATCATCAACTGGAACACAATCGTTATGTACCCGGAAGGGACGCCGGTCAGAGAGATCGAGGTCGGGCTCACCCTGACCGTGCCGTCAGGGTGGGGGGTGGGCAGTGCGCTGCGGTCGACCCAGCGCCAGGGCGACACCATCACCTTCGAGCCGGTGAGTCTGGAGGAACTCATCGACCGGCCGCTGATCTGCGGGAAGTACTATCGCCAGGTCGAGCTGGCCCAAACCGACCAGGCCAGCTACCTGCTGCATATCGTCGCCGACGACATGCGCGATCTGCCGGACACGGATTCGCTGTTCGTACCCTTTGGCCATCTGGCCCTGGAGGCGGAGGCGATGTTCGGACGTGCTCACTTTGACAGCTATCACTTCCTGCTCGCTGTCTCCGACCAAGTTCCCCGGTTGGGATTGGAGCACCGCGGGAGCAGCCTTAATTCCGGAACAGCGAACTGTCTTCGTGAAGAGGACTGGGGCGACTCCGACCTCGCCTACTTGCTGCCCCACGAGATGGTGCACGCATGGGTGGGTAAGTTCCGGCGGCCGGCGGGCATGCTGACGCCGGATTATCAGAGTGACAAAAACACGGATCTACTGTGGGTATACGAGGGGCTGACCCAGTACCTGGGCAATGTACTGGCCGCGCGTAGCGACCTGATGACGAGCGACGAATTTCGCGAACTCACCGTGCTCTACACTGCCTTTCTGCTGCACGACAAGGGACGGCGCTGGCGACCTCTTCAGGACACGGAGCTGAGTGCCCACATCCTTCGCGGCGGCTCCGAAAGCTGGGCCTTCCTGCGCCGTGGGCAGACCTACTACATCGAAGGGGCGCTGACCTGGCTGGAGTTCGACGCTCGAATCCGCAACGTGAGCAACGGGCAGCGATCCCTCGACGATTTCAATCGGGCGTTCTTCAGTGCCGGGAATGCCGAAGCATCAGCCGTTCCCTTCGATCTCGAGGAGGTGCTCTCCGGTTTGGAAGTGGTCGCCGAGGGTGTACAGTGGCGCGAGTTGGTGCTGGAAAGAATTCATCAGACGCAGCAGGAATTCCCCTCGAAGTGGCTGAAATCGGGCGGCTTCGACCTTGAATATTCGACGGAGCGTTCCAGCCTGGTGCAAAAACGGGAGAAACAGAGGAAGAAGATCTACGAGATGGATTCCATCGGGCTCATCGTGACCGAGGGCGCGATCAGCAGTGTGCTTCCGGAGAGCCCCGCCGACGAAGCCGGTCTCTACGAAGGCCTCGCGCTGGTGGGCGTGAACGGTAAGAAGTACAACAGCGAATGGCTGCGCGAGGCGGTGACGGCCAGCGCCGAGCGCGGAAGCGTCGAGCTGCTCGTCCTCGCCGGTGAAGATCTGCTGAAATACGAAATTGACTACTCCGGCGGTGCCCGGCAGCTCACGGCGGTCCCTCTCGAGGGAGCCGTTGATCGCCTCGCGGAGATCTGCGCCCCGCTCCGGGCCGCTGACTAATCTTCGTTCATCACCGCCTGGATCATGGCGATGATGTAGCCGAACTCGAAGGCCCAGGCCTCTTTCATATTGCCGTCGGGGTGACCAGGTGCGTGATCGGGAACGATCATGTGCTGGTAACCTGTCTCCTTTAGTACCTGCATGTTTCGGTGCATGTTCATGATGCCCTCGTCGGGCCAGACTTCCTGGAACTTGTTGCGCTGGCCAATGATGTTGCGGAAGTGGATGAGGTGGATCTTGTTGCGCTCACCGAAGTAGCGGATGATCTCTGGGACCTCCTTGCGCGGGTTGGTGGAGCTCTCCGCCATGCAGCCGAGACAAAGGTTGAGGCCGTGATAGGGACTGGCGCATGTCTCGATGAAGTGCTTGAAGCCCTCGAAACCGCCGAGCACGCGGTCGACACCTTTGAATCCCGGCGGTAGCCAGGGGTCACAAGGGTGGCAGGCCATGCGCACCTGACACTCCTCGGCAACAGGGATCACGCGCTCCAGAAAATAGGTGATTCGCTCCCAGTTGGTCTCAGCTGAAACGGGCTCGTCGTAACGTGGCGAATCGGCGGCTTTTTCAAGGTCCCAGGTGCTGTAGCGAGAGTTCCCCCGACCCAGTGGCACGCTCTCAGTGCGCTGGTTTTCCATCTCGCACAGGTAGTATTTGATCGCCGGAATGCCCGCCTCGGAGGCCTGCTTCACCATGTTGATGACGAGCTCGATCTCCTTGTCGCCCTCTTCGCGGTTGCCCAGCATGTAGTTCGGCGTGGAATCGCCATTGACGTTGAGGTTCGCGATCGGCAGGGCCACCATCTCCATGCTGATGCCGAAGCGGGCGCACTTCTCCTTCAGCTCCTTCAGCTCCTTCACGTCCCAGCCATAATCGCGATGGAAGGTGATAAAGTTCTCGTTCTTGTTCTTCACTCCGTGGCGGGCGAGGTACTCGAGGTCCTCGTCCGAGGTATTGAACTGCTGAGTGCCTACGTGCATCATAGATGGCCCCAATTTCCTTCGATCAATTTAAGTAGCGGTTGCGGATGTGCTGGCTGATGCGCTGTACGGTGCTCTGCGTGCCAGAGATGGCATCGTGGACTCGATCATTCCAGGGTTCGGGGCCGAGGCCCCGACGCCATGCGGTGAGGGCCTCGACGTTGGCGACTCCGGCGCGCTCCAAGTCGTCGACGCGAGCCGAGAGGCGGTCCTGATCTTCGATGTGGTCGAGATTGCCGTGGGCGAAGTCGTGGGCGACGTGCCAGAGGGCTTCCCATTGTGCTAGGTAGCTGGCGACGACTTTGCTAGCGCGCACTGCATCTTCCCAACCGCAACGGCGAGCCGCCGCCAGGGCCTGATCGCAAGTTGCCCGCTTTTCTGCGAATTCCTCTACGGTGTGCACGTGGCGGAAAATCCCTTCTCCTAGACGCGGCGGTCGTCGGTTTTTCACCATTTCGGCAGCCCAACCCCAGGAGTAAGCCATGGGGAACTCTGAGTCGTAGACATCGAATTCCAGAGGACCGAGCAGATCCACCCACTCCGAGAACACGACAGGATCGGGCAAACCCTGACGGGTCGCCCAGGCGCGGGCGAAGTCACCCTCAGGGCGGCCCTCGCCGTTCCATGAGTACTCGGCGAGAGCACTGATGCTGAAGCCGCAGATCTCCCGGGCCAATGTGCCCCACGCCAGCATGCCGTACGCGCCCTCGTAGCCGCGACGGTGCAACTGAACGACAAAGTCGCGGATTCGCTGCGCTGAGAACTGGGGAACTTTGTACTCGGGTGTGTCCACATTGCCGTAGGCACCGATGGGTACGTCGTAGCTGGCGATCCAGCGACCGCTCGCAGTTTCGACGTCGAGGAGGGGGTTGGCGAACAGATCGCGAGGCTGGTGAGCGACACGCTCCATGCGGGTGGCGCAGCAACGCTCGAAGCGAACTCCCTTGGGTAGTTCGGCGAGGATGCGGTCGTCCTGCTCTTGGGTGGTGGTGGAAGAGAAGATGCGGATGCGAAGGTCAGGGTAGTCGATCAGCGCCTGCCGCCAGGCGCTGACAAAGGCGCGGGTCTCGAGGACGAATTGACCGACGGGGGTGCACTGCTCGCACTCGCATTGGCAGGGCCGCTCACTGAGCCAGCAGCTGATGTCGTTGGCATCCTGGGAAGCGATGGAGGACATCCAGTCGGCCAGCAGCTGCACGAGTCGCGGCTGCGAGGCGCAGGGCGCGCGATGCTGGCTGCCCTGCTTGTGGGCGAAATAGCGGCCGGCCAACGCCGAGTCACCCTTGCCGGCGAGCTCGGGGTAGGTACGAAACAGGCCGACGTCGTGCAGGAAATTGAGGTGTACGATGTAGGGGGTGTATTGGAAGCCCCGGTGACGCGCTGAGTGCATGAGATCGGCGTCGATAGTGGCCTGACCCTGAATGTCGCGCTGAACGGCGGCCAGCTTCGTGTCGACCATCTTGCCGTAGTTGAGCTTCATCGACGCCATCCAGGGGATCCAGCTCTCGGCGTCGGGGAAGTTCCAGAGGCCGCGTTCTTCAAAGTCAGGCCAGTCGACGATCTCAGGGTTGGGAACGACAACGCTTTCGGGGCAATCGGCCTGTGCAATTCCGGCTTCCAGTAGCTGGCTCAGGGTCAGAGCACCGTAGTAGAGGCCGGGTGATCCACGTGAAACCACGACGATCTGGTCTTCGGTAGGGCAGGTGATCTGGTAGGCCTGCTCTGCGTGAGACAGAGATCGTAATCGTTCGTCGTCAACGGGAAGGAGATCGGCGACAGCGTCGAGAAGGCCAATCAGGATGGTGATTTGAGCGTCAGATTCCCCGCGATCTCCGAGTACATTCCGCAGCACGGCGGCGGCCTCGACGGCGGACTCGTCCACCGCGGCTACGACGGCAATCTCCAGCTCGTCGCGCCGATAGACGTGGGATCGAGAGATCTCGATCTCCTTGGGGCGGGGCAACAGGTGGTCGATCCATGTGCGCTCGGAGACCATGCCAATAGTATAGGCCGGTCAAAAAGGGCGGTCCAAGTTTGCTGTTTCGGCGACGACGGGGTTACACTTCTGCCTCTCCGGCAACGGTGCCCCTCGCACCGGGCCCTACTGGAGAAGCGAGGATGCTGAGCGAAGAACAAGTCCAGGAATTCCATGAGAAGGGCTACCTGAACGGCGGCCTGATTCTACAGGACGACGAGGTGGAAGAGTTACGCGAGGAGCTCGATCGCATTCTGAAAATCGGCTCCGACGGATTCGAGGAAGGGGAGCCGCAGCCGGTGAGCTTCCGTGACCTGCGCGGCGGTGGGGACGGCAAGGCCAGCGACACCCCTGTATGGCAGATCGTCAACATCTGGGAGGCGAGCGAGGCCTACGAACGACTCACCTATCACCCCTTCATCAACGTGGCGATCAGCCAGGTCACGGGGCACAGGGACCTGCAGATCTGGCACGATCAGATCCAGTACAAGCCAGCCAACGAAGGGGGCGCCACAACCTGGCATCAGGACGCGCCTCTGTGGCCGATTATCAAGCCCATGACCCCGGTGTCGGCGTGGATCCCTTTCGACGATGCCGACGAAGAGAACGGCTGCATGTGGCTGGTGCCCGGCAGCCACAAGTGGGGGAATCAGATCGAGTTTCTGCGCACCCAAGGCCATCTGCAGACCCGTGAGGACTTCGAGAAGATCGAGGGTTTCACGCCCGGCGACGGTGCCGACATCAGCGATGCCAAGCCCGAGCCGTGGCCGGTGCGCAAGGGCGAGGTCTCCTTCCACCATTCGTTGACCTGGCATGGGTCGCCGACGAATCCATCGCCAAGGCAGCGCCGGGCGATCGCCATTCATTACATGACGGGCGAAGCGCGTTATGATATGTCCGGTGAGCACTTGATGAAGCAGTTCGTTGACCTGGCGGATCAGACGCCCATGAGTGAGGCGGGACCGCACTTTCCCGTGGTCTGCCGGGATGGCCATGCGATGGAAATTCCAGAGCGACTGCGCATCGGCGTCTAGTCGGGAACGAATCAGGAGGAGGACTGGCAGATGGAGGAGGTGAGAGTCGGTATCGTCGGTATCGGCGGCATGGGCTCAAATCACGCGAGCTACCTTGGACGTGGCGAAGTTCTGGGCGCCAAGCTGACGGCCGTAGCCGATGTGAACCCGGCGCGATTGGAGTGGGCGAAAGAGAACCTCGAGGGTGTTCAGACCTTCCCTAGTTCGGAAGCGCTGATCGGCTCTGGGGCCGTCGATGCCGTTCTTATTGCTACGCCGCACTACTTCCACCCCACGGTGGCGATCGAGTCCTTCAATGTCGGTCTGCACGTCATGTCGGAGAAGCCTGCGGGGGTGTACACAAAGCAGGTGAAGGAAATGAACGCCGCCGCGGCGGCGAGCGGGAAGATCTTCAGCCTCATGTTCAACCAGCGGGCGCGGGGGGTGACGCGGAAGATGCAGGGAATCGTTGCCTCCGGTGAACTCGGCGAGATCATGCGCACGAACTACATCATCACCTCCTGGTTCCGTGCTCAGAGCTACTACGACTCTGGAGGCTGGAGGGCCACTTGGGCGGGTGAAGGTGGCGGCGTATTGGCCAACCAGTGTCCCCACAACCTCGACCTTTGGCAGTGGATCTGCGGTATGCCGAGCCGGGTTCGGGCCTGGTGTTCGTTCGGGAAATACCACGATATCGAGGTCGAGGATGACGTCACTTCATACGTCGAATATCCAAATGGGGCCACAGGCGTTTTCATCACTACCACTGGAGAGGCGCCCGGCACAAATCGACTGGAGATCACAGGCGATCGCGGCAAGCTCGTCAATGAAGGTGGCAAGATCACGTTCCACCGTACCGAGACGTCGGTGAGTGAGTTTCTCAAAGACTATCCCGGTGGCTTCGGTCAACCGGACGTGTGGGCTTGTGACATTCCCCCGGCGCACGGCGGCGGCGAGCACAAGGCGATCACGACGAACTGGATTCAAGCGATCCGTGACGGCGGGCAGACTGAGCTCATGGCCCCGGGATCGGAAGGACTGCACAGCGTCGAGCTCTTCAATGCCATGCTGCTGTCCACGTGGACCGACGACTGGGTCCAGATTCCGGTGGATGAGGATCTCTACTACAAGGAGCTGCAGAAGCGGGTTGTCACCTCCAAGATCACGACCGACGCCGGGCGCACGATGGATGTCGCCAGCTCCTTCCAGTAGGAACCCAACAGATGGGCACACTACAGTTCACCCTCCGCCGGCAACGCCTGATCACGGATGAAGATGGTTACACAGTCTGGCGCGTGAATGACGACCCGGAGCTGTGGCCGGCAGCCGAGACCGCGCTGTTGCTGTGCGACGTGTGGGACAGCCACTGGTGTCGTGGGGCCCGGGAGCGGCTCGACGATCTTATCCCGCAGATGAACGCCACGGTGAACGCCGCTCGCGACGCGGGAATACAGATCGTGCACGCACCCTCGGGCACGATGGAGTTCTACGCCGATCACCCGGCACGCAAGAGGGTGCTGGACAACGCACTCGTTGATCTTCCGGACGAGACGTTGCCGCCACCGGCGAAAGATTCGGGCTCGCTGGTGGGGGCGATGTTCGCGCCCTCGGGCACCGTTGTCGACTACGATCCCCCTCTGCCCATCGATGCCTCAGACCACGGTTCTGACACGGGGGAGACGGAGCCCGGACCGAAGTGGGCGCGACAGCACGCCGGCATCGACATCGACGGTGAGCGCGATCTCATCAGCGACGACGGTCACCAGGTTTATTCGTGTCTGCTTGAGCGCCAAATCTCGGGCATGCTCATCCTCGGCGTACACACTAACATGTGTGTTCTGCACCGGACTTTCGGGATCAAGCAGATGACGAAGTGGGGGATGGAAATGGTGTTGATCCGGGATTTGACGGACACGATGTACAGTCCTGCGCGACCGCCCTACGTCGGACATGAGGGTGGCACCCAGCTCGTCATCTACTACATCGAGAAGTTCTGGTGCCCGACGGCGTTGAGCTCAGACATCCTCAAGAGTAGCAACGAGTTACGGATTTAGAGCCCTCCGGCGTACCACATCTGCACCAAACGAAGGTCTGGACCATCCATGGCAGCCCGATCCGCCTGGCCCGTCCTGCGGTCGTACGCAGGGGAACACCTGCAGCGCATTGCCATGCCACTGGGTGGCATTGGTACCGGCACCGTTTCCCTCGGTGGGCGCGGCGATCTTCGTGATTGGGAGGTGATGAATCGACCGGCAAAGGGGTTTGTGCCGGGGCCACGATTCAGTGGCGCACCCTTCTTTTGCTTGCGGGCGCAGGCGAAGGGTCAGGAGCCGGTGGTGCGGTTGCTCGAAGGGCCGGTGCCAGCCCACGAGTTCCAAGGGGCTTCAGGTTCGGTCGCCGCCAATCACGGCTGGCCCAGATTTCAGAAGGCTCGATTCGACGCCGCCTATCCCCTCGCGCAGGTGCACCTGCGCGATCCAGAGGTGCCGCTGCAGGCTCGTCTCGAAGCCTTCAATCCTTTCGTCCCTGCGGATGTCGAATCCTCATCTCTGCCGCTGGCAATGTTCCGCTGCGTGCTGCGCAATGCCGGCAGCGCTGCAGTGAGCGCGTGCGTGTGTCTCTCGCTACCGAACTTTGTCGGCTTCGATGGCGCCGCGGGTGAGTGCGTCGGTAACCGCAATCGACGTCGACAGGCCAGGGGAGTGCAGGGGATCCTGCTGGACTCCGCTGCC
>JAYZFI010000042.1:0-30716 GCA_036336855.1 Candidatus Latescibacterota bacterium
CTCAATTTGATAAAGGACCTGCATGCCTGCTGTTCAGGATATTCTTGTGCTGTTCCAAACCACCCCGGGGCTCGATGCCCAGGTTGTCGCCTGGTCGCGTTTCGAGGCTTCGAAGGGAACGGGAATCACCGACCTGCCCGACGAACACGACCCTCCCTATCGCAACGCCTTGGAGGCTATGCGGGACGGCTGGCAGGTAATCCAGATGTCGGAGCTGCGGTCCCGGTCCCTCGAAGACGCGTACGAAGACGGCCCGCTACCCTACCAGACCGTACTCGGAAAATTCAACGAGATGCAACCCGAGGAGGGATCAACCCGATGAAAAAGAACCTACTGTCCTCCGTACAAATGGCCCAGTTCGTTGCCTCCGGCTATCTCCGCTTCGACAACATGGTGCCACGGGATCTTTGTGAAGCTTGCCTGGTAGAGATGCGGGACACCAAAGGCTATCTCGACGTGGGCACGCCCTTCGAAGAGACCTGGCCCAAGGGCACCGCTCTCGGCGACGCCTTCCGCCTTCCCACCGTACGGGGCATGATTCACTCCCTAGTGGGTCCCGAACCTCTCTACGACCACCACGCCGCCCATCTCACTCCGGCCGGCGTGCTTAAGGGCCCGAACAACCACCAGGACTCCGTCATTGACTTCCGCGAGAACTACTTCGACATCCAACTCTCGCTCTTCCCCGCCGACACCCCCGACGAAATGGGCGGCACCTTCCTCATCCCCGGCACACAGTTTCGGAACGTGCGAACCAGCGAGATCAGCATTTATCAGCACATGCGCGGCAAGGTGTGGGCTAACTGCGAGGCGGGCACAATGTTCGTTTGGAACACCCGGGTATGGCATGGCGCCCGAAGCAACCACACCGACAAAGACCGCTACATGTACAAACTTCGCCTGAACCCCACGGTACCCCAGGTGCGACATTTCGATACCTCCAACCTCGAGAATCCAGAGGTCGGTCGCGCCCTGGCATCCAGCCACGGCTGGGAGGGCAACGAACACCGTTACGAGTTGATGCGGCGGGTGCGCCTGTGGCGCTTCGTATCCGATCAGCCCGACTACGACGTGGGCGAACGTTTCCTGCGTCGTGTCGAATACAACCCGGCTGCCGCATGATCTGCAGGTGCAGCGATCTCAACAACCCTCGACAGGATCCGAAATTGCTCCGACCGCCCTCAAGGGAGACCCATCCCTCCCCTCTATCGACCTTCCCGCCGTGGGAACATCGGTCGGAACACGGGCAGATCTCGGGGAGGATCCATCGCAATGATCTGATCTCCGCGCCAGCGAATATGGAAGTGTTCGAACATGACGATTTCTTGTGTCTCGTGCTCGGAAATGTCGAAGCGGAGATCGCAGGCACCGGCCTCGGTGCCGGAGTCGAGAAGTAGGTAGCCATTGACGGCTGGCGCAGCTCTCGCTTCCCCCTCCGCATCGACAATTACAATCGAACCCTGTACCCACGACGGCACCCGCACGAAAACCGGCCTGCCCGGGTCCCAGCAGATCTGCAACGCGCCGTTGCAGGGCAGCTGGCTCTCAACCCGAACACCGTGTCCCTCGCTGGACACCAGCAGGTTGACCCGGCGACTGTGAGCGTCGCTGGTGATCGTGTAAGCTCGCGCCTGGCAAAGGCCGTCTAGAGCGCCGGAGGTGACGTCGGTGGTGACAAAGTTGTCTTCCTCGCGGGCCAGCAAGTCGCTGGGAGTGGGAAAGCTAAAGCCTCCACGCAGGCGTGAGACACGCAGGTCGTCAGCATCTCTGGCGGCTTCCTCGTCTGCCAAATCATCCACGTCGAGAATCTGAGACGGCAGCAGATGACTGCGTAGAATGCGCTCCGCTTCCTCGTAGTGTTCAGGAAAGCCCGCCTCTCCGAGCAGCAACGCCGCTCGCAGAAGGTCGCCGGTGTTGTTCGCCTCCCCGCGCACGGTCATGGGCTTGCCCAAGGACTCAGCCGACCAGCCGAAGGTCGAGTGATAGAAAGGCAGGGCGTTTCGGTACACATCGGAGACTCGCTGCATGAGTTCGCCGTCGGCGCTGAAGCGGGCAAGATCAGCCATTCCGGCAACCAGGGCGTTGATGGAATGGCCGTGCAGACCCGCTGCCGGCAGCAAGGCTCCTACCGGCCCGAAGCAATGCTCGAGCGCGTAGCGGCTCACCCGCGACGCCAATTCGATGCAGGCGTCGTCACCATTGACGCGATAGAGACGCAGCAGGGCGTCTACGGCGCGGCCTTCCATGTGAGGGTGCCAGGTGTAATTGTCGACTGTGCCCGGCAGTTGAGCGAGATCGATCTTCCCTTGACGATCCACCGCCGTGAGCATCTTACGCACCATCTTCCGGGCGTACTCTTCGGCCTCGTTGTGCCCGCGGGCAATCAGTGCTCGAAAGGCGTGACTAGCTTCGCGGATGTTGTGCAGATTCACAAAGCGCTCTCCATCAGTGTCACGCGGGCAGCCAGGCAGATACTCGTCGTCAAATAGCTCCATCTGTAGCGAGGCGAGGTCTTCCCAGACCGGTTGCTCAACATCGACGTGAACCCACTGCGAGGCACAGTGCAGACCATGCAGCACCCGAGCCACGTCGTGGCACCAGTCCCAAGCCCCGGCGTGGTAGAACGAGCCCAGTCCCCGATTCCAACGCAGGGCCCAGTACGGCATGTGCCGCTGGGTAGGATCAAGGCTCCCGAGCAAGCTATTCACACCCCAGCCGATTCGCTCCTCGAGATCGACCGGTGCCAGGATGTGGCTCACGCGTCGTCCCTCGGAATCCAGCCCCAGAGTAGATTGTCTCGCTCGTTACCAGCGGCGAGGTACTCTGCTTTCAGGCGGGAAATTTGGTCATTGGCATAGTCCACCCGCGGCCGGCCGTCGTCTTTGAGCTCGATACCGTACTGGCGCGCTGCGTTTATCCCGAAAATCGCCCTCTTCACCGGGCCATCGGCGGGCCCGAGAGGCTCGAACCCGAAGCGATCCTGCAACTCGTTGGGGATCTCCATACGGCGTAACGCTTCGATCTGCCACTGCGGGGAACCGAACCAGATCGAGTCCGTCCCCCAGAGCACGTGGTCCACCCCCAAACCCTGGATTAGCTTGCTCAGCATCACCGCCGCCAGCCCCGGATGGGTGACGGCAAGAGCGCCGAAGGAGAGCCCGATGTCGGCGTACACGTTGTCGACGCCATAGAGGTGGGGAATCTCCGCAAGTTCGTCGATCCAAGGCAGACGGCCGGTGGCTTGGAACTCGTCGTTCACCACCGCGGCATCACGCCACATCTTCAGGCCGGCGTGATAAATGTGAAAGTTGAGATCGGGCCAGGCCTGGGCGGCAGGACCAACGTCATCAACACTGGCGTAGTGCCAGTTAGAGAGACTCTCGTAGTCGACGGGGAGGACTCCCTTGTGGACGCAGATGGTAGGCACCCCGACCTCGCACGCCTTGGCGAAGGTTGGCCACACCAGCTCCTCGTCGTCGAGACGCCAGGGCCGGTCGAAGGTGGGATGGTAGCCAAGCACGTCTCCAATCGTGTAGCCTTTCCAGGAGTCGACCTTGAGTTCACCGGCCGCCGTCTCCATAAGGTCGAGGTACTCGGGCACGCTGGGCCAGATCACCCCGTGAGCGAACATGCGACGGGTGCCCGCTAGAGCGTTGACACGATCACGACTAGCAACCATCTGGCGGTCGGAGAGCAGGGTCTTGTCCGGGTCGGTGGAAGGCGAGGTGCTCAGCAATGACAACGTGGTGTCGCTGTCGAAGAACATGTCCTTGATGTAGTAATCAAACTTATAGTAGCGAAGGTCGAGCTCCTGCTCGACGAGGGCGGGATTCCAGGGCGTGCCCGAAGGGTTGTTTCCCCTCGCCGCATCGCGCAGCCACAACTGACCTTCCCAATTGTAGTCTGAATGCACGTGATGGGTATGCACGTCAAAGATGAATTGGTCCGCCGTGCGCGCATGAATTTCGCGTGCCGCCTCCTGATCTTCTACCTCGTCAGGGTCTACAGAAAAGACCTCGCCGTGGACTTGGTTCATCGCCATGAAGGAAGCAGCCATGCCACTGCGCGATCGCAGGTACACGTGGGGCCGCAACCCCATGCGTTGCGCGCGCTGCATAGCCTCGTCGTGGATGAGCGATTCCACGGCGCGCTGCTCACGACTCTGCGCTGGGGGGTAACACTCGCCACTAGAGACCACTCTCGTCGGTACCGGTGTTTCTCGAGCCATCTTCCATCCCCGGTGCAACTGCCGTAGCTGTTGCTCGGTGAGCCAGTCGCTCATGGGTTGGCCTCGGCATAGACGTCGTCCACTGGCTCGTAGCCCAAGTAGCGACGTGTGGCTTCCAAGCTCCACTTCATGCCTGCGTTATCCGACATACCGTTAACGAGCACAAAACCATCCGGCCAGCTGCTGCCATCGGCCACCACCGCTTTCCCGAATAGTTGAGCGAAGTCTCGATTCGAGAGCCACATCTCCTTGAACCAGCGATCTGTCTCCGAACTCGCTGTCTTACTCTGGACCGCGAAGTGCGATCCCGTGCCAGACAGAGTCTCGACTCGATTGTCGCCGGGTTGGCACCAGCCGATGCGGATGGCGGCGTAAGTGGTGGCTGGGACGCCAGCTCTAGCTGATCGGTCCGCCAGAGCTCGACACAGCTGTTCACCCGCCCACTTGTGGCTGGCGTATACACTGGCATCGGCAGATTCGCTGCCTGTGTGCCACTGGGTTCCAACGCCGGGGACAAGGTCAGGGGTCAGTTCCCCGTCCTTAAGGCCTTCCCCCAGGGGAAAATCCTTATAACGGCCCATGACGTGATTTGAGGTGGCGAATACGTAGCGGCGGACGGTGGTTGAGTCACTGCTGGCCAGAGCCGAGTTCAGAGTCATTTGGTAGGACACGGCGGCATCGTCCCATGTGTCATCGGGAAAGGGGGAGCGGTAGGCGAAGTGGACGAGGGCCTCCGCCTGACTCTCCACGACCTTCCGCCAGCGCCGGTCGCTCCAGTCGGCGAGATCGCATTCGACGAAGTCCACGGCGACCCTGCGCCCGTTAGTCACCGCTTCGATCGCCTCGAACTGCGCGCGCTCGGCGGGGATGCTATCCAGCGCCACCAGGCGTTGGATGTGAGGCTGGCGTGCCAAATGACTGAGCAGCTTGAAGCCGAGATTGCCCAAGCCCCCAGTGATGGCGACTGTCTTAGTCATGCATAGGTACGCTCTCGCGGCAGGTGTCTGGAGCGGCTCCGCAATTGTAGGCCTTTGCACCTGCGTTGACGACCGGCGTGCCGTGCCGGAGATTCCGCCCCCCCCTTCCATCAACGAACTGACATATCAGACATGATCTTCGAAGGCATTGAAAGCTTCCGCCGCCAACTGGCCGCCGGTGAAGTGCTGCTGGGCGCCGGCATCGCGTTCACCGACCCTCAGGTCAGCGATGCCTTGGCGCCGACGGCGGATTTCCTTTGGATCGATCTCGAGCACGCCGCCATGAGCATGGAGGCAATGCGCGGCCACCTGCTCTCCGCACGTGCGCATCGCAAAGGGGCTGTGGTGCGGGTCCCCTCTTCTGACACGGCATTTATCAAGCCGGTCCTCGATTCAGGGGCACCGGGAATCGTCGTTCCCCAGGTCACCTCCGCACAGGAGGTGGCGGATGTCGTCGCCGACTGCCGCTATCCGCCTGGCGGTGAGCGCGGCTTCGGACCTCACGTCCCCAGCGGCTACGGGCGCGACGGTGGCTCCGACTTCGTGGCGCGATCGGACCGCAGCCTGTTCGTGTCGGTGATGATCGAGCATCGAGATGCCGTGGAGGCGATCGATGATATCGTCTCTGTAGAAGGGCTCGATGCCGTGGTCCTGGGACCGTACGATCTGTCGGGCTCCCTGGGCCTGCTCGGCGAAGTGGGCCATCCCACCGTAGTCTCGGCCATGGAGAAGGTGTTGGCCGCGGCACGCGACCGCGGGCTTCCCGTGGGCTCGGGCATGCCCGTTGACGCGGAGTTCGCCATGCTGCAGGCGTCACGCGGCGTGCAGTGGCTGCAGATCGGCGGCGATTGCCGCTACATGGCGCAAGGAGCGGACGACATCTTCGCCGAGATCCGCGCCCGCTTGAAATCGTTGTCCTGATTTATCAGCCCATGCCCCTCTTCCCCGTCGATCAGATCCGGGACTTCGGCCGCCAGCTGTTCTGTGTCTGTGGCGCCCCCGAAGACGAGGCAGCGGTGGTCGCCGACCACCTCGTCGAAGCAAGCCTCATGGGCATCGATTCGCACGGGGTCATCCGCTACATCATGTACGCCCAAGAGTGTGTGAATGGGAACATCCGGCCGGGAGCGAAAATCGAGCTCGACTGGCGTTCCGAAAGCCTGTTGCTGGCAGACTGCAACCACAACTTCGGCCAGGTGGGAGCCTATCGTCTCGTCGACGAGCTCGTGCGCCGCGCCGGCGAGCAAGGCATCGCCTTCGGAGTTACTCACCACTGTCATCACGTGGGACGCCTCGGTGCCTATCCCCAGGCTGCCGCGCAGGCGGGTCTTTTCGGCTTCGCCGTCGCCAACAGCGACAAGAGCGGTCACTTCGTCGTACCTCACGGGGGTCGTGAGGCGCGGCTCGCCACCAATCCCTTGGCTTGGGCGGCGCCGACAGCGACCGATCCGATCCTCCTCGACATGTCCACTAGCATGACGCCAGAAGGCAAGATCCGCACCGCATTGCACGCCAACTCCGAGCTGGCTCCAGGGCGCATTCTCGACGCCGAAGGTCGACCCACAACAGACCCAAAGAACTTTTACGGCCCACCTCGGGGCAGTATCCTGCCCTTTGGAGGCGATCTCGCCTACCGCGGCTACGGCCTCAGCCTGTTGGTGGAGATTCTAGGCAGCACGATTGCAGGAGTTCCAGTGAGCGACGATGTTGAATACATGAACGGTTTCGGCCTCATCGCCATTGACCCTGGGCCACTGACGCAGGGGCGATTCGCCGAGCTGTGTTCGCAGCTAGCGGCGCACGTCACCAGCTCAGCGCCGGCGCCTAGTCACAGCGAGGTGATGCTGCCGGGAGAGCGCGAATTCCGCACACTGCGACAACGCCAAGTCAACGGGATTCCCTTGGCCGAGGAAAGCTGTCGCCAGCTCGAGTCAGTGGCGGCCGAGGTAGGGCTTAACATTAGCTTCTAGCACCAACGCTCCTCGAAGATCGAAACCGCGGTGCGTACCGTGATCATCGCCAGCTCCACGCGGTGATCGAAAGTGTCGAACATCCCCATTTCGGTACCGAAAGCCATCCCGTAGGTGCGAGAACAGAAGTCCATGAGGTTGTAGCCCTCCCCCCGCCGAGAGGGGTCGAGCCAGAAGACAGCCTGATCACCGCGATCGAACCACTGGCTCGGCGCGTCAGAATCACTAGCTAGAATAGCACCGGATTGCTCGATCGC
This sequence comes from Candidatus Latescibacterota bacterium, assembly GCA_036336855.1. Taxonomy (GTDB): domain Bacteria; phylum Latescibacterota; class UBA2968; order UBA8231; family UBA8231; genus JAYZFI01. The sequence goes on from JAYZFI010000042.1 coordinate 7,433, forward strand.
CTGGATCGTCGCCCTCGCCGCTCTCTGCTCCCATTCTTCGCCTTCTTCATCGGGCAGATGCCTTGCTGACAACCAGAATCGGTTGTCCATGTCCGCCGATTCGTGGAGATCAAAGCTTAGGCCGGGGCGGATACGCTCCAGCAACTGCACCGTGACACGAGGCTCCACCGGTGCCCAGACGGTGTCATGAAAGCGGTTGATGTGCAAAATCTCTCCATCGAGAGCGACAATCAGGGTATAGGCGCGATCGAAGTCGCCGGTGCCCTCAATTTCTCGCTGCCCCGGGGTCTGATAGACCCGGCGCCCAAGTAAAGGTGCCAACACCTCGGGCTGCTCGTGGTGAAGCCTCTGCAGGCGACCGTACACCTGCCCTTGGGGATTTCGCACCCCCTGGCTCGACGGCTCGATGACATAGCCGTAGTCTCCGACCAGAGCCAACACCATGTCGTCTTCCTCAAAGAGCACCACGCCCCGACTGCGCAGGATCTCCTCAATGTCGTCGAAGGTCTCGAACTCCGCGCCTTCGCCCAAGCCAAGAGACAGGGCGTGGGCAAAGCCATCGAGACCGATGGGGTCCCGCGTAGGAATGACGAATACTCGGTGATCGGTCTCAAGCTCATCGACGCATTGCACAGCCGCCGACACGCCAGCGTGCTCAGTGGAATGACTGCCCGCGGTGATGAAGATCGCCGGGGTCTTATCGCCACCACCGCGGGCAGCAACGATGGGAGAACCGTCCACGGTATTGCCTAGTATTTCCATCGATTTCGCCCGGCGCTCAGTGGCGTCGAGTAGGTCCTGATAGTTGCCGTAGATCTCTGCCATCACTTCACTCCTCGCGCGTGTTTCAGATCGCCGTCCAGCCGCCGTCCACCATGAGCGTGTGACCGGTGATCATGTCGGCAGCGGAGCTGGCGAGAAAGGCCACGGCTCCCACAACGTCCTCCGGTTGCCCGACTCTACCCGCCGGGATTCGGCTAAGCAGATCCTTACGCATGGTGGGATCGTCGAAGGTGGACTGAGTAAGCGGCGTGAGGACAAAGGTCGGCCCCACGGCGTTCACCTGGATGTTGTGCTCGCTCCACTCCAAGGCCATTACCCTCGTCAGATTGACGACACCAGCCTTGCTAGAGCAATAGGCGGCCCGCTTGTAGTAGCCAACCGCACCCATTATGGAGGCCATGTTCACGATCTTACCCCCCTTACCCGCTGCGATCATCCTCCTCGCCACCGCTTGAGAGAGAAAAAATAGTCCTTTGAGATTTACGTCCTGGACGGTATCCCATTCGTCCTCGGTGACGTCGAGAGCTGCCTTGGGGATGTTCACGCCAGCGTTGTTGACGAGAATATCAACGTCTTCCGCCGTTTCGATGCAATCTTCGATGCTAGAATGGTCGGGCAACTGCAGTGCCACAGGAACGGCGCGCCGACCCTGTCGCTCAATTTCGGCGACTACGGGTTGGAGAGCCTCGAGGCGATCCGGCAACTCGGTGATCACGCAATCCGCTCCCGCTTCGGCAAGGGCTAACGCAACAGCCTTGCCAATTCCTGAGCCGGCGCCGGAGACCAACGCAACCTTACCCTCCAGACACATGCTGGGCAGAACGCTCACGAGGTCTCCTGCGCCGACACTTTCACCCCAAGTGCCCGCTCCCAGACCTTGATCATCGCTCCTTTGCTTTCGGCGCCGTAGCCGTCGGCTAGTGCATTGCGGTAGGTCTGCATAGCCCCGGAAGTCACAGGCAGGGGCGCGTGAAACTCGTTGGCCTTCTCCATCACCGCCCGCATGTCCTTAAATGCGCTCGCCATGGGATATCCTTCGCCGAATTCCCGCCCCAACACGCGCTCGCTGAAGTAGTCGAAGCCGAAGCTCTGCCCGGAGCCGTTTCCGACGGCCTGACGCACCTTGTCAGGGTCCAGACCCATACAGGTCGTCAGTGTCAGCATCTCCGCCATGGCGGCAACGGAAATGTTGTAGAGCACGTTGTTGGACATCTTCGTCAGTTGACCGCTGCCGCTAGGGCCCATGTGCAGAATCAACGAGCCCATCGCCTCTAGCACCGGTCGCAAGCGCTCGAAGGCGGCGGTCTCTCCTCCCACCATGATCGTCAGCGTCCCTTCCGAGGCGCGGGTCTCCATACCCGTGACCGGAGCGTCGAGAAAGATAAGATCGCGCTCGGCGAGCTTATGAGAGATTTCGATGGTCTCCTGGGGGTGACTGGTGCCGCAGTCGACGATGATCCCACCCGGCTCCATGACCTCGGCCAGAGAGTTGTCACCAAAGAGCACTTCGCTCACCACGTGGACATCGGGCAGAGAAAGTACGACCTGTTTGCAGGAAGCACCGACACTCAGCAGATTCTCAGCGACAGTCGCCCCATGCTTGACGAGGTTCTCACGAGCCTCTCTGCGCACGTCGTACACGTGAACGTCGAAATTCTTGCGCAGCAGGTTCGTCGCCATCCCTTGCCCCATGGAGCCGAGCCCGATGAAGCCGACTACGTCCGTCATTGTGATCTCTCTCCCATCTTCTTCGTCTACTTCGAGGTAAACGATGAGTCCCAGCCGCGTACGTCAACTCGACCGAACCGATCTCAGTGAAGAGCACGCCCGCATCTACGATGCAATCCTCGAGTCGCGCGGTAGCATATCAGGACCCTTTCAGGTTTGGCTGCACAGCCCCGAATTCGCCGACCTTGCCCAGCAATTGGGTAAGTTCCTGCGCTTCAAGTCGAGTCTGCATCCACGGCTCAGCGAGCTGGCGATCCTGGTAACCTCTCGCGCCTGGGACTGTCAGCTCGAGTGGACACTGCACGAGCCCGTAGCCCGGGAAGCGGGCCTTACGCCCGAGATCATCGACGCCGTGCGCCTGAGCCAGTACCCCGAGTTTCTACGCCCTGACGAGCAGGCTGTATACGACTATTCCGCCGAGCTCGTCTACAACCGCTTCGTGCAAGAGCGCACGTTCTCGCAGGCCATGGAGGCAATTGACAACGCAGGCATCGTCGAACTCACTGGCATCGTCGGCTACTACTCCATGGTCGCCATGACCCTTAACGGCTTCCAGATACCCCTGCCCGAGGACACCAAGCCCTCCCTCGTCGACTGCCCCACCTTCCGTTAGTTCTCTCCTCTCATTGGAGCCCGGAGATTACCTCGGTGGACTCGACGGAGTACTTGCCGAACATCTCCAGAAACTCAATCGCCCCCCGGGTCTGGCGCAGCTCGGCGTGGGTCTGGCGAGACTCCATGCCCGTGGTGCAGTCGCGCACGATAAGGACGGCGTATCCCCGTCGCGACATATCCAGAGTGCCATAGTCCCGCAACAAGATGCAAGCGTTGGTATTGAAGCCGGCGAACAGCAGGAATAGGATCCCCTGCTCTTTGCAATAGAGATGGAGTTCCTCGCCGGTGGCGACCACGGGTTCTTCGCCGTCGGGTTTAACCTGGGGGTGCATGCGCAAAGCGGATCGATGGGCCTCGCGCTCCGCATCGCGCGGCTCCTCGGGCCCCGCGTAACCGGCGTAGTCACCGCGAAAGCTGCGAAAATCCGGCGGCGGCCAGGCGGGATCATCGGGCCACGGCTTGCGGTCCCATCCCGGCGCCTGTAGCCAGGCGGAGCTGCTCTTCGCCTGCGGCGGCGAGGGCGCATGAACGACGGCAACCCCGGCTTGGCGACAGGCGTCGATCAGCGGCAGCAGGCGGTTTTGGATGATCTGCTCGGCACGCTCACCAGTGTCTACGAGGTAGTGGGCCTGCCAGACATCGACGAGCACCAGGGCGACCTGCGGCACCGGCACACGCCAGTCCAAGTGCGCCGGTGCAGTGTTGGCTTCGATCCACTCCACGCCCGGATCTACGTGCCAGCGATGGTAGCGGGGCTTCAGGTGCAGAGAGGTCTTTATGTACTGCCCTTCTTCGGCGTGGGACGAATTCCTGTCAGCAGCCACCGTCAGCACCGGCTCGATGATTGGAAGCAGCAGCGCCCCCCGGTAAGCCAGTCCTTTCCGGCTGAAGCGAATGGCTGATAGGAACCAAGCACTGAAGACAATGCTGCTTCCCACGTACTTCTATTTCGCCCAGACCACCTTGTTCGCCACGTGGATGCCGCCCCCCCAGGGCTCCGATCCACTAGCGAAGTCGAGCAATCACCATGAAGGGAGCACCACCGGAAGTGGGCGCCCCAGGCGTAGGTGGGCAAGGAAGCGCTGAGCATAGCGGCAAGTACCCGGGAAAGGGCAGAGGGCCTGTAATGCCAAGTCATAAAATCGGAATGCGAGCTAGTCGGCTACCGCCGCTTCGCGAATCCCCGGCCACTCCCGCCAGATGTCGGTGTACGCGTCAAGGCCGACGGCTTCGACCTCGCGATGTCGGAGACGGAAGATGGCGGCGTAGCGGATGTCGCAGGAGGCGTTGGGCGCGGCGGTATGCACGATCTGGTGGTGAGTGATCACCGCGTCGCCGGGTCTGCCTACAATCTGCACGGGCTCCGGCAGTTCGATCTGGGGCATGCCATCGGCAAGCACCTCGTGACCGTTGTCCCTAAAGAACTGCTCGAACAGTCGATGGCTGCCCGGCCAGACCGTGAAATTTCCGGAGAACGGTGACCCGACTTCGCTGAGATAGACCACGGCAAGGCCGCTGAAACCGCGGCGATATACCCCACGTTCCATGCCGTTCTGGCCGCTGCCCAACCCGTCGAGATGGCCGCGGAGTGGAGCAGGATCGCTACCCAGAAGAATGGGGAAGCGCAGAGCGATCTGTCCGCCCTTCACTCTCTCGACGTTGCCTACACCGAGCAGATCTTCGGCCAGCGGGTGGAGGCTGGATCGGCGAAAGAGGTCGGTGACCACGGACTCTTCACGCAGCTCGCGACAGTAGGTCTGAGCTCGGAGCGTGGGCAGATCGCTCTTGTTCATTCCCTCTTCCCCGAGAGAATGATTAATCGCGCGCCGGGCACGCTTGACCAGCGCATCCCCAACGGCTCCCCGCACAACGAGATAACCATCTCTCGAGAAATCTCGCTTTTCCCCGACCGTGAGCATGCCCGCAGACCTCTCCTCCCCGTCAGTTCTCAAACTCTATCGCAATGGAAGAACGGAGTCGGACCGCATCGCGTCCACGGAGCGAGAATCGACAGGGCCTACAGGGGATGGGTGATCAGGCCGAGCTCTTCCAGGGGCTGTCGAAGTACCTCGACCTGCTCCGCAGTGGCCGTTGCCATGGGATGTCGCAGTCCTCGGTGAGCGATGCCGTTTAGCTCGAGGGCAACTCGCCAGAGACTCTGGAAGTTGCCCCCGGCGCGATCGACGAGGGCGAAGAGCGGCCTTTCGAGCTCACGGATGATCCGGATTGCGGTGACCGCGTCGCGATCGCGCGCCGCTCGGGCGTACTCCCTCACCACGTGGGGAGCAAAGGAGGCGAAGAAACAGAAGAAGGCATCTGTCCACGGCCACTGGGCGTAGTTGCGCCACAACCCTCCCCCCGTGAGAAAACTCCAGTGGTCTCCGTACGCTTCCAAGGTCTGTGCGGCGTACTCCAGGGATCCGTCCTCCTTGAAGCAGCAGATGTTGGCAACGTCGAGCAGTTGATCGAGAATCCCGTGACAGGGCCAGCCGACGAGCATCACGGGAGTCACCTCTGCCACGGCGCGGTACTGCTCGACCTTGGCGGCCACCGAGGCCATCTCGGAAGGCAGTACCATGAGCACATCGGCTCCGGAGTCCTGGCTGAATCGCGCAAACTCGACCATGCGTTGAGTAGACCAACGTCTCGTCGCTGCTACGGTGAGAGTTCGATCCCCAACGCGTTCTACCAGGAAGCGAGTCAGTTGCTCCGTCTCTTCATCGCTGAGAAACTCCATCTGACTGTCCCCATAAGTCAGCAGACTGACCTGACTGCCTGAGGCGATCCCAACCTCGATGATGTTGGCGATGCCGTCCCAATCGATCGCTCCATCGGGATGAAAGGATGTAGGTATGGAATTTACGGGACCGACCAGTAGGCGCCGGATCTCCTCGACGGAACGGGTCACTACGACTGCTCCGCCGTTTGTAGGTCGTTCTCGCACAATACCCTGACAGCACGGTCGTAGTGGTAGACCTCAACGTCGTGGGCAACTGGTACGGGAACCCGGACCAAGGCCTCGACCCAGTCGGACCGATTGAAGGCCAGATACGCGAGCTCCATGCCGGCGAGTAGGTCGGCGGCATCACGCTCGACGTCAGGCCACAAGACTGGCCCCGTGTCGGGCTGATAGAAGCCATCGCGCTCGTTCGCGTTTACGGTCTTGATCGGATATTCGAGAACGATGTCGTAGCGATGGTTTCTGTACTCGGTGCGGCCGGTGAGAACGCGGTTGTTGAGAATCGCGGTAATGGCCTCGTGGGTGGAGAGATTTCGCCCTTGCACTCGCGTCAAATCCACACGGGCACTATCGAAAACGTCCTCCATGCGGCTGATCTGACGCTCAGGCTGCATGCCGAGCTCGGGTGGATGCAAGGGAATTTCCTTGCCGAAAATCTCGTAAGTTTTGATACCCAACATGTGCGTGTCCGACATGACAGGCTTGAAGTCAGCGCTAACGGCTGGCCAGATGTCCTTCTCCGCGCCCACGGATTCGACCTTGCAGGAGACGCCCAGTGCGAAGGAGAAAACACGTGCACGTCCCATTCGCTCACGGATCGTGCACAGACAGTCCAGGGGCACTCGGGCGTTGTTGAGGGAGAACGGAGGTTTGTTGGTCATCGTCTTGGGCGGTTTCTTCGTCGTGTCGATACGCCACCAGAGGAAGGAACGGGAGAAATCGATGATCTGCATCAGAGCGAGGTCCATCCGCCGTCGACTATGAGCGCCGTGCCGGTGACGTATTCAGAGGCGTCGGAGATGCTGCTGCCAAACATCGGCCCGGCGCCTCCCGTGACCAACGCAGTCCGGCCCTGCAGGGAGAAACGATCGAGAATCCCCATATCCACCCTCAGTGCTGATCGCGCCGGGGCAGAATGGGCTGGTCGCGCAGTTCACGGATGAGACCCACGAGGCCACTCACGGCGGCTGCGAGGAAGACCTCTCCCTTCTCCACAGAGGCCTTGGTCCCGTCGCCCATGACCCCGCTGGCGGTCTGAGAGCTCCAGTACGGCACCAGACGCGCTCCCGAGCCCTCGGGGTGCGTTCCCGCCAGCAGGTCGGTACGGAAGCTCGGCGACATGGGCGAACGCTCGTCCACCGCCTTGTCCATCTGCACCAACTCCGGCTTTAGCGCGAGATACAGTGAGGTCTCGTACTCTCCACCATGAGATGTGCCCCCGTAGTCCGAATCTCGGACCTCTCCTCCGACCTGTTTGGCTTTGCGCACGTCCCAGTGATTGACGGAAGCGCACAGAATTTCACCCTCATACTCGAGCACACTGAGACGAGCCGCGAGATCTAGCGGGGAGGTGTTACTGCCGTGTCCGTTAACGACGAGGATACGCTCAAAGCCGTGGTGGGCCAGGCTGCAGCAGACGTCCTTCACATAGCGGATGAAGGTGTCCCAGGTGATCGTCAGAGTACCATGAAAATCCATGTGGTGCGGGCTGTAGCCATGGGGTACGGCCGGAGCCAGCACAGCCTGATCAGGGATCCGGGCAACGGCGCGCTCGCATATCTCCGTGCACAGCACGACGTCAGTGTCAACGGGCAGGTGTGGTCCGTGATCTTCGTAGGTCGCTACAGGCAGCACGGCGACTCGGCCGACAGCCGCGGCATCGCGGATTTCATTCCAGATCATCTCGGCGAAACGGTACTTCATAGCAATCTGCCTTTCTCTTAGTAGCCGATGGATTCAGTAGCCAATGGACTGGAGAAAACGGCGATTGGCGGCCATGCTGTCAGGCTCCTTCCGATGGCCGCCGGGGCAGATGACGACCCACCCCGTGAACCCTACTTCCTCAACGGTCTGCAGAAATCCGGCGTAGTCGCACATCGGCCCCTCGCCGAGATCACCGGCCTCTCCGTTCACCTTGTCATGGAGGTGTACGTAGGCGATCCGATCACCGAAGTCTCGGGTTGCCTGCTGGGGATCGTATCCCCAGTGGACGGCGTGAGACATGTCCATGCAGAGCCGGCATATCGCCAGCCGGGAAATTAAACGACGCCACTCTTCGGCGCTGTTGACAAAGTGGTTCACATGTGGATGGAAAGCGACGGTGACGCCGAGACGAGAACCGTGCTCTGCGAGGTCTTCGTATACGGCGGCGATGCGATCGAGCTCTTCATCAGAGGCCATAGGATCGGGGCCATGCCGCGGGCCTTTGGTCATGTACAACTGCGTGCCCAACTCGGAGGCAAACTCAATGCGGCGTTTGCTGATCTGCTGACAGGGTTCGGCGAGCGAATTCCCCGCGTTGGGTCCGGACACGACGGCCACCTCGATACCGGCATTCTCGCACAATCGGCGGATTCGTTGCGGAGTGCCGAGCCAATCTAGGGGCTCGCGCGTCTCCCATCCCGCCCAACCATACTCAGCAAGATGGCCGAGGTTTCTCTCAAGGTCAGCGGGCTGCCAGGTCAGGCTGCTGTACGCGAAGCGCAGCGACATCAGTCGGGCGGGCGGCACCAAGGCGTAGTGTAGTGCCAATGCCTCAATCGCTCCGCCATACGGTCCGCAGTTTCGAGCTGTTCGGACGTATTCGCCAGGTTATTCTGCTCATAGGGATCCTGAATCAGATCGAAGAAGTAAGCCGCCTCGTCTTCAATCTCACTACGTGACCCGTCCAAGCGCATTCCGAACAGGTGGGTCGGGGTGCGCACGCCGATCTCCCCATCTCCAGTCTCCACGAAGGCGCCGCCCGTATTCTCCAGCGATTCCGCATCTCCGTAGATCACGGGACTGAGGTCCCTGCCCTGGATGGATGCGGGTGCAATGACTCCGGCCAGACCGAGCAGCGTCGGCATGATGTCTACGATGGAGCCCACTTGATTCTCGCTGACGCGAGAGGACCACCGCGCCGGGCAGTGAAAAATCAGGGGAATGCGGATGGACTCCTCGATCAGCTTGCCCTTGTTGAACAGATGATGGCTGCCCAGGTTGTCACCGTGGTCGGAGAGAAAAACCACAATCGTATTATCAGCAAGACCGTTCGCCTCCAGCCCGGCCATCAGACGTCCCACCTGATCGTCCACCCAAGTGGTGAGGCCGTAGTACATCGCCGTCAACTGACGCAGGCCGAAGCCATCGGGCAGAGACTCCGTGTAGGGCAAGTGCTGTTCATAGAACAGGAAGTCCCACAGGTAGATCTTGAACCAGCGCTCGTCAAAGGGCAGCTCACCCTCGAGGTAGCAGTTCGGCCGTATCGGCACCTCCTCTGGGGAGTACATCCTCTTGTATTCGTCAGGGGCATCGTCGAGCGGCATATGTGGGGGTGAAATGCAGTAGTGCAGGAAGAACGGGCGATCACCAACGGTATCGAGGTACTCCCGCACGGCCTGAGCCTCGTAGTCGATGCTGAATCCGTCGACGACGCCGATGTCTTCCTGGTTTTCCACGAAGGTCTGTCCTGTGTGCCGATGATGGACGCGGGGATACAGACTGTAGTCGAAGCCGATCTGGTACGGTGCGGGATGCACGTGCCACTTGCCGATCAGGTTAGTCTCGTAGCCCACCGCCTTGAGCTGCTCGGGCAAGGCCGCATCCTTCAGGATCGGTCGGTCGTTCACGGGGTACTCCGGCATGGATTTTGTGCCGTCCTCCAACTGTCTCGCGTAGTTGCCGAGGAAGCCCTGGCATGACCGCGAATACTGGCCGGTGAGCAGAGCGGAGCGAGCCGCCATGCAAACCGGGTTGTTGGAGACGGCGTGCTCGAATCGAACGCCCTCCCCAGCGAGCCGGTCGATGTGAGGGGTGCGGATGACATCGTTGTCATAGCAGCCCACCTCGAAGGCGCGCAGCTGGTCGCAGAGGACGACGACGATGTTGGGCCGATCTATGGGGCTGGGGCGGTCGGCGTTGTGCTGTCCGTTACTCCCCGTCATCACTCTCTGTACACCGTCTGGATCATGGCACGCATGTAGCCCGTTGCCAAAGCGTGGCCAGCCTTGCCTGCCAAATCTCCGGGGATGCTGGGGGTGTGATCCATCATGAAGGGACCCTCGAAGCCCACCTCTTTGTAGGTCTGCAAAGCCTTGAGCATATCTACATCGCCTTCGTCAATGAAAACCTCTTCAAAGTAGCGCAGAGAGCCCTTCACGTTGCGGAAATGGACGTAGACGATCTTGTTCTGCCTGCCGATCCGGCGGATGGCATCGTAGACATCGACGCCCATTTCAGTGACGCACCCCTGGCAGAACAGCATGGCATTGCAGTCACTCGGCGCCATTTCAAAAATCCGCTCGTATTGTTCGAGAGTAGAAACGATGCGCATGGCGCCACCCATGGCCTCGGCGATGGGGGGATCGTCCGGGTGCAATGCGAGACGCACTCCGCTCTCCTCGGCAACGGGTACAATGCGGTCGAGAAAGTATTGGATATTCGCCCACATGGAGGCCTCGTCGATCTGTTTGTCGGGCCACTCCCCCTTGGTGCGCTCCCACTCGTCGTAGTCAAAAGTGCTGTATCGGGCACCGCCTCGGCCCACCGCTGACGTCGTGCGAAAGTTACCGATGGGCTTGAAGTTCCAGCCCATGGTGGGGACACCGACCTCCGCCATCGCCCGTAGCACGTCACACCACTGTTCGATCGCCCGATCACGCCCAGGCCACGCCAAGGAGATCTCGTCCACTCCAGTGAGGGCGATGTTGGTCAACTGCAGGCCATGCCCTTCCGCTTGTTTCTTCACCTCCGTCAGGTAGCCGACCATCTCATCCAGGGTCTCCAAACGCGAGGAATCATCTTGGTGCATGGGGGCGAAGGGCGGAGGATTGATGGTGAGACAGTCCACACCAATAGCGGCAAAGAACGCCAGGTTCTCGTCGGTGACCTGGGCATGGCCCAGCTGATCCTGGATGTACATATTCGCTGCCTCCTCGTCGTTACAAGCCCAGCTTGGCGTCGATCTCGGCTTGGTATCCAGCGCTGAATCCACCCTCGACATCGGTCACGTCGACGGACTCTCCAGCATAGGCGGACTCATAGACAGCCATGCACACAGCTTGAGCGCGCAGCCCCTCCAGCCCATCCACTTCGGGAGTACCATTGCCGCGCACGGCATCAGCGAAATCCTTCAGCTCTATGCCGAAGGTGTTCTCTGTGCCCCCGGGAAACAGCCGCTCGGCTTCGACATCGCTGAGACTACACCGGAATTCAGCGGCCAGATCGTCACGACTGATGTTGTCCCCCGATCGCGTCCACAGGCCGCTTTCCCAATCGATGCAGCCATCGCTGCCGTACAGGGTGCGCCGGTTGAAACCTTCTCCCGGCGAGCTTCCCGACCACGTCCACTGCACCACGGCTCCGCCTTCAAACTCGATGATCGCCGCAGACAGATCCTCCACGTCCACCTGCCAGGCACCTTTACGCTCGGCGGGCTCGTCGTAGCGATAGGGCTCGAATTGACGGGTCACGGCGTGGACCTTACGGGCCGGTTGGTCGAGATGATAACCGAACAGATCGGTGAAATGGACGCCACCATCCAGCACCCAGCCACCACCCGCTTGCATGCGAAAGTTTCGCCAGCCCCATTTGCCTAACCCTTCACCTACATCCTGCCAGAGCAACAGGCGGGGACGACCGATACGGCCACTGCGCACCGCCCAGTTGGTGGCGCGCTCGCCAAGAGACCGGCGGTAATTTTCCGCCACGGCGAGCAGGCAGCCGGAGCGCACGGCAGCGTCGATGATGCGCTGCGCGGCACGCACGGTGATGCCCAAAGGCTTTTCTATGATCACGTGCCGGCCGGCGTCGAAACAGGCCTCGGCGATGTGGTGGTGCTGGGAGTGCAGGGCACAGATGTCACAGGCCTCGACATCTGCCTCGGCGAACAACAATGAGTCGACATCGCAGTACACCCGGGGCTCGTTGCCCTGAATGTCAGCGAGCTCTTGAGCCCGAGCGGTGGCACTGTCCTCGACGATGTCGCAGCAGGCGACGATTTCTGGCCGTCCCGGCACGTCGCGCTCGACAAGCTCCTGCAGGCCACGGACATGTGCGCCGGCAATGCCTCCACACCCGATGAGGGCGAGCTGCACCCGGTTTTCGCTCACGTGCTGCGCCCCCCCATCCAACTCATGCCCTCGCCACGAACGAGAAAGGAGCGTTCATCCCACCATCCGGGACGCTCCACGGGAATCTTTCCCTCTTCGACGGCAACGTCGAGGGGGTTTGCCCGTGTCTGTAGGGGCAGGCTGACGCGTTCGTGCATGCGTGCCGACTCGTACACCGCCATCATAATTTCCAACGCCGCTTTGCCGTGCTCGGCGTCACCACGATAGTGATCGACCTTGCCCTCGACCCACTCGACGATCGCGTAGGCCTGGTCGACAAACGCGTTGCCGTAACCTCGCGCGTTCTTGTCGGTAGGCTCGAACTCCAACCACCCTGAAGTAGCCTGCGTCATGTATTTGAGACTGTTGTCCATGACTTCCATCATGCCATCCGAACCGTAGATGGTAGCCCCTACCATGTAATCCCCCGATAGTTCGTTCTCGATAACGCCGACGGCGCCGTTCTTGTAGCCAATGAGACCCATACAACGGTCCTCGACTCGGTGGCCGAAGATGTGGTGGTCGGTCTTGCGCTCCACCGCCCCCATCACCCATTCGGCCCCGCAGTCTCCCAAGGCGTATTGCTGAAAGTCGATCCCGTGGGTTCCCGTATTCATCATGCCGGCACGCACCCCCGTCCACAGCCTCTTGGGCTCACCTAGGGCCCCGTCGGCAATGAGACGACGGGCCTCCGTCCACGACGAGTAGAACCGACGCTGGTGACCAATCGCTAGCTTCACATCGTTGCGCTGACAGGCGATGACCATTGCCTCCCCTTCTCCGAGAGAGACGGCCATAGGCTTCTCGCAGATAATCGCCTGCGGCTTTCCGGCAGCCGCGGCGATCGTCATCTCCGCGTGCTGGGGATCCCAGGAACAAACGCTGACAATATCGAGATTCTCCTTCGCGATCATTTCCCGGTAGTCGAGGTAGGTCGATTTCACGTTGAAGTCCTTGGCGTAGCTTTCGAGCGCCTCCGGATGCGAATCGGAAATTGCCGCGATCTCGGTGTTCTCACATTCGCTCCAGCCCCGCCCATGCTCGCGAGCAATCCGCCCGCTGGCGATGACGCCCACGCGGTAATTGGCGGCCATTGAAATTGATCTCCTCGTAGTTGCAGTTAACCGTTGAAGTCGTAGGGCATGAGCTCTTGTGTGCCCTGCCAGACGATTCCATTGTGATCGAGTTGGCGCGCCTGGTTGACAATGCGGTCGATGTCATGGCGCGGCCAGCCTTCACCGTGGATGATCGGATACGAAGGCATTCCCGCCGGCAGTAGCAATCGCGCCTTGGCGAGATCGCGTATAACGAGATCCGCTGTCGGAATACGGTAGGCCAGCGTTGCCGCCTCTTCGTGGCGATAGTCGGCAATCACCTTGGGCAGCCCCATTCCGTCGTATCCCGTGAAGCGATATACGAGCGATAGGGCGTCGGCTTCGGAAAGCCCGTCTACCTCCTCGGTGAGAAATCGGGCCCACTCGATGAAAGTGTTGCAGACGAAAGCGGAAATGTGGGACACCAGCGGGCTGGCGAAGTCCGCCATCTCATCCCACCTCAGATAGTCGTGACCCGCAGCCAACGCCATTGACGCAGGATAGGTGTCGGTACCGAACCTCGTCGTGGGCGACGCGGAACGCACGGCCGCGCGGAAGCGTGCCAGATTGCACACTATCAGATCGCAGCGGAAGCGGAACCAGTCGAGCACGCCCGAACGCATGCTGAGGGCGTGGACGACATCGAGGAATCCGATCCCGAGGCGTACCACTTCACCAAGGCGGACGCCGTCCAACCGGCGCAACTGTTCGCGCGCGGCCTTGAGATCGTTGACCATGGCGTCCATATCGTAGCCGAGATCTGCCGCGGCAGATCTGCAGGATGGGCAAGTGCAGCCAAACAAACCGAGAGGGAAACTCCCCATGGGATAGCGGAAGTGAGTGATATCGAGTCCGTCGAGGTCGTATTCCGTAGCCCAGTACACACAGGCTGCCTCGAGCCAGTCCTGAACGTCAGCGCGAGACGGACAGAACATGAGACGTCGGATCGTCCAGGCGCCGCCGTAGGTCCACACCTGCAGGCCCGCGTCCTTGAGTTGATTGACGGCGGCGCGGAACTCGCCATCATCGCCGGCGGCGGGAACGCCGGGACCGCAAAGCTCGCGGGCTCGGTCGTATTCTCGGGGATCCACCGGCCGGCCATCGAAATGCCGCAGTACCAAGCTCGCCAGCTCCTCGTCAGTGGATTCCGATCCGGGATACGGGCTCCGCTGGCGCAATGATTCGGGCACCTCTCCCGTGAAGGAGAGCACGACGGTGTCGAGGCCGATCTCGTCGCGCAGCCGGGTGACGTAGTCCGGGTGACGCCGCACGACGTCCGTTGTCAGATAAATCCCGGTCAGCCAGTCCGTCGGCATCTAGAACCGGCTCTCTTCAAAAGCTTCGTACCCGCAGTCCACACCCACCTCCCGCGCCAGCTCTTCCAACTGTTGGCGATGGTCATCTCCCAGGGCAAAGAGTCCCCTTTTCTTGTTCTGTCGCTCCCACTCAAATTCCATGCCGCCGGGCAATTCCGCTCGGTTGAAGCCGGGAAAGGGCTCCATAGCCCGTGCGTGCCCAATGAACGCGTCCATCTGAGCGCGGAACTCGTCTGCATCCATGAAGCGCGAAACGTCCCAGGCGCAGAGAAAAGCTCCCTGGTTGGAGCTCCACTTCGATCGTGGAGGGATGCGACTCTCCTGGTAGATGCCCGCCAGTACTCCCGAAAACATCTGGATGGCGGCGGAGAGACCGAGAGCCTTGAAGAACGCGTTGGGCGACTCTTTCATGCGTTCGTTGGAGGCGCCGAGGAAGCTGCCCCCCATGTCGAGGATGAACGGGGGCTGGTCTCCGGAAGGGAAACCGATACTGATCGGAGAGGAATTGACGAGCGACATCACCACCTTCTCGGGCGCCGGGGAGTTGCGATGGGCGGACATGGTCAACCCCGCACAACCCGCCTCCACCGCCATCCGCGTCCAGGCCCCAGCGGAGCCGATGTGGAAATGATTCCCGGTCGAGCAGGCGCCCACTCCGAACTCCCTGGCCTTGGCCAACACGAGATCGATGCCAATGCGGCAGGCCATGTAACCGAGCCCGCCGTCGCCGTCCACGACGCAGACGGCGCCGAAGTCGGAGACGACCTGAATATCGGGTTCGGGATTAACTTTTTCCTCGTTGAGATTCTCGATGTAGTGGGTCAATTGGCGACTGCCGTGGCTATAGAGGCAACGCGTGTCGTTGGCGAGCAAACGCTCGGTGAGATAGTCGGCGTCGGAGGGCCGTATCGCCGTGGTGCCCAGCAGATCCCGGATCACTCTCTGCTGATGCTCGATGGAAACGATGATCCCGTGCGGCGGTGGATAGTTTCGCGCCTGTAGAGCCAATTTTGTCCACTCTCCTTAGTCGATGGGTACATTTTCGATGAAATTCTGCAGGTATTTCGTCGTACCCGCCACGGCGAGTTCGGCGAACTTCGCCCCCTTCTCAGCGCTGGCAAGCTTGTAGTTCTCGTCCGCCACGTCGCACAGAAGCCGCTCGCGCAGACCGGTCTGCAGGTAGGTCGTGGTGGCGAGAAACTCATACCCCGGTGGAATAATGGGGCCGGGCCCGTGCAGCCCGTAGTGCTCTTCGATCTCGTGCAGCCGGTCCATGCGAGTGTGCTCGGGACAGATGTGCAGGATCATGGAGGTCTCGAATTCGTCGGCATGGCCCGGGAAGTGGCGACCGTCGTTGATCTCGGCAATCGCCGCCCGGTCGATAGCCTCCCAGTAGGCGAAGGACGAGACTCGGACTCCCTCTCCCACATCCTCAGTAATACGCCGCGCCGCCTGATCGTTAACCGCCATGTTGTTGCCGTGACCATTGACGATGGCAAAGCGCCGGATGTCGTAATTCATCAGCGACCGCGTATAGTCGGTGAGAATCCGAATCTGGGTCTCCACGCGAAGGCTGATGCTGCCGGGAAACTCGAGGTGCTGAGGCGAGTGGCCTGCGGCTAGGCAAGGTGCCACCAGCACCCGCGGGTAGAGACGCTTCGCCGCCTCCACCGACACATAGGTTGAAGTCGCCGCGTCGACCTTGAGCGGCAAGTGCGGCCCGTGCCCCTCGTTGCTCCCGGTGGGCAGTATGGCCAACTCCACGTCGCTGAGGATGTCCTCCACTTCGGCAAAAGACATCTCCGGTAGATACACTTTGGTGTCGTCGGACATGGCTGTGGCTCCTCAACTGGCGCGATAGTGAGCGAGAGCCTGTTCGTCGAGCTCGACGCCGAGCCCGGGTCCCGTGGGAACGGGAATCGTCCCGTTCTGCGGCGGCATGGCTCCACCGATGAGGTCGTCCTCGCGCAGGAAATGAAGAATGTCTAGGGGTAGAGTGGCGTTCGGGATCACACAGCCTACGTGAGCCGCGTAGGCGGCGGCCACGCCGAGACTCAGATCTTTCACTTCCTGCAGCCACACCGGCCGCTGAGCGGCATCGGCGATGGCGGCACAGCGATAGGTAATGTCGAAGTTGTCGCCTCCGAGGTTCAAGTAATCGACGGCGTTGTGTCGGATGGCGGTCAGGACATCCACGGGCGTATGCAGGTGGGCCGCGAGTGGGATGGAGGCTTTCTGTCTAAACAGAGCGTAACTCCCCCAGTCGTCGAAGCGGAAGGGGTCCTCGAAGCAGAGGATGTTGTACGGCGCTAGCTGCTCGGCGATGCGCAGAGATGCCGGCAGATTCTCGAAGTAAAAGTTAGGATCCACCAGAATCGCGTAGTCGTCGCCGGCCACCGCCGTCATCAGCTCTACCGTGCGCACGATGTCCCAGGGGCGAGCCTTCAGCTTGTGGGTGCGGAAGCCGAGAGCCGCCCCCCGTTCGGCTTCCGCTGCCGTGTCTTCCGGCTCCATGTGACAGGACCAGTACCCCACTGGCACCCGATCGCGTTTCTGTGAGCCCATGAGGCGGTGGGCGGGAACACCCGCCGCTTTGCCGAGAATATCGTAGAGGGCGTGGGAGAACGGTGCCTGGGTCAGCGACAGATCTACGGTGCGCGGATCGACGCCGAGCCAACGGTCGATGTGGTCACCGATGTCGAGGCCACGACCACCGTCTCCGAGACCGACAATGCCCTCGTCAGTGTGCATCTTGATCAGCAGGATCGGCTCTTGGGTAGGCTCTTCGGGACGATAACGCGCGATTGCCCCGACGTAAGGCACGGCGACCTTGAACTGCTCAATGGCGGTGATCTTCACGGGCGGCCGCTGCGCAAGGGGTTCGCTCGGGAGTAGCGGACCTTCTCCATGCCTTTGACATGCAACCAAGACAGGTAGGGGGAGCCACCCTCCCCGGCGCTGGCGAAGTCGCACAGGTAGACGGTCTTGCCGTGCGCTCCCTTGAGCTTGGTCATCACCATGGGCTCGGGCGTGCCCGCTGGCGACCGAACTGTGCGCAAACCGAGCTTGTTTGCCATTAGCGCCGGCACCTGATCGGGATCCATGTCGTTGTAGCGCCGGTCGTAGGTGAGCAGAATGGGGCCGCGATAGAGGGAGCTACGCCCGCGGCACTCCTTTTCTCCCACCCAGATGTGAGGTCGCATATCGATGCGGAGCTCGATGAAGTCCCCCTTCTTCCACCTCCGGCGCAGGTTAAGATAGGAACCGGCCGCGACGCCGCTCACGGACTGGCCATTCACCCGCACTTGAGTGCGCTGCGACCAGTAGGGAATCCGCAGCTTGAGAGTGAATTCGCGGGGCTGTGACGGCTGTACGCGGATCTTCACGTCGCCGCTGAGCGGATACTCGGTGGTCTGCTGCAGGGAGATCTCCGTTCTCCCTACCCGTCCGCGCAGCGTCCCCGGGCCGTACCAGTTGATGAGCAGCCCGTCCGCATCAGCCATGAGGGCCCAGTCGCTGATCATTCCGAGGCCTCTAGGGCCGTTGACACTGCAGCAATTGAGTTCGGAGCTGCCTTCCCGAGCTTGGAAAACGATGTCGTGGGCACTCGCTTTTCGCACGCCGTCCATGGGCGTGTTGTAGGTGACCCACCGTCCCGATCGCGAATGGAAGCCGATTATGGAGTTGAGGGTAGAGAGCTCCAACTCATCGGCGACCACCGAAGATCCGGTAAGGCGCAGCATGTCGATCGTCATCGCCGTCCACGCCACCGTGCAGCAGGTCTCGATGGCGCCCTGGTGATAGGGATTGCCCTGAGCCTTTTCCCCGGAGGTGAAGCCGCCGTTGTTGTGGCGATCGAGCTTCGCGATGCTCCACCAGATGTGCTCAAAGGCCGTGCGGTAGTGCTCTTCACCGGTGAGCCAGTAGAGCTCGGCCATACCCTGAATCGGGTGCAGGCTCTCCCATCGCGGTTTGGGCGTGGCGAAAAACTCCTGACCGTCGAGGGCGGTGGCGATGTAGTCGCCGGCGAGAGGAGAGCCGTCAGGGCCGGTGGCGCCGAACTCGATGTCGGCGATCTGGCGCGCCAACTGGAGATACTTGCTCTCGGGCACCTTGCGATACAGCAGGCACAGGGAGTGGATGACAGCGAGGTTCATCTCGGTACTCCCGGTGTCGACGAGACGCCGGCCCCGGCGCGTCTGCCCGAGGAACTTGCGACAGAGTAGATCGCCGATTCGACGGGCGCACTCCAGCGCCTTTGCGGTGGCGGTGTCCTCATGCCAGAGCAACAGGCCTAGCATGACGTGGTAGTGCCCCCAGGCGTCCCAGGTGCCGCGGGTGCCCCCCATCACGTTCGGAGCCTTTCCTGTGAGTCGGTGTGGTTGTGACCAAGGGCCGAGATAGCCGTCCGCCGCCTGCAGACGGACGAGGTCCTCCACGAAGCGGGCGAGATGCGCGCGGAGTGGGGCATCCTGAGTGATACGCAGGACCTGGACGGCGCTTGTCAGATACTTCCCAGAGAACTCCCCTGCCCAGGGGACCATGTCGCGCAGCGGCTGACGCTCGCGATCGCGGAACATGTCGAGGATGGCCGGATTGGCTGCAGGCACGGGCAACAGCCACTGACCGGTGACCGCTTCCAGGTAATCAGCGACCATGCCTTTGATCTCGAGTCGACTGCGCGGCGCCCGGTCACAGGCGGGTTGAAACGCGGCGATCGCCATTGTCAGCCTCCGCAGAGACGCGAAACCCGATGTCAGGCAGCGTCAGGATAGGGTGGGAAAGCGGGTGAGAACGGTCTTCTGCCGTGTGTAGAACAGAAAGCCCTCGCTTCCCTGCACGTGCAAATCGCCGTAGAACGACTGATCCCAACCGCTGAAGGAGAAGAGCGCCATGGGCGCCGGCACCCCTACGTTGATGCCAAGCATACCACACTCCACGCGGCGGGCGAACTCGCGCGCTGCGTGGCCGTCGTTGGTGTAGATGGTGGCGGCATTGCCGTAGGGAATGCGGTTGATCCAGTCGATTGCTTGGTCGAGGCTCTGGGGCCGACCCTGGGCGAGCACAGGACCGAAGACCTCCTCGGCGTACAAGGCGTGGCTTGGATTGACACCTTCAACCAAGCTCGGTCCCACGAAGAAGCCGGATTCGGGGATGCCCTGACGGCCGTCCCGGACCACCCTCATATCCTCTTGAGGCGCCGATGCCAAGCACTCGAAGAGCCGGCCCTGCGCGGCCTGATCGATGACCGGCCCCATGGTAACGGACGAGTCGTTGAGAGTGTCACCGACTGCGATCTCGTCCATGGCGGCCACCACCTGATCGCGCAGTTCGTCGTTGGCGTCACCGATACCCATGAGCAAGGATCCCGCCATACAGCGCTGCCCGGCGCAGCCGAAGGCGGACTGCATGATGCTGTGAATGGAAGGAGCGGAAGAGAGGCTTTCCGCCCGCCGTACTGCCTCCACGGCATCGGGCATAACGAGCAGCACGTTCTTAGCGCCACCGGCGGCCTGGCAGCGCTTGCCATACTGGCCCGCCAGCTCGTACACCCGACGCGCCACACCTGAAGAGCCCACGAAGCTGATCGCGGCAATACCCGGGTGGCGGCACAGGCCCTCCACGACCTCGCGGCCACCGTGGATCACGTTGAAGACTCCGAAGGGCAAACCGGCTTTGAGAAACAGCTCCGCTAACCGGTTGGCGGTCAGGGGGACCTTCTCACTGGGTTTGAGGATGAAGGTGTTACCGCAGGCGATGGCTACCGGATACATCCACATTGGGACCATGGCGGGAAAATTGAAGGGAGTGATGCCAGCACAAACGCCAATGGGCTCGCGAGTGGCGGAACCATCGATACCACGGGCGATATCGGGAAGGATCTCCCCCTTGAGGGCATGGCCCACGCCGCAGGCCAACTCTACGACCTCCACCCCACGCTGCACGTCTCCGCGCGCTTCCTCCATGGTCTTGCCGTTCTCGCGACACACCAAGGTGGCAAGCTCTTCGAAGTGCTGATTGAGCAGATCGCGATAACGAAACAGCACCTGGGCACGCTCGGGGAGGGGGGTCGACGCCCACCCAGCATAGGCCTCGGAGGCAGCGACGACGGCCAGGTCGACGTCGAGACTCGTACACATGGGTGTCCTGGCAATGACGGTGCCACTGGCCGAATGGTGCACCGGCGCAAAGGTGTCGACCTCCGGCTCGGCCCAGAGATCTCCAATAAGTACGGGAACGGTATCGCTCATTCCATGCCTTTACTCTCCCGAGGACGAGATGCTCCACCCAGTCATTGCTGAGTTGATGATCTGGTGATTGATCCTGGCGGGATGTACACGGCGTCTCCGTCGCGAACCTCGTACATCTGCCCGTCGATCAATATGGGTGCCCTGCCGCGGGTGAATTAGTAGACCTGCTCCTTGTTCGTGTGCTCGTGGCAATCGCCTTCGAAGTCTGACTGCAGTCAGTGCAAGGTGAGGCCCTCAAAATCTTTCAGAGGCTTCACTGAAGAGCTTTCCATCGCTCCGGCGCTGAAGATCGGCCAGATGATCTTGATCTCGTGCCCGATGTACGGCTCGACATCGCACCAGTTTTCTTACCATGGTCGGAATCTACGAGGAAAAGGTACGTGGATAGATCCTCAGGAGAGAGAGCGTGGAAGATAGCCGGGCTCTAGGAGCCCCTCAAGGCACCACACCCGAGACGGTTTTGGGACAAACGAAAGTTGTCGCCGCCTTGCCGCTTCGTATCTTTTGCTGCCGCAAGGCGAGGACCATTCTGCTCGGTCAGGTGCGCGATGGACCAAGTACAGGGATTCACAGCGGAGGAGGAGCGCCTCTGGCACGAAGAAGGTGCTCTCACCATGGCCGACGCCCTCGGCGGCGAAGAGCTGCAGACCCTGCAGGGAGCCTTCACCGAAGCGGCAGAACGCTGCAAGCCGCGCTGGCTCTCGGAAGTCGCCGAGGGCACCAAGCCCGCGGCGTTCTTCGACATCCCCGATCCCTTTTCCCACCACGAGTTCTTCCTCGACCTCGTCGATCACCCCTCCTACTCCGGACGGCTTCACGAGCTCAGCGACGGTCAGATCTGCTTCATCGGTCCCCAGTTCCGCACAGTGCCACCGAGCCTGCTCAGCTACGTGGGCTGGCATTACGACGTGCCGTTCTCCAACCCGCTACACTTCAAAATTCAACTGTACGTGGACGACGTCCCCGAAGAGGGCGGTGCGTTTGGTTTCATTCCCGGCAGCCATCGCCCTGGCTCGGGACCCTACCCTCTCGTGCGCGACCCCGCAGATATGCCCGGGCACCACGTCTATCCGGGTCGCGCCGGCACCGCCGTGCTCTTCAACAGCTGGGGACTGCACACCGCCATGGTTAACCACACCGGGATCCCCCGCCGTTCGATCATTCTGATCTACGAGGTCTTTGGCAAGCGCATCTACAATCCGGAACGCTACCGGCGCTATGCCCACCGCATGAACACAATGGACCGTCGCCAGCTGTTCGGCCTCGAACCCCGACCGCCGCTGGCGGCGTGACCCCATCCGTGCCCGCTCCCGTCATAGACGCCCACCTGCACGTTTTCGCCAAGGCCAGCGAAGAGTTTCCCCGCAAGGTGAGTGATCAGGTTCCGGCGGAACGGGAGGCCACGGCAGAACAACTGCTGGACAAAATGGAGAAACACCAGGTGGATGGCGCCGTGCTCGTCCAATTCGGGGGTAATTCGCTGGAGACCCACGCCTACCTCCTGCACTGCCTGCATTCCTATCCAGACCGTTTCCTCGGGATTGGCCTAATCCCGGCAGACAGCGATGCGCCCGGCGATCACATGGACCGGCTGCGGGACGGCAGCAACGGGCGAATCATCGGTGTGCGCCTCAGCAACCTCGGCGGTCCGGAGGATCCCTTCGAGCCTGTCGACGTGCGCCACCTGCCGGTGTATCCCATCTGGGAACATGCCGCACGACGGGACTACGTGATCTGGCTCTACCCACGCGCCCGAGATGCCCACGTCGTTCCCCATCTATTCGAGGCCTTCCCTGAGGTTCGTGTTGTCTTCAACCACCTTATGGTCTGCCCTGGTCCCAAGTTCTGGTGGGACAAGAAGGGACGGCCCCAGGCCGACGTACCCATGCCGCCGGAAACGCGCTACTCAACCATGGGGCTGAAGATCGGCCGCATTCTCGAAAACACTCGGGGCACCTACCCATACGACAACGTCTGCGTGCACATCTCTGGGCAGTACGCTTTCAGTACGCAAGCCTATCCCTACCCCGATCTGGCTGGCTGGCACAACAGCCTACGCATGGTCTTCGGATCCCGGCGCATGATGTGGGCCACAGACTTTCCCTGGATTCTGGCCGACCCGGGCTATCGCGAGTGCATAGACCTCGTAGATGAGCTGCTGCCCGATCTCTCGGTGGAGGAGAAGGAGGACGTCATGGGCCGCACCACCGCCACGTTCCTCCGCTTCTCAGCATTGTAGCGCGGAAGGCAGTTTGACATTCCGGGAAGGTTTGTGTGATTTGCTCCCTTCACGCACAGACAGAGGAGTTTTCGGTCCGATGAATTTCCAGGTGTATCAGTCGTTTTGGGGCATGGGCGGCCTCCCCATCGGGGTGGAAAACGAGTGGGGAATTGAGGAGAAACTTGCCAAAATAGCCGAGGTCGGCATCGACGGTGTCGTATGGCT
>JAYZFI010000043.1:0-34631 GCA_036336855.1 Candidatus Latescibacterota bacterium
GAGTTTGCGACCCGGCCTCCGTGGGCCGGGGCGGTGGTGCCGGGTTGGGCCGCGCGCGCGGGCGAGCGCGACAAGGTGGGGCTTTTGTTCGCGGCAACCCGGCTCGGCGTGGGCGCAGCGCAGCGCGAAGGGACAGCCCAAGTCAGAGTCCTCGGCGGTTACCGGCGCTGCGGTTATCTCGTCGCCATCCCCCTCGACCTCATCGATCTCTTCCATCCACGGGGCGTGCGGATCCGGGGCGGGGGCGGCGTGCAGAAGGGTCGCCGTGTACGGGTGCTTCGGTGAGGTGAACAGAGCTTCAGTCTCGCCCTGCTCGACGATCTGTCCCCTGTACATGACAGCCACGCCGTCGCACAGATAGCGGACAACGCTAAGGTCGTGGGCGATGAAAATTAGGGTGAGCCCCAGATCGGCCTGAAGCTGTTGCAGGAGATTGAGGATCTGCGCCTGCACGCTGACGTCGAGGGCGGAGACCGGCTCATCGGCGACGATGAACGACGGCTGCAGAGCCAGGGCGCGGGCTATGCCGATTCGCTGACGCTGCCCGCCCGAGAACGCGTGCGGGTAGCGCCGGATCATCCGGGTGTCGAGGCCAACGCGCTCCATAAGCTCGGCAACGCGGTTCTCACAATCTGCGCGCGCCCACCTCTGGGCGCGCAGGGGCTCAGAGATCAGATCCATCACCGTCATTCGCGGGTTCAGCGACGAATAAGGATCCTGGAAAATCATCTGCATGTCGTGACGGGTTTCCTTGATATCGGCGCCACGAAGAGCCGCCATGTCCACGATCTGTCCGTCGGAGCGCCGAAACCAGATGCGGCCCGCAGTAGGGTCGAGAGCGCGAAGGATCATGCGGCCTGTGGTGGTCTTGCCGCATCCACTCTCCCCTACCAAGCCCAGAGTCTTGCCCTTTCCCACCGAGAAACTGACGTCGTCGACGGCACGCACCGTGCCGGTAATGCGCTGTAGCAGGCCACGGCGCACCGGAAAGTATTTGCGCAAACCCTCGACACGCAGAATCGTACTCTCGGATAGATGTCCCGCCCCTTCCGGTGCCGTGTCAATCATCGTCGACACTGGCTCCGGTGTGCTTGAAACAGCTGGTGGCATGGCCGTCGCCGCCCACCAGCGCACGAGCCGGAATGCGCTGACGACAAATCTCCCCCACCTGCTCGGCACAACGGGTGTGGAAGGGACAACCGCTGGGCATGTTGTCAGCGCTGGGGACATGACCCTCGATTGGTTCAAGGCGTTGCGAGTGCGCCATTATGTTGGGGATGGAGCGCAGCAGCGCCGTGGTGTAGGGGTGTCGGGGATCGTCGAAGATCGCCTCAACCGTCCCCTCTTCGACGACCCGGCCCAGGTACATCACGTAGACGTAGCTGACCATGTGGGCAATGACTCCGAGGTCGTGCGTAATCAGCATGAGGGCCAGGTTAAGCTCGCGCTGCATGCGCTCGATGAGCTTAAGGACCCGGGCTTGGACGGTGACATCAAGAGCCGTCGTCGGCTCGTCGGCGATGAGCAGACGCGGTCCCGAGGCCAAAGCCATGGCAATCATGGCCCTCTGCCGCATGCCACCGGAGAGCTGGAAGGGGTAGTCGTCGGCGCGCTGCGCAGGGTCCGGAATGCCCACTAGGTCGAGGAGTTCTTCCACCCGCTGATGCTGCTGCTGCTCGTCAGCTTCGGGATCGTGGAGACGAATCATCTCCGCGATCTGGTTACGCACAGTGTGTACCGACGAGAAGGCCGTCATCGGCTCCTGGAAGATCATGGAGATCTCGCCACCCCGAATCTGTCGCATCCGGGCGCTCGAGGGATCGATCTGGGCGAGGTCGACGAGCTCCCCCTCCTTGGTCCGAAAACGCATGGCTCCCGAGGTGATCTCAGAGCGCCGCGGCAATATGCGCAGCAGCGCGTTGGAGGCCATGGTCTTGCCGCAGCCGCTCTCGCCGACGATACCTACCGACTGTCCAGCGTGGACATCGAAGTTCACACCGTTGAGGGGCCGTACCACTCCCGTGTCGCGCTCGATACGCACTCGAAGATCGCGCACCTGAAGTAACGGTTCGCGCTCCGTATTCTGAGATGCAGCGCTGTCCGTCATGACGAGTAGGGATCGGCGGCGTCGCGCATCCCGTCGCCAACGACATTGAAGGCAAGCACGGCGAGGACAACAAACAGACCGGGCATGAGCAGCCAGGGCGCCATGGCTACAGCCTGGAAGTTTTGCGCCTTCTGCAGCAGCACGCCCCAGCTCACCACCGGGTCCTGGAGGCCGATACCAAGAAAGCTGAGGGCGGTCTCCCCGAGTATCATCCCCGGGACGGCAAGGGTGGCTGAGGTAATGACGTGACTGAGGAACGACGGCAGCAGATGGGTGAAGATGATCTTGAACTCGCCGGTGCCGGCAAGGCGGGCGGCAACGACGAAGTCCTCTTCTCGTATGGAGAGGAATTTGCCACGGACGACTCGGGCCAGGCCCGTCCAGCCCATGAAGGAGAGGATGATGGTGATTCCGAAGTAGACGCGTAAGGGTGGCCAATCCGCGGGTAGGGTGGCGCTCAGAGCCATCCACAGCGGTAGCTGAGGAATCGCCATCAGAATCTCGATGCCACGCTGTACGACGATGTCCACCCACCCACCGAAATAGCCGGCAACACCACCCAGCAAAATGCCGATGAAGAAGGTGAGAGCGACGCCGACGAGTCCAATGGTCAGGGAGATGCGGGCGCCGTAAAGAATACGAGTAAAGAGATCGCGTCCGAGCTCGTCGGTACCGAACAGAAACAATGGCGCCCTCTCGCCGGCTCCGAACAGGTGGATGTCGGTCTCAAAGAGACTCCAGAAGTGATAGCTCGGCCCCCGGGCAAACAGCTCGAGAGGGTAGAGGACGGTGGTCTCGACGGCGTACTCCCGCTGCCACTTCCCCACGTCTTGGCGCTGGCGCACGTCGTAGATGAAGGGCCGCAAGTGGAAGCGCCCATTGGAGTCGATGAATCGGATCTCTTGCGGGGGGCAGCGCACGTACTCCCGGTGGCGCTGACTTGGCGTCAAAGGTGATAGGAACTCACAGAACAGGGCACAGAAATAGAGAACGAGGAGAACAACGCCGCCCATCATGGCGAGTCGATGGCGGCGAAAGCGGATCCACATCAGCCGCCACTGGGAGGCAAAGGCGAGATCGTCACCTTCGTTCCCGGTACCGGCGTCGATGGCGGTCAACGTGTCACTCATAGCGAATCCGCGGATCGACAATGGCCAGCAAAATGTCGGACAGCAGCGTGCCCACCACGGTAAGAGCGCTAAGCAGCATGAGAAAACTGCCGGCGAGATACATGTCCTGGTTGCGTAGTGATTCCAGTAACAACGGCCCGGTAGTGGGCAAACTGAGTACGATACTGGTTATCGCCGCTCCCGAGATCAGGTGGGGCAGAAGCCAGCCCACGGTGCTGATAAAGGGATTGATGGCGATGCGCATGGGGTACTTCACAACCAAGCGGGCGGGGTGCAGGCCCTTGGCCAAGGCGGTCTGCACGTAGGGCTTGCCGAGCTCGTCGAGCAGGTTGGCGCGCATGACGCGCATGAGCCCCGCCATGCCGGCGGTGCCAATTACGACCGCCGGGATCCACAGGTGCTTGAGCAAGTCCCCTACCTTGGCCAAGCTCCAAGGTGCGGCAGCGAACTCGGGCGAGAACAGCCCACCGATGGGAATGCCGAACCAAGCGTAACCCAAGTACATGAGGACGAGGGCGAGCAGGAAGCTCGGCGTCGCCAGGCCGAGCAAGGCGAGAACAGTAGCGACGTAGTCGAAGATCGTGTACTGGCGCAGCGCCGAGAGCACGCCCACGGGGAAGGCGACGAGCCAGGTGAAGAGGGTTGCCGTGGAAGTGAGCAGCAAGGTGTAGCCGAGGCGCTCCCAGATCAGATTGTTCACCGACTGCCCGTGCTGAACGGAGTATCCGAGGTTGCCGATCAGGAAGCCGCCGATCCAGCGCAAGTACTGGATGTGAAGCGGGTCGTCGAGATGATAACGTGCACGCATGGCGGCGATCGCCTCCTGCGACACTTCCACACCCTGTTGCTGCAGCAAGATGAGGCGCGAAGTGATGATGTCGCCCGGCGGCAGCTGGATGATGACGAAGACAAGGACTGAGATCACTGCCAGCGTTGGGATCATGATGAGAACACGCCGGATGATGTAGTTGACCATTCGCTCCTCAGCTGCGCTCGGCGGGGTCGAGATACCAAGTCTCGGGATAGTACGGCCAAGCCCACCATGAGTCCCAGCCCCAATAACCGTGGGGCGGCACGTTCTTGAGCTCGTTCTTGACGACCACGGGATGGGGACCGAGTCCGAGAACACCGATGGACCACACGTTCTCCGCCTGGCTGCGCAGAATGCGCTTACCCATGTCGATGCGCTCGTCCAAGTCAGGGGTGCGGCGCAAGATCTCCCACCAGGCGATGAGCTGCTTCACGTCCTCCGGCGGCTCCCAGCCCTGTGCGCCCTGGGTTAGGTACCAGCGGGCCCAGCGCGAGAACAGCATCGGCTCCTGCCCGTTGTGCATGGGCACGTACCAGAACGGCTCATGGGGGAAGAGGATGTCGGCGTTGCGGTCGGCGTGCCAGATCGCCAGGTCCATGAGGCCAGCATTGGCCCGGGTGCTCTGCAGGGCGCCGCTGATCTGCTTGCGGTTGACCTGGATGCCAACCTCCCGCCAGTGCGCGGTGACGAGCTCCACGGTCTCCTGCTTGGGCGTTTCGCCTAGGGTGTACTCGAGGGTCATGCTGAGCTCTTTGCCGTCGGTGCCCTCGCGGATGTCGTCGCCATTGCGATCGATCATTCCCATCTCGTCGAACAGGCGGTTGGCGGCGGCGGTGTCGAAATCGGCGTAGGCGCGGGCAAATTCGGGCTCGAAATAGCGGCTCGAAGGCACCACCGTGAGCTGGCGGGCCACCGCATGGCCGTGATAGACGATGTCGTTGATCTCTTCGCGATCGATGGCCATCGACATGGCGCGACGGAAGCGTACGTCCTGGAAGATCGCGCGCATGCGCTCGTCGGGATGGGTGAGATTGAACTGAAAGACCACGTCGGAGCCGTAGGGCCGGGGCCAGATGTAGGTGCGATAACCGTTCTCAGTTTCGAAGCGCTTAAACAGAGGGATGTCGGCGGTGACGAACTGGCGGCCGGAGAATGTGATCTGCCCCGTGGAGGCCTTGGCGGCCTTGATCTCGGCAGTGGCGACCTTCTGCCCCTCCAGGTAGTCGATGTAAGGCAACTGTCTGCCCTCGGAGTCAACGAAGGGATAGTAGGGATTGCGCTGGTAGCGACCCCGCGTCGACGACTTGTCCACCACCATGAAGGGGCTCATCACCGGCCGGTAAAAGACGAGCAGGTCGTTGACGCCCCGTACCACCTCGAAGAGCTTACGCCAGTCCTCAACGCCGAGCTCTTCCGCCATGGCGGTGAGTTCCTCCTTGTCGGTGAAAACCGGGTGGTAGCGCTTCATGAAGTGCGCCGGCGTCAAGTAGTTGTAGCCGGAGTGGGCGAGCTTCTTGATGAAAAGCGGCTGCGGCTCGGGAAAGTGGTAACTGAACCGGTAGGGCCCGTGCTTCTCGATGGTGGCACCCCTCAGCATGGGCGTGACCGCGGGCGTCAGCTGGGTGTTGAACTCGATATGGACGAGATCGAACTCGAAGTCGTCCGCGGTGAGTGGATGCCCGTCAGACCACTTCACACCCGGCCGTAGCTGGATAGTCAGGGTACGGCCACCATCGCTGTATTCCGCGCTCTGGGCGTAATTGGGCACGTTGAGCTGGAGTTGCGGCCCGATGCGGAACGCGCCACCCGGGGGATTGAGCAGGGTCACTCCCCCTTCGAAGACCGAGGCCGTGCCGCCGTGTACACCCACGCCCTCGTAGGGCTCAAGCACGATCGGGTCGTCGGGGAGGCGCTCCTCAACCGGCGGCAACTCACCACGGGCCACGGCGACATCGAGCATGGGCGACTGCGAAAAGCTCGTGAGCCCGATCTGCGACGCCGTCTTCGGCGGCACGAACCAGCTCTCGGGCCAGGCACTGCGCGGGATATCGCCGCTGTACTCCATTTCGGTGGCGGCGGTGCCCAAACTGGCCGTCATAGCGGCGTGCACCGGGGCCACTTGTTCCGGCGAGGGCGCGCAAGCCGAGGTGCCGAAGGCAATGGCCAACAGCAGCGGGAGGCGGGGACGGGGCAGGATGGAGCTCAGGACGGTCTTCGAGAGACAGGCGCAGTGAGTTGCGAAGCGCTACCCCCGTTGCGAACGGTGACGGAAAGTGGAATTCGACAAGTCGTTTTCGCCGGCCGATGAGACGAGGCCGACGAACGCGCGAGAAAGCAGAAAGAAACGGCCGAGGCGCTGCTGATCAAGGGGAGCCCGGAGGTGAATGGGGATGCGGGCGCCAGGCACGAACCAACAGGACGATGCCGAATAGCAATCCGAGGAAGCTGATGAGGAAGAACATCTGGTAGGGCGACGAGGCGGACTCGTGGGGGGACCGGTCTAGCCCCCAGCCGGCGATCAGCGGGCTGAGCACGGCAGTGATCTGTGTCCACGTGTAGTAGAGGGCCATGTATTCCGTCTTCTTCTTCTCCGGAACCATCTCTACGTAGAGCTGGCGCTCGTGGCCAATGCTGTAGCCGATATTCGCGATCCCCCACACAGCGGCGGCCACTCCAGCCCAGAAGGCGCCACCAGCGGCAGCATCGGGAAGGGAAAGCCAGACCGGAGGCAGGAGGGCCATCACCATCAGACCGGAGACCAGCACCGGACGACTTCCTAGGCGGTCCGCAGCCCACCCCCAGGCGTAGCTGGACAACAGCGTCCCCAGCATGGACCACATCTGCAGCTGTAAGACGACGCCAGAATCGAGGCCGATTTCCTCCTTCATATAGAGTGGCAGGAAGGTACCCCAGGCGTTGGTGGCGAGGGCGACGACTCCGAGGCCGAGCAGGAAACGGCGGAAGGGCAGGTCGCCGAGAGCGACGCGCATCTGGCGGAAGTGGGCCCGCTGGGACAACCGTTCGGGAGCGGGAGCGCCGCCCTTGATGGGCAGCTTGATCAACACGGAGGCGACACCGAACAGGCAGCCCACGGCGATCACCTCCTGGTAGCGCTCGAGGCCGGTGTCAGCTCCGGCGATATAGTCCCCCGCGAGGCGCACCGCGGCCATACCCACGAGTGTGGAGACGATGTTGCTGATCGCCATGTACTGGCCACGTACCCGGTTGGGCACGAATTCCTGGATCCACGGGTAGTACGCAGTCTCGGCGATGACTCGTAGGATACCGTACACCGACATGACGGCGACGGTGTAGGTGACGACACCCTCGATACCGAAACGCTCCAGCACGGCGGGGGTGAAGACGATGAGGAAGGCCACCAGCTTGCGCGTGGTGTAGAACCACATGTATACGCGTTTGAAGCCGCGGCGCGCGGAGATAGGCGCAGCCACTAGCGCCAGCGGACCGGGCAGGAACATCAGGGCCATGAGCAGACCGATGTGGGTCTTGGGCAGGCCCATCTCGTCGAGGAAGAGCACGAAGATCGTGCCCAAAACGAGACTGCCGTAGACGCTGCCGAAGCCGCCGCTGGCCAATGCCCAGGGCAAGCGGCAGATCTTGGCTCGCTCCTCCTCCCGGGCTCGTGCGTGCTCCGACATGGATTGGGCGTCGCAGCGTGAGAAGGAGGAAAAAGGGAGTGCCTGGCCGCGTCAGACGATGACCAGCGCCGCGGTGCGCTCGACCTCGTCCCAGTCAGGCTCGGTGACAGGCGCGTCACTGTGGACGATGGACATATAGCCGTCCTCAACGACAAGACGGCCGCGGCAGTCCAAGGACTCACTGTCGTCGAGGGGCACCAAGCCCATAGCCTCGAACAGCGGATCGTTGTGGACGGCGAGGATCACGTGAGGATCGCCGCCGTGCACGGGCACGCCCATGCTCTCCGCCATCTGCGCCACCTTTAGCTGGCCGGTGATGCCGATGCCACGCTGACGCACGATGTCGGTGGCCTGCAGGGCCACGTAGGGGGCAGCGTTGAAGGGCTGGCCGCCGATGGCACCGATCCACTCCAGAGCGAGGACCGGAAGATCGAGGGCAGCGCACAGGCGCTGCAGCCCGAGAATGTCGTAGTCCTGAAGGGGCTCTTCGATCCAGCCGAAGTTGAGGCGCTCGAGCTCGCGACCGATGCGGATCGCCTCTTCGCAGGTATAGGATTCCACGGGATCATGGAGCAGGATGAAGTCGTCGCCAACGGCATCGCGCACTTCGCGAAAGAGCTCGGCATTGCCCTGCACGCCGCGATAGGAGTGATCCTTGGCACCAACAAAGCCATTGTGGCGTACGCGCATGGCACTGGCGACCATGTCGTCAAGAGTGACACCACCGTAGTTGGCGTAGGCGGGCACGCGGGCCCGGGCACCGCCCAGCAATTTGTACACCGGTTGCCGCGCCTGACGCGAGGCCAAGTCCCAGAGCATGCGGTCGATGGTGTCTAGAGGCTGCCGGCCCGTGTAAAAGAACCGCTGCGCGTACCAGAGTCGCTGCCAGATGTATTCGCGATCACAGGTATCGACTCCAACGACGAGGGGCATGAGGGTGGCCAAAACCTTCTTGGCCTCCCACTCAAGCTCTCCCTGGGCGAACCCACTCGACCAGTCGGTGTAGGCATCGAGCTCGCCATCGGTGTGCAAGCGCAACTGCAGACGGTACGTGGTGGCGGGCGCATCGGCACGGAAGGTGATGTCGCGATCGTGCTGCCAGCCCATGCCCTCGGAATGGCTGAACAACCCCGAGAGACCGGGCGGTACCTTCTGCGTGCTACCGCGGTTGGAGAATCGCACTTCGCGCACTTCCGAGCCGGTTTCGTGGATGTAGAACGTGGCCTTTGTGATCTGCATGACTTCCTTCGCCCTCCCCTTAGCGCCCGTCGAACCGGTGGCCGAGTCCAGGCTCAACGGGAATCTGCAGCTCACCGTCGACGACGGACAGATCGAGGTCGCCTCCATCGTCGGCGTCGGCCGAAAACATTTCGACATTACGTGCCGCACCCAGCAGGTGAGCACAGGCGTGAGGACCGCACTGCCGGTCCCACTCGAGCTCGCAATTCACGCCCAGCGCCTCGGCGCCGCGCAAGAGCTTGAGCACGTCGGTAATGCCGCCGCTGCGGGGAAGGCAGGCGCGCAGGCGGTCGACGGCGACGGCGGTCAGAGCTTGGGTGCCGGCGAGCATGGAGTGATCGGCGAAAGTGCCGGCCACCACAGGCACGTCGAGGCCGTCGCTGAGCTTCTTGTAGCCGGTGAGATCGGAATCACGCAGCGGCTCTTCAAACCAGTGAGCATCGACCCCTTCCAAGTCCCGGCCAAGGGCCAAGGCTTCTTCGAGAGTGCACTGTCGACGGCCGTCAGCGAGCAGACGAAACTCGTCGCCCACGGCGGCCCGGATCGCTTGCAGCGTACTAACCATCGCCGAGCCAGGGCGGGCCGGGAACTTGTAACCCCAGTAACCTTGGTCGCAGGCGGCAGTGGCGGCGTCGGGGCTGGCGTTGCCGTTGAGGTAGGCGGGGACGCGATCGCGGAAGCCACCAATGACGCGGAACACAGGCAACCCGAGCTCCTTGCCGAGCAGGTCCCAGAGGGCAATGTCCACGTGAGCCCATGACGACGGCCCCAGGCCGGAGGCACGTCCGGCATCGACGAGCTGGCGCCAGATGCGCTCGCGCTGCATGGGGGTCTGTCCGACGACGAGTCCGGCATAGGTCTGCTCGATGGCGAGTTGGGCTTGAGTGTCGACACCCGCCGACCAGCCCTCGTGATCGCCGTCAGTAAGGAGGCGCAGCAGGCGGTCCTCGTCGATGCGCACTTCGGTGATCTTCATGCTCACGATCCTCAGTCGAAGAATCCCAGGTCTTCGCGCACGGCAGCACGGGCGACATCTTCGTTGATAGTGACGCCGAGACCCGGGGTCTGTGGCAGCTCGATGTAGCCGCTCTGGATCAGGTCACGCTCCACAGTGAGGCTGTTCCAAACCTCGTCGTCAAGGTGGTGGAACTCGAGAACCTGAAAGTTGGGGGAAGCGGCGCAGACGTGGCAGGCGGCGATGGTGCCGATGGGTCCGCAGATATTGTGGGGCGAGATCGGCATGTAGTAGATGTCGGCGAGATCGGCGATGCGACGGCCTTCGGAGAGGCCGCCGGCCTTAGCCAGGTCGGGCGAGATGATGTCCGTCGCTTGGGTCTCCACGAGCTCGCGGAAGCCATGGCGGGTGTAGAGGTTTTCGCCGGTGCAGATCGGTGTGCGCGTTGCCTGCTTGACCTCCTTTAGGGCGGCGATATTCTCGGGGGGAATGGGGTCTTCCAGCCACATGAGCTCGAGCTCCTCCAAGGCGTAGGCCACCTTGAGGATGTCGTGGGACGCATAGGCCCAGTGGGCGTCGATGAGTAGATCGGTGTCAGGCTGCAGCGCCTGGCGGATCGCCTTGACGACCTCGATGTGGAAACCGATGTCGGCGTTTCTCATGGTGCGATTGTAGTGATCTCGGCGATCGGGCCGGGGGTCAATGTCGAACTTGATAGCATCGAAGCCGCGCCTCTCCACCTCAAGCGCTTTGGCGACCCAGGAGCCGGGGTCGTCGTCTTCGCCGGCGTGGCAGTCGTTGTATACACGGATGGACTGGCGGTAGGCGCCGCCCAGCAGCTGCCAGATGGGGACGCCAATGGCCTGACCGGTGACATCCCACAGGGCCATTTCGATACCGCTGATGGCGCTCATCACCGCTCCCTGGAAAAAACCCGACGCCGACATGGAGCTCTTCATGTCGCGAAACAGCTTGTCTACGTTGCGCGGGTCCTGACCAATAAGGGCTCGCGCGGTGAGGCGCGGATCGACGGCAATATGGTGAACTCCGGCGCCGTGATAGGCTTCGCCAATGCCGACGATGCCCTCGTCAGTACGCACCTTCACCAACACCCAGGGCATGGGTTGGAGCAGGACCGCGCCGACTTCGGTGATCTTCATAGGGTGGTCTCTCCTGGCTATGTCTGGGCAAGCTGCACGCGAGTGAGGGCGTCTCGGGCGTTGAGGTGAGGAATGGAACGCTGCAGGAAGATCTCCAGCAGTTGTTCCGGGGTCAGGTCGGAGGTGTCTATGGCGATCTTGCGGTGGATCCACGAGTGCGCCACTTCACGCTGGAACTGCTCGAGGACCTCTTTGACGTCGGAGGCGAGCAATAGGGGATGCGGGTGGGGATTGCCCTGCATGCGCTGATGGATGACCTCGGGCCGCGCGTACAGGTGCACGAGGATAGTGTCCTCGGGCATGTCGGGTTCGTACTCGCGGATTTCGACACCGATCCCCGGGTAGTAGTAATGCGGACCGTACACCCGCTCCTCGATGTGAAAGCCGCCAAGCAGAATGTGCTCGTAGCGGTTGATGAGACGTATGTGGTAGACGATCTGGAAACGCTGGAAGCGCTCCTTGATCGCCGGCAGCATGCTCAGCATGGCGCGCTGCTCGGTCTCGTCGAGATGGAAGGCGTCGGGAATGGTGAAATGATCGTCGAGATGATGCTGGATCCCCCGCTCCTTGCCCCAGGCGTCGATACGATCAATGAGAGTGCTAACGCCGGAATACTCGCAGCCCACAGCTACAACGCGCATGATCGCTCCTTGCGATAGTGTCGAATGCCACCCGCGGCGGCAAATCGGTCGTTCACAGCTTGTGTGCTTTCAAGGTGTCTTGGTCGAGTTCTATGCCGTGTCCGGGCCGGTCGGAGAGCACCATGCGGCCGGCAATGATCTGCTCCGCCGGGAGAATCAGCTGCTCTCGCCAATCCACCTGACCCCAAGCGTACTCGAGGATCAGGAATCCGGGATGGGCCATCATCACCTGTGCCTGGACGGCTTCGATGACCGGCCCGAAGGGTCCGTGCGGCGCGGTCATCATTCCCCTCGCCTGCGCCATGGCCGCCATGTGATGCAGGTCCGCCACACCGCCGCAAATACTCACGTCGGGCATGACGACATCCACCATGTGGTTGTCTAGAGCTGGGTGGAAGCCCTGACGAAACGCCGAGCGCTCGCCCCCCGCCAGTCGCAGTCCGCTTTCGGCTTTGACGCGCCGATACCCGTCAACATCGGCCTCGGCGACGGGCTCTTCCAACCAGTATAGATTCGCGCCAGCAACTTCATTGGCCACGAGAAGGGCCTCATCGACATCGAGGATGCCGTAGCAGTCGAGCATGAGGTCAACATCGGGGCCGATGGTGTCGCGAACAGTGTGCACGCAGTCGATGGCGTTAGCAATGCTAGCGGCGCGGTCACGCTCGAACAGCCGGCCACCCAAAGGGGCAATCTTCACAGTGTCAAAGCCGTTTGCGACGGCGCCGGCAGCGCTGCGGGCAAAGGCCTCTGGGGTGAGCTCATAGGTTGCGCGGGTGATGTTGGCGTATAGGTGAATGTCGGCGTGGCAACGGCCGCCGAGCAGCTGGTACAGCGGCGCATGCAGGCTCTTGCCGAGCAGATCCCACAGGCCCTGTTCTACGGCACTGAGGGCAACCACGCCGGCGCTGTCGAGCCCAAGGTCCATGAGGCGGCGTGTGAGGCCGATGATCTGCCTGGGGTCTTCCCCGCGTAGGTTCTCGGCGATCTGCCGGAGCGCCTGCAGGCACTCGGAACGCGGCGCCGAGGGGTTCATCTCACCGATTCCGGTAATGCCTTCGTCGGTAACGACCTCGACGAAGGCCCAGCTATATCCAGGTGGCACCGCCACCTGGTGTACTTTGGCGTCAGCGATTCTCAAGGGACTGAGACTCTGCCAAGCGTCAGCGGAAGAGCACGCTGTCGCCATGCCAAGGAAAAGCATAGGTAGGCGGCCGGCAGTAGCGCTCTACCTCCAGCTGTAGGTCGATACGGGTACCGGGCCGCAGTTGCACCGGCAGGTAGGACGCGTTGACTTCGATGCGCTCGCCACCGACTTCGCTCACTCCAAGCAGATGGTGTTCGCGGAAGCTTCCTGCAGCAACGATAACGTCTCGAGTTTCGGAGACGCAGAGATTGACGAGGCTGACCGAAACAGAGTTAGCCCCAAGATCGGTGACGAGGGCGGCGACATCCTTCGGCAGACCGGCACGACGGCGCTGCACGTCGAAGTAGCGCAGCCGGCCCACGGCGAGACCGCCCCAATAGATCGCTTGCGGTCCGCCCGTCGTCAGGTGGGTGAGGGCTTCGGTGAGCACGGGGTTCACCTGTTGCCAGTGGTGGACGTCGAGCTTGGTGAGATCCTGATCGTCGTTGAGGACAATATCGAGGCGGCGCCGAACCTCCTGGTAGTTGGCTTGCAGGATCTGCTCGGGATAGTCGGGGATGCGGCCAGCCAGGAAACCGACCCAGGGGCGATCGTCCATTTCCCGGGGACCACGGGAGGTCACGGTGTCCCACGCAGCCTCCGAGCCATCGCGCAGCACCTCGAGCCGCTGACGATCGCGCTCTTGCATGGAGGCGCCCCACAGGTGCACCGGCATGTGGGGGTGCATGGGGGCGAACTCGGTCCAGCC
Organism: Candidatus Latescibacterota bacterium; assembly: GCA_036336855.1. Taxonomy (GTDB): domain Bacteria; phylum Latescibacterota; class UBA2968; order UBA8231; family UBA8231; genus JAYZFI01. The sequence goes on from JAYZFI010000043.1 coordinate 13,598, forward strand.
CTCATCATTGTGCTTGTGAGGAACGACGAAGCGACCCAGGTCGTCGCGACGGCCGCGATCGACGAGAGTGTCGAGCCACATGCGGGCAAGATCGAGATAGCTGGAATCGCCAGTAACCAGCTGTGCAGCTTCTGCAGCAACAGTGACGGCGCAACCCATCATCTGGTGGCCGAAACGGCCGGTCCATCCGTAGAAGCCGCCCCACCACTGGCCGCCACGAGCCTCTCCCACGATGCCATTGGGGCCTACGTTGTCGGGGATCACGCCGTTGTTGGCGCGGCTACGCTCGATCCAAGCTTCGACGTAGTCACAGATCCAACGCCTGTACCTGTCGTCGCCGGTGTAGGAGTAGGCGGTAGCGACCAAGGGAACGACGCCGAGGTTGACGACGACGTCGGACCGCATGACGACACGGTCGAAGATCTCATGCAGAACCCTTTCCGGGCCCTCCCTCTGCTGCCAGTCGGCAGCGAGCTCGTGCTCGGGCCCGAGCGTTGTGTGCTCGTAGGCGAGGTTGTAGCTGACGTCGGCCCAGCGAGCGTGGAAAAGGGGTCCTTTGCTACCGGAGAACGGGGAACGGATGATACGATGGCGGGCATCGTAACAGCGCGCTTCGGGGTCATCTCCAGTGTAAAAGCCTGCGAAACGGCAGGCTCGGTCACGATTGTCGCGCACCGTGGGATCAACGAGGCCAAGAGCGTAGAAATAGACGTAGTTCTCGGCGTTGTGAAACCAGTCGTCGTCGTTGACGAACTCGCGATGGACGCGACCATAATCGTTGGCCAGCTGCCGGGTGATGGCGTCCCACTCGACGAAGCTCTTGGCGCCGATATAGTCGCTACCGCCAAGGGCATAATGAAAAGGCCAGTTAAAGAACGCCTCGTAGAGGTCGTCAGCCCAGACGCCATCGCCGGGATACTCCTCCTGCCAGACCAGGGTCCCGCCAGGACGGGTGTACTTGTCGAGGAAGATGGGAGCTGCCTCGTCAATGGCGTCGATGAGGGCCCGCTCCAGCACGGCCCATGTAGGAGGCTCGGCGGGGACGGTACTGGTTAAGAGGGGTGGATCGGTGTCGTTCAGTTCGGCGCTCGTCTTTTTCGGTTGAGGCTTCCCGAGACAGCAAGACATTGGGCCGCAATCAGATATGTCGTCTGATCCGAAATGCCTCTCCGCCTTGGCTTCGATTGGTAAAGGATTGGAAGGCCGGCGCAATATACATATATTGGCGCGGTTCTTACGACAGGGGATATTCCGCGGCTGCATTTTTTTTGGCCGCGCTGACGGGAGCTTCTCATTTATGCTTGGTTCGCTGTTGCGGACGAAAGCAGCAACCGTGCTCGTGGGGTTAGTCCTGACCTCAGCTTGGGGCTGCAGCTACCACTACGTGGCCGGACCGCTGCGCCCGACGGAAACGCAGGGCACGGAGATGACGATCGCCGACGATGGCGGTGTCACCTTTACCCAAGGACGTCTCGAAGTCAGACTTCGGCCAGTCACTGCCGACGAGCTCAATCGCCAGTTCGCCGCGGTGTCGGCGACTGGACAGAAGTCGACGAACCCGTACACGTACGGGGATACCGAGTTCTGGGATGGCATGGACCACACCCGGTTCACCGTTTTTCAGCTGAGCGTGAAGAACTACGAGCACCCCAAGGTGCAGATTGATCCGGTTCGGGTGGAGTTGTTGGCCTCCAACAGCCGGCAGTACTGGAGTCTGAATTTACAACAGCTCGACACCTACTATCGGGCTTACGCCATCGGCTACCGCGGCAACGAGTACTCCCGCTACCAGGACCGGGTCGACCTTCTGCGCCGCACGATGTTCAACTCGGACCCGGTGTTCTCCGGACAGGAGACTGAAGGCTTCATCGTTTTTCCGGCCCTGCACTCCGACGTGGAATCCGTGCAACTCATCATACATGATGCCTCATTGCGCTTCGACTTCCGCAACGAGCCGTTGGAGCAGATCGACATCTCCTACGCCTTCGAACGCGAGATCGGCAAGACCTACTGGGGGCAGGAGGATAAGGAAAGCTCCATTTAGTTGAGCCGCGTCAGCGGACAATAATGAGCCGGAAGACCCCAATTGTCGTGAAACATCGAGACGTCACGGTCTCGACGGCGGCGGGAGCTCAGCAACGCGTGCTGGTCAAATAGCAGCTAGTCGTCGCGATTCCATCGAACCGTTCATCGAGCGCCCACAATCCGATTTAGTAGTGCGCTACTGCTGTCCGCGGTGCATCACTATTGAGAGGGGGAGGATCACGATCGGTCCTCCCCCTCTTTCTCATTCCTAACTCGATAGCGAACAGGACAGAGCCCATGGAGTGGGAGATCAAGAATCGCGGTCGTGTTACCTATTTTCGCAAGAAAACCAACGACGTGTTCTCCGATCTCGTGGTGGAAGAGCTCGACAACGGAGACCTGAAGATCCGCTTCGTCGGTATGACCGGTGCTATCGCTGCCAGCAACGAGCTCGGCCTCGACAACATTGCCAGAATGCGACCGGAACAGGAAATCCCGCGCATCTTCGACACCTGGGAGATGTATTTGCGCGAAGCAGGCATCTGTAAGAGCCTGGCCGAAGTGGACTTTCTCGAGGTCCATTCCTTCGGCGCCGCGCCGAAGACACCAAGTACAGTGGATCCGGAGAGTTACGCCGCAGAGAAGAGCCGAATCCGCAAAGAGTACGCCGAGGCCTACGCCCGCTACTGGAAAGAGAAGATGCCTGACAACGGTCTGCCCGTCCGCTTCACGGTGTATCTAGAGGAGCTGCCCGACAAGGACGCCAGCTACGAGTTCGGCGCCGTGGGGCTGGTGCAGAAGTAGTGCACCGAGTGCACGGATTCGTTGCGAGGGCGAATCAGCGGTTCGGCAGCAGGTCGCGAAAACCGGAGGCGTACTGGGCGAGCACGGTATCGGCGTCGTGGCCACTGCCCGGCTTGTGGATAACCTCCACGGAGAAATAGCCACTCCAGCCGGCGTCGGAGAGCAGGCGTAGGGGCGAGGCGTGGTCGATGACCCCGTCGCCCAAAGCACCCACCTGCATACGCCCTTCAACATAGTTTCCGTCGTGAGCGTGGGTGTGATCTGTAAGGGAGCCGAGGTTGCTGAAGGCTTCGTCCGGTGTCTCCAGCATGCGCTGGGGGTGCATGAAGTCCCAGAGTACGCGCAGGTTGGGGTGGTCGACTTGTTCGACGACGGCGCGCACCGGAGCCGAGCACGACCAGTCGTCGTGAGTCTCAAGCAGAAGGGCGACTCCGGCAGCGGCGGCCTGGTCGATGATCTGTCGAAAGCCGTCGGCAACGTAGCCGACGACGAGGGCGAGTTCGCGGTCGCGGGCGCGCTGACCGCCGAACACGCGAATGCGAGTGCAGTTAAGGTCGGCAGCGAGGTCGATGTAGTGGCGCAGGTCTTCGATATGCTGGGCGCGCTCTTCGACATCGGGAGTGGCCATGCGCGCACCGGTGGCAATGCAGCAGAGGTCGATTTTCTCCCCTTCGAGCTGGCGGCGCACTTCGGCGCGATGCGAGGCGCTGAGCCCGCGCTCGATACCGCTAGCATGGCCCCACTCGACACGTGGCTCCAATCCGCAGTAACCGTGGCGCTTCATCCCCTCAATCACTTCGCTCAGTGTCCAATCGGGACAGACGCTAGTCATGGTGGCCAGCTCGATCATCTCGTTTCCCTAATCCTCTGTGAGGGCAGCGCCTATGGCCTCAACGCGCGCCGACATCCTTGGTTGTGAGCGTGTCCGATAAAGGCAACATAGTCAGCCGGATCCGGTCTCTCCAGAGAAAGAAACACCCCTGGTAGCATTTATACTCGACCAACTGGTCGGGTGATCGGCGAGGAGCGGGGCCGTGCAAGAGCCGACCGCCTGGAGCCAGGGCGTTTGGGCGATGGGCACCAGGAGTCAACGCCATCGCGTGCAGGTGCGGGCATCAGATGGGACTACTACTTGAGCAGGACAGCCGCCGGCTCAGCGGCGAGGCACTCACACTCTTGGAGCAACTGGGCGTTGCCCTTCTTCCCTACCACCCCGAGGACCCCCATCTTGCGCAGGCAGTAAGTGATCTTGCCGGTGAGATTGAGCCTCTGCCCGCTAGCGGTGGCGAGCTCGCGATTGGTGAAGGGCCGGGGCAGGGTCTCGGCACCGGGAAGGAAGTCGAGGAAATCTTCGGCACCGTGAAAGCGGCGCTGCTCGACGACAGCGACGAGAATCCGATCGTGGGATCGCCATTCGGGGTGGCGCCAACTGCCCTTACCGTCGTAGAGCCGTACCTCCTCCTCTTCAATCATGCAGACTTCGAGAGTGAAAGTAGGCAGCGGAATTAGGTCCGGGATGCTCACCAGCTCCTCAAAGACGTGCTCCGCCCTGCCGCGCTTAGGGGACTTGCGACGCCCGAGGATTTCGCCGTTCTCGTCGATGCGGACAATCCACTTCAGCGCCGGGATGGGATGCACGAGGCGCACCCGGTGCTCACGGGTCAGCTTGCGCAACTTAGTCTTCAGAGGCGCAAAGCTGCGGGTCTGGATCTCCACGAGTTCGGCGTCCTCTCGAACGATGTCGACGACGTAACCGTCGACGGTGGCCTCGAGCTCATCTTCAGGTTCCGAATACCACCGCTTGACGGCGGCGTGCAGGGATTTCTCCCGCAGAACCCCGATGTGGGGCTGGGTGCTCACACTTCCTCCATTGACGCTTTTCGAGCCACAGCGAGTAAGCTGCCGGCTCTGGGGAGGCAGGGGGGAGAGGTGGTGGTGTGGGGATAGCCGCGGCGCGGGGACATCGCCGGGTTCAGTTACGACTCGCTCTTGGGACGCCTCGACGGGACAACGATGGTGAAGGGAGACCCCTCGCCGCGCTCTCCACCTCGATGCAGCCGCCGTGGTCTTCCACGGTCTGAAAGCACGATAGGCGGGTGCTGACGCCGATTCCTTTCACTGAGTTCGAGATGCCTCGAATTAGACCGGGTCAACCGGGTGCGTCATCGCTCCCATGGCAATCCAAACCAGCCACAGAGAAACCACGGTGAGTACGGCACGGCGCTGTGGAACCCGCGTCATGACGGAGACCCCAATCCCAATCACCCAGGCCTGCCAAAGCCCGAAGAGGTTGAGGCTGGTGAGGAAGTGACCGAAGAACGTGCCCTCCATCACCGCCGGTACCAGAGCGCCGAGGCCGAGGGCGATATCGGGCGAAGCGTTGGCACGAATCAGCGGAACCATGACGATCCACTGCAGCCCGGCGATGACGCCGGCGTACGACTTCACCGTCAGCATCTGACGTAAGCTGACCTCGGCGCGCAGTCCGAAGCGGATGACACCAGTGAGAATCAACCCCACAGCAGCCAGCTCCGAAAAGGCATTGACAAAGGGCGTAGTGAACCAACCGTACTCGCGCCACATCTGCAGACTCTGCAACGCGGTTGCACGGGTTTCGTCGTCGAGCTGAGTCAACTCCTGTTGAATGCGGGGCAACTCGGGATCGGCGACGATGGACAGCGTCGCCCAGTTGGACACCGACCAGATCAACGCCAGCAAGGTCATCGGCAGCAGCCAGTCTGTCCACGAACCGCCGTCGACGGCGACGGGTTCGAAGGCGTCTCGAGGCGCGTAAAACACTCGCCGCAGACGCTGTGTGAGACTCGACTCCTCGGTGATACCGAGGCCAGGTTCGTGCATCGCCACGTCAGACGTCGTCGGGGATTAGGTACATGGTGATTTCTCTCTAGCGGGTGAAGACGGCGCCGTGCAACTCTTCACTGACGACCATACGCGCCCAGCCCATCATGGCCGGCGGCGTCGGAGGTCACACACTGACTATTTGTGCCCCCCTTCCGACCAGGCGCGAAGCAGATCGCGCTGGGCCGGCGTCCAACGCGCTATGGTCTGCTCAGTCGCGTGCTGGGGTTCGTCCATGGTAGCAATGTTCTGCGACATCTGCCAGTAGGGGCCGTAGCCCACGTGCAGGGTCTTGCGCACCTGGTCAGTGCGGTTGGTTCGGCCGCCGTGGCGCAAGGCTTCGGTAAACAGAATGGCGTCGCCCGCCTTGACCTCCAGGGGAATCGTACCGGGCTCACTGTCGGGGTCGTTGCCATGAGGCGACTCAAACTCGGTTTTGTGGGTGCCAGGCACTACCGTGAAGGCCCCCTGGTCGGCACTGCAGTCGTGGATGAAGTAAACCATGCGCACCATCATGCAGTCGATACGGCCGGCAGTCACCGCGTAGCGATATTTCTGGTTTTCACCGTGGCGATGTCCACCGTGGTGGGCTGTGGCGTTGCCCTTGTAGCGGATACGAATCTCGGAGTTGTTGATCGTGGCCCGCGGCATGACTAGAGCGCGGATGTACTCCATGGTGCGCGCGTGATCGACAAGCACGTCGAAGGCAGCATCGGCATTCCAAAAGTCTTCGATGATGATCGTCTTGCCCTCGGCGCGCTCACCTTGGACGTGGTAGCCGAAGTCGGGATCGGCGTGGTATTCCGCTCCCCAGGGCGACTTCTTGCGCGGCGGGTCATCAACGCGGGCGACTGCGTGCTCTTCGAGTTCGTCGACGGCGCTCTTAAGAGAGGTCACCTGATTGGGGGTGAGCATGTCGGGCAGGACCAGGTAGCCCTGGCGGTCGAATTCGTACTGCTCGGTCTCGTTCATCGTCACCTTTCGTTGCTTCCGCAACTTACTTTTCCTTTAGAATGCGACGCGCTGAGCTCGAACTGCTTGTCGCCATTCGACTAAGCTTCAGAGGCACGCTCTTGGCTTGAGGATCGTGTCGATACATCACCCGTGGAAGAGACACCCTGAACGATGCTCCCGAGTTGACCACCCAGGACGTTGAATGTCGGCGACAATCGTGCTCAAGTAGCTGCCTCCGTTACGTCCCACCCCAGTAACTTCTCCAGATTCCCGCCTTTCACCTTCGCCCGATCGGCGTCGGAATAGGCCTCCATGTGGGCATCTACGATGGCCGGTGTACCACTGCCCCACACCATGCGCTCGGGCCCGAAGGCGTTGATGACCCTTCTCGTGAAAGGCCGGACGCTCTCGTAAAGAGGTGCGTCGGCGGCGAAGTGGTTCAGCCCCGACATCTTCATGTACACGTTGTCGAACATCGCCAGATCTAGGACGTGGGCGAACTCGATGGGATCGCCCATATGGGGCTCGGCGAGATGATCGATAAGGGTCGTGGTCTCCGGGATGTCGCGCAGCACCTGGGCAACCTGCTCGGCGTAGTCGGGACCGATGTGGAGCTCGATAATGAGGCCGAGTCCTACCGCTTTTTCCCATAGAGCGCGTACACCAGCATCGGCGAAGTCCTCGAGGTACATGCTCTTGCCGCGGTGGGCATGGAAGCGGGTGGCGATGATCTTGGGCTGTTGCCTAACCAGCTCCTCCAGCTTTCGCGGACCGTCCGCGTCATCGGGATAGTACAACGAGGTGCCGAGAAAGAGGTCGGGCTCGCGATCTAGGCACTCCAGCACGAGGCAGTGATCGTCGCCGTAGGGCTCGGGATGGACGAGGACGGCGCGATCGATGCCTTCGTCAACCATGACCTGCTTGTAATCGCCAAGGGGATCGCCCTCGTCAGCGATCGTAGGCCGGTAGGCGGCGCGCGCATGGAAGGGGTAGCGCCCTGAATCGGGGTGAAAGATGTGGGTGTTCCACTCGATGATCATGTTCTCGAACGATATTCTCTCTCCGAGAGCGCGGCAACCGAGGCGTTCGAGATTGTTGACTTTGGGTCTATCAGGACATACCTTGTAACGGTCATTAGATACTGGTAGTTGGGCGTCCGCGTAGCAGAAGGCTATCGAGTGTGGCCCGTTCGTCTAGAGGCCTAGGACGCCGGCCTCTCACGCCGGTAACACGGGTTCGACTCCCGTACGGGCTACCATATAGAGGAGACTGTCAGGATTGGCAGTCTCCTCTTTTTTTGTCGCGCCTAACTGCCTGTTTCCACTGCATATGAGCGAGACGAGAGTGTTCGTCCGGCTGGTTCGAACGTCCCTATCGTCGATTGTTAAGCTGTAGGGAATGATCGAACCGAGGATCAGACTCCTCTGATGGACACGTCCGGGCTGGTTGATGGTCCGCCCTCGCCCATTCCCCTCCCGGCTAGGTCAGCGGTGTCCTACATTCCCACTGGTTGGCCCTATCGCAGGAGAATTCAATGCAGGACCGTGGCATCCGCATACCCGCCCCTTTCGCGCGCCTCGCAATCCTCATTGTCGCCCTGTCCGCCGTCGTGGCTGGCGGTGACGTCCGGGTGCAGGGGTTCAATGATGCGGCGATCCAGGCAGCCGTTCACCGGGCAGCCGCTGGCGACACGGTCCGACTGCCGGCGGGAGATTACGTCTTTACCGGCACGGTGACGGTCGATCGCCCTCTCATCCTGGTCGGCACCGGCCGGTTGCTCGACGTCGGTGTCATCGAGCCCGGCGAGCCGAACGAACCGCCGCGCTGGAGCCCGGCACCGTCGGTATGTCGGACCGACGATAATAATCTCACCCTCTTCGAGGTAGTTAGCGACGGTGTCACCTTCCGCCATCTCGAGCTGGTCGGGGCGGTCACCCACACCGAGGGCACTTCCACCGGCATCCGCATCTCCGGGCACGACGGGCTCATCGTCGCCGGCTGCGAGCTCACCCGCTTCCGCATCGCCGTCGACCTGGCCAACTCGTTGAGGGGTGTCGTCACCGGGAGCTACGTGCACGAGAACTACCGCGACGGCTTCGGCTACGGCGTCAGCGTCACCGGACCCACCATGGCCACCGGCGGCTCCGAGGTGACCATCTCCCACAATGAGTTCACCTACAACCGTCACGCCATCGCCTCCAACAGCCCCGATACGCGCTTCATCGTGGCCGACAACTACTTCCACGACAACGACCTGTCCCAGTGGCAGGCCTGCGTTGACACCCACCCGCAGGGCGGGTACACCCTGCGGGCGGTGGTCCGCGACAACCACTTCGAGCGCACCCGGCCCATGGCCTTCTCCAGCGGCAGCCTGGAAATCACCGGCAACTACTTCGACGCCGGCTGCGGCGACTACTCGGTGGGTGGGTACTCCCGCATGGTGGATCTGGCCGACCCCTACCACAACGGCAACTTCGTCCCCCAGGCCATCGTACACGACGCCTACCTGAGCGGCAACATCAACCACTCCAGCCCCAGACGCCGAATGTTGTGGGTGGACGACTACGAACTCGATGGCCAGGCCCGGTTCGTGGCCTACAATCTGTTCGTGAACGGCCGGCTCTTCACCCGCAACAGCAATCTGAATTCGGCGCCACGGCACGCCTACCCGGGATCAGACCCGCGGCCGTTCGTGGGACATATGTACGCAACCTTCCCGGGAACTGAAGACCGCGTGGACACCCTAGAGGCCGACAACTGGTACGACCTCCACGTCCTCGCCGTGGACCCGGACGGTGCCGACGACATCGCCGAGATCGGCGTGCAGCTGGTGCGGAGGGCCACCCTGGGCGAGCCCGTCTCCGAGCGGCTCCAGCGCACCACTTTCGCCCGGCGGGACAACTACCATCTCCGCGCTACGCCAGACTCGGTGTACTCTCGCGAGCTGGAGTCCTCCCCCCAGTGGCGGAACGTCTCCCAGGTGCGAGGTGCCTTCGTCGACGGCGCGGTCACCTCCTGGCGGGCCAGTGGCAGTCACCGCGTCCATTTGACCGCGCGAGTCAGGGTGTCGGATCATGCCGTGCGCGGGTTGTGGCACCTGTATGGCCACGCCCGGGACCGCGACGGGAACCTGCCCACCTCCGCCTGGCATGAGCTTCTGGAAGGCTGGCCCGTCTTCATCGACACCGACCTCATGACCTCGGTAGGGAGTCCTCCCCCTGGTCGCGGCGTCACGCCGGCCGAGCCGGGACTCGGGCCCAACTACCCCAACCCCTTCAATCCGGTCACCACCATCACCTTTATCCTGCGCGAGTCCCAGCCCATCAACATGTCCATCTACACCGTGGACGGCCAGCACGTCGCCACCGTGTGGGACGGTCTCGCGCTCGCCGGCCGGCACGCCGTGACCTGGGACGGATCGGGTCTGGCCTCGGGTGTGTATCTGTGCCGGCTGACCGGCCAGGGCGATCTCGCGCAGACGCGGAAGATGATCTTAGTGAAATAGCGCCGTGAGGCCCTGCCACTCGTTCTCAGTGAGGCCCGCTTGTGCCCCGACTGCGGCGGCACGATGAAGATCATCCCCGCGCTGATCAACCCACCGTCCATCACAAAGCTTCTCGACGCCCTGGGCCTGCCATCCAGGGCCAACGAATGGACGAGGACGAGACAGCGATGACAAAGTTCACGGACATGAAGGGCATCTTCGGCCTGCTACCCACGCCCTACCAGGAGGATTTGAAAAAGGTGGCTAACTTCTGTTTCGAAAGGGCAGCACGGCATCGTCTGGCCCGTGATGGTGAGTGAGTTTCGGCACCCTGTTGAAGACAGTCGGAGGAGACATGGAGTCGTTCCCGATCCTCCCAGAATAGTCCTGCCGGGCGCCGAGACTAGCAGCCCGATCCCCGAGTTCGAACCCTACCAAGAGTTCTTACAAGTGAATACTAACACCCTGTTCGGAGGTCCGTCGTGAAGATCGCCAAGATCGAGCAGTTCTTTCCTCGCCGACGCACGCGCCTGGTGAAGATCACCACCGACAACGACCTCGTCGGCTGGGGCGAAACCACTCTCGAAGGCAAGCACAGAAGTACCTGCGCCGCCGTCGACGAAATGGCCGACTACCTGGTGGGCAAGGACCCGCTGCGCATCGAGCACCACTGGCAGCATATCTACCGCTCTGCCTTCTTCCGCGGCGGCAGCGTCGTTATGAGCGCCCTGTCCGGTATCGACCAGGCACTTTGGGATATTGCCGGCAAGCACCACAGGGTGCCCGCCTACCAGCTCATGGGCGGTCCGGTGCGTGACCGCATTCGCGTCTATGCCCACTGGGGCATCGGCAGCATGAACGACGAAGCACTCGTCTCCGCGCGCCAACGCTTGGACGAGCACCTCACCCACGGCTATACCGCTTTCAAGAGCGGACCGGGCGGCAAGTGGCGGGCCCACGAGCCGCCGGCGGTGATCGATGACTTTGTGGAGCGCGCCTTCCTTATGCGCGAATGGGTTGGTCCCGACGTCGAGCTCTGCTTCGATTTTCACGGCAAGATGACGCCGGGCCTCGCTGTGGAGATTTGTCACGAGATCAAGGGCATGCGCCCCATGTTCGTGGAGGAGCCGGTGCCCCAAGAGAACGTGGACGCCCTCAAAGAAGTCTCCTCCAAAGTGCCCTTTCCCATCGCCACCGGAGAGCGCCTGCTCAGCCGCTGGGAGTTTCGCCGCGTCTTCGAGACCCAGGCCGTTTCCTACATCCAGCCCGATGGCTCCCACGCTGGAGGGATCTCGGAGCTCAAACGCATCGCCAACATGGCCGAGGTCTACTACATGCACATCATGCCGCACTGCGCCATTGGGCCGGTGGCGTTCTCAGCATGCATGCAGGTGGACGCGGTGGTCCCCAACTTCCTCATACAGGAGCAGGTCGACGCCTGCCTCGGCGACGGACTCCTAGTGGACAACTGGCAGGTCGTCGACGGCCACATCGAGCTGCCGCAGAAACCTGGACTGGGCTTTGACATCGACGAGAGCGAGCTCGGCACAGACCAGCCATATGAGGAGGAGCTCGGCGGCGAGCACTTCTACGAGACGGACGGCAGCGTCGCCGACTGGTGAGCGGTTTCTTCCTCCGCCTTGCTCGACCGGCGGGGCACGGCGAGTTTGTCCGTGTGATGCATCGCCTCGCCCCCTTCCTCTCCTGGTTGCCGGAGCTGCGCTCCGGCGACACCCTTCGACGCGACATCGTCGCCGGTATCACTGTAGCAGCCGTCCTCGTTCCTCAATCCATGGCCTACGCCCGCCTCGCGGGACTGCCAGCAGTGTATGGCCTCTACGCCTCCTTCCTCCCGCCGGTGATCGCCGCGTTCTGGGGCTCCTCACGGCATCTGGCGACGGGACCGGTGGCCATGGCGTCGCTGATCTCGGCATCGGCAGTAGGTACTCTGGCGATAGCCGGCAGAGAGGATTTCATCTCCCTTTCGCTGCTGCTGGCTCTTATGGTCGGGGTGCTGCGCCTGGCTCTGGGGGTTCTCCATCTCGGTGTGCTGGTGAATCTGCTCTCGGCACCGGTGGTGGCGGGCTTCACGAATGCCGCCGCCCTCATCATCGCCACCTCCCAGCTGCATCACTTGCTCGGTGTCTCTTCGGTTCACGCGCCCTATCACTTCCAGTCCATCGCTGCCGTGCTGGTGGCCGCAACGGCTCAGGTGAGCTGGACGACCGTGGGCATGGCGGCCCTGGCGGCGGCGATCATGGTAGGATTGCGCTTTCGCCATGAGAAGATCCTCCTCGCCGTCGTCCTCACCACAGCCGTGTCGTGGGCCCTAGAGTTTCAAGGAGACGTCGTGGGAGACATTCCTCAGGGGCTGCCCCACCTGAGTTTGCCCTCCTCCCTCGATCCCGAACTCTTGCTCGCCCTGCTGCCGGCAGCGCTGGTCATCACCCTAGTCGGCCTCATGGAGGCGATGTCCATCGCTAAGGTCATCGCCACCCGCTCCAAGCAGCACCTCGATGTCAATCAGGAGCTCATCGGTCAGGGCCTGGCCAATGCCGTGGGGTCGCTATTCGGCAGCTTCGCCGTGTCCGGCTCGTTTTCGCGTTCTGCTATCACCTACGACACTGGAGGGCGCACAGGCTTTGCCGCCGCCATTTGCTCCCTAGTGGTCATGCTCACCCTGCTATTTCTCACACCGTTGTTCGGGCGCCTGCCACAGGCGACGCTGGCCATGGTGATCATCTTCGCGGTGCTCGGCCTTGTTCGGGTGTGTCCGCTGCAGCAAGCCTGGCGGGTGTCGCGTGTTGACGGGCTTATCGGCATCGTCACCTTCGTCATCACCGTCGCCTTCGCACCCCGACTGCATTACGGGATCGGCGCCGGCATCGCCCTGGCGCTGGCCCAGTACATCTATCGCACGATGCGACCTCACGTCGCCTATCTTGCGCGCCATCCCGACGGCCACCTTGTCGATGCCGACGCGCACGGCCTCGCCCTCGACCAGCGCATCGCCATCATCCGTTTCGACGGCCGCCTCTACTTCGGCTCCAGCAGCTTCTTCGAGGACAAGGTGCTGGAAGCTCTGTCGCGAATGCCCGACCTGCGCTTCCTGGTACTCGACGCCGGCGGCGTAAATCAGATCGACGCCACAGGCGTCGACACCCTGCGGCGCGTCGTCGACGACCTGGCCCAGATCGGCATCGCCGTCTACGTCACCCGGATCAAGCACGGCGTGTTTCGGGTCATCGACCGCGCCGGTGTGGCCGAAGCCATCGGCCAGGATCACTTCTTCGAGTGGAATCAGCACGCCCTGGAGCACCTGTGGGACCAAATGGAGCCCTCGTACCGCATCAACTGCCCCCTCAGCGTCCCCTCGGCGCGTTCTCGACAGGGAGTTTGGTCCATCTAGGTCGGTTTATCACAGCTATGCTCACGGAGTGAACGTTCAAGTCCTCCTCATCCTCTGGGGTCAGAGCGAGGGCTTTACGATTTAGCGCCTCCACTCGCGTACCCCGCCCAATCCTCCACCTCTCCCGATACTTGCGTCGTGAACAGCTGCATCGCGGCAGGGCCCATTCTACGACCACGGCGTCAGCGTCCATCCTGCAACATCACAAATTGCAGCGGCATATACTCGTGTCTCCAAGGGAGGAGAACTGATGAACTGCAGGTTACCGGTGCTCGCAGCCATCGCGGCTCTGGCCGCAACGCCCGTGTTGGCAGATGGCAACGAGAAGATCAGTGGCATCCTGTTCGGCGACTACTACTACGTGGCCAGTGCCGACGACGACGTGGGAACGCCCGAAAAGCGCAATGCATTTCAATTCCGGCGTGTCTACTTCACCTACGACCGAGTGGTGACTGATCGCTTCGACATTCGGATTCGTCTGGAAGCCAACGACAAAGGATTCGGCAGCCGCGACAAGATGACTCCCTTCGTCAAGCACGTCTACCTGAAATGGAAGAGCGTCTTCGGCGGCGATCTCTACATCGGCGAGTCCGGTACGCCAACCTGGGCGACCTCTGAGAAGCTCTGGGGTTACCGGTCGGTGGAGAGGGCCTTGCTGGACCTGTTCAAAGTCGGCGGCTCCTCAGCCGACATCGGTCTGGGCTGGAAGCATTCTTCCGGCGACCTGCGCTATCATCTTATGGTCGCTAATGGGCCGGGCCAGCGGCCCGAGAACGACAACGGGAAAAAGTTCTACGGCAGTCTTGGCATTCGCCCGGGAGACGGCGTAGCGGAGATCTACGGCGACTTCGATATGAGACCCGGTGGCCGCGACGAGATTACGTTGAAGGCAGTTCTGGGCATGGATACCGACGGCTATCGTGTGGGTGTGGAGCCCTTCCTTCGCATCATTCGCGAGGCCAGTGTCGCCGAACCAGGAGAAGATTCCACATTGTTGGGAGTGTCGATGTTCGCCACGCTTCCGGTGGGTCCCAACCACAAGCTGTTCGGCCGCGTCGACGCCTTCAACAACGAAGATGCCACTGATCTCTTTCTGCTCGCCGGTGTAGATTTCGAGATCGACAAGGAACTCAGCGTGATTCCCAACTTGCACATCATGATGCCGAAAGCAATCAGCTCAAGCGAAAGTCCCGACCCGGTGATACAGGCGCGGGTCACGGGCAGCTTCAAGTTCTGAGCCGTTCACAACGGTAGTTGAACGTAAATAGCCCCTCTTTTCACGGGCTCGTCTGCCCGGCTGATGGAAAAGAAGGCGGCTTCGTGCGAATCTGCAACTACCTCTACCTCCGAAGAGTACGTACGTCGCCATTACGCTCGGTGACGCCTTCGGCATCGAAGTGGTTGAGCAGGCCAAGAGCGTAGCGCCTTGTCCCCCCTATGAGGCCGCGAAAGCGAGAGACAGTGATCTCTCCATGGCTCTCCAGATGGCTGGACAGCTCCTGCTGCACAGCGGCGACGCGCTCCGCGGAGAGAAAGAGCTTCTCGTCGAGAAAGATAATCCGGTCGAGACGCTCGAGGGCGCGTAGCAGTTTGAGGACCCGGTCCGACCTCTCGCACAGATCACCGGCCAGGGCCTCGGCATCCGGCATGGCATCGAAGGTGGTGCTGTTCAGCGTCTGCAGGATGCGCCTGCCGAGGTCCTCCTCCTCTGCGCCCAGCTTGATTCGATGCGCGGCCGTCCGCAGGCGGGCTCCGTCTGCGGCGATCGCCCCCTCCTTTTCGAGTTCCTCCAGCACGGAACGGAACAGCTCCTCCGCTCTGCGCTGGGTCGTCGCCGCTTCCAACTCCGCCCGAGGCATGCCCGCCTCCAAAGGATGCGATCGATGATAGGCTGACAGCTTGGCAAGCACGGCCTCGCTGACCTCCTTCCATACCGGTCCGTCGAACAAGCGCCGACAGCCACCACGCTTGACGATTCTCAGCCCATCACCGGTGAGCTTGTTCAGGACGCCGTCCATCTCCTCGCGATGGATTCCCAGGTCCTGCTCAAGATCGTCGGCGACGATTCCAGCTCGATGCGCGGCGGCGATCCGGGGGCCCACCACGGCGTCGGCGGAGTCTGCCTCGCAAGGAACGAGACGGCGCGCTGCGGAGTCGTCGACCCCGCGATGCTTGGCGGGGCTGACATCGAGAACGATGCCGCCGCCGATCGTCAGTGCCGGGCTGTAGCGACGAATCACGAAGCGGTCCCCCCAGGCAGCCACCACGGGACGCTCCAGGCGAAGCTGGACGAGGCCGTCCTGCCCCGGAGCCAGGGTGTCGGACTCCAGCAGCACAACGCGGGCAAGCACCTCCCCCGTGCCCAGATGAAAGCGGATGCGAGTGCGTTGCTCCAAGGCACGAGGCGCCGAGGGCAGCAAGCGCAGGCGGGCGTCGATCATGTTCGTGGTGCGGAAGCTTCCCGGGGACGCGATCACGTCCCCGCGTGACGGCTCGTCGTCGAGGCCGTGCAGATTCAAGGCAGCGCGATCCCCGGCGGTGACGACCTCTACATCGACGCCGTGGATCTGCAGCCCGCGAACCCGACCGGTCGCGGCGGCAGGCAGCACCTCCACGGCGTCGCCGGCGCGCAGCCGGCCGCTGAGCACTGTGCCCGTGCACACCCGACCGTAGCCCTTCACGGTGAAGAACCGGTCGACGGGCAATCGAAAGGGGCGGCTTTGGCTACGCCGCCGCTGGCTCTCCGCTACGGCCTGGAACAAGAACTGGCGGAGCTCCTCGATGCCCTCCCCGGTGAGGGCGGAAACAGCCATCACCGGAGCATCCTCGAGTACCGTACCTGCGGTGAGCTCCGCAATGTCCTCGCGCACGAGCTCCTGCCACTCCTCGTCGGCGAGATCTACCTTGTTGAGCACCACAAGCCCACGGGGCACACCCATGAGCTCGAGCACGTCGAGGTGCTCCCGGGTCTGCGGCATGACGCCGTCGTCGGCGGCGATGACGAGCATGGCCAGATCGATTGTGCTGACTCCAGCGACCATGGTCTTTACGAAGCGCTCGTGCCCGGGTACATCGATAATCGTCGCGTCATCGCCGAAGACAGCGAAGCCGAGCTCGATGGTAATCCCCCGCGCCTTCTCCTCGGGAGCGCGATCGGTGTCGGTCCCAGTGAGAGCCTTGACGAGCAGGGTCTTGCCGTGATCGATGTGGCCGGCAGTGCCGATAACGATATGTGGCATGTTTGAGAGTCTCCCGCCGTAAGATACCCAGCACCCCGTGGCGATCTCAAACGGCGTTTGCACGAGGAAGCGAGTATATTCCCCGTCTTTGAGCATGGAATCGAGACCATGGCCACAGTCCTGCACGTCGATCCAGAGCACCTTCGCGGGCGTCTCATCCACCAGGCGGTGGAAGCACTGCGCGACGGCGGTGTCATCGTCTATCCCACCGACACCGTGTACGGCATGGGCTGCGACATCACAAGCAAGACAGCAGTCGAGCGAATCCAGCGGATCAAGGGCCGGGATGCCCGCAAGCCCATGTCCTTCGTCTGCGCCGACCTCAACGACATAAGCCGCTACGCCCGGGTGTCCAACTTCGCCTACCGCATCATGCGACGATGTCTTCCGGGAGCATACACCTTCGTGCTGCCCGCCACCAAAGAGACTCCTCGATTCATACGCTCGCCGCAGAAGACTGTGGGGATCCGAATTCCCAACCACCCGGTGACGACGGCCCTGGTCTCTGAGTTTGCCATGCCCATCATCAGCACCAGTGCCAATCACTCGGAACAGGACGTGATCACCGATCCCATCGGCCTGGAAGAGGAACTCGGTCACGAAGTCGAAATCATCCTCGAATGCGGGGAGCTGCCTGTCATCCCCTCGACAGTGGTCAGTCTCGTGGACGACGAGATCGAAGTGCTGCGCGTAGGCAAGGGAGATGTTTCCGATTTCATCGTTCCCTGAGTTGCAACGTTCGGTGGTTTCTTCCGGCGAGATTGCCGCACTCGTGTTCTGTGTGGGGCTCTTCACCTGCGTGCCCGCATCCGACGCCGTCGGAGTACGACTGACTCCATACGCCGTCCGCAGCGAGTATGCCTTGACTCCACCTGGCGGGTCCGCCGTCGGGCTACTCGGCTACGTCAATCCCGCCGTGCTGACTCCCCTGCAATCAGCCGAGTCGTTGCTGAGCTGGTCGGCGGAGAGAGCGTCGGCTCAGTCGGTGAACAGCTGGGGTCTGTTCTGGGCGATGCCCCACGTGGGTTTCGGTGTGGTACACCGCAACAACGGCCTCGGGCCTGGCACCCACACTGAATACCGGCTGGCGGTGAGCTCGGGAGACCGCACCACCTCTTGGGGCGTCGCCTACAGCTGGGCGTTGGGCAGAGACGGACCGGACCGCAGCTACAGCCTGGGCACACTTTGGCGTCCGGTGACGCAGCTGTCCGTGGGCGGGACCTGGACCGCAACCTTCGATGGCGAGGCCCGGGAAGGAGCGGGCGATATCGCCCTACGCCCTTGGGGCGGAACCGGTGTCACCCTGTTCGGCGAGCTGGCCCGCGCCAATCGCGAGGCGGGCGGGGACCATTTCTGGAGCACGGGTGTCGCTCTGAGTCCCTTGCCGGGATTGGTCCTCTCGGGCCGCTACCTCGACGACCGCACCATCAGCATTGGCCTGCGGCTCGAGTTCGGGGCGGCGGGCCTGTATTCCCAGGTGCATCGCAACCATGACCGAGCCACCTCCGGCCGCGATCGCGATCGCGGGTTGTACTCATTGCGTCTGGGTGGACGGCGAGGCAGTCCGCTTGATCGCGTGGACAACCGACCTCGCTACTTCACTCTCGACAACTTGGGCACAGTGCGGCATCGCCGGCGGCGGCTGTTCGACGACACGCTACCCTTTCACCAACTGCTGGAGCTGTTGCATCGCATTGAGAAAGACGAACAGATTGCCGCCGTAGCGGTTAACCTCTCCGGCTTGCGCATCGACTCGGCCACTTCTTGGGAACTACGCCAGAAGCTTCTCGACCTGCGTCGGCAGGGCAAGCACATCGTCGCCTATATCGATCGCGCCACCTTGATGCGCTTCCACCTGGCCAGCGCTGCGGATCAGATCGTTCTCGATCCGTACGGGGGAATCACACTGCGCGGCTTCGTCGCCGGCTCAGTCTACCTCGCTGGATCTCTCGACAAGCTCGGCATCGGCGCCGAAGAGTGGCGCTACCACGAGTACAAATCGGCCTTTGAGCCGTTCGTGCGCACAGGCATGTCCGGTCCCGAACGCGAGCAGCTGCGGATCCTTCTCGAGGACGGCTACGCCACAGTGCGCGAGGAGATCTCGAAGGGGCGAGCAATCTCTGAGAAGGCTTTCGACACGCTCGTTGACGACTGGACTCTGCTGCTTCCCGATGAGGCACTGGAGCAGGGGTTGGTTGACACTGTGGGACGCTGGGCGGCGGCGGGCGAGCTCGCCGCCGTGCACGGCTCCGGGGGCCACGTCGATTCGGATCGCTATCCGCAGCACCTCGACGAGAGTTACGGGGAACCGCCGCAAGTGGTCGTGGTCTACGCCCTCGGGCTATGTGCGATGGATTTGGGCATCCGCGCCCGCACCCTATCCCAACAGATCCGCGCCCTCGGCGACGACAATGGTGTGGAGGCTGTCGTGCTGCGCGTCGACTCGCCCGGAGGCGATGCCATGGCTTCCGACCTCGTCGCCGAGGCCATGGCAGAAGTGCGCGAAAAAGGCAAGCCGGTGGTGGTGTCGCAATCTCGGTTGTCAGCGTCGGGCGGCTACTGGATCTCCATGGAGAGTGACGCCATCGTCGCTACCCCGCTAACTCTGACCGGCAACATCGGCGTGGTCGGCGGCTGGCTCTACGACCGAGGCTTCAAGGAACATCTGGGGCTGTCTACCGATCACGTGAAAGTCGGCGAGCACGCCGATCTTGGCTTTGGTCTACCCCTGCCGCTGTTTGGCGGTCGACTCCCCGACCGCAACGTCAGCACCGCGGAGCGGGAGCGCATCCGGCATTCCATGGCAAGTCTGTACGACTCCTTCATCGGTCGCGTTGCCAACGCCCGCGGCCTCTCGGTGGCGGCGGCAGACAGCGTAGCCCACGGCCGCATATGGTCCGGCACTTCAGCGCTGACTGCCGGACTAGTGGACGAGCTCGGCGGGTTAGAGACCGCTATCGATCTCGCTCGCGAGCGGGCCGGCCTCATCGGAGAACGGATCCAAATCTCCGAAATTCCCCGTCCTCCAACCTTTGCCCTCTCCTCCCTTGGACCTTTGATCTTCGCATGGATGCGGCCCGAGGTTACTGCCGCAGACTCCGAGCTCGGGGAATGGGCACAGACCGTGCGCTTCCGGCTCGACCACAATGGCGAGCCCCTCCTTCTGCTGCCTGAGCTGCTACGGGAACACCTGACCTTCCCTGGTCCATGACTCCCCTCAACCCACACCCAAAAGGACACCCCGTGGACGCACAGAAGGCCCGTCAACTCTACGCCGACCTCGGCGCCGTTCCTGTCATCAACGGCAAGGGGAACTACACCATGCTCGGCGGCTCTTTCCCCACACCCTCGGTACGCGCCGCCATGGATCTGGCCGGCCGCTACTACGTGGATATGGATGCCCTGTTCACCAGCACCGGCCGCATCGCCGCAGAGCTGCTCGGTTGTGAGGCGGCGCTCATCACCCCTGGCTGCGCCGCAGCCCTGGTGCTGGGGACGGCTGCCTGCGTCTCCGGCGACGATCCCAAACGCATGGAGCAACTGCCGAACACAATGGGCATGAAATCCCAGGTCGTCATCCAGCACGCCCAGCGCTACCGACCGCGCCGCTACACCTACGAGCGTGTGGTGCGCCTAGCCGGCGTCGAGCTCGTGCCCGCCGGCACTCTCGAAGGCTGCAACCGAGCCGACCTCGAACAAGCAATCACCGACGACACCGCCGCCGTCCTCTATCCTGACATCGCGGACCCAGACGGCTGGCTCAGTCTCGAAGAAGTCGTAGAGATCGCCCACGCTCGCGGCGTCCCCGTCATCGCCGACACCGCCTTCCGGGTTTACCCGGTGGAGCGCATGCGCTCGTACTCGAGCAGCGGGGCCGATCTCTGGGGCTTCGGCGCTAAGTACTTCGGGGCGCCAAACTCTTCGGGGATCTTGTGCGGTCGCGCCGACCTCGTCGCTGCCGCCAGCGCGCACAGCTTCGCTGCCTTCGAGCGCCGGCCCACAGCAGGGATCGGACGCCCACTGAAGATCGATCGTCAGGAAGTGGTGGGAGTGATTACGGCGTTGCGGGAATGGCTCGGCGGCTACTGCAACAGCCGCGACGAAGAAGCGAGTCGAAGAGGCCGATCTTTACGCAATCATTTACAGGACTTGAGTGGTATCGAGCTCAGCCCGGAAGGAGATCGGGTCACGTCCCTGACCCTGACGGTGGATCTGGCAAAAGCGACCATGGATGCCGAAACCCTGGCGTCAGAGCTAGAA
>JAYZFI010000044.1:0-18821 GCA_036336855.1 Candidatus Latescibacterota bacterium
GATCGGCACCGGCGTGGCGGCGAGCTTCGCCGTCGAAGTCATCCGGCGACCCCTGGGTGA
The DNA here is from genome assembly GCA_036336855.1 of Candidatus Latescibacterota bacterium. Taxonomy (GTDB): domain Bacteria; phylum Latescibacterota; class UBA2968; order UBA8231; family UBA8231; genus JAYZFI01. The sequence goes on from JAYZFI010000044.1 coordinate 61, forward strand.
CCGCGGCCTTATCTCCATTGAGGAGCGCGGTCACGACCGCACCTCGATATACGTGACCACGGACGTTCCCGGCCAGGAGCAGCGCTTCGGCCAGCCCCTCGGTCACCTCGACCTGCGCATTGGCGGCTTCCAAATCCAGGACTTTCCGTCCATTAAGCTGGTGGAGGGCGAGATCGATACGGTGTATGCCGATCTTGATGCTTTCGTCGACCAGGAAGGGGCGCAGGTTATCTGGACGAGTTCTTTCATTAATGGTCTGAACACCGTCATCGATCCCGACAACCGGGTGATCATGAACCCCAAGGGTTTGGTGGGTGATACCACCGTCGTCTTCACCGCCTTCGAAGTCACCGAGGGCAATGAGGACGCCGTCATCGTTCCTTTGAAGATTCTGTCTCGACCTCAGATCCTTGGGTTACCGTCGACCGTGTCCTTCGACGAGGATACGACCAGCGAGCCGTTGCCCCTCGACGACTTCGTCCTCGATCTCGACACCCAGGATAGCGATCTGACCTGGACCTCCACTAATGGCTCCTTCATCCGCGTCGACATCGACGCCCGTCGCCAGGCGGTGTTCTCCGCCGATACCGACGCCTTCGGCAGCGGTGAAATCCGCCTGGTGGTCTCCGACGGAGACGGGCTCACGGACACCGTGCTCACCCGCGTTGTGGTCAATCCCGTAAACGACGGGCCCACAGTGCGCCGCCCGCCGCCCGTCTACCCGCGGCTTGGCGAATCTATGGCGATTCCTTTGAGCGAGCTTATCGAAGACACGGACGATGAACTCGAGGACCTCGACATCAGTCTGGCCGCCGAGGGAGGCATCACCGCCGACCTCTCTGCCGATGGCCAGAGTCTCATCCTCAGCGGTACCCTCACCGGCCGTGGCCTCGTGCATTTCAACGTCAGCGACAGCGACATTAGTACCAGCGGCCGCCAGATTGCCGTCGTCCTCGAGTCGACCGGGTCGGTGCCGCCGAAGATCGCCGCCCTGCCACCTCTGCGCTTCGTCAGCGGCCAGCCGGGTACGACGGACCTCAACGCCTACGTCTCCGACGACAGCAGCGCTGCCGCGCTGCAGTGGACGGCGGCTTCGCCGAAAGAGGTGCACCCGACGGTGCGCGACGGCGTGCTGCTCGTCGTCGCCGATCCCTCATTTGTTGGCACTTCGGTGGTGACTCTAACGGTCACCGACCCTCAGCAGAACCAGGACACCGCCGTGCTTGAGGTCGTCGTTCTACCCGTCGGGCAAGCGGTGGCGCCGCATATTTCGGCACCGCCCAAGATCGGCCTGGTCGCCGGTTCCAATAGCGCAGCAACGACTACCTTGGATCTCGATGCTATGGTCGACGACCCCGACGGCACGGACGAGGCCATCGTGTGGACGATCTCTGCTTCCACTGGTCTGGTTCCCGACTTCGATGCTACCACCCGACAGCTGCGGCTTACCGCTGAGTTCGCCACTCCGGGCATCGGCGCCCTAACCCTTACCGCTACCGACGAGAGCCTGCTGAGCGACGACCGATCCGTGCCCGTGCTCATCGTCTCCGACGCGGCGATTCCTTTAATCGCGGAGATCCCCGAGTTCGTCCTCGACAGTACCGCTGCCGTGGGCCGCATTGACCTCGACGGCCTGGTTTTTGACGACTTCGACTTCGAGTCAGAGCTGGTGTGGACGGCGATGGGGGAGCCCGGCATCGAGGTCACCCTCAATCCGGTGACCCATCTGCTGCGCATCACCCGCGCCGACGGTGACCTTTCGCTTCCACCGTCCGAGGCGCGGGTCATCCTCTCTGTTCTCGACACAGAGGGCAAGGTGCGGTCGGGTGAGGTGAAGATTTCGCTGCCGCCGTTGTTCCAGCTGCGACCCGCGCCTGAGCTGACCCTGTTCGTCGGCGGCCAAGACTCCAGCCTCGTGCTCTCCAACTTCGTAATTGACACCGCCACTCCGAGCGCGGTCACCTGGAGCGTGGCGCCTGGCACTCGCCTAGAGACAACTATCGAATCCAATAGCACCCGAGTACACGTGCGCTCTCCGGATCTGAATTTCGTGGGCTCGGAGGTACTTACGTTCACCGCCACCGACGCCTCCGGACGCACCCGCAAGGTTCCGGTGAGGGTCACCGTGCGCGGACGTGGCTTGGCGCCGCAGATCCGCCAACTGCCGAGCCTACAGATCCTGGCGGGTACGGAGAACGGAGAGATCGACCTCGATAACTTCGTGTCTGACGATGATTCCACGTCAGTACTATTGTGGTCCGCCGGATCGCTGCCCGACGTTGCTGTTGCCGTCGATCGCCTCAGTCACCAGCTCAGCATCACCCCCGACGAGACCTCCACAGGCCCACGTACCATTCAGTTGATCGTACGCGATCCTGCGGGCAACACCGCCCTCGGGTTTATAGAGATCAACATTCTACGCAGCGGAGAGCCACCGATCGTGGGCGAGCTGCCTCAGGTGCTGCTGCTCGCCGGTGCCCCCGAGGAGTCCTTTGCCCTCGACGTGTTCGTCAGCGACGGTGACACCGACGACTCGGAGATCCGGTGGACCGCTTCGTCTGAGCCAGGACTGTCGGCGCGTATCGAAGGCAGCCGTCTGTTCCTCGCCGTGCCCGCGGGCCAGACAGGCAGCAAGCAGGTCGTGCTCGCCGCCACCGATCTCCAGGGCAATGTCGACGAAGGCGTTCTCATCGTACTTATCCGCCAGGACCAGCAGGCGCCGCGCTTCACCATCGAGGTTCGCCGCGACCCCACTGGCAACAGTGGGGTGCTCGAAGTTGTTGTCGAACCAAACGAGGCTCTGTCCGGGATGCCGGAGGTTCGTCTGTCCGGTCGTAACGCCGAGGTCAGCGATCTCGGCGATGGCCGCTTCCTGTCACCCTACGTCATCCCACCGTTCGAAGGCGAGCAGGTTCTTGAAGTCGAGGTGAAAGGCACGGACCGCGCCGGCAACGAGGGCCAGAGTCTGGGCGAGATCGCCCTGCGTCCTCTCGGTGAGGAAGGGGGCACGCTGCCGAGCGCCGATGGCAGCGCCATGCTCAACGTGCCCGATGCCGCGGCTGGAACCGGACGCCTTGCCATGTTGCAGCGTCTCGAGTCCGCCGACGTGCCGGCCGAGGCGCGTGATAACACCGACCCGAGTTCTATCTACCGAGTCGACGTCGCCGCTGGAGCCATGCTCGACAGTCCGGTGACCCTGAACCTGTTCGCCGGGAGCGCCGCCGCCCGGCCAGGACGCGGAATCGAGCGCTTCAACCCGGACACAGGGATGTGGGAGGATGTGCCCACCGCCGCCGACGAGAACAGCGGATGGTTTTCCGTTGCGCTGAAAGAGCCCGGGCTTTACCGCATCGGCGATGTGGAGAAGAGCGCCCGCCGACTCGCGCAGCGGCTCAGCAACTACCCCAACCCGTTCAATGCGGAGCGCGTGGCTGCGACCAACATCGAGTATGAGGTGACCCGGGAAGGCCCGGTGCGATTGGAGGTCTACAACGTCCTTGGGCAGCGTGTGCGGATCCTCGTCGACGAGTCCCTGCAGAGCGCTGGCCTGTGGACGGTAAACTGGGACGGTAGAGACGACCAGAAGCGCCGCCTGGCAACGGGGGTGTATCTCTATCAGCTGCAGGAATTGGGCGATTCTCATCCTCGTGTGCGTAGCCTGCTGTTACTGCGCTGAAGGGTGGGGAGGCGAAGTGAGCAAGGAAGAGAAGTAGTATGCGAACGACGATAACGACTACACTGTGCGCCGCCGCCGGTACGTGCGCACTATCTTTGGCTACCGTAGGACCGGTTCGCGCCGACCTCAACGAGTGGACAAGTACGGGAATCGGCAACGTCGTCAACACGCTGACCGCAGACGACAGCCGCTTCTACGCCGGCAGCAGTGCCGGTCTCTATTTCAGCGAGAATGCCGGTGAGAGTTGGCAGCGACTTGCCGAGCCCCTCATCGACCACAACATCCTCAGCCTTACTGTGCGTCCCGACGGCAGCCAGCTGTTCGCCGGCAGTCATCTCGGACTGCAGGTGAGCATTGACTACGGCGCTACCTGGACCGCGATCGGCGCTCCCGGTCCGGGAGTGATGGCGATTGCTCTGGGGCCGTCCGGCACCTCCTATGTCTATGCCGGTACCTTCGGCCGCGGCGTGTTTGTCAGTGCCGATTCCGGCGCCACCTGGTCGGCAAGCGACGACCTCATGAACGCCATCGTGTACGCGCTGGCCACCTCCACGGTGGACGCGGCAACGGTATACGCCGGCACCTCCAAGGGGCTCTATCTGAGCACCGACAGCGGTACCAGATGGACTCTGGTGGAGGATCTTGGCGACGGCGTCAGCGTACGCGCTATCCTGCCCGTGGAGGAGCGCATCGTCGTGGGCACTTATGGCGATGGCGTGTGGATCTCGGAGGATGCTGGGGCGACTTGGCGTAACATCTCCACCGGGCTCTCTCCCATGCAGGTGCGCTCCCTGGCCATCGATCCCGGAAATCCGGATATCATGTACGCTGCCACGTCCACAGGCGGATTCTACCGCACCCAGAACTCGGGGACGCAGTGGCTCGCGGTGAACGCCGGCCTCGACCAGTTCACCGGCCGCTTCGTGTTCACAGATCCCGCCGACCGTACACGCTTGCTCGGGGCTGGCACCGGCGACGGCGTCTGGGAGATCGAGTTTGGTGCCGAAGCGAAGATCTCGGTGAGCCCTGAAAGCTTCGACTTCGGTTCGGTACCGGTGCAGACGGCGGTGACTTCCGTTCTCGAGATCGCCAACACTGGGACTGCCGACCTTGAGATCTCGAGCGTGCGAATGGGAGGTTCCGCCGGTTTCTCGGTGATTCTTTCCGAGTCGCAGACTCTGCCCATCACCGTGCCCAATCAAACTTCGTCCTTCGTCGAGGTCGAGTTCCGGCCTACGGTGCGCGACATTCTGCTGCGTGACGAAGTGCGCATCACCAGCAGCGACCAAAATGAGCGGGAGGTGGCGATCTCGGTCACCGGCCGGGGCACGCGCTCCGTGCTATCGCCGTCGCGAGCCCAGGTGGATTTCGGCAGCGTGCGCCTGCCCGCCTTCGTCGACACCACCATCGTGCTCACCAATACCGGATCGGCGGCGTTAGAGTTGTTTAGCGCCAGCTTCGACAACGCCCGCTTCCGCGTCACCGGATTCACTCCGGTAACGCTGCTGCCGGGGACGAGTACGAGCATCGAGTTCTCATTTGCGCCGCTGACGCCGGGCGCTGAGATCGGCAACCTCACTATAGTCAGCGATTCCGCCCCGTCGATGCTGCTGGTTCCGGTAACAGGAGCGGGGACGGCTCCCGATATCAACGCCTCAGAGTCGATTCTCGACTTCGGCCGCGTCGATCTTGGCCAGCAGGTGACGCTGCCGCTGGAAGTGACGAATACGGGAACCGCCGACCTGACTATCGCCCGATTAGCCCCGCGCAGTGGAGAGTTTTCCGTCGACCGTACCCTTGGGGTGGCGCGCGACACCAGCTTCGTTGTCTCCGCCACCGATACCATTCTCGTTGCTTCGGGGGCTGACACTACCCTGCAACTGCCCTCCGACGACTCCACGATGGTGCGGGTCACGGCGGACACGACTTTTCTTATTACCGGGGGCGACACCACGACCGTGACCACAGTCGGTGCAGACATGCTCATCCTCGTGGGCACGGAGCGCACCGTGTTTTTCGCCAGCGAGGACTCCATGGTGCTGGCGCCCAACGCCTCCATCACCCTGCAGGTGACCTACCAGCCCACGGTCTCCGGCCACCGTAACGACACCCTCGACATTGTCAGCGACGCACCCCTGGTTCTCGGACTTCTGCGGGTTCTGCTGCGCGGGGAGGGCAACGCCCTATCCCTGGAGCCGGGCGATGTGATACCTGTAGGCGAACACCCGGTGCAGCTCACCGTCGTCGATCTCGACGACGTCGCCGGCCCCGACCTCGCTGTGGTAGATAGCGTCAGCGGTCAGCTACACGTTCTGCTCAACGACGGTGCCGGAGACTTTGGCGCCGCAGGCCAGACGCAGTATCCTGGAGAGGTCGCCTCCTACAGCCCGTGGGTGGCACCTGTCGCCATCACCGCCGCCCCGGTTTTCACGCCCACCGGCCGACCCGACATCATCGTCGGAGATCGCGTCATGCGCTCCATCTCAATCGTGCAGAACGATGGCCGCGGCCGCTTTGGTGGACGCCGCGACGACATCTTCATCGGCCACGCTCTCGGTGATCTCGTTGCCGTCGATCTCGACGCCGACGGCGATACCGACATCGCCGTCGCCAATGGCATGTTCAGTGATTCTATCACCTTGCTTTACAACGATGGGGTGGGGAACTTCAGCGCCCGCGCATTGCTGGTGGTGGGCAGCGGCCTGCCGGGACCGGTGGCAATCGCAGCTGCGCACTTCGACCCCGATGGCTACACCGATCTCGCGGTTGCCAACCGCTCGGCCAACACGGTCACCGTAGTGCACAACGACCGCAACGGCAGCTTCACCTTCGATGGCGCCGACGTCTACGCCGTGGGGGGCAATCCCCTCGATATCAGCGTTGGCGACCACGACGCCGACGGCGACCAAGACATCGCCGTCGCCGCAGCCGATTCGAGGCTGATCAGTATTCTTCGCAACGACGGTCAGGCTGGCTTCACGGCCAGCGCGTCAGTAGCCGCCAGCCAGCGGCCCTACGCCCTGGCTCACGGAGGTCTCACCGCCGACATCTTCGACGACCTTGTCATCGGCGGCAACGGTGACTTCCTCGTCTTCTTGAAGAATGAGGGCGGGGAGGCCTTCGAGGATCAGCAGGTGGAGGTCGGCTTCCCCGTGCGCGCCGTGGGCGTGGCCGATTTCGACGCGAATCAAGTGGGAGATATCGTGGTGCTCAGCGCCGACAGTGCCCGGGTGCGCCTGTTCCGCAATCGCCTGGTGGGTCGCCTGGTTCCGCCGCGGCCTCCCGTCGCGGTGGTCGCCGAGGATGTCTCTGGCGATCTCGGTGGCAGCATCCGGATTTCCTGGGAAGACGGGGATTACGGCACCCGCGGCACCGACGAGCAGATCATCCGCACGACCTCTTACGCGGTATGGCGCTCCAACACCGCGGACTTTGCCGATGCGGAGTTCCTGACCACGTTGCCGGGAGGCATGCGCACTTTTGAGGACGAGACTGCTACACCGTACCAGTCCTTTTACTACCAGGTCACAGCGAGCCGTGCCGATCTCACCTCGGGTCCGTCCCAGACCGCCACGGCCCAGTCCCTGCCAGCACCCCTGGTCGATCTTAAGCTCGCCAACGCGCCGCGCGTGAGCCGGGGCGACACCTTCGAGGTGCAGCTTTTCCTGACGTCGGCGCAGACCACGGTGGCAGGTGTCTCACTGTTCCTAACGTACGAGCCCACGGCGTTGCAGCTGTTGCCCGATCCCGCCGACACCACTAAGCCATTTCGTATCGACTCCGGGATTCTAGGCTCCTTTACACCCGTGGTGAATTCGCGCCACAACGCGGTTGCCGGCTCTGGCCTGCTCGACCTGTCGCTGATTGGCGCCTCTCCGGGCAGTTCGTCGCCGCTGGCCGCCGGGGTTGAGCCTGTGCTGCTGGGTTCGCTGTGGTTCGTCGCCAGCCAGAACGCATCGACCTTCATCGCCATCGATGATGACTTTGCGAGCAATCGCCGCACTGCCGTGGTCGAGGATCAGACGGGCGCCTGGATCCAGCCGGTGATCGGCGATACCACGCGGCTCACCGTGCGCGACGTCTTTGTCTCTGGTCAGCTACGGCTACAGGGCCTGAGCAAGGGGAGCGAGCTGTCCTCGTCGCAGGCGACCTTGCTTTTCATCGGTGCCGGCAACGACACTCTGGTATCGACGCTGAACGATGAGGATCGCTTCAAACCCGGGATTCAGGTTACCCTCGACACCCAAGGCCGGTTCTTTCTCGATCAGATTCCGTCGAGCACCTATCGAGTTTTCACCAAGGTGCCCACTCATCTCCAGGGCAGCGTCACCGGCGATACGGTAACGGTGGACAGCAGCAGAGCCAATCTCACCTTCCGCTGGGTCGCCCCTGACTCCACGAGCCTGGACACCCTACCGGCGGGGGATGCCAACGATGACAATCGCGTCAACCTCGCCGACTTCGGCGTCATCGTGCGCCACTATGGTGCAACCTCAGCCGGAGGAGAGTGGATGGTGGCGCAGAGTGCCGACTTCGATGGCGACGACCGGATCGCCCACTCCGATTTCATGCTCCTCGCCGACAACTTCGGCCGAGTTGGCATGGAGATCAGCCAATCCGCCAAGGCGGCGTCGCCCAACAGGGGCTGGATTCGCCTCGACGAGCAGGGCCGGCTCTATGGCCGCGATCTCGGGCCGTTGCGCGGCATCTCTCTGCGTTCCAAGGGACCCTCCTTTACCCCCACTACCGAGGGCACGGTCTTCGCCGGACAATCGGTGGGGATTCGCAATTGGTCCACGGTGGAGGGAGCTGAACACCTCGCCCTGGCCCTCCTCGGTCCGGGCAGTGTGGATGGCGATGGTGTGCTGCTCCGCCTCGGCTCGGGCAGTGACGTCGATCTCGGGTCCGTGACAATCCTTACCGAGGACGGGCAGGTGGTGCGGCCCGCACCGGACGCGGCGTTTCTACCTAAAGCGACGGTGCTGCAGGCCAACTACCCGAACCCCTTCAATCCCAGCACTCAGATTCCTTTCACGATAGGGGCCAGAGGTACGGAGAAAGTAGCGGTGCGTCTGGAGATCTACGACGTTCTTGGACAGCGCATCCGCATGCTGGTGGACGAAGCCATGCTGCCGGGACAGTACCGTGTGGAGTGGGATAGTCGCGACGATGCTGGTGCTGCCGTGGCCTCGGGGATGTACTTCTACCAGCTGCAGGCAGGTGAAGTAGGGCAGTCAAAATCACTGATGCTGCTGCGCTAGATCTCACTCCAAACCCTCGCGGCTTCGCCAGCGCCGGCTACCTCTCTTCCAACGATCCCCACCTGTATTTTGGTCTGGGCTCGGAAATGGCGGCGAAAGTCATCGTGATCCGGACAAACAGCGAATTCGGGCAGTACGACGCTGCCGGCGAACCGTCACACACGGTTTCGTCAAGGGAGAACGACGGACCTTATTGACCGCCCGGGAGCGGCTGTCTAAGTTGATTGCCAGCAAGTGGTTGGAGCTTACTCTTACTCCGCCAACACAACTGCTTCCTCCATGCAAAACGGCTTCTTTAAGGGTCACGGGCTAGGAAACGATTACATCGCCCTCGACCCTGACGACCTTGAGGTGCGTCTCACCCCCAAAGTGATCCGCGCTATTTGTGACCGCCATTGGGGCGTGGGATCCGACGGCATTCTGGCGCTCATGTCCTCCAAGCGGGCCGACTTCGGTCTGCGCATCTACAATCCCGACGGTTCGGAAGCAGAGAAGTCTGGCAACGGTCTGCGCATCTTCGGTCGCTACCTCTACACTACGCGACGCACGCGCAAGAAGCGGTTCACCGTCGACACCAAAGGCGGTCTCGTGCAGGTCCAGCTGCACGTCGATGACGAAGGACGGGTGAGCTCCGCCACCGTCGGAATGGGCACGGCCACCTTCAGGCCGGCTGCCTTACCCTGCTCTCTGAAAGTGCCCGAGCTCATCGACCAGCCGATCTCCGTCCCCGGGACTAAGGGCCTGCGCTTCACCGGGGTCAGCGTCGGCAATCCCCACTGCGTGCTATTTCGCAAGAGCGGCCAGGAGTGGAGCCGCCAGGAGCTGCTTGATCTCGGTCCGAGGCTTGAGAACCACTCCATCTTCCCGCGTCGCACCAACGTCCAGCTCGCCGTGCCCACCGGTCCCAAGACGCTGTTCATCCAAATTTGGGAGCGGGGCGCCGGCGAAACCCAGGCCTCTGGCTCCTCCTCCTGCGCCGCCGCTGCCGCCGCCGTTCGCCTTGGGCTGGTGACAGCTCCTGTGACGGTGAAATCCCCGGGGGGCACTCTCCACATCGATAGGGAGGAGCCAGTTCCCGGCAGGCCCAAAGAACTGATCATGGAGGGGCCGGTAGCCGAGGTCTACACCGGCAAGCTCACCCCCGCCTTCATCGACTCCCTGCGGCGCTGACGGGCAGGGCCTCTGTCCGGTGGCCACTACCTCTCCAGCCTCTGCGAACCCTGAGGCGCTGGACTCATCGTGGATTCGCACCCTCTACCGATGGTGGGACCACTACAACCGAGAGCTGCTCCACGGCGCCCTGCGACGGCCTCAAATCGAGCTCTTCGACGGCGAACACCGGCTCGGCGAGTGGGATCCTAACTATCGACGTATCCGAATCTCCCGCAATCATATAAGGAACGAATCCTGGGTTCTTGTCTTAGACACGCTTCGACACGAAATTGCGCACCAATTCGTCTGGGAGATACTCGACGCTGGCACCGAGGATCCCCACGGCTGTGCCTTCGCCGAAGCTAGTGGGCGTCTGCGATGCAGCCCCTATGCCCGCGTCCCCATCAGAGAGACGTGGTCTGGCGATGGCATCACCGAAGCGCCCCATGCCGTCCAGTGCCCTGCGGACACTCGGGTGTTGCGGATCGTGAAGAAACTCCTGTCCTTGGCAGCGAGTTCCAACGAGAACGAGGCCCACGCAGCAGTGGCCAAGGCGCAGCGCCTAATGCTCCAGCACAACATCGATCTTGTCGAGCTTGACCGGGAGCGCTACTTCGTGCGTCGCTGCCTCGGCGAGGTCAAAGGTCGCCACCCCGCCTGGGAGCTTTGGCTGGCGATGGTCCTCAACGAGTTTTTCTTCGTCGAGGTGCTCTGGGCCCGTTCCTACGACGCCCGCAGCGACCGCCAGGGGACGGTGCTAGAGGTCTACGGCACGGTGACGAATCTGGAGATGGCCGAATACGTCCACTCCTATCTCTGTGAGCTGTTGCCTCGCCTGTGGCGCGACTATCGGAAACGGCAGGGAGTGACCGATAATCACGAGCGCATGCGCTTTTTCGCCGGCGTGCTCCAGGGCTTTCACGAGAAGCTGGAAAGTCAGCGGCGGGCGCTGGCCAGCCAGGGTGGCACTGGCGACGAGCGCAGCCTCGTGTGGAAAGGAGACGCCCGTCTTGGGGAGTTCTACCGCTACTACAATCCCCGTATTCAGACCCGGATCTCCGGCGGCGTCGCCTCCACTGAGGTTTTCGAGCACGGCTTGTCAGAGGGGCGGCAGGTCAATATTCGCCAGCCGGTGGGCGGCTCGATCCGCTTCGGCGGCCTGCTCGAGTCCGCTGCCGGCGAATCCCGACACTGAAAGGCTCAGCGAAGTCGGTGCACGATCTGATGGCGGCGAGCGCGACATACTTTCCATTTCCGCTCACATGAATCCGCGACACCACCGTTGCCTCGAGAGGCTCCTCGTCGCCTCGTTGCTGGTGCTATCGGTGCACCCGGTATCGTCCCAGCTCTACCGTTTCGGCAAGAACAAGGTCCAGTACGACGAGTTCCTCTGGCAGCGGATGGAGACGCCACACTTCGACATCTACTTCTACGAGGAAGAGGCGGAGCTCGCCAGCTACGGGGCGCAGATGGCTGAGGAGGGGTACGAGCTCGTCGAGCGGCACCTCGCTCACACCGTGCGGCGTCGCATTCCCCTCATAATCTACTCATCACACGTCTACTTCGAGCAGACAAACATCATCCCTGGCATGTTGCCGGAAGGAGTCGCCGGCTTCACTGAGTTCCTCAAGGGCCGGGTTGCGCTGCCGTTGAGTGGCTCCTATCCCGAATTCGAGCGCGTCCTGCACCACGAACTCGTCCACGTCTTCATGTCCGACCGCATACGTCGGGTACTGCGCGATCGAGGCGTCACCGACCTGTGGATGGGGCCTCTGTGGTTCTCGGAAGGGATCGCCGAGTACATCTCCGGCGACTGGTCGAGCTACGGCGACATGATCCTGCGCGACGCCATGTTCAGCGGCCGGCTCGTGCCGGTCTCCCAGATGCACCGGATCTACGGCTCTTTTCAGATGTATAAGGAAGGGGAGTCGATCTGCCACTACCTAGGTCGCCACTACGGCAAGGACATATTCGCTCGCCTTCTCGGCAACTGGTGGCGTGGAGAGAGCTTCAAAGAGGTCTTCCGCGTGACTACTGGGGACGAGCTGGCCGAGCTCAACAAGCAGTGGTTGTACGGACTGCGCAAGCGTTACCTGCCGGACATCCAGAGCGCCGATCCACCCAGTCAGATGGCCCGTGCCCTCACGACCTCCGGGTACAATCTCAAACCCGCGTTATTCATTCCCACCGAGGTTCGCGCAAATACCGGCAATGCAAAGCGCCTTGAGGTCATCTTCTTCCGCAACGACCAGGGCTACACCTACATCGCCCGACAGCCTCTGCACGGTGCGGCTGCGCCCACGGTAGTCGTCAAAGGTGAGAAGGCCCCTGAGTTCGAGTCCCTGCACCCCTTAGAGACCAGCCTCGCCGTCCACCCCGACGGCGCTCTGCTCGCCTTCGCCGCCAAGCGCAACGGGCGCGACCATCTCGTGCTGTGGGATTTGCAGGAAGGAGAGGAAGTCCGTCGTCTAACGTTTCCCGAGCTCGTCGCTATCTCCTCACCGACCTGGTCCCCAGATGGGCGTTCCCTAGCACTGGCCGGGGCTAGGCAGGGTGGCAGTACCGACCTTTTTCTCCTGAGCCTCGCCGATGATGAGCTACGATCTCTCACCGACGATCTCTTCCACGACCGCGATCCCGCTTGGCATCCCACTGGCCGAAAACTGGTGTTCAGCTCCGATCGCACCTCTGACTACGGTCGCCGCGGTCACTACAACCTCTCTGTCCTCGACGTCGATGGCGGCGGAATGACACAGCTCACTAACGGCGAGCACGAGGACACCCAGCCCGCCTGGTCTCCGGATGGTAGCTGGGTCGCATTTGCCTCTGACCGCGAGCGCATGTACGACCTCTACAGCGTGGCCGTGCCCGCCGATTCGAGCGCGGCGGTGGCCACCGATTACGTTCATCGTCTCACGCGAACTCTCACCGGCGTCTTTGATCCGGTCTGGGTGCCGGGAGACAACTCTGTGTTGTTCACCGGATTCGAGGCCGGTCGCTTCCATCTTTACCACATGCCTGTCAACGTCGATTCCTTACGCGCCGCAGAAGCCAGCGTTCGTGCCGAGATTGCTGAGGTCGCCGCCAGTTCGGCGGACTCGAGCCAGCTGGCGCTGATGGAGGGGTGGAGTTTGACCTCCTTCACGGGTCCAGGTGACATCACGCGGCGCAACTATAAGCGCGAGTTCTCCCTCGACGTCGCCCAGAGCCAGATCTCCCAGGATCCCATTTTCGGTACCTCCGGTGGTGTGCAGGTGGGGCTGAGTGACGTGCTCGGCAACCAGCAGTACTACTTTGTGCTATCCCATATCTCCGGCAGCAACACCGGCTTCTTTGACGGCCTCAACCTCGCCTTCGGCCGCGTCCATCTAGCGCGCCAGCTCAACGTCGGCTGGGGCCTGTTCCACCTCAACGACCGCTTCACCAGCACCTTCGGCCGCTTCGTGCGCGAGAAGCGCACGGGAGGTTGGGCAGAGTTCAGCTACCCCTTCAGCCGCAACGACCGCCTGGAGACCCGGGTCACAGTGCGCCACGCCGATATCGATCGGCAATTCGAGGGGCGCGAACTGCGCAGCTGGCTGCTCTCTAATCACATCGCCTACACTCACGACAACAGTCTGTGGATTCCAACCGGGCCTATGGAAGGGACCCGCTACAGCTTGGGGGCGGGTCAAACCGTCGATTTCAAAAGCTCCCGGCCTTTTCACATGACGTTCTTCGGTGACTATCGTCACTACTTCCGCATTAGTGGGCGTACTTCCTTCGCCGTCCGCTACATGGCTCTGCATAGTCGGGGTGATGTCCCCGAGTTCTTCTCCCTCGGCGGCTCCTGGACACTTCGCGGCTACGGCTGGCGCAGCATCTGGGGACGCAACCTTGTGCTCGCCAACCACGAGTACCGGTACCCGTTGCTCGACCGCATCGTCGTTGCCTTTCCTTTCGGAAACATAGATCTCAGCGCCTTCCGCGGCGCTTTGTTCGTCGACGTCGGAAACGCCTGGAATGACTCCTTTGGAGACTGGCGAGGCTCTTGCGGCACCGGGTTTCGCCTGGCTCTGGGCGGGGTCTTCGTCATCCGCCTGGACGCTTCTCGGCGCACTGACTTCAAGTCCATCGCCAACCAGACGCGTTGGGATTTCTTTTTCGGATGGGATTACTGACCGTGCGCCGCGCCCGTTCCCTGCTCGTCTTACTCTTCGCCGTCGGCCTTCTCACAAGCTGCGGCAGTGGCGTGCTCTACGCCCCCGCGGGCGGCCACGCGACCCTTTGGTTGCAGGAGAACGGGTCGGCACAGGCGGAGTCCCATCGCGCCGATGGACCCGAGCCGCCTTTGCGACTACTCTGGAGCCAGTCCGTCAGCGATCCACCCCTGGCCGGGCCGCGCTTCGCCGGATCTTTGCTGCTGATCACGACCAAGGGTAGCACCATCTACTCGCTGGATGTGGCCACCGGCCATCGCCTCGGCAAGAAGGCTAACGACGATCCGCTGTGCGCCCCGACAGCAGTGGCGGGACGTGAGTCCGACCTGCTGCTACTGTCCCAAGTGGGCAAGCACGCCGCCATCCTGGGACTCGACCGCCGCACCGGCAACCACCGCTGGAAGTGGGAGGCTTCCGTATGTCAGCCTCTGGTGACTCGGGGTGACACTCTTTACGCCGTTGTCGAAGGCGGTCAGCTTGTTGCCATTGATGTCTACAACGGCGAACTGATCTGGCAGAGCGACTTCGACCCGGCCCCGAAATTGCTAAGCCCAGCGTCGGTCACGGCAGAGAAAGTCTACCGCGCCGATGGCACGGATATAGTGGCGCTGCAGCGCAGCGACGGCCAGTCAGTGTGGCGTAAAGCTGTGGGTGGCAGGGTGCGCACTCGCCTCGCCGTGGACGGTGATCTGCACCAATTGTTCGCCGTTACCGGCAACGGGCGGGTGCTGGCACTCGACGCAGACGCGGGGGATTCCCTGTGGTCCCAGACCATCGACGGGCTTCCCGCCAGCGCGCTTTCGCTTACCGATTCTCTCGTCGTTGTCACCAGCAGTAACCGCACTGTTTACGCCTTCCACCGCGACTACGGTGATGTCGTCTGGCGCTACAACACAGGTGGCGTTCTCACGGCGTCGGCGTCGTCGACGGCAGCCACCGTGTTCGTGGGCAGTGGAGATGGTACTCTCTATGCCTTGGCCGCCGATTCCGGTGATCTGCAGTGGAAGTACGACCTCGACGCACCGGCTCTCACCAACATCGCCTTGGAAGAGGACATGCTGGCGCTGACCACTGAGGCGGGCACGGTGTACCTCTTCCAGCAGGATCGCCATGTCTACGATCGCTGATCTCTTCCACCGCTCGCACCTGATCCTGGTCTGCCTGTCCGCCGCACAACTCAGCGGAACTGAGCAGGCTTGTGCCACGGGACCAACGACCACTTTTGAGCTGCCACGCCCACTCCCTGCCCTCGGCGAGGCTTCGACATTGTGGGTGGAGGCGTTGTCGTCAGGAGAACTGACGTCATCCCGTTACGGCCTCGAGTACGAGAGCCGATCTTCACAGTCGCTGAACCTGCGGCGCACTGGTCGACTCGAAGAGGTGGGATTCCACTGGAGGCCCGTCATTCTCGCCAGCTCCCTGGCCCTCACTGGCGCTCTCGTCGCGCACTGGAGTACGAACCAGGCCGACGAGGAATACGACCGCTATCTGGAGGTGGCGAACGTGCGGCGGCAGAACGACGCCTTCGAAAGTGCCGAGCGCTATGACCGTCTCGCTGGGGCCGCCTTCGTCGCCATGGAGGTGGGGATCCTGCTCACCGTCTACTACGTTCTTTTCTAATGATGAATGGAAGCTCCACATCATCGTGCTGGCTGGTGCTGCTGTTGCCGGCTGTCTTCCTCCTCTCCTGCGCCGAACGCCAGCGTCGCAACCCGCTGGATCCCCAGGTCGACAGCGCCCTCGACATTCTCGACCCCCTGCAGGCCGTCGCCGGAGATGGCCAGGTGACTCTGACCTGGGACTACACCCGGTACCGCGACATCGACAGCGTGCGTGTCCACCGCCGCGATGGTGCAGAGAGGGATAGCCGATTCAGTCTTGCGGCGAGCGAGACCGATTTCGTCGACGAGCAGGTGGAGAACGGCCTCAGCTACGAGTACCGGCTGGGACTGCTGGTGCGCGGCTCTGGCGAGCAGATGCAGGAAGAGCGGAGTCTGGCGACTCCAGGCACGCAAGCCGGTTGGGTCGCGGATTTCGGCAGCGGCCTGGTCTGGAAACTGAGCCCGGATGGGCGCGCCGCCGTGTTCGCCCAGGGACGGTTCCCTGGTCTCACGGCCATCGACGTCGACCGTCAGACCGGCGCCTGCTGGGTCAGCGACAGCCGCGTTCGTGGTCTGCACCGGATCTCCGCCGACGGCGAGGTCATCCGCGTAGGCGCTGAGATAGAGGGCGGGGGAGCCCTCGCCGTCGACACCGAAGCGCGCCTTGGTTGGGTGGTGAATCGTTTAGATGACGGTGTGTACTGGTTCGGGGTCGATACTCTAGCGGACACCGTTGCCGTCAACCAGGCGGATGCCACCTTCAAGGAGGTGGTGGACATTGCCGTGGGCGGTGTCGGCGTGGTTTGGATCGCCGACCGGGGAGCTGGCCGCGTGCTCGCCTACCATCGCGACGGCAGCCGTCATGGTGTCTGGACGGGCATCGAAGATCTTTCCGATGTCGCGGTGGGAGGCAACGCCGTCGGCGAGCCCGTCGGCTGGGCCCTCGCCGCCGACGGGCAGAAACTATGGCGACTGGTTCCCGACGGGGAGGCGAAGGAGATCGCCATCCCCTTCGACCGCGCCTTTGACGTTGACGCCGGAGAGCGTGATGGCCAGGTCTGGATCGTGGGAGACTCCGACGTCGCTTCCTACTCCCGCTCCGGCGAGCCCATATTGCACTGGCGGGAATTACCCGAGGGCCGAGGGCTGGCCTACGACGAGGTGCATGGCCAATTGTGGATCGCCAGCGCCACCCGGTTGTTCAAGAAGACCCTATTCGGCACCGGCTACCAGACTCAGCTCACCGGCTTTACCTCAAACCACCAAGTCGTCGTCGACCCGGGAAGGTAGACACACATTCACATGAAGGAGATCGCCTTTTGGCCGACATTCTCAGCATGACCGGGTTCGGGAGTGGACGGGCGGAAACCAAGGATTACCGCGTCCGAGTCCTGTTGCGATCGGTGAACGGACGCTTCCTCGACCTTTCTCTGCGCTGTTCCACCTCCCTGCAGGAACTCGAGCCCAGATTACGAGATCGCGTGCAGTCACGCCTGTCTCGGGGTAAGGTGTCGGGCAACATCGAGGTCGAAGAGACTGCCGAGCGTAGCGGCCTTCCCGAGCTCAATACCGAAGTGGCGCAGCGCTACTTCCAGGAGCTCGACAAACTTGCCGAGCTGCGCGATGGGGGCGACCTGTCGCCCATGTCGGCAGAAGCTCTCGCCCGCCTGCCCGGTATCTTCCGATCAGAGACCCCGGATCCGGAGTCCGAGCATCTCGAGCCTTTGGTTTTGACCGCCCTCGACACCGCCCTCGACGAATTGGAGAGCATGCAGCGCCAGGAGGGGGCAACGCTGGTTGTCGACCTGCGCGAGCGCATTGGCCGGCTGCGCGAACTCATGGACCGTATCGACAGATTGGCGAGCCAGTATCGCGACGACATCCAGCAGCGGCTGCGCGACAAAGTGGAGGCGTTGCTGCGTCCCGGTGGGCTCAACGAGGATCGGCTCGCCACCGAGATTGTTCTCATCGCTGAGCGCAGCGACATCACCGAGGAGGTGGTTCGTTTCCGCAGCCACACCGAGCAGTTTGTCGAAGCCCTCGACAGCGGCGGTGAGATCGGGCGCAGGTTAAATTTTCTTCTCCAGGAAATGCATCGCGAAGTCAACACCATGAGCTCGAAGTCCTCCCACCAGGATCTCATCCACACCGCCGTCGATGCCAAGGAAGAGGTCGAGCGGTTGCGCGAGCAGATCCAGAATCTTGCCTGAGCGAACGGAAACAATCTGTCTTCATGCTACGAATGATTACTGTGAGTGGCTTGCCGGGAAGCGGCACGAGCACGCTGTGCAAACTTCTGAGCGAGGATTCCTATTGGGTTCATCTCAACGTCGGCCAGGCCTTTCGTGAGCTTGCCGAGGAGACCGGAATCAGCCTCGCCGAATTCGGCCGCGTCGCCGAGCGAGACGCCGAGGTCGACCGTCAGCTTGACGCTCGCATGATCCAGAGCGCCCAGAAGCACAAGCACAGCGTGCTTGAAGGTCGGCTCACGGGGTGGATGGCCTTGCGCAACGATTTCTACGCGCTAAAAATTTGGGTTGACGCCGATCCCGAAATCCGCGCCGACCGCGTGAGCGCTCGCGACGGTCAGTCTCCGGAACAGGCCATGGTCGCCATCGAAAAGCGCGTCAATTCTGAGCGCAAGCGTTACCGTGAGTTTCACGACATCGACCTCGATGACCTCAGCATCTACGACCTCGTCCTCGACTCCTCCGCCTACTCTCCTGAGCAACTTGTTGACCAGGTGCGCGCCGTTGCTGCTCACTACGGGGGGACCGCGGCATGAGCCTGGCTGGTCGCCGCGTGCTATTGGGGATCACTGGCGGCATCGCCGCCTACAAGGCTCCTCTCATCCTGCGCCTGCTACAGGAGC
>JAYZFI010000045.1:0-120071 GCA_036336855.1 Candidatus Latescibacterota bacterium
GTGCGTCGTGAGGCCGTGCAGCAGCATGGCGTCGCCGGCTCGTCCTGTCATGCACACCACCTTGCCCACATCGGGATCCCCTTCTATGAGTGCCCGATGTCCGCCGCTCCGCACGGGCTCGGTAAACAGGTACGAGCCGTCAATGCGCTCGGGGTGCTCGAGGAAATAGCGGTGATTCGCCAGATGCGATCTTGGCCAGTAGGCCGTGCCTCCGCCCATAGGGCTGTCAACATTCCACAGCAGCACCGCGAATAGCGCCATGAACCCACCGCCCCAGCCTGCCGCATAGCCGTCGAGGTGGCCGTCGACCGGAGATTTCCACTCTGTGCCAGGAGAGCTCGGCAGGATCACGCGCGTCATCGGGATCTGCGGCGTCCACGGCTCCCCCGCTGGGTGAGAGGCGGCAAAAGCTCCACCACCGATCTGCTGCACGATGGAGCGCAGGCTCGGCAAGTCGTAGAGGTTGGGACTGAGCTTAGGCCAGCCGCTCGGCGGGGCGTAGCGCCCGATGGACCAGGTCTTGGGGTCGCACAGGTTGACGCCGTCGGTACAGGCGGCGCGAATCTGGGCCTGCCACCCGTTCAGCACATCGTCAGGCACCAATCGCGGAATCGCGACAACTCCCTCGGCTTTGAACTCGTCCAACTGCGCCCGCGACAGCAGGACAGTCGGTGCGGAGTCGGCTCCGCAATCTTGCGCCTTGTCCACTATGACCACTCCATATCGTATAGTGCGCTGTTCTGCAAGTGGCTGTGATCTCTACCATCAGATGTTTGCCACATCATCGTCCTTGATATACAGACCGTAATTGGTGACTGCAACGGCAACATTGCTCACAGAAAAAATCCTCGCGACGAGCAAGAAATATCCAAGATAAGCCATAATTGGTGCCCACTCGGTTCACCGTCGCCAAGTTGACGGGACAGCGCCTATTCCTTCTGCTTGGTCACTATGGTGGATCAGGGACGTGCGGGAACCAAGTATTGGCTCGTCGTGCAGGCGGTAACAGACGGAGATATAGTGGACTTGCGGGGCACATCTAACTTTCGACAGATGCCCGAGGGAGATATCGGGAGTGAGAGAGCGTCACAGTAGCTTCAGGGCGGGCGACCAGGCACGCTTCGTGCGCGATGGTTACACCGTAGTGCGTAGTGGTCTGCCCGCGGAATTCCACGAAGCGGTGTACGCCAAAGTGGACGAGGTTTTCGAGAAAGAGAGCAATCTCGGGAATAACATCCTGCCGCGCGTGCCCGAAATTCAGCAGGTCTTCGACGAGGCAGCGGTCAGGAATGCGCTGACCTCGCTGCTTGGACCGGACTACATCCTCAATCCGCACCGGCACTGTCACCTCAATCCCCCGGGCAGCAAGGGCCAGAGCTGGCACAAGGACTGCTACGTCTTCGACCACAACATCCGCCATCCGCGCTTTCGCTGGGTACTCGCCTTCTACTACCCCCAGGAGACCACAAGGGAGATGGGGCCTACCGGTATCATGCCCGGGCAGCAGTGGTACCGCACGATTTCCGAGCCCGACCCGGCTCGTGCGACGGAGACGGAGATGCCGTTGGTCGGCGAGGCCGGAACGATAGCAATCGTCCACTTCGACGCTTGGCATCGCGCCACCCCCAACGTGAGCGACCGCAAGCGCTACATGCTCAAGTTCCAGTTCGCCCGGAGGCGCGAGCCGCTGCCATCGAATGGTGCCCCTTCCGACAAGACGAACGCGAAAACCGCGCTGTGTACTGACGTCATGCAATGGTTGACCGGGGTTGACGAGCTGTTGCCAGGGCCAGATGCCAATGGTGTGGTTGCGGGCTATGTGGACGAGCTGTCGTCGTCGGACCCGGTGGAAAGGGCCCGTGCTGCCGACGCGCTGGCCCTTTCCGGAGACGCTGGCGGGGCCGCTGACCGACTAAAGCTACTGCTTCGCGACGATGTGGAACGCGTTCGGGTGAACGCCGCCTACGCGCTGGCGACGACCGGCGCTGACGGCGTGAACGCGTTGGTGGCGTCAATGAGCGAGGAAGCACTGGCAAACATCGACCTTACCGAAGCCAAGACCGCCGACAACGCCCACGGTACCAATCCCACGGCGCCCGCCGCTTCGCACGCGCTTGCCGTAGCCGGCGATCAAGCCGTTACAGCCTTGGAGGAATCACTCGGCGACGAAGAGTGGTACGTTCGCGCCTCGGCGGCGGACGGCTTGGCGAACATGGGCCGTGTCGCGGCATCAGCGACAGAGAGTTTGGCAGTGGCGGTGGAGGATGAGCACTGGTGGGTGCGGCGCAACGCCATAGAAGCGCTAAGTCGGACGGGAGAGCTCTCCCCTCTCGCGACGACGGCGGTGAGTCGGGCCCTGGAGGATGACGACTACCGGGTGCGCCGCAACGCCGCCATGGCCATGCGACATGCGCCCGCTCCGGCCGAGGAGACGATCACCGGCCTGTGCTCGATGCTCGATGACGAGAACCGCTACAATCGGTTCTACGCTGTCGATGGCCTGCGCCACTTCTCCGGCGATTCTCCTGAGGCCGAGCAGGCTCTACTCGACCATCTCATCACCGCTAGGTGGTGTCCACTCACCAGCTCCGAGAGCCAATACTGAACTGAGGGAGGGTAGGCAATGCAGACACGCGAACTCGGCCGTGGCGGCCCCCAAGTCCCCGTCATTGGCCTCGGAGCTTGGCCCATCGGTGGTGGGATGGGAATCCTCGATGAGGAACAATCGATCGCCACCGTGCGTGCTGCTATCGACACTGGCATCATTCTACTCGACACGGCGCGGGGATACCAAACCAGCGAGACGACATTGGGCAAGGCCCTCAAGGACGGCTACCGCGAACGCTGTTTCCTAGCGACCAAAGTTAGCGGTAACTACTCGCGGCAGGGGATCCGAGCCTCCATGGAGAACAGCCTTTGCGAGCTCGGCGTGGAGTATGTCGACCTCTACCAAGTTCACTCCTGGCGGGGCGAGCTATGGTCAATGGAGGAAACGATGGGAGAGATGGTGAAACTGCAGGAGGAGGGAAAGACACGCTACCTCGGTGTTTCCAACTTCAATGCTGTGCAGATGGAAGAGGCCTACGAGGTCGCACCGTTTCACTCGTCGCAGCCAGGTTACAACATGCTCGACCGCCAGATCGAGGCGGCCGACTTGTCCTACTGCGAGAACCGCGGTATCGGAAATCTCGCTCACAGCCCGCTGGCCAAGGGCCTGCTCACCGGACGTTATCGGGCCGGGTATCAGTTTCCCGAAGATGACGAGCGTTCCGGACGCCCACGCTTCCAAGGCGAACTGTTCGCCCGCTACTGCGCCATCGCGGAACGGCTCAAGGGGATCGCCTGCGACAAGGGGATCTCGCTAGTGCAGATGGCCATCGCTTGGTGTCTGCGGCAGCCCGCTGTCAGCTGCGTACTTGTGGGGGCCAAGACCCCCGAACAGGTAGCCGAGCACATGGGCGCCGCGGGCGTGACGTTCAGCGTCGACGAGCTGATGCAGATTGATGCACTGCTCGCCGATGCTCCGAGCGACTGAGCTGCTTGGCGATCAGTTGTCGGTCAGTGTGCGGTCGAGGGCTGACTTCAGTGGAGCCCGAATTTCCTGGGGTCGAATCGAATACAGACGCACGCGCTCGCAGCCGTTAAAGTGGGCGAAGTCGGCGAGTTTGCGAGCCATGGCGTCGAGCATGGGACCGATCTCATTGGGCAGATCAGGCTCGAAGGTGAGCCGCCGCACGCCAAAGGTCTTGTGCTTCCGATCGGCTTTGGCGTCGAGACGCCCCACAAACTTGTCGCCCCACAAGAGGGGCAGGCAAAAGTATCCATAGACCCGCTTAGGCTCAGGGACGTAGCACTCGATAGTGTAGTCGAAGCCGAAGAACCGGCTCAGCCAGTTGCGCCGAATCACGAGGTTATCGAAAGGGGATAACACGTGAGCGCGACGGGATGGCGAACGTCCCTCGGTCGCTTCGAGAGCTTCGGTGAGGGTGTATAGGGGCCTGCCGTCATCGTTCCCCCGCACCCAAACCGGCGTTACGGTGCCTTCCGCAATCAACTCTTGTAAGCATTCCGCAATGTGTTTCAGGTCGGCGCGCCAGTAGCGGCGCTCGCCTAGATCGGTGATGCCGAAGTTGCCGAAGCCGCGCAGCGCCGCCCAGCGAGCCTGCTCTGGTTCTGAGGGTAGGGAGGTGTCTATGTCGGCGGGCAGTACGCGCTCAGCGAGGTCGTAGACCCGCTGAAATTTGCGGCGCTCGGAGATCATGAGTTCTCCGGTGTTAAACAAGCATTCGAGGGCGGACTTCGCAGGTTTCCATCCCCACCAGGGGCCACGCCGTTTGTCAGTCTCGAAATCAGCGGAAGTGAGGCCTCCTTCGGCGCGAATGCGGTCGCGCACGTGCTCGATGATCTTGGGGTTCTCCTTCATCCAGGTAATGGTACGATTGTCGGTATCTCGGTACCAGCGTCGGGCCCGCTCGTAGTAGCGGTAGTCGGCCATGGGTATATAGCCGGCGGCGTGCACCCAGTATTCAAAGACGCGACGCTCCTCGGCCAGAAGTCGGTGTAGTATTTCCGGGTGGTACTCGGGCATGCGCACCCAAAAGGTGTGCTCGTGCGCGCGTTCGATCACGGCGATAGTGTCGATCTGCACGTAACCGATGCGCTCGACGATGGCGACAGCTCCGTTCGCCGTCGGCTCGGCAGTCCAGCCGCCATCAAGGCCCTGACGGCTCAGTGCTAGGCGGCGGGCTCGCGCCGCAGTGATCGGAAGAGGCTTGAACGAGATGGGGAAGTCTCCTTTGTTGAGTTCACACTTCCGGTGAGATACCCAAAGACCGCGACACTACCGGCGCAGGAATGAGAGGAGCATGACGGAAACGACTTGGCTCGCCATGGAGTCGCAACAGCGCCAGGACTTCGATAAGCAGGGGTTCCTCATCCTCGAGAGCTTCTTCGGCAGCGAGGAGGTCCGCCGCCTGTGCGACGCTGCCGACGAGGTGGTGGCGCGGATCCAGGAGCAGAAGGGTCTGCCTCCCGACTCCCATTTTCAGGTGCGCAACGCCCTGGCCCATCACGAAGTCTTTCTCGATCTCATCGATCACCCGCGCATTCTGGCGTTGGTTGTGGACGCCATCGGTTGGAACATCCAGATCCGCACCACCCACCTGGACTACCGACCCCCGTACCCAGAGACACTCGAGGCTGGTGCCGTCGGGGAAGGGAGAGGGGCCGATCACGGGGCCGGATACCGCAACGTGGTCTGGCATCCCGACTTGGCTAGCCCGGAGATCTTCCGTGCCCCATCCCACGACGGGCGGCTGCCGTTCATGGAGATCAAGGTCTTTTATCCGCTGTTCGACATGACCACGTCCGATTGCGGCAATCTCTGGTTGGCGCCCGGAAGCCATCGTCGGCCCTTCGAAGACCTGCATGCCATGGACTGCAAGGTACCGATGGATCAGGCTCTTGAGCTCAAGTTGAAACCGGGCGACGCCGTGCTCTGGCGCACGGCGGTTTGGCACTGTGTCGGCCCTAATCGCTCGCGAAAGACGCGCAAGATCATGCACGTGGGCTACCATTACCGATGGCTGCGCCCCACTGACTACATAGAGCAGGACCCGGAACTGCTGGCGCGCTGCTCTCCCGTCCGGCGCCAGCTACTCGGTGCCCTCGCCCCCGACACTGATCCCCTGGGACCGAACTCCGACATCGCGCCGGCATCGCAATATTGGCAGGCGAGCAACGACGACAACGTGCCCCTGCGCTCTTGGGCGCAGAACCAGCGGGCACTGGTCGAAACGCGAGGATGAAGGTCACCGGAGTCGAGCGGATCGTCATCGACGTTCCCTTCACGGAACGTCAGAAACGGATCACTCGGCGGACGGTGTACAACTGGTCGGTCCTAGAGCTTTGTCGGGTCACCTCCGACAGCAGCCACGTGGGGTGGGGAGAGACTATCGTCCACTATACGCATCAGAGAGTCACGGACGCCAGCGTCAACCACGTTATCGGGAAGAGCCCGGCAGCGCTGTTGTTCGACGACGGCCTTGGCGCCGGCTTGCAGATGGCGCTCTTCGACTTGGTGGGACGAATCACCGAAACCCCCGTTCATGCACTGCTTGGCCAACAGGTTCGTGAGCAAACCCCCATTTCTTGGTGGTGTAGCCACGCATCGCCGCAGGACTGGGCTGCAGAAGCAGTGGACGCGGTTGCTACGGGCTACACGAGCTTCAAGACCAAGCCTCGGCCCTGGTGGGACGTCTTCACACAGATCGCCGCGGTAGAAAGGGCCACTCCAGCGGGATTCAAGGTCGACCTCGACCCCAACGCATCTATGATCAACGCGGCGGCGGCGATCCCTATCATGCAGCGCCTGGAAGAGCGCGATATCGTTGCCATGTTCGAGACGCCGATTCCGCAGACGGACATTCTCGGCAACCGACAGATTCGCCAGGTGATCCAGCGGCCCATCGCCATGCACTTCGGCAGCCCTCCGTACATCACTGGACTGAGGGAGAAGGTGTGCGACGGCTTTGTTATCAACGGCGGCGCCAGCCGGGTGCTGCGCCAGGGCTCTCTGGCGGCGGAGGCAGAGATGCCGTTTTGGCTGCAGCTGGTGGGCAATGGGCTTACAACAACCTGGGCAGCCCATCTCGGTGCCGTGCTCGGCTACGCCATTTGGCCGGCGATCAGCTGCATCAACCTCTACAGCCATGATTTACTGCAGAGGCCGCTGAAGGTGAGAAGCGGCCATCAACTCGTTCCTGTAGGTCCTGGCCTCGGTGTCAAAATCGACGAGTCTGCCGTCGATCGTTTTCGCGTTCCCGAGGAGTCCCTGCGGGACGGCATCTTCACCCGTTCAGTGCCCCGTCTCATCAACAGCGTGATTTACCAAGACGGCAGCTGCATCCACACGGCGACCATGGGGGTAGGGCTCCTTAGGGCCATGGAAGGGCAATTCTGGTCTGAGGGCGTGCGCGTGGAATCCTGGGAAGACGACGGATCGGAGGAGTGGGATCGGCTCTACGAACGGCTGCAATTGGGACCGGTTCGTGACCGTTGGCAAGGTGGGAGGCAATGAGGACGGAGTCCATGGAGTTCCCGATCTTCTACGAATTGCACGTGCTCTTCTATATGAGGTTACCACCAGGAGGATCCACAGAAGGAGCTCGTCCTGAGTGCACCGAGCGGGAGCTATAGGGCTACCGCGAGATTCGTTGCCAGAAGGCTATGGCAAGTTCCACAATCTTTGCGGAGTAGTCCGGCACTGGTCTTGATTGGGGGCCGCTGCAGCGCTATTCCTCCAGGCGCCGCATGCGCAATCCGCTGCCGCCGGGTACAATCTCCCCGGCGCGCAGGGTCACGGCAGCCTGGAGCAGCTCCTCACCGACACGCAGACCGTCGTAGCTGTCTTCGAAGACGAAGCGCCCGGTGCGGCGCTCGAGCACCGTGATGTCGGCTTTGGTTCCGACTTTCAACGTGCCGAGCTCTTCTCCGAGGCCCAGGACCTGGGCCGGTTGAGTGGTGGACATTTCTACTGTCTTCTCCAACTCGATGCCGAGCATGAGGAACTTGCTCATAGTCGTCGGCATGTCGTACACCGGCCCGTGCAGATTGGCGGTGTGCAGATCGGTGCTGATCGTCGTCGGTGGCAGCCCCTGGGCAATGCTGGCCTCGGCTACCTCCCACTGAAACGAGCCCGAACCGTGGCCCACGTCGAAGACGACGCCGCGCTCTGCGGCGTCGACGACGGCGTCGAAGAGCAGGTCCTCCTCGTCGATGATGCGAGTGCCGCCACCCTTGTAGCAGTGGGTAATACAGTCGCCTGGTGCTAGATGCTCGACTATCTCTGGAATTTTCATTGGGCACTCACCGATGTGCACCATCAACCAGGTGCCGGAGTCGCGCGCCGCTTTCACCGCCATCAAGAAGTGATCCCAGCCTTGCTGACCGGTGCCAATCAGGTGCTTTCCAGCCCGAATCTTCACGCCCACGGCGACGCCGGGATGATCCTCGATGGTGCGCAAGACTCCTTCGGGATCTGCGTAGCGAGGGTCGAGAAGTTCACCTAGATTGCGCGCCGACAGGCCCATGCAGGACAGGTTCACGAGCCCGAGAATTTGTGTCCGGACGCGATCGATGACCTCACGTCGGAAGTGCCCGAATTGGAATGAGCCGGCGGTGCCGGTATCAACCATAGTGGTCACGCCCCCGGCAGGACAGAGGGGATCGGGCTCGAGCCCGAAGGGCGAGTGCGGGTAGACGTGGACGTGCAGGTCGATGAGACCGGGCACGACGAGCAAGTTACGGGCATCGATGATGTGTTCGGCTTCGACCTCGCCGGGTTCGGCTTCGAGGGTGACGATGCGGTCGCCGCGCACGAGCACGTCGCGCTGCTCGCGCAGTTGCTGCGAGGGGTCTAAGACTTCACCACCGCGAATCCAGACATCACACTGCACGATCAAACTCCACCGTTAGGGGACGCTACTGAATGGACCTCCACAAGAAGTATGAACTGCGGCGGGTGATCAACGCCTGTGGCAAGATGACTCACCTCGGCGGCGCCATCGTCCTTCCTGAGATCGCTGAGGCTGCGTCGGAAGCGATGCGGCATTTCTTCGAGTTGGACGAGCTGCAGGCAGCCGCGGGTCGAGTCATCGCAGAGGCTAGCGGCGCCGATAGCGGCTGTGTCACCGCCTGTACGGCAGCGGGAATCACGCTGAGCGTCGCTGCCACCATGACCGGCACCGACCTGGCGAAAGTTTACCAGCTGCCCGACACCGACGGCATGGCGGATCGGGTGCTCATTCAGAAGGGACACTGTGTCAATTACGGGCAGCCCATTACCCAGGCGATCCGGCTCGCCGGGGCTCAGGCCGTAGAGGTGGGAGTGGTGAACCGCTGTAGCGAGGCCGAGATGCGGCATGAGCTCGATAAGGGTGGTATCACTGCCATCGTGCACGTGGAGTCCCATCACACGGTGCGCTTCGGATGGGTGAAGCTATCCCGAGTGACGGTGCTGGCACGCGAGTACGGTGTGCCACTGATCGTCGACGGCGCGGCCCAGGATCTTCGGCTGCGCCAACTCATCTCTGAAGGTGCCGACATGGTCATCGTTAGCGCCCACAAGTTCTACTGCTCGACGACGGGAGGTGTGGTAGCGGGTCGCAAAGATCTGGTTGATTCCATGTACTTGCAAAACCGGGGGATCGGTCGCCCTATGAAGGCGGGCAAGGAGGCGATTGTCGGAGCCATGGTCGCCATTGAGTACCGCGCCAAGCAGGACATGGCGGCGTGGAAGGCAGACCAAGATCGCAAGGTCGAGCGCATCCTCGACCATCTCAAGGACGTGACTGGTCTCGAGCTTGGCGTTGACCCCGATCCCAATGGCTGTCCGTTTTCGCGGGCCAAGCTAATCCCAGATCCGGACGCCATCGGGCACACCGCCGTATCTCTGTCCGATGCACTAGCGGAGGGAGATCCCATCGTTGTTGCTCGATCACACCATGCCGAAGAGGGCTACATCTACCTCGACGCCATCGAGATGACGGACGATGAGATTGACCTCGCCTGCGCGCGGGTGAGGTCAATCCTCGCCGGCTAAGCCGCTGCCAGCCTGGAGATTGCCGGACCTGAGAGAAAGGTGCTGCAACTGAGTTCACGGAACAGTGGCTCTGCGCGCTGGAAATCGTCTACGGTCCCGTCAACCCTGAAAACTGCTTCGCCATCGCGCACCATCTGGCTTGATCCCGAGGTGGTGGTGTCGATGAGCAGGCTGCTTGAGGGAAGGGAAGTGGACCGCCATCATCGAGCATCTGCTCGACGGCATCCGAGTCTGGCAGGAACAACGGGACCACCGGCGCTACAACATCGGTGGCCGTGCTGGCAGCCACGGCACCAAGTTCAGTGACGGAGCGCTATCGCGCTGGGATCAAGATCGAAGGCGATGACACTCTTGCCCAACGCAACGCGGCGCTCCACGATCGCTGTGACCACGAGGCCGACGCCCACAACTCCCACTGCCACGCTCACAATTGCTTCAGGCGCCCACGTAATGCGCCAAGGGCTCTCTATCCTTTTTCAGGAGCTCGTCCGAATCCAGCCAGCTCGACCTGAGAACCTCGAGACATTCGCCGTCAGATCGATCCCGTCGTCTCAGGTGAGCTTCTCCATGACGTGGTCAACGTAGTACTGGTCGGAGTAGCCCGATTCGGCAAAGGCACGAGTGGCATCGCTCCACTGGCCGAAGAACGCCCTCACCTCGGGATCATTGTGCTCGGTCAGGCGCTGCGGCACCATGACCCAGTTCGTGAGGGGGGCGCTCTGTCCACGACTGAAGTAGTTGTGCTGGGTCAACCGTCGGCCCACGCCATCGATGCGGGAGTGCAGGATGGCGATGTTGTAGAGCACGAGCGTTCCGGCGGGTCCACGAATTGGGATGATGGAAAAATCGTCGCCCATCTGCTCACGGGCTTCATCGAGGCTGGCGTATTCGTGGCTGTTGGAGACGAGTCCAAAGCAGGGCGAGTCGGCCTGGACATCGGTGAGGTAGTGGATGGCGCACACGTAGGTGCAGTTGTAGTGGGGATTGGGATCTTCGCCCGCTCGGGAGATGTGCTGACGGTCTTTGTGCCAGCGCATGGGTCCCTCGGAGGGGGAGTCTGGCCACAAGTCGCGAAAGTCGAATTGGGCGAAGCGGGTGTCTGGTCCCATGATTTCATCCACGAGCTCCCAAGCAACAGTGGGCCGTACGTGTTCGTCGAGCTCGGCGTGGCGAACGAGGATCTGGGCGTGTGAGCGACAGCCCAGTCGGTCAGGACCCCATTCGGAGGCGATCTCCTTTTCGGAGTGGTCCACGAAGTCGCGCAGTACCTGCATGTTGTGCGAGAGCAGGGCGTCGCTGACGACGACATAGTGGTGGTTGCGAAAAAAAGCGAGGGCCTGTTCGCGCTGATCCGGAGTGAAAGTGGGGTGCTCGGGCATCGTCTTTACGGTTTTCCACGCAGTGGCCAGTGATCAACAGAAAATCGACACAGTAATCCCTACCAACGGGGCCAGTGCCGTTGAGCCTAGGCGCTGGCGACGGCAAGGGAATGAAGTGGGCCAGCGCTCATGCGAACTGCGGCAGCCAGTTAGCATGGCCGGTGAGGAACTCGT
Source organism: Candidatus Latescibacterota bacterium (assembly GCA_036336855.1). Taxonomy (GTDB): domain Bacteria; phylum Latescibacterota; class UBA2968; order UBA8231; family UBA8231; genus JAYZFI01. Next base: position 11,155 of record JAYZFI010000045.1, read on the forward strand.
CGAGAATGCGCTCTGCGGTGTCAATGTCGTTGATTACGGGATCTGCGAGCAAGGCCTGCAAAGCCAAGGCGCGGTCCCCGAGAACGGCTGCGTCCACGGCCAGCTCGACGACCTGCACCTGATTGGCGCACCACGCGGCGATTACTGGCGGTAGCTCGCCCATCTGCAGTCCTGTGACCCCATGGCCGCTGACGCTGGCGGGGACCTCGACGATGGACTCCGACGGCAGGTTGGAGATAGAGTTGCCGTTAGGCAGATTCAGCGCGAGTTCGTGAACGTTGCTATTGCCGGCGATGGCGAGAAGCACGGGCACGGCGCGTTCTCCCGAGCCGTCGCGTAGCTCTTCCACGGAGAGCTCTCCCGAGATCATCTGATCGATTCGCGTCCATAGATCCTGGCGCTTCTCAGTCTTACCGTCCCAGTGCAGCAACCAGTGGTCGTGGCCGTACTTCTGCCAGGAATCGTAAGCTGCGACGTGCATGTAAGGCAGGTACTCGCCGATGTGGTCGTCACTGGAGAAGGGCATGAGGCCGAAGCGGCGGAAGAGGTCGCTCCAAAGTTGGCGCTCGCCCCGGTATTCGGCTTCGCGTTGCCGTAACAGAGGGTAGAGGTCTTCTCCCGTGGACTGAAGGCGCACGTCGAGGACCCAGTGGAAGTGGTTAAGTCCGGCGGCCTTGACGTCGATCTCCTCTTGGGGCAGATCGAGGATACCGGCGATGGTCTTCACGGTGCCACCGATTCCATGGCAGAACCCGATGACACGGATTTCCGTGTACTTGCTCACGGCGCGGCAGATGCGAGGTAGGGGGTTGGTGTAGTTAAGCAGCCAAGCGTTCGGGCAGTGCAACTCCATGGCGCGCGCCACCTCCAGCACAAGAGGGGCAGTACGGAGAGTGTGGGACAGGCCGCCGGGACCGCCGTTCTCGCCGAGGACCTGCATGACCCCGTACTTGTGCGGGATCTGCATGTCGAGTTGCCAGAGCCGGTCGCGGCTCGCCTCCAACATGCAGATGACGAATTCCGCCTCGGGCAGGGCGGCGCATAGGTCCGTGGAGGATTGGATGTGCAGATTGGCGCTCCACTCATCATTCATGCGCGACGCTAGGGTGGTCATGCGTGTAAGGGCTTGTTCATTGAGATCGACGAGCGATAAGGTGCTGCCCCACAGTTCGCTACGGGCAAGTAAATCGCCCAGGGTCTTGGGGCCGAAGCTGGCGGAACCGATGCCGACGACGACGATCTTCGTGGGCTTCATGACGAGTTCTCCCCGGGTTCGAGGATTGCTCCCTCCGCCTCGACGCGGCGCCAGGCGTTGGCGAACTCCTCAGAGTCGTCTTCGTCCCAGTATTCGCTGCGCAGGGGAGCGGCGTAGCTCGTTGGCGGCAGGGTGCGGCTCCAGTCCGGACGCACCATGAAGTGGGGGTTGTCGGGATCGGGCCGGGTCAGCAGGAGCGTGCCGTTGTCATAGAGGGTTCGAATTAGAAAACGCGGCGAGTCGACAAGTGGCTCCGCTTCCAGCGCGGCCACTTTGTCGAGATCCAGATCCACTCCGAGACCAGGCGCTTCCGGAACGCGGATGAAGCCGTTTACCGGATTCAGTGGCTCGGTGACGAACCGGTCCCGGGCGACTTCAGTGGCGCTGACGAAGTGGAAGGTGGCGGTGGGAAAAGCGGCCATCATGTGAACGGTCATAGCTCGCGTGATGTCACTGCCCGAGTTCTGCAACATGAATGGAGAGCCTCCGGCGGCGAACAGGCCGGCGCGTAGCGCCGCCGTACCGATGTGAGAGTGGCCGAGCATGTAGGCGTCCCCTGGTTTGGAGAAGACCTCGTAGGTGGCACCCATGGGAAAGTGATGGAGGACGACTGGTAGGTGGCAGCGTTTCCGTAGCTCGACGTAGCCTTCGATGTCCTCGCCCGGCAGTGGATCTTCGAAGCAACCGGCGATGGGGTACTTCTCCAGCCTAGACAACAGGTCTGGCATGTGGTCATCGGTTCCGTGCATGGTGAAGTCGTAGTGCAGACGAAACCCGCGCGGTGCCACCTCCTGCATCGCCTCGGTTTGGTCGAAGACGTTCTCAAAGGGCGAGAGATGAAACTTCATCCAGGTATAACCCTGTTCGGCGTAGTCGGCGACGGCGGCGGCCATTCGCTCGGGATGGGTGCTCACCGTCCAGCTGGAGACCGGCACCCAAGAGCGGTACCTCTGTCCGAACAGCTTGTACACGGGCACGTTCGCCGCCTTGCCCATGAGATCGTACATAGCCGTGCCTAGGCCGAGAGAAGTCTCGTCGCCCATCCATTCGAAGGGATTCGTACCCAAGTAGCGGTCAATTACCTTCTGCGATTCCGGACGGGCGCTTTCGCCGAGTCCGATGTGACCTTCGTCGGTATGCACCCGGTAGATCGTGCGCCGCGTGAGGTCATGGTAGTGAATCAGCTCATAGGCTCCGCGCTCGCAATAAGGGAGCACGACTTCGCGGACTTCGATGTCAGTAACTTTCATGCGAAATTCTCCTAGGTCGAGGTGCGTCGAAAGTAGCTTTCGAGGCGCTCTCCAATCTCGAAACCGAGCAGACGACGCGCTTTATCGACAGCGTACTTTCCGTGCTCTACATAGCTGGTGAGGTTGAAATATTGGTAGTGATCCGGCAGATCCTCGGCCTCGAGCGCGAGCCGGGATGCGGCGACGAGATCTTCCCAGACCACGGTGAAGGGTGGGTGGTCGGTGTCGTGTTGGGATTTTTCCGGTTTGGGGCCGACCCCGTTGAAAAGGAACCACACGGTGTTGATACCGTGCTGCCGTGCATAGGCCCGGGAGATCTCCATGCCGAGAAACTTGGTGAAGCAATAGTAGCCAGTACCTGGCATGGGGGGCACGTCATCAACTCGGAAATCGTGATCGAACCATTGCCGCACTAATTGCGGGCCGGTGTGCAAGACCCGTTTGATGCCGTGACGTACGAGGGCGCGGCTGATGTTGTCGACGCCGTGGGTGTTGACCTCGAAGCTGAGTACGGGATCGTCGCGTACGACGCAGAGGTTGAGGATGGCGTCGTGGTCGGCGCAAGCTTGCTCTACGGCGTCGTAGTCACGGATATCGAGACTCTCGACGGGAAGTCCATTGGGATGGGGGATGGTGTCGGTGAGGGTGAGCTCGTAGAACTCAGAGAGCCCCGGCGTGAGGGAAGGACCGATGTTGCCGCAGGCGCCGAGAACTAGGAGGCGCATCAGACGACCTTCGGGCTGGCGAAGCGGTGTTGCGGCTTGAAGCCCAGGGCGCGGGCGCGGTCGATGAGAAACCGTGGGTTCGGGTGATCAGCGCAGACGTGGTAGATCCCCCAGCGGCGCACCCAGTTCAGGCTGTCGGAATCGTTGCGGTTGAGGGCGGCGCGCACGGCGCTAGCCGCATCGCGCGGATCTATAGCGGAGTTCTTGACGGTCGCTGACGTAGGCGCATCGGCGTCGACAAGAGTGCCCAAGCGTAGGGCGGTAGCGGTGATGGCGTGGTCGCGGGTGAACTCGCGCACCGTGAGTTCAGCGAGATATCGCAACAGTGACTGACTCTGGGCCGGCGGAAATGGCTCGTGCAGCTCACTGATGTGAACATCAGAGGGATAGGTTCCGAAGAGATCGAGTGTGCTACAATAGACGAAGCGGCGCACACCCTCGGCGACAGCGGCGGCCATGAGATCATAAGTGCCCCGAGTATACCAATCGAGGAGTGCGTTTGGGCTTTGGGCCATCGCCGCCGGTGGTTCTCCGGTGTGGACCACGGCATCCATGTCCTGCAGGATGGCCTGAAGGTCCTCGCCGGGAAGCTCCGGACCGTCAGCGAGCCGTAGCTGGTGGTCGAAATCGAGACCGAGGGCAATCGCCTGACCCAGTTCTCCTCCCGCAGACACAATTAGGACCCGCACGACTCAATCCACCCACTCGCCCTGTGCCATCAGGGCTTGCGAGGAACCATCAGCAGCAACACCGGCGACATCCATCTGGTTAGAGCCGATCATGAAATCGACGTGGGTCAGGCTGACATTGGCGCCGTGTTTGGCTAGATCTTCTTCCGACATCTGCTCGCCGCTCTGTACGCAGCCCGGGTAGGCGCGACCCAGCGCCACGTGAGACGCGGCGTTTTCGTCGAACAACGTGTTGTAGAACAGTAAGCCCAGCTGCGAAATCGGAGAGCTGTCGGGAACTAGGGCGACCTCGCCGAGGCGCCCCGCCCCTTTGTCGGTGTCCACCAGACCACGCAGAACTTCCTCGCCGGTGCGGGCCTTCATCTCCACGACCTTTCCAGTACGGAAGGCGAGGGAGAAATTCTCGATCAGCTGACCGGCGTAGTTTAGTGGCACGGAGGAGGATACCGTGCCTTCCACCCGCTCGCGGTGGGGCATAGTAAACACCTCTTCCGTGGGCACATTGGGAGTGAACCAGATGCCGGCGGGTGTCTGCGACTGGCCGCCGACCCAGGTGTGCTCGTCGGCGAGGCCGACGGTGAGATCTGTGCCAGGTCCGGTGAAGCGCAGAGCGCTCCAGCGTTGTTCGTTGAGCTGATCGCAGCGCGTCTGCAGCGCTTCGAGATGGCACTCCCAGGCTCGCACCGGATCAGGCTCACCAAGCCGGCAAACGGTGGCAATGGCATCCCAAAGGCGAGCGATGGCGGTGTCGGTGTGGAGGTCGGGGAACATCTTGTGCGCCCACGAGGGAATAGGGACGGAGATCACACACCAATTCACGTCCATGCGCGACAGATAATCGATGTACTCCTGGCTGTGCTTCAACCTTGTGCGCTGTGCGAGGGTGATGAGCTCCGGGTCTTGGTCATTGAGCAGCTCCGGATCGGTGGCGACGATGGAGAGAAAGGCATCGCCTCGCTTGGCGCATTCGAGCATGCCGCGAGTACGCCACTCCGGAAATTCCTTGAAGGAGTCGCGCGGGGCGTTTTCGAAGCGTGTCCGGGTGAGGGTATCGTCACTCCAGCTGACATCAACGAGCGGTGCTCCGAGCTGGTAGGCACTGGCGGCGATCGCACGAACCAAAGGTGCGGTCTCGATGGGCGCGGAAATCATCAGGCGTTGGCCGGGCTGAAGATTGAGCCCAATTCCGAGGGCGAGCTCGCCGTAGGCCTGCAGTCGGTTGGGGCTTTGGGACATGGCTCCCGGTCTCGCGAGGGTGGATGTGGATGTGTTCGAACGCCTAAGTTAGGAATCCGGTGCGGTGCTGCAGAAATACCCAGCAACGACGAGGGTTTCTTGAAGGGCAATCACCGAATGATGACCTGGCTCGCTTTGCTGGTCGGAGCATACGTCGCCTACTGCGCGATCGTCTACGTAGCGCAGCGTTCTCTACTTTTCCCCGGTGGACGCCCGGGTGGCGATGAGCCCACAGCTTTGGAGAGCCATCCGGAAGCGCAGGTTTCATGGCTGGAGACCAGCGTCGGCCGTGTCGAAACTTGGTACATACCCTCCACACACGCCATCATCGAGCCGCGTCCTGCGGTCATCCTCGCTCACGGCAACGCCGAACTCATCGACACCTTTCCCGCCGGATTCCGCCGTTTTCTGGGGCGCGGCATCGACGTACTTCTGGTGGAGTATCCTGGCTACGGTCGCTCCGAGGGTTCATCAAGCGAGACATCGATCACTGAGGCGATGACCAAAGCCTACGATGAGCTTGTGGCTCGCAAAAAGGTCGACGGATCGCAGGTGATCGGCCTGGGCCGGTCGTTGGGAGGTGGTGCGATCTGCGCGCTGGCGGAGCAGCGTGATCTTGCCGCTCTGATTCTGGTATCCACGTTTACCAACATTCCCGACATCGCCACCAGCCGCTACTTTGTCCCCGGCCATCTCGCCAGGGACCACTTTGACAACGTAGAACGGGTGAAGGGCTTCAACGGCGCTGTGCTCGTCATCCACAGCCCTTCCGACGAGCTCATCCCCTTCAGCCATGCCGAGAAGCTCGTCGGTGTCGCCAAGCGCGGAACCCTGATCAGCTATGACTGCGACCACGGTGCCTGCCCGCCGGACTGGGAGGCATTCTGGCACGACGTGGGTGGCTTCCTGCGCGATCAGGGCATCGGTTCCGATGTCTGAACGACGGGAATGCGTGCGACCGGCAAATTTCCTGTTCCTGCTTTCCGACCAGCACAGCCGGGATGCCCTGGGCTGCTACGGCAGTCCGGTGGTGCGTACCCCCCATCTCGACGCGTTAGCGGCACAAGGAACTAAGTTCACCGCAGCCTACAGTAGCTGCCCGCTTTGCGTACCCGTGCGCGCATCGATGGCAACGGGCCGCTACGTCCACGAGATCGGCTACTGGGACAACGCCTTTCCCTACGACGGTGTCGTGCCGAGTTGGCACCACCGCCTGCACGAGCAGGGGTACCGGGTGGATTCCATCGGAAAGCTGCACTTCAGCGGACCCGGCAACGACCACGGCTTCAGCCAGGAGCTCAATCCCTTGCACGTGGTGGATGGAGTCGGCGATATCCTCGGCTGCCTGCGCGACAACGGTCCGGTGCGGCTCAAGCGCAGCGGTATTACCGACGCCGGCCCCGGAGACTCGACCTACCTGGACTACGACAGGTGCAATGCCGACGCCGGCGTCGCCTGGCTGGACCGCCACAAGGAGGACGACAAACCCTGGGCGCTCTTTCTCTCTTTCGTGTGCCCTCATCCGCCCTACATCAGCCCGCCCGAGCACTTCGAGCACTACGCCGAACTTGACCTGCCCATGCCTCCGCAGTGGCGGGAGGAGAATTGGCCCGACCATCCCGCCATAAACCATTTCCGCCGGTTTTTCGACTTCCATCCGCAGTTCGAAGAGACGGAGATTCGGTGCATGCTCGCCGCCTACTACGGGGCCTGCAGCCATCTCGACAACCAGATCGGCCGCGTGCTCGACCACCTCGAAGCTCTCGGCCTGACCGATCGTACCCGCATCATCTATAGCTCCGACCACGGTGAGCACCGAGGAGCGCGTGGGGTGTACGGCAAGTTCACGTTGTACGAAGAGTCCGTAGGAGTGCCGATGATCATGGCCGGGCCCGACGTTCCCGAGGCAACGGTGCGGAAGACGCCGGTCTCCCTGATTGACATCTATCCCACCGCACTGGAGTGTGTGGGCGCCGAGTCGGACGAGAAGGACCTACCAGGGCAGTCGCTGCTACAGCTGACCGCCGAACCGGATCGGGACCGCACTGTGTTCAGCGAATACCATGCGCTCGGCCAGCAACACGGCTCGTACATGCTGCGCGATCGTCGCTACAAGTACAATCACTACGTTGGACTGCCTCCGCAGCTGTTCGATCTTGAGATCGATCCGTGGGAGCTGAACGACCTGGCTGACAGCCCAGAGCACGCCGAGGTGCTGCAGGAACGGGAGTGGCAGCTGCGCGAGCTGCTCAACCCTGAATCCGTGGACGAGCGGGCTCGTGCCGACCAGCGTGAACGAGTGGCGCGGTTCGGAGGCGAGCAGGCCGTGCTTGAGCGGGGCGCTTTCGACAACTCACCCGTTCCTGGCGAGGACCCTGTTTTCCGTAAACACTGAGCTCTCGTACTCACTTCCGCTTGAAGTGCCGTCAGGTTGAGGAGTGGAACGTGGCAGAGCAGGGCTCAGAACGCCTCCGGCAGTCACCCGCCTAGATAGCCTTCTCGTCTGTCAGTAGCCGCGTCGACAGACTTTCCAGCCTCATCTGCCGAAGCAGAGTCGTCTTGCGCAGAGGCTGCATGTCCGGACCCCACGGCCGGACCAGTTTCAGCTTTCTACCCAGGAATCGATAGAGGTCGGGTAGGTCGAAGTCGTGGAGGGCGCCGTTCACGAAGTTGGCTACCGGCCAGGCGGGCAAGGGCACCTGAGTCATGGCATGGTAGGAGATCGGCGAGTTCTTCAGTACGACCCCCTTCACAGCGGCATGCAGGCAAGCGGCGAACAGGGCAATGATGGCGCCCTGGCCGCGGCCGCATAGTGTGACCTCTTGTGCACCCTCTGATGCAAGCAGGTCGAGGACGGAGAGAACGTCGTGTACCCTTCCTCCTATGAAGCTTCCTCCCAGTAGGAGCTCGTGTCCATGACAGAGATAGTCAAGGCCGTAGGGATGGAAGAAGCTCGTTTCCCCGTCGTCGGCGCGGGTCTCACCGAGGCCGCGAGGGTCGACGAAATAGAGGACATCTCCGTTGGCGATCAGTCGGCGCGCCAGAGAGTCCGTCCGTACTTCTTCTTCGCTGCCGAGGTGGGGCACGTACAGTCGCAGCCTTCGCTCTACATCGAGCGTATGCATGCGGGTGGAGTCCATGTTGGTTTTGTGCAGGATGGTGCGAATACCGCGCTTGGTCTCTATGGCATAGCGCGAGCGTCCCGAGACGGGGCGCAGAACTCGGTAATGAGGCGTCTCGCGGTCTGACAGACGAAGGCGCCGACGCACGCAGGCTCGCAGATCCGGCCCGCTCCGTCGTCGTCGCAGCTGCCGCAAGTCGTTGGCTATGGCGCCGGTGAGTTCGTAGACCGGGGTTGCACCCGCCTCGATGACGTTGCCCTTCTCCGTGACTAGGCCTTCCTCATCTCCGACTAGGCTAGCCTTGCCCATGCGGAGCGCAGGCATCCCCCCATGCTTAGAAAAAAACGAGAGCATCTTTTTTTGCGCATCTGAGCAGAAACCATGCGGATGATCGCCGAGGAAGGTATGGCAGCTGTCGGCGTCGGCGCCGAGTACATCATAAACCCCGCGCACCTCTTCGTAGGCCTCGTGCAGACCGCGGCGATCGAAGAAGCAGTACCTCTGGCCAAGGAGGATCACCGGATCCGGTGCCCGGGCGATGAGGAAGTCGGCCATTTCCAAGCCGGCACCGACCACTCCGGGAGGGTATTGCTCACAGTCGGCGGGCAATTCGTTTTCGAGGTTGGAAAGAAAAGTTGTGACGAAGCAGGACGGGGCGGCCATGGTGAAGCGGCGCTCCACCGCCCACAGCCAGGTGGTCATGGTGCCGCCCCCCGAGTTACCGGTGAGACCCACTCGGGAGTGGTCGACCTCCGGACGACTCAGCAGGTAATCTAGGCAGCGGATGCCATCCCAAGCGCGCCACATGCCGAACCACTCGCCGACCAACTCCATCTGCTTGCCCATCATGTTGTGGGCGTGGGTGCAGCTGTCGACTTCGGCGCGTTGGGAGAGGCGCCAGTACTGATCGCGCTCCCCCTGATTGAAGGGGTCCTTGATGAGGACTACAAAGCCGCTGCGCACCAGCCGCTGACAGAATTCTTGGTAACGCGGCTCGAGCTTGCCTTCGGCGCTGTGGCCGCAGGCTCCGAGCACGGCCGGTGCCTTGCCCTCGAGACCCTCCGGCACATAAAGATGGGCGGTCACCCAGCAGCCGGGGCGGCTCTCCAGTATGACCTTCTCGACCCGGTAACCCCGTCGCTGCAGCACCCCGGTGAGTTGCACGTTCAGCGGCGTCTTGGACGGGCGTGGCCGAAAGGCGCGTGCGATCGTCCGACGGACTCGGCGCTGATAGGCAAGGGCCTGGGCGCGAGTACGGATGCCGTGGAGCCTCTCTCTGCGTTCGGCGCGGATCTGGCGAAGGCGCTCGACGTAGTCGTCGAGCATCATATGTCCGTATCCCGATCGGCTCATGTGACGCCTTCTGTCGATAGCGCCCGTTCGTGCCGTTGAAGGGCCATCTCTAGGGCATCGTCATCAAGCGGCCGGATCGGCGTTGTCGGGCAGGTGTCGTCGCGGACCCAGATGTTGGAGGCGGGCACGTAGGCGATCACCAGCGACCAGCGGGATTTGTCACTGCGATTGGGGTGAGAGGCATGAAGGATGTTGCCGTCGAAATAGAGGACCGAGCCCGGATTGAGCTCGCAGTAAACTTCCTCCATCTCCTGCAGGGCGCGCCCGACCCGATCGCGGTCGGCGATGAGCTGGGAGCCGAGCTGGGAGTGCTCAAGACGCCCCAGGCGGTTCGAGCCCCTCACCACGCGCAGGCACCCGTTGTCGCGGGTCGCAGGCTCCAGGGCAACCATGGCGCTGACGAAGTTCGGATAGAAGAACTCGCGGTAGTGGTAACCGTAGTCCTGATGCCACTCCCAGCCCCCGGTGCCCGGATCCTTGAGCATGTTCAGGGTATAATAGTGGCTTATCCCAGTTCCATAGAGCTGCTCCAGGGGAGTGATAATTCGTCGACTTGTGGCCAAGGCGCTGTAGGCGTTGTCGGCCAGGTGCTGTCGATACACCAGACGGGTGGCCACGCCCGCGTCCTCGAAGTTGTCGTTGAGCTTGGCCTCGGCGACGAGCTCGTGGTCGCGTTTGGCGATCTGCAGAATGCGGTCGGCTTCGAAGGGGGTGAAAAGCGAGTCCACTACGAGATAGCCATCACGGCGAAACTGCTCGATCTCTGTGGTCTGCGGGGGGGTGGTCATTGTCGCTTCGCCTGGAAGGGGTGGAACGTCGGCCCGCCTGTGCCACATGCTCCGCCATTTACTTTCGTGAAGGAAGCTGTCATGGCGATCTGCAAGGTCCGTCGAGAAGCATGACCTCCCATTGCTGAATAATCGGGAGACCGGAGAGGTGGAGATCTACTTCATTCGGGCCGAAAGAGCAATGGCGGGGAAGATATATGGTCGGTGGATGCTTACAAGTTCACACTGATGCTATGACGCGCTCCGTGTAATGACCATCTGTGTCGCACGAGCCAGACGAATATTTTACTCTTTCGCTCCGATTCGTACGACAGTAAAACCCGGGAACCCATCATGAAGCACGACTTGCTCGTCAAGAACGGCACTCTCATCGATCCCACTGCCAGGATCCACGCGGCGATGGATGTCGCCTTTCAGGCCGGAGCAGTATCGGCAGTGGCATCCGATCTGCCGGACAGCGATGCTCGACAGGTTATCGACGCATCGGGCCGGTTTCTGACACCTGGACTCATCGACGTACACGTGCACGTCTTCCCTGACGTGTCTCACCTCGGCGTCGATCCCGATTCCACCTGTTTGGCCCGAGGCGCCACCACGGTGGTAGATGCGGGCTCGGCGGGCTCGGACACCTTCGTCGGCTTTCGCAAGTATGTCATCGAGGTGTCGGAGACCCGGATTCTGGCACAGCTCAACATCTCCTCGCAGGGTATGTTGTCGCGGAACGTGGGGGAGTTTGCGTTGCCAGAGTACGCCGACGTGAACAGTTGCTGCAAGATGATCGAGGAGCACCGCGACCTCATTATCGGGGTGAAGGTGCGGCTCACAAGGAACAGCATCGTATCGCAGAGCGCGGGCATGATCCCGCTGTACCATGCTCGTGAGGCGGCAGACGCCGCGGGGTTGCCGATCATGGTGCATCCCCAGGCGGCCTGGTGCGATTCCCTTGATGACATTCTCAAGGTCATGAAAAAGGGAGATATTCTCACCCACTGCTTCCACGACATGCCCTGCGGTATCATGGACAATCACGGAATCATCCGCGATTCCGTGCATGATGCCGTGAAGCGCGGTGTCATCCTCGACGTCGGCCACGGCGCCGGGTCGTTCGCGTGGGGGGTAGCGGAGTCGGCCATGGAGCAGGGGTTGCCGCCGCAGACGATCTCTTCGGACTTACATACTGGGAACCTGCGTGGACCGGTGTACGATCTGGCCAACGTGTTGAGCAAGTTTCTCAAGCTCGGCATGCCCTTATATGACGTGGTGGCGAAGGTGACATCTGTGCCGGCAGCGTCGATCCTTATGCACGATCGCATCGGCACCCTGCGTGAAGGTGCGCACGGCGATGCCGTGATCTTCGAGCTACGCGAGGGTCAGTTCGCGCTCACCGACTCCGTGGGCGAGACACGGATGGCGGAGCAGGCCCTGGAGCCGGTGATGGTGATCAAGGCGGGACGCGTCTACGGCCAGATGGCTTAGGTCGAAAACGGGAGGGGACGACCCATGCGCATTTACATGATGACGGACCTCGAAGGCGTGGCCGGAGTACAAAACTCGCTGAACTGGACGCGACCCGGGCAGTTCTTCTATCCACTGGCGCGACAGCTGCTGACCCAGGAGGTGAATGCAGCCATCGAGGGTTTTTTCGACGTTGGTGTCAGCTCCATTCTGGTGGCAGACGGCCACGGTCCGAGCGGGGTGGATGTGCAGGATTTGGATCCAAGGGTCGAGTACCTGCGCGGATGGCCGCAGGGCTGGCCCCTGACGATGGAAGAGGGAGGCTTTGACTTCTTAGTGTTCGTGGGCCAGCACGCCAAGTCGCGCACGCCATGTTCGAACATGACTCACACCCAAAACTTCCGGAATCTGGAGATCTCCGTAAACGGTCAGTCCATCGGTGAATTCGGCCAAATGTCGATGTGTGCCAGTGAACTTGGCATTCGCACGATTTTCGCCAGCGGCGAGAAGGCGCTGGCCGCAGAGGCGGAGGACTTGTTCCCGGGCATCGAGACGGTTTCGGTAAAGCGAGGGACACGTCGTAGCCGCGGCGACGAGTGCTCGGAGGAGGAGTACCGTGCCCACAGCCAGGGCGCCGTGCACATGCACCCGCAAAATGCGCGAAAGAAAATTCGCACAGGAGCGTGCCAGGCGTTGAAGCGGGCGACGAAAGACAAGAGCTTCGGTCTCGTACCAATGAAGGGACCCTACAGCAGGACCCACGTGATCCGCCACCACGAAGGTGACTTGCGGCGCATGTACGACGTCGTGGAGCACTCCAATCACTTTGCAGGCGTTCTCAACCTGTCCAACGACAACCTGCGTCCGGTGGAAAGCGACGAGCATCTGTGCGAGCTACTGGTGGGCTGAGGGCGTTAGCGGAACCGATCTGACGATCAGGAGAAACGAAGGGATATGACTACTGAGGAAGTGATCTTCGAAGACACCTTCGACGGCAGGCTCGATTTGGGCTGGTCGTGGCTGCGAGAAGACCCCGAAACTTGGCGAATCCAAGACGGCGGTCTGGAGATCTGCGTGGAGCCGGGCAAGGCGGACACAGTAAAGAACGCCCTACTGCGCCAGGCGCCGGATCGCTCTCAGGGTAGCTATGCTGTCGAAGTCACGGTGGACAGCCACACCGTGCCCACTGAGCAGTACGAGCAGGCGGGGATCACCTGGTACAACGGCGGAAAGCCGGTGTTCAAGGAGGTGAAGGAGCTCATCGACGGCGATCTCTACATCATCCCTGGCCGCAAACCCATGACGGCGAAACGAGTGTGCCTGCGACTGGTGGTGACGGCGGATGCTTGGGAGGCACAGTACCGCCCGGAGGGAGAAGAGGAATTCTCGGTAGCCGACTCCGGTGAGCTGCAACCGCCTACTGATGACCAGGTCAGTATTCAGTGCTACAACGGACCCGAAGATGGGTCTCATCACTGGATTCGTTTCGAAGAGTTCCGCATCAAGCGGTTGGCGTGAGGGGGCCGTTCTTGGCGAGCCTCGCGCTGGCTCTCAGTGCGTGTGCGCTGCCGCCTCAAACCGATTCATCTTGGAAGACGCTGTCTGTGGACACTTTCGGCGAAGTGGGGTTCGACGTGGAAGAAATCTCTACCCCAGATCTGTAGGCGGATCTGTCCGGTCATGAGAGCCAGCGCTACTTGCTGTTCGACGTGCGCCGGCGGGAGGAGCTCGAGCGCAGTCACTTGGAAGGAGCGCTTCACGTCGACCCCGATGAGATGGCCCAGCAGTTTATGGCCGTCCACAGAGAGCGGCTCTCCGGCCGCCACCTCGGGTTCTATTGCTCGGTGGGCTATCGTAGCGCGCGCTTACTGGAGAGCGTACGCAGCGAATCCGAAACCAAGGCTCCTGCGTCGGTGACGAATCTGCGCGGGGGCTTGTTCCGATAATTCAATGAGCAGCGGTCGCTGGTCGACAGCGCCGGCCCGTTGGATTGCATCCACCCTTTCGATAAGGAATGGGGCCGATTGCTCACCCGGCCCGTTGACGGTTCGGTCGTCGCCGACGACACCGGCAGTGTAGGGTGGGGGACTCTGACATCAGCCGTAAGCCCCTTTATCGTGTCTGCCGAGGAGGCGCTGAAGCCGCTCATCGGCCCCCTCCCAAACGTGGTCAGGCATGCGGTAGTCGATGAAGGGGTAGAAGCGTTGGGCGATGAAGCGCCGGCTGTAGGTTGCCCCCGTCACCAGCCGCGTCTGCTTAGAGCAATTCTTGGAGCCCCGGTGCCAGATCTGGTTGTGGAAGAGGTAGGCGTCACCGGCGCAAGCCTCGATACTGACCGGGCCGCGACCGCGAAAGACGGGCTCCTCGTCATCGGTGGGCGGGCGGCAACCAGAATTGTGGCTGCCCGGCACCACTTGGGTGCAGCCGGAGATCTCATCCATATCAGTGAGAGGGGTGAAAATCTGCATGACCAGACAAGGGACCTTCAGGCCGTCAGGATGGCAACCCGCGGTTGCCGGGAAGTGCACGAGATCATCGACGTGCCAACCACCGCCCTGACCGCTATCGTAGGCGAGCGCGTTCTGTGCCAGGAGGTGGCAATCGTCGCCCAGTACGGCCTCCGCGAGGCTGGGAAAGGGCTCGCGCACGACGAGGTCGCGGAAGGACCGGTCGTACTCAAACATGCGCATCAGGCTGACGCCGCGAATATGGTCACCGGCGTCGTCGGTGAGAATCGTCTGATCGGTGAGCTTGCGCTCCAATGCCAAGCGCAGGGCGGCGACTTCACCTGGCTCCAGCACGGGGCCGAGGTGGACGAAACCTTCTGTTCGGAGCTCATCCACAATCTCAGCGGTTCGTTCTGAGCTGTAGGGTTCGCCGCTATGAATCTTGTTGGTCATAGGCGAGGGTGGAAGCAGGCGGTTTGACGGCAGGCGAGATTAGAGCCTCGGCAATATCGTGGAGGCGCAGAGAGGTCACAAGCCGTCGCACGTTCCGGCTCGATAGGACTACCGGCTCTCACCGAGATTCTGGGTGGTGCAGATCGGTGTACTCGAACATCTGCCCAATATCCCACTCGTCGCTTTCGTTGGCCTGGTTCCGGCGCCGCGCTCAATGGCTGATCGTCAGACTTTGGGTTACTCATTTTGGCAGCAAGCGATCGCCGACCCAGAGGTCTGCGTCAACGTAGCGGATCCCCAGATCAAAAAGGGCCACCCCAGATCGTCTTCACTAATAACCGTGACTTGTTGCCATTGCTGCGCAGGATTTGCAATGCGGAAGGATCGGTGCATCTCTATTAGAGCAATTCGACGATGATATTCCGCCAGGGTTGATCGCCGGCATTGATGGCGGCATGGATATCGACGTCTTCGACCTCTCGGAAACAAACTTCGCCATCACCCATTTCTCGAGGTTCTCCGGCCTGACCGTCGGCGCCGGTTCCCTGCAGCCTGCCGCCATCGATCGTGACGTAAAAGTAGTCGTGGCGATGGATGTGTTGCCCGGTGGACTCCCCGGGCTCGAGGCATAGATCCCACACGCGCACTCGTTTGTTTTCGAACAGCAACCGCGTGCCTACATCCTCGGAGACGTCAGGCATTGGAGGGCTTCCTTTACAGTTGAGTTTGGAATCAGAGCTCAGATTCGTCTTTGAAGGTGTCCCACTCGGAAATATCGATGTCACTACCGATCTCGGCGATGGCGAGATTGGCAAAAGTCAGGGCCAGACACCCTTCTTCAAGATGTCCGCCAAAGCCGTTGCGTTCGTCCGAGAAGTCGATGTGGCAGTGCACACGCCCCCCAATGATGTAGCCGTTGAAGGAGCAGATGTCGAGAGGCTGCGGGCTCTTGGGATAGGCCTCGTCCGGGGGCAACTCATTGCTCATGACGACGTGGAAGTGTGAGTGGCGCACCGATCCGAAGCCGGTAAGGATGAGACCATTGGTGATCCCGTGCTCTTGCACAGCTTGGCGGATGCCGAGGAGGATGTCTTCCCCTGGATTGATGCGTACAATGACTACTTTGCCCAGTTCGGTGACTGTAGAGATCAAAGTTGTCTCCTGTCGTGTCGTCAAGGAAGCTCACACAGGTGGCCGTCGCGGATCCAGTGGCTGCACGATCTTTCTCTGCTCGTTGGTTAGCCGAGTTAGCAGGGGTTCTGAAGGCTCGTAATTGAAGCGGGTGCGGATCCATTGCGGGGAATAGCGGTAGAGCACTGTGCGTCGGTAGCCCGCATTGGTGCGCTCGGCGGATCCGTGAGTGATGGCGTCGGTGAACATGAGGACGTCACCACGGTCGAGGTGAAGCTCCCGCATACCCGCGGCGATCCCCGCTGCTTCGTCGCTTCGGTACACCGAGTTCGCGATCTTCGCCAGCTTGGGGTGGGGTAGGGCTGACTTGTGGCTGCCGCGCACAATGGTGGTTGCTCCGTCTCCAGGGCCGATGTCGTTTAGCGCGGTAATGACGTTGATCTGTCCCACCATCCAAGCACCGGTGTTGGGTTGGCGAAAGGTCATGTAGGGAATGGACAGGTGCCCACCCGAGTGAATGCCGATATAACCACCCCGTCCGCGGATGTTGAGCAAAGTCTCATGCAGAGACAGGCCGTTGCGTTCCGCATCTACAAAACGGCGCACGTGATCAATCCAGATGGGATGGTCGATGAGACGCTCGAAGACTGCACTGCCTTCCAAGATATTCTGGAAGTTGATGCCGTCGGCGCCGCTGTAGGTATGGGTCTCTACATGGCCGATCCAGCGGCTGTTCTCGTGGCCCTGCTGCGGGCGAACGTCGTTCATGTAGGGCTGATGTTCATCGGCCCAGGCGTTCATCTCGGCGACATCGTCCACCGCCACCGCCTCTTTGAGAATCAGGTAGCCGTAGAGCTCGAAGAGATAGTTGATCAGTTGCTCATCCTCCCGGTCTTTGGGTCGGATGATGGGTTCGTCACTCATTTGCTCTCTGGTAGGGTAATAAGGCGCTCAAATGATGTTACGGCGGAGCGCTTCACGTCAGAGTGCAAGCCCTGGCAGCACCGATGTCATCGTACGCTGCAGTGACTTACTGAGGAGAGCGGATCTCTTCGGGGCGGACATTAATTGTGCTTCGGTCTCGGCGGCGTCAAGCATATTGTGATCAATCTGTAGAGAGTCATTAGCCGGGCCGGTGCCAAGGCCCGGTGATGGCGTAGGTCAGCCCCGGAGTTTGAACATTGACGAACATGGTGAGGCCGCTCGGCGAGAACACGACGCCGGCGAGCTCATTCTGAATCAGTGCGTTACGTGCCAGGGAGTAGAGCTGGCCTCTCGGGGTCACGCCGATCAATCGGTCATACTTGGGATGCACCCCCGCAGCGTCCGTGAGCGTGGCGTCCTCGCAGAGAATGAGATCTCCCCACGGCGCAACCGTGATGGTGTCGCACATGCGAAGGAGATCGGGGTCGTTAGGCTCGACGAAGAGTTCGAGGATTCCGGGCTGAGCGTCTTCCTGCGAACTGCCTTCGGCAGGGCTGGGTCGATAGCGCCACACCTGGCCCAGCCTTGCGACGCCCCCAGTCGTGCAGGCGAAATAGATGGCATCGTGGCCGTACCACATGCCTTCCCCACGGGTAAACTGGGCGGCTCCCTTATTGAAGCCCTGGTGACGCAGATTGTCGCCGCCCGGCGCTTCTACCTCCTCTATGTCGATCCATCGAACGGGGTGCGGCTGTCCCGGAGAGACGGTTGTCGCCTCCCAGTTACTGGTGATCAACTGAGGCTGATCCCGAATGGCCATCGCCTGCAATCTACCGCCCTCGGCCAGATGCCCGGGCTCATCGGGGATGTAGCGGTACAACAGGCCGTCGTCTCGATCTTCGGTCTGGTAGACTACACTGGTCCGCGGGTCAACGGCGACCGCTTCGTGATTGAAGCGTCCCATCTGTTTGAGGGGGACCGGCTTGGTGAGGCTGATCTCGGTGGTGGTGGGCACTTCGAAGTTGAAGCCGTGGTCCTGCTCGTAGTAGCCAAAGGGCCGGCGATTCCTCTTGCGCTGGCCGCGGATCAAACTGGGACGGCGGCTTTTCTGAAAGATGGTCTCTTCGCAGCTGATCCAGCTGCCCCAGGGGGTGGGTCCGCCTGCGCAGTTGCGCACGGTACCAGCGAGGCTGAGGAATTGACGCTCTAGGACGCAGGTGGCCTCGTCATAAACAAGGGTCGTGGTGCCGCCCAGGCAGGGTTCGCGACCCCGACCGAAATCGTACACGGCCGCCGGGTCGATTCGAGATAAACGTTGCTTGGTGGCACCGAAGGGGCCGTTTGAGGCGTTGGGTAGAAGCTCGTGGTTGCAGATCAGGATGGTGCGACCATTCGGGCCGGGGAACGCGGCCATGCCATCCTGGGCACCCGGTACGAGGAAGCCGTCGGCCATCTCAAGCCCGGCCCGGGAAATCATGCGATAGCTGAATCCCGCCGGCAGGTCGAGCAGGCCGTGGGGGTCTGGTACGAGAGGGCCGTAGCCTATAGCAAGAGCCTTCGCCCCGGCCGCATGAGCGACACATCGCTGCAGGCCATGGAAGCCCAAGCTCACTGCGGCGGCAGTTTTCAGGAAATGTCGTCGCGAAACAGGCATACATGGGCAATAATGCATATATGCGGAATTCGTGTCGATGACAGTGCCGTCAAGTTGCACCGTCGATTTCGTAGCCGGCTCGTCGCCGAGGTGAGATCTGCGCGTGCGCGGCTATAATGCATCCAGTGAAATTCGGGAGCTGCGCGTGAGGAGAAACGCCATTACCCGCGGATGCTTGGATCAGTCCGGGAGCCGGTATCCAAGTTGACAGTCTCCGACCGGCAGATCATGCACCAATGGAGCGAGCACGACAGGTCGAGGTCCGTTCTCCGGCGACGCGCACATCGGCCGGCGGGGGACTAACGCGCGACCGGACCTCTATCGGACTGCGAGGCGAGCCCTTGCAAGGGCATCGTAGCAGGCCTGAGCCGTCTCCCACGGATCGTAGTCGTCGCGATTCCAGATTTGGCCGGTGACCTCAGGACAGAAGTAGGAATCCCACCCGGCATCAACGACAGCCCGAAAGTAGACCCCGACGTCGAGCTCGCCATCCCCGGGCAACAGGTATCTAACCTTCCCCTCGTCGTCGCGGTAGCCATCCTTGATGTGATTGTGGACAGCATAGGGCAGGTTAAGGTCGATGGAGTGTTGGAGGTCGATGCCCTCCACCCAGAAATGGCTGTAGTCGAAGTTCAAGCCGAGGTGCTCGTGCTCCGTTCTTTCCATGAGCCAGGCCGCTTTCTCCGGAGTCTCAAAGTCGCCGCCGGCGTGTGGCTCGACAGCGACAATAACGTCGTAGGTGGCTGCCATGTCGGCGACCTCGATGACGAGCTCAGCGATGCGCTCCTTACCTTGCTCCCAGGCAGGCTTGGGGTGGCCGAGCGTAGTGCTGATCACCAGCGGCGAGTCGTCGATGCGCAGGTCGCGGGCGAGCTTGAATGTGGCTCGAAACTGATCGAGCTGCCGAGCGCGGTCATCTCCCTCTACGCAGGGTGACAGCAAGGCCATGATGGCGGGCGTGGGGAATTCGAGTTCACGCAACAGTTCCGCAAGTCGCAAGCGCGCACTGGTATCCATGGCGGCCGGCTCCGTGGGCCAACCCGGTGATACTGCGATCTCCATTCCCTCGAAGCCCATGTCGCGCAGCCGGGGAAGCGCATTGAAGATATCCAGCTGCTTCATTCCGTACGTGCTGTAATAGAGTTTCATATAGTCCGTCATTTAGGTTCGAGGAAGTGGTCGCGTGGATGGAGACATCCTGTGGCAAGTGCGTGTGGCGATGGCCTTGAGCACCGGCTTCTCCTCGAACGACGAAGACAGGATGGGGGTGTTTCCGGAGTGAGAACGTTCGAGAATAAGCAGTTGCCAAATCGGTAAAATGGACGGGGCCGGTTGCGATCGGCCATCTATACCTTCCCGGAGAAGCTGCGCCCGCAGACGCTTTTGAACGGGGGCATCCTGGGCGCGTCCGTCACTGTCTCGTCACGCCAGGAGCTGGCCCTCATGTAGTGGACGGCGTAACCACGTCGTCGGAGACCCGAGGTGTTGGCCGCGCTGCGATGCAGTATCAGGCTGTGGTGAAAACTGATGCTGCCGGCGTGTAGAGGTGCCGGAACGGTGGGCCACTCGTCGCTGCCGAGATCATCGAGAAAAGGTTCAAGTTGGGGCCGGAGCAGCATGCCCCAGCGCTGGGTGCCGGGGGCGAATTCGAGACAACCGTTGTCTGTGCTGGCGTCGTCGAGTGCGGTCCAGGCGGTAACCAGATCCATGGGGAATATGTCTCGCCAGGAGGTGGAGTCCTGGTGCCAGGGCTGTTCCGTGCCGGTCTCGGGCGCCTTCATGAACAGTTGATCCCCGTACATTTTGAGATCCCGGGTGTCGAGCAGCTGACGGACGATGGCGACGACACGAGGATGGCAAACGTGGTCCCACATGACGTCGTCGTATACAGCTATGTTGAAGAGCTTTCGCACTGCCAGCACCGGATCGATGACGGCACGGTCGGCGTCACGAAAGACCTTCTCCAGTTGAATGCTGACTTCGGGAATATTCTCTGCCCGCCCGGCGGCAATGAAGTCGGCGCGGGTGGCTGTGGCTGCAATTTCATCTGACGTGAGCACGTCCTCGACGACGAGAAATCCTTGCATACGAAACTGCTCAATCTGTGCGGTGCACAACATCGCCGGCAATCTCCTTGGGGTTCGTCTGGGTGGCACAAGATATCGGTCCCCTGGGACGGGCGGGCAAGCGGAAGGGGATCGGCACTGTTGGGCTCAGAGGCGTGTCTGCCGAGCTGCCCGATCAGGGCGACGTTGAGGGGCACCGGAGCCGAGGTGTAGTCGCTGCTGGGGTTGTGCCCGACTTACCCCAGAGTGGTTCTATGCTTTCAAATTACTACCGAGAGAGGAGTAGAAATGGATCGCATCACCTTGGGTGGTACGGACCTCGAGGTCTCGCGACTGTGCATGGGCACCATGACCTTCGGCGGCCAGGCTGACGAAGCCGGATCGAAGGCTATGTGGGACACGTGTTTGGAGGTGGGGATCAACTTTTTCGACACTGCCAATGTGTACACTAAGGGGCGATCCGAGGAGATTATTGGACGGCTCATGAAGGGCGGGAAGCGAGCAGACATTGTGCTCGCCACGAAGGTGGGCTCGCAGCAGGAGGACGACACGACACCGTTGTCACGGGCTTCGATTCACCGTCACATCGACGCCAGTCTGCAGCGACTGCAGACCGACTACGTCGACCTCTACTACATGCACAAGCCCGACTACGAGACGCCGATCGAGGAGAGCCTCGAGGCGATGGCTATGCTTGTGCAGGCAGGCAAAGTCAGATACGTGGCGTCATCGAATGCGGCGAGCTGGCAGATCGCGCGGATGCACTGGCTCGCTGACCGCAAAACGGAGCTACCGAAGGTGACGGTATCCCAACCGATGTACAATCTGATCGCTCGCAGCATGGAGCCCGAATTTGTGCCCATGTGCCGGGATCTGGGGGTTTCGACGGTGGTCTATAATCCGCTGGCGGGCGGCCTGCTCACCGGCAAGCACCGCCGCGAGGTGGTAGAGGAGGGAGGGCGATTCGACGTGCAGAAGAACTACGTCGATCGCTACTGGAACAACAGCAACTTCGACGTCGTCGCAGAGCTGGCCCAGGCCTGCCAGCAGGCCGACAGGTCATTGGTGAGCACCGCCTTCGGCTGGCTACTGCACCACAGCACGGCGTCGGCGATCATCATCGGCGCTTCGAAAGTCGAGCAGCTGGAGGAGAATCTGCACGCCGTGGAAGAGGGGGGGGAATTGAATAGCGAACTATTGGCGGCCTGCGAACGTGCCTGGGACGGGGTGCGTGGGGCCCACCATCAGTACAACCGGTAGCCTTGACTACCAGACTACGTCCTCCCGTTGGCCGCTTTCGGCAGCTCGAATGGCTGCGTGTACCATGGCGAGGGACTGGATGTTGTCGGCTGCTGGGCACTCCGGAGCGCGGCCGTCCCGGAGGCTGAGCACGAAGTCGCGGATGGCGCCGTTGTGGCCGGCGGCATAGCCGTCAGTGACGAACTCCGGGACGTCGACGTCCTCCAAATCTCGGATCAGCGAGCTACCGTCCTCGGCGCTGGGCTGGAGGGGGTCGATCATCCGCTGGGCAACGATGTCGCTGTCCTTCCTCCAGGTGACTGCGCCGCGGGTGCACTGGATGTTCCAGTCGGCCTCCCAGCTGGTCTGCTGGCCGGTGCCGGTCCACGTTCCCCGATAACTGAAGACGGTTCCATCGGTGAAGCCGAAGTGTGCCATGGCGTCGGCGCCGTGTCGGTAGTTCGAGCCGGTGGGGTTGGACTCGTGAGCCAGCACCCAGGCGGGATTGGCATCGCCCACCAGCACCCGTGCCGTGTCAAAGGTGTGGATTGCCATGTCGAGGAGAAGCACGTGGCGCATGTTGGCGCGAAAACCGCCGAAGTGAGCGGCGATAACGAAGTCGGCGTAGAGACTACGCGGGCTTCCGATCTCGCCGGAACGAAGCAAACTTTCGACTCGCCGCATCTGTGCGTTCCAGCGCCGAGTCTGGGTGACGGCATAGGTACGCCCCGTTCTTTCAGCAACAGCCACCATCTCGCGGGCGTGCTCCAGAGTGTCGGCGAGAGGCTTCTCTCCCAGCACATGGCAGCCTCGAGCCAGGGCGGCGGTGGTCACGGGATGGTGTCCTTCGGGAACCGTGGTATCGAAGATCGCTTCCGGCAACACTTGTTCGATCATGGCTGTGAGATCGGCGCCAATCGGTACGTCGGGTAGCTCGAGCTCAGCAATCAGGCGTTTCGCCGCCTCGGGCACGACATCGACGACGCCCACGAGCTCGACAAACTCGCGATAGGACTCTGACTTCGTCCAGGCGCGACTGATTCCACCGCATCCGACCTGTACCACCCGCAATCTGTCCATTACCCTCTCTCCGATAGTGAAGTGGAGGGGAAGATACGGCCAGGCATGACCGACTCTACCTGGCCGTTTTTCGGTTTTTGAAAACCCTACGACCGACGTCGATTGTCCGAGTATCTGCGCCGCCTGTGTACGTGGCTTCGAAAGGCGCTCATTTCCCCCCACCTCCGAGCGCCCCAGCTTTGACGGCGTCTCCGACGACGTCCGAGATCGACGGGGCATAGGGTGAGTAGACGCGATCGGCGACTCCGTAATTTTGCACATCGTCGATGACGACGTCTCGGACGAGATCGTCATGGATCTGCACGTGCAGCGGGGCGCCGAAGTGTTTGGCGATGCGGATCTCTTCGATCACAAACGTGTTAGTCGCCACCCGGTAAATCCGGTCAGGATCGATGGGAAGGCCCTGGTCGGCAAAGCGCTCCTTTAACCGTCCGCCAATTTCTGCTCCGAGTACTGAGACTACGGCGATGCGGTTACCGAAAGGGTGGGTGTTCCAGATGTGGCGTTTGGTGATCGGCCCGGGAGTGAAGGCGGCTCGGATTCCGCCACGGTTATAGTAGCCGACGTCGGCGTCGTGGCAGGTTCGCAGTACGTGCTCGACGAAGTCGTACATCTCGTCTCTGCTCCACTCGTCGTCGGTACGTGAAATCTCTACGTCGACGAGGGTAGAAACCTTTGCCTCCCACTCATCTACGAGCTTTGCCACGCGTGGGTTCGGCCGTGGCATGCTAGTGGCGGGAATCACCTCGCCGATAACATCGACGACCCGGCGATCGTCGTCGACAATGACCCGAGTGACGCCAACATGGGAGCCGTAAGAACCGGCCTGGACGATCGGCGTGCCCTCCACCCACATGGGAGGGCTGATAACGTCGTGGCTATGACCTCCAACAATCAGATCGATGCCGGTCACCTGTGCCGCCAGGCTGCCATCCTCGCGGGCCCCTAAGTGGGTGAGTGCAATCAGCAGGTCACAGTGATTCCGTAGGCTGTCCACGGCGGCGCGCACAGCTTCGATCTGGTCGGCAAATTCGATGCCCTCATTTCCCTGGGAGGAGACCATGTGCGGCGTGGAGTCTGTGGTGGCGCCGACGACACCCACTCGCAGGCCGGCGCGCTCGAGGAGGACAGTGGCGCGGTCGGCTATACGGTGGCCCTGCGGGTCGAGGGCGTTGCAGCTGAGGAGGGGGAAGTCGACGAGCTCGCGGTAGTCGAGGATCTTCCGCCAGCCGTAGTCGAACTCGTGGTTGCCGATCGTCACCGCATCGTAGCGCATGGCGTTCATGACTTCGAAGATGGGGTCCCCATTGAACAGACTGGACACGGGAGTACCTGACACGCAGTCACCGGCATCGAGGACGATGAGCTCTCCGTGTGCCAACCGCAAACTGTCGAAGGTGGCGGCGATGCGGGCGGCGCCGGCGCTGCGATCCCCGTCGGCCTGCAAGTAACCGTGGAAATCGTTGGTGTGGGCGATGACCACGGTGTCCTGCTGGGCCAGCGCACCGGTGCGGATGACGCCCGACAGCAGTGCTGCGATGAGCAGTGTTGTGGTCATGAAGTGATCTCCAGGCGGGAAGGCCAGTCCCTACCTATAATGGCTTTGTGATGCCGCCGTGATGATTGTGCTAAAACCACACACCGCCACCTGCTCTCCATGTCTTCGCAACTCAGCTGTCACGCGGTTTACCGTCTTGCCGCAATGCGCTTATTGTTCCGCTCGAAACCTACGAACCCGGCGATTTCACCACACAGGAGAGCCCACCTTGGTGGGCGCGGCAAGACGGCTTCTTTACAGCGTCACAATGCTCGTGCCTAGCCCAGCATTGCCCAAGGGTGATGGCCAACTTGGACCCCAGTGTGTTCATCCAGACCGGCGATCCAATCGGGGGAGCCAATGTGCCGCACGGTCCCGACACCGGATCGATGAAGTCGTACGCGTTCACCGCGCTTTGCGCAACGACCCTGAGCCAAGCCGAATTGGCTGCGACTTTCCCTCCTTTGCGCATATCTTGGGAATAGAGTCAGCTGTCCGGGCTACGACGCCCCCTGTTTACAGCAAAGAGGAATCGAATGTCAGATACATACCACGAACTGCTTCCCTTGGGACCGGACGGGACTGTCTACGGTCTCGTGACAACCGACCACGTTTCGACCGCCACCTTGGACGGCCAGGAGATCCTCAAAATCGACACCGAAGGCCTGGCCGTTCTCGCGGACCGGGCAATGCGGGAAAGCGCCCATCTGTTGCGCACCAGTCATTTGGAGCAGGTCCGCAAGATCCTCGACGACCCCGAAGCCTCCGACAATGACCGCTTCGTGGCGCTGGAGATGCTGAAGAACGCGAATATCGCCGCTGCCGGCGTGCTCCCCATGTGCCAGGACACGGGGACGGCAATCGTGATGGGGAAGAAAGGCCACCGGGTATGGACTGACGGAGAGGACGAGGCGGCGCTGTCGCGCGGTATTGCCAAGGCGTTCAAGGAAACCAACCTGCGTTACAGCCAGATGGCACCCCTGAGCATGTTCGAGGAGGCTAACACGCGCACCAACTTGCCGGCGCAGATCGAGATCTTCTCAGAAAGAGGCGACAGCTACAAGCTGATGTTCATGGCCAAAGGCGGGGGCTCGGCGAACAAGAGCTATCTGTTCCAGGAGACCAGGGCACTGCTGAATCCGGAGAGTCTACGTGGCTTCATTGACGACAAGCTGCGAATGCTGGGCACAGCGGCGTGCCCACCCTATCACCTAGCCATTGTCGTGGGTGGAACGTCCGCTGAGTACACCCTGAAGATGGCGAAGCTCGCCAGCACCCGGTACCTCGATTCGCTACCGACGCAGGGCAACGAATTTGGTCAGGGTTTTCGTGATCTGGAGATGGAGGCGCAAGTATTGGAGATGAGCCGCGAGCTGGGTATCGGAGCGCAGTTCGGAGGCAAGTACTTCTGCCACGACGTACGCGTCATCCGCCTGCCGCGGCACGGTGCCTCATGTCCGGTGGGCGTTGCCGTTTCGTGCTCGGCGGATCGGCAGATCCTGTCCAAGATCACTCGCGACGGCATTTTTCTCGAACAGCTCGAGCACGATCCCGCCAAGTACCTGCCAGAAGTTGAGAGCAGCGCTCTGGGCAGCGAAGTGGTGTCCATCGACTTGAACCAACCGATGAGCGAGATCCGCGCAACGCTCAGTAAGTATCCGGTGAGCACGCGCCTGTCGCTATCCGGGCCCATGATCGTCGCGCGGGACATCGCCCATGCCAAGCTTAAGGAGCGACTCGCCAGCGAAGGACTGCCGCAGTACTTCAAGGACCAGTGCGTGTACTATGCAGGGCCGGCGAAAACCCCCGAGGGCCACGTCTCCGGCTCCTTTGGGCCGACAACCGCGGGTCGCATGGATAGCTACGTCGATGAGTTCCAGGCCGCCGGGGGCAGTATGGTCATGCTGGCGAAGGGCAATCGGTCGCGGCAAGTCACCCAGGCCTGCGAAAAGTACGGGGGTTTCTACCTGGGCTCTATCGGCGGTCCCGCCGCGCGCCTCGCCCTGGATTGTATTAGGAAGGTGGAAGTGCGAGAGTACGAGGAGCTTGGAATGGAGGCGATCTGGCAGATTGAGGTCGAGTCCTTCCCTGCCTTCATCGTCGTCGATGACAAGGGCAACGACTTCTTCTCCACCTTCATGAAGTGAGGGTGCGCTACTGCGTCGTCTCTTTCTTGAGAATGCGAAGGTAGCGGTTTCCGTAACCTTCGTAGTCCACCCCTTCCGTGTAGTACTGGTCTCCACTGTCGTCGACTCGGGTCGGATCACTGAGGACCACTGGCTCGATCTGGGTGTCCTCATGCCACTCGTTCCACGAGGTGACGAGCAGTAGCCGTCCGACTGCGGCATCCGTAAGGGTCACGGCCTGCTGCAGCATGGCGCGAAACAGACTGCCGTACTCGTCCCTTTCTGTGAGTCGGCGCGTCACCGCCGCGTGCCCATCGCGCACGCCTTTATCGTTGAATTCGGGTGTCACCGTAGGAATGAACGCTGCGCCCGCCGTCTTAGCTTGATCCCGCCATTTCGTCTGCGCCGCGTAGTAGTCGTCTACGGCCTGCTGGCCGGCGAAGCCCGTACCGCCCATGCTCCCGTACACATCGTAGTTCGTGACCGCGTCGAGAAAGCCCATGCTGCCGGAGTCGTCCGGCGGTGCACCAAAGACTTCGTCGCCGACGAGGTAAATCTCGTGACCGGCCTTGCGGGTGGTGTCGCGCATGAGAGTGACCACCTTCTCTAGCGTACCGTGGCGCGACAGAGCCCGGGTCAGGTAGACGAAAAGAACAGGACGATCATCGATGCGTAGGTACGTGGGATCGTCGAAGTAGTGGTCTGCTATGTAAGCGATGTCCGCGGCGACGTTGCTCACGTCGGTGAAGCTGGGCACCCGGCCGGCAGTCTCGTAGAACAGGGCGATTCGCATGTCGGGCAGGTCTGGGTGAGGCAGAATATGCTGTAGGAGGGTCGTGTCCTCTCTGCGACCGGGGCCCCACCAGCTGGCGACCCATAGGGAGATGTTGACGTCGCGACTCCAGCGCAGGTGCTGAGCGATGACGTCAGCACAACGGTCGTCGTATTCGCCAAGTTCCGGCAATTGTGGTGGCTGCAGATGCGCGCGCAGGTAGCTACCACCGTGAAAGTCATCACCGTACCACGGGCAGTAGTAGACGCCCACGGAGGCGATGGGCTCCGGAGCTGAGATTTCCTGAGGATCGGTCATTCCCCGTCCACAGCACGCCACGGTCAGCAGCAGAAACAGAGCGACGATATCCGTAGGGGCTCGGTGGCCATGGAATCTCGAGGTAATCATGACACCGAATTAAGAACGACAACCCGGGCGGTCGTAACGATCGCTGCCATTCTGGGAATGGGGAATAGTCGAAAGGTGGAGCTACGGGACAGCTAGTCTCGTCCGGGTTATTCTCGTCGCGCCTCCAAGAGACCGACAACGGCATCGGTGCGTCCTGGGGCCTTTTGGTTAGGGCGGACTGAAGAGCCTCCGCGTCTTGAAGATCCCCGCTATCGGTAGCAACTGGCTACCCCAGCCTTGCTATCCTGACGCTCCGGATCAGGAAGCAATGTTAAGGGCAATGCAGTGGGGGGAAGGCGTCCGCCTGAGAACGGCCTAACGAGACGCTTCGAATTAGGGGATACCGCCGAGGCCGGTCCTGAAATATATCAGTTGCGGGTCAGCTGCCGGTACTTGATCCGGTGTGGCTGGTTGGCTTCCACTCCGAGGCGCTTGCGGCGGGCCTCGTCGTACTCCGTCCAGTTACCCTCGAACCAGACGACGGAACTGTCGCCTTCGAAGGCGAGGATGTGGGTGGCGATGCGGTCGAGGAACCAGCGGTCGTGGCTAATGATGACGGCGCAGCCGGCGAAGTTGTCGAGGGCTTCTTCGAGGGCACGCAGGGTGTTGACGTCGAGGTCGTTGGTAGGTTCGTCGAGGAGGAGGACGTTGGCGCCCTCCTTCAAGATCTTGGCCAGATGCACGCGGTTGCGTTCGCCGCCGGAGAGCTTACCCACCTTCTTCTGCTGATCCTGGCCGCTGAAGTTGAAGCGGCCCACGTAGGCTCGCGAGTTCACTTTGCGCTCGCCAAGTTCGATTTCGTCTTCGCCGCTGGAGATCTCCTGCCAGACGGTGTTGTCGGGGTTCAGGGTGTCGCGGCTCTGGTCGACGTGGGCAATCTGCACGGTATCGCCGATACTGATCGTGCCTGAGTCGGGGGTGTCGGCGCCTGTGATCAGGCGGGACAGAGTGGTTTTTCCGGCGCCGTTTGGGCCGATGACACCGACAATACCGCCCGGAGGCAGGGAGAGGGTCATGCCTTCGAAGAGTAGACGATCGTCAAAGGCTTTGCTCACATTCTTGCATTCCACCACGATGTCTCCGAGACGCTCGCCGGGCGGAATGTAGATTTCCAGATCCTGCTCGCCCCGCTTGCGGTCCTGGTTGAGCAGATCTTCGTAGGCCCGAATACGGGCTTTGCTCTTGTTCTGCTTGGCGCGCGGCGTCAAACGAATCCAATCCAGCTCCTTCTGCAGGGTCTGGCGGCGCTCGCTCTCAGCCGATTGTTCTTGGGCGAGGCGGTTCTCCTTCTGCGCTAGCCAGGAAGAGTAGTTCCCCTTCCAGGGAATGCCCTCACCGCGGTCGAGCTCGAGGATCCAGCCGGCGACGTTATCGAGAAAGTAGCGATCGTGGGTGACGGCAATGACGGTGCCGAGATACTCCTGTAGGTGGTGTTCGAGCCAGGCGACGGTTTCGGCGTCGAGGTGATTGGTAGGCTCGTCAAGGAGCAGGATGTCGGGCCGGCGCAGTAGCAGGCGGCAAAGCGCTACTCGGCGGCGTTCGCCGCCGGAGATCATGTCGACGACGGTGCCTTCTGGCGGGCAACGCAGGGCGTCCATGGCTTGCTCGAGGCGGGCGTCGAGATCCCAGGCGTTTGCCTGCTCGATCTTGTCAGAGAGCGTTGACTGCTTGGCGATAAGGTCGTTCATCTCCTCGTCGCTCATGGGGTCGGCGAACTTCTCGTTCACCGCCTCGTATTCCTTGACGATGTTGACGATTTCCTGAACGCCCTCTTCGACGCATTCCTTCACGGTCTTGCCGGGCTCAAGGTAGGGCTCCTGCTCGAGGTAGCCGATGGTGTGACCCGGAGCGATTTGAGTCTCACCTTCGAATTCATTGTCGACGCCGCTGAGAATGCGCAGCAGGCTGCTCTTGCCGGAGCCGTTGAGGCCGAGGACGCCGATCTTGGCGCCATAAAAATAGGAGAGGGAGATGTCTTTGAGTACTGGCTTCTTGTTGTAGTGCTTGGACACCTTGTACATCGAGTAGATGATTTTTTCGTCTTCGCTCATTGTCTCTTTTCAGGTCTGGGTAAGGCGGTGGTCTTAGGTCCATTCTTCGGTGAAGGAATCGGAGGGGATAGTTTCCATGGCCACTTCGAGCTCGGACGAGGGTGTCGAGAAGGGTGCGGCGTTCGAAGGCCCAGGATAGAAGGAGCAGGACATTGCGTCCGGTCTCTCAAATCTCCACGGCAGGGTGATCGTTGTCCACCAGAGTGATGCGCAGGTTGTCGTCGCCCCAGGAGACGACGATTTCGTCTGCCGTGGTGTTGGCATCCTGGCTGCAGAATTTCGAATAGGCGCGGGATAGCCCAAAGTCGATGAGGAGCTTGGCATCCTTGCGGCCGGTAGCCAATTCCTTGTAGCAGTAGGGCGATTACGGAAATCTCGAGTAGGACGGAGTCCGGTATCCCGTCGTGAGTGCGCCTATATGGGTTGAATGAAGTGAGCTACAGCACGGTCAGATCTATGGGGTTGGACCAAGCCTTACTGCCGTCGGGACCGATGACCTCGATTCGGACCCAGCGGGCGCCGGCGCGTAAGGAGAAGGTGGCTTCCTCGAAGGTTTTTCCGAGCTCTCGGTATTCAGTTCCCTGAGAATTGCAGACAGCGGCGATGCGCTGGGCCTCCGAGCACTTCACTATCACCTCCGCCACCGTCCGGTCGGATGTGGAATCAGCCGCAGCATGTACCTCGATGCTATGGATCTCCGGTCCTGTGCTGCCGTAGGTGGCGCCGGTACGTAGCGCTTCGTGAATGGCCTCAGGAGTGCTTTCCTTCACCCGAGCCATGGTCCAGCTCTGGTACACGTCGATGCACTCGGCAGGCACGTAATGGGAGTCATCATCTGCCAAGCATGGGATGAGGCGATCGGACTGCTCCATCCAGTCGTCCCAGTGCGTGGACGACTCGCCGCGGCCGTGGCTTCGGCAGATGCTGTTGAAGACCTCGATCCCGGTGAGCCCCTTCAGTGGCATGACATCGCGCAGGATATTCACTGAGCTCCAGTGCGGATGGGCGAGCCAGATACTGCCGCCTTGGTCGTTGACGTTGTCGATCACGTGCTGGGGCGGCATAGTTTGGGAGTCCATGTCTTCGGAGATGTTCAGGCAGACGAAGTGGTGCACCTGGCCGCCAAAGGGATTGTGAGGGTGTAGCTCGGCACCCTGAATAAGCACGAAGTCGTCCGGAGTCTGCACGGTGTCGACGCGGGTGATCTTGTAGTGATCGGAGAGGCAGAGGAAGCCGTACCCCTCCTTCACGTAGCCTTCGACCCGTTCTTGGGGCGCGATGCGTCCGTCGGAGTTCGTCGTGTGGGAATGCAGGTTGCCCCGCACCCAGAAGTAGCCATCGTTGTCAGAGAGGGCGTAAGGGTTGGTGATTGTGCCGCTGGGTGCGTCCGACATTGGAGTCTCCTGACGGGATCGGATTGGCAGGTCTGCAGACCTGGATTACTCTTCGAAGAGATCTATGGAAGATCGGGTTGCCGGCGACTTCAATCTCTCCGTCGTCGCCGCGCTTTTCTTGAGTTTCTTGAGTTCGGCGATGGTGCCGCGTTTCTCGTTGAGGAGCCGTTCGTGGGAGTCGGCAATCATCCTCTTCTGTAAGCATGAACGCCTCGGGTTCTTTTTCGGCAGGCTGCGATCGAGGGCGGCGGGCCAGTCCTTGCGGTTGTCGAGCTTTCTGTTGCAGCCAGCGACATATAGATCGTGGCGGTGACCAGGAAGGCGGCGATGAAAAACCAACATCGTCATTTGCAGCGGGAAAGAGGTCGATTGCCGCACGGCGGCACCACATTACCATAGCCTGAGAGCTACAATATCCAATCCCTCGCGTAGGAACAAGGAAGGCGCGCAGGGTACAGCGGGAGCGACATCACTATGGCAGACAGGGTAAGGCTGGGCTTCATTGGCGCCGGTTGGTGGGCGACGAGCAATCACATGCCGGTGCTGGCAAATCATGACGCAGTCGACCTCGTCGGCGTCTGTCGGCTTGGTTCCGACGAGCTGGCGGAGTTGAAGGAGCGCTACGGATTCTCTTACACGACGGAGAATTTTCGCGACCTGCTGGCAAACTGTGAGCTCGACTGCGTGGTCGTCGCTTCCCCCCACACCCTTCACCATGAGCACGCAAAGGCGGCGCTGGATCTGGGGCTGCACGTAATGTGCGAGAAGCCGATGACGACGCGCGCCGATCACGCCCGGGAGCTTGTGCAGATCGCCGAAACGAACAGCCGACACCTGCTTGTGCCATACGGCTGGCACTACAAGAGCTTCACCCAGCGCGCCAAGGCGCTAATGGACGACGGGGCTGTCGGCGAGATCGAGTACGTGCTCTGTCACATGGCGTCACCGATCCGCGAGCTGCTCTCCGGCGGCGACTTCGATACCGGTGCCGACAGCGGTAGCTCCGAAGGTGTCTCCTTCGCTCCCGACTCCGCGACCTGGGCCGACCCCCAGCGTGCCGGCGGGGGCTACGGCCACGCCCAGATCTCGCACTCTTCCGGAATGCTGTTCTGGCTCACGGGACTGCGTGCAAGCTCGGTCTTCTCGGTGATGTCGGGGCCAGGCGCCAAGGTCGAGCTCTACGACGCCATGACCGTGCGCTTCACCAACGGTGCCATCGGCACGGTATCAGGTGCCGGCAACGTACCGGCGGGGCAGGGCTTTCAGGTGGACGTGCGCATCTTCGGGAAGGAGGGCGTGCTGCTCATCGACTGCGATCGTGAGCGGATGGAGTTGCAGCGCCACGATGGTAAGCACAAGAAGCTGGACCTCGAACCCGGCTCCGGCGACTACGAGTGCTCAGGTCCACCGGAGAACTTCGTTGAACTCGTCGCCGGCCGCACCGAGGTGAACTGGGCTCCGGGCGAAGTAGCGATGCGCGGCGTGGAAGTGTTGGACGCCGCATACCGGTCGGCGGTCTCCGGCGTTGAGGAAAAAGTGTAGGGTCGGCGCTGATGGGCCCGGGAATATCGATCCGCCCGACGGAGTCGTGATTCGTGATCGACAAAGCGCCCGGTCATCTGCTGGCATCGTCGTCCTCGGGGCTCTTCTCGGCACGCGTACCACGGCTCCGACCGATGGCCTGGATGATGAACTGCAGTGTGATGAGAGCGGCGAGGAAACAGAGGACCTTGACCACGGTGATGGCGATTGCAGTATAGAATCGCTTGTGCTCCTCCGCCTCCGCGGCCAGTCGCGTATCCTCTCCGCATCTACCACCGTTGAGAACGACAGTCGCGCGCCCCATCAGTCAATAGATACCGATCAGTGTCGACCGGTGCTGCGAGCCTCGCCAAGCAACCAGACACACTACGGCCTCATCTCAGGCGGCCTTCTCACTGTACACAGACTGGCGAATCCCCTTCAGGTAGCCCACTGCGTACAGCCGCGCCATGCCGTGTTCGTCCTCGAAGTCGGCATCGCCCATCTTCGGGTAGTGGTCGGGCCGCAGCACCCCGTCGTAGCCGACGTCGCGATAGGCACGTAGGCACTCCACCGGGTCGTGCTGGCCATCGTCATGGAAGGCCTCCTGGAAATCGGCGGGTTCGCCGACAATGTCGCGGAAGTGGACGAAGTGGATCTTGCCCTGCTCGCCGAACTGGCGGATTGCCCCCGAAAGATCATCGGTCATCAGACCGAAGTTTCCTTGACAGAGGGCGATGCCGTTCATCGGGCTCGGCACCATGTCGATCATGCGCTGATAGTTGTCGATACTGCTCATGATGCGGGCCACGCCCTTGATCGGTGACAGCGGAGGATCGTCGGGGTGCATAGCCATCTTTACCCCCGCTTCCTCGGCGATGGGCACCACGCGCTCGAGGAAATAATGCAGATTGTCCCACTGCTCCTCCTCGCTGATGATGCCGTGCTCGGTAGGGGAGTCGTCGAGGTCGGTGTGGCGGAAGGCGCTCACTGTGGCACTGCCCCGTGAGGATCGCTCGCGCTCGGTGCGCATGACGCCGAGGATCGGCATCCACATGCTGCACCAGACCGGGATTCCTAGCTTGCCCATATTGAGCAGCATCTGGCAGGTGATGTCGATCTGTTCGTCGCGGCCGGGCAGGTTAAGTTTGATCTTATCCATCGCCGGTCGACCCTCCCAGACAGCGAGCTCCACGCCGATCTCGTCCTCGTAGATCTTCTTCTTCTTCGCCAGCGATTTCTCGGTCCACGGCTGATCATTGTCAGGGACTCCGGCAATGGGCTCAAGGCCGTCGTGGCACACGGCGTACTCCACGCCACACTGGCGCATCAACGTCCAGCCGAGACTGGGAACGGGGGGCAGACAGACAGCGATCTTGATCACGAGTCAGTTCTCTCAGATTCAGGATTGTAGTTCACGGTGGGGTGGTTCACTAGTCGGCGGCTTTATTCCATGGCCACGCCGCCGTCGACGTGAATGGTCTGGCCGGTGATATTGCGGGCTTCCTCTGAGCAAAGGAAGGCGACAAGGTTGCCGATGTCCTCCGGCGATTGCTCACGCCCCAGGGGGATGTTTCCGCTGACGAACTTGTCGAAGATTTCGCGATTCCGCATGCCCTCCAAGCTGGGATCGGTCTCGCGTAGCATGGGCGCTAGCCGCTCCCAGAAAGGGGGTCCACACGAAGCCAGGGCAGATTGCGTTGACGTTGATGTTGTGGGGTGCCAGCTCTTTGGCGAAGACCCGGGTGAGGCTCAACAGCGCGTTCTTCGACGCCGCGTACGCCGGCGCGAAAGTGGGATCGCGTTTGGCGGCCACGGAGGAAATGTTCACCATCTTACCGAACTTGTGCTCCATCATGTGAGTCGACGTCGGAGATCACGATGTGGGCCCCCTCTCGCAGCAGGCACATGGCGATGCCGCCGCCCATGCCGCCTCCGCTACCTGTGACGATGGCCACGCTACC
Source organism: Candidatus Latescibacterota bacterium (assembly GCA_036336855.1). Taxonomy (GTDB): domain Bacteria; phylum Latescibacterota; class UBA2968; order UBA8231; family UBA8231; genus JAYZFI01. The sequence goes on from JAYZFI010000045.1 coordinate 45,795, forward strand.
CTTTAGCCGCATTCCGTGCTCCTCTCGTTACTGATCTTCAGACATCTCAGCGAGATTGACGCCGAGCTTGTCAGCCCAGTCGAGAATCTGCTGCCAGGTGCCATCCTCGATGAATACGCCGTCGTGCAACCGCTGCTGCCGCACTTTTTGCTCGATCTCCCCGGGCATGAGGATCTCTTCCACGCCTTGAATCGGCGGTGACGATTTAACATGGGCGAGGAAGCGCTCCGTCTCCCTGTGGTATTCCTCCACAGCAGTGAACTGGGCGATGTCGAGGGCGATTAACAGAACGCCATTGCACAGTGGGCTGTCGACGCCAATGGTGCCATTGCCGCTGAGAGCTCCCGCCAGCAGCTCGAGGGCGACATTCAGGCCGTATCCCTTGTGACCGGCGGCGCTGCCGCCGAGGGGAAGAATGCTGCCCCGGGGGTCGCCGTAGAGAACGTTAGGGTCGTTGGTGGGTTGACCGTCGGCGTCGAGAAGCCAGCCGTCAGGCGTGGGCTCGCCACGATTGCGCTTTACGCGCACCTTGCCTTCGGCGACCACCGTGGTAGTCATGTCGATGACGATGGGGTCGCCTGCGGGCACAGGCACGCCAATGGCCATGGGATCGGTGGCGAGCCGTGGCTCGGTGCCACCCCAAGGGGCCATGCGAAAGGCAGGAATACCCACGGCGTTAACGAAAAGCAGGGCGAGCATGTCGTGACGGGCGATGCGATCCACGTAATTTCCGAGGCGGCCGATGTGGTTCGCCTTGCCCACCGTCACCGCTGCCAGGCCGTGCTCGCCGGCTTTGTCCAGAACCACGTCGACGGCACGTGTCATGGTGACCTGGCCGAAGCCGCGGTGCCCCTCGACGACCGCGGTGATCTTGCTCTCCCGCACCAACTCCACTTCAGCATCGGGCACGAGCTCGCCGCGCTCGATGGTCTCCAGGTACTGGGGGATGCGGATGACGCCGTGGGAGTCGTGGCCGGCGAGGTTGGCTTCGACAAGGAGCTCGGCGACGATTTTCGCGCTCTCGGGAGGCGTGTCGACGGCGGTAAGCATGGCGGTAATGGCGCGGACAAGCTGCTCGGAGGAAAGGGTGGGCATGAGGCTATCTGTCCGTCTAGTCGGTGATCGGTGGCAGTCGCGCGCCCTGAGTGTAATTCCTACGGTTGTTGACAGCTAACTCAGCCTGGACGCGGAGAAAACGGCAGTGACGACGGAAGAGCGCATTCTCGCCGACATCGAACAGAACTCTGAAGCTTGGGAGAACCTACTCGTTCTCGCCGATGACATCGGCATGAGGGTCGCTGGCAGCCTGGGCGAGATTCAGGCGCGAGATTTTCTGCTCGAAACCTTCCACCGCTACGGCCTCGACGAGGTGCGGCTCGAGCCCTTCGAACACATGGCCTGGGAGCCGCGGAAGGAACGGCTCGTCATCGCCAGCGAAGGGGAACGTGAGATCGCTTGCCGCTGCAGCGCGCTGTCGCAGTCGACGCCATCAGAAGGTGTGGAGGGGGAGCTCGTCTTTCTTGAGCGCTGTGACGCCGAAGAGCTCGAGGTGCGCTTCGCCGAGGTGAAGGGGCGCATCATTGTGGCGCCCTACTACCCCTTCGCGCGCCAACTGAAGACTCCCCTGGCGGCACGCTACGACGCCATGGCCCTGCTTGAGTACCGCAACTACGCGGGCCAGCTGCAGCCGGCCCGCACCTGTGCCTTTCAGAGCTATGGCGATCTGCCTGTGGCGTCCATCAGTTTCGAGGACGCGGAGTATCTGAAGCGGCTGCAGCAACGTCGTGGCTCGGTACGACTAAGGCTCAATCTTGACAGCCACGTGGAGCGCAAGGAATCGTGGAACATCGTAGGCGAGCTCACCGGCACGGAAAAGCCGAACGAATACCTGATGATTGGCGGTCACTACGACAGTTGGCACGTGGGGCCGGGCGCCATTGACAATGCCTCCGGCGTGGTAGCCGTGCTTGAGGCGGCACGGGCGTTGGCCGCCCAACGCCAACAATTGAAGCGCACGGCGCGTTTCGTATGCTTCGGCGTGGAGGAATCTGGTCTGGTGGGTGCTTGGGCCTACACCCGCGACCACGCCGACGAGCTCGATGACACGCTGTTAATGGTGAACAACGACGTGGGCGGCCGGCCGTCACGGCTGGGAGTCGCCGGGGCGGAGGATCTTGTGCCTGCCTTACAAAAGGTGGCGAGCCGCGTGCAGGTGGAGGATCTGAAGGAGCCTTTCGGGGTCAGCTGCGGTATCACCAGCTGGGGCTCCGACCACTTCCCATTCTTTGCCCACGGGGTGCCCACGGTGGGCATGGGTACGGAATCGGTGTACCCTGAGGACCGGTTCTATGGGCACAGTCGCGCAGATACTTCGGAGAAGGTGTACCCGCGTGGCCTGAACGAATGTGCCGCCATCAATGCGATGATCCTGCTCGAGATTGCCAATTGCGATGAGCGACCGGCGCGCCGCCGCAGCCAGCAGGAGCTTGAGGCCTCTTTCGCAGGCTCAAGCCTCGAGCAGAGCCTGGAGCTGCTCGATCTCTGGCCGCCGCAGTACGTGCTCGAGCGTTACTTCGGAGCCTCGGCTGCGTCATGATCGTCGACTCCCACGCCTACTGCTTTCCGCCCGCCGACTTCCCGGCCGGCTTCGCTACTGCCGAAGACCACCTTGCCTGGGTGCAAGCCGGTCAGGCCGCCCATCATCAACCGGCCTGGCGAATCCGCGATCGCGTTCCCGCCTCTTCGGACGTGCTTGCCGCGCCAGGTGGGGCCATGGACTTCGCGAATCTGCCCGAGGTCGACTTCCACGTTGACCACGCCTCTGGCCGCGTGGTGTGGACGATTGACGGCGAGGATCACACCAAGCAATTCTACCCACCCAACCTCCGCAGTCTGGAATTCACGCCTCAGAGCTTGCTGGCGGAGATGGACTACGCTGGTGTGGACAAGGTGCTTCTGCACGTGGACGCGATGCTCGGCCGCGATGCCGCCTTTCAGGCGAAATGCGTCGCTGCTGCACCGGAGCGCATCTACTCTATGGCTCCCGTCGACGAGTGGCGCGTGGCTACCGAGACCGACGCGGTCATCGCCGAAACCACGCGAGCCATTCGCGAGTACGGTCTGCACGCTATCAAGTTCAACCCGCCCCATGCTTACTACCACCGCGATCAGCCTTGGGACGACAAGGCCTTCCGGCCGTTCTGGGACACCGTGTCCGATCTCGGCGTGCCCGTGTTCTTCACCTTGGGCACTGGGCCGGGTGAGGCTTCAGTCAGCACCACCCGCGAGCAGCAGCGCGCCGGCTACTACGGCGAACTGGTGATCCTCAAGCGCTGGATGGAGCGCTACCCCGACGTAGTTTGCAGTATCACTCACGGATTTCCCTGGCGCCTACTGCTCGACGTGCCCCCGGAGCAGTCGCCGACTGGTTTCGAGCTTCCCGAAGAGCTCTGGCAGCCCTTCGAAAATCCCAATCTTAGCTTGGAAGTCTGCTTTCCTGTGCGCATTGGCGATCTATTCGACTTCCCCTGGCGCGAAGTGTACCCGGCCTTCGAGCAAATGGTGGAGTGCATCGGCGCCGACCGTTTGATGTGGGGAACAGACATGCCTTTTCAAAATCGGTTCTGCACTTACCGGCAGTCTCGACGCTGGATCGAGGGGTACTGCGACTTCCTCACTCCCAAGCAGGTCGCGTTGATTCTCGGCGGTACCGCCGCCCGCCTGCTCGGCCTCGGCTGAGCAGGCCCGCCACCCGGAGCCAACCCACGTGTACGAATGGACCTGTATCACCAAGAAAGCTGCCTTCGCCGGGCGCGATGGCGCTGGGTCGGTCACCTTCGACGGCCAGATGTGGCTGTTGGGGGGTTGGAATCCCCAGGACAAGGTCAATTTCCCACAGATCTGTAACAGCGAAGTCTGGGCGTCGCGAGACGGCGAGATATGGACCGAGGTCGAGGAGCAGGCGCCCTGGGAGGGGCGGCATACCGCAGGATACGCTGTACACGACGGCCGCATGTGGATCGTCGGCGGCGACTGCATTCAGGGCCACACTCAGACCGATGTCTGGGCCAGCAGCGATGGTTCGAGATGGGAGTGCGTCTGCGGGAGGGTGCCCTGGGCGCCTCGCTCCCTGCACTACACCGCCGTGCATGACGGGCGTATCTGGGTCATGGGTGGCCAGACCGTGCCGCAATTCGACAACGAGCCTGAAGAAATCTTCTACCGCGATGTCTGGTGCTCCGCTGACGGTACCAGCTGGGAGCGGGTCTGCGAACAGGCGCCTTGGAGCGAGCGCGGCATGATCGGCGGCAGCGCTGTGCACGACGGCCGCATCTGGATCCTCGGCGGTGGCACTTACGAGACACCGAGGCGGAATCGTCGCGAGTTCCAAAACGACGTGTGGAGCAGTGCCGACGGGGTGAACTGGGAATGCCACATCGCGACGGCACCATGGGTCCCGCGCCAGTACCACGAGGTGGCGGTGTGGGATGACAGGCTGTGGGTGATGGAGGGATGCTACAACGAGGCGGCCAACGAATCGATGGCGGCGGCCGCTGCCTCTGGCCAGAGATGGAACCGCAACGACGTCTGGTTTAGCAGCGATGGCGTGGAGTGGGCGGAGCTGCCTGACACGCCGTGGGCGCCACGCCATGCGGCGAGCGTCTTCGTTTACAGGGACGCGCTGTGGATGGTGACAGGGAACAATATGGAGCCCGATGTTTGGAGGCTGACAAGAAGGCCGGTCGGCTCTTCGGCCTGACCACTCCGTCGAGTGGCACAGCCGACGAGCCGGACTCGAAATCGTCTACTCGGTTTCGAATAGCGACGGGAAGAACCGGTGCGGCTCGCTGGGATCGCGAAAGAGCATCTGCTGGCGATCGGTGAGGGCCGCGTTGTCTGGTTGCTGCATCCGCCCGGACGTCCAGGCGATGTGGGAGACGCAGTATTTGTAGAGCAGGCAACGCCGCTCATGCGCCGCCGTCCACGACGCGGTGCCGTGGGTTAGCGACTCGGTGAAGAGCACGGTTGAGCCGGCCGGGGCAGAGGGCACGACAACGCCCGCCGAGTCCTCGCCCGCCTCTTTGATGCTCTCCGGTAATAGGTAGTGACTCTTGTGGCTTCCGGGAATGCAGCAAAATCCCCCGCAGCCGGGACCGGCCTCGCTGAGATTCCACGCCACCACGACGAAGCCGTCGACGATTTCGTTTCCGTGCGGCTGATAGTACTCTCCCGGCGCCACCGTGGAGGTGAAGGAGCTGGCCCCGTAGTCGGAGTGCAACCGGCCGCGCCTGATCCCCTGGCTCATTTGAATGCCGTAAATGCGGTCCAAGCGGAAGCAGTCTCCCAAACGCTGGCGCAGCACGGGCATGACCGCCTCGTGATCGAGCAGATCGACGAAGGACTGCCCCCAGCCCAGGAATCCCGAGCCCTCGGGAGCGCTGCCGAAGCGCAGTCCGCGCTCCGGTGGGTCGAGCTGCTGAGCGTCAAGATGCTCATTGAGGGTAGCCAGGACTTCGTCGTCAAGGACGTCTTCCAGAACTAGGTAGCCCTGCAGGTCGAATAGGTACTGGTTCAGCTCCTCCTGCTCGGTCATCGTCCTTCTCCCTCCGTTTGCCGGGGTCGGGTGCAGTGAATAGAGTGGAGGGATCTTACTCTCACAAAATTTGGAGGTCTCGCCATGAGTCGATTCGCCCTAGCGTGCGCCCTCACTCTCGTCTCTGCTGCCGCTCATCCGGCGATGGCAGAGACGTTCGAATTCTACTCCATTCACACCGTGGTCGTCACCTCCATCGACACTCTGATGATCGGCGATGAAGAGGGCCACCTGCAGGCTCTGATTCGCGGCAAGGGTGCCGGGGTGCGGCGGAAGGGGCCGAAAGAGGAACCCTACCACATCGAGATCTGGGGCACGGGCGACTATCACGGCGACGGCACCGGCGCCGACCATGGATACGGCAAGTTCATCTTCGCCGACGACTCCGCCTTCTTCGAGGAGTGGGAAGGCACCATCAAAGATGGACGTGCCATCGGCACTGCGCGCTATTACGGAGGTAGCGGCCGCTTCGACGGGATGGAGGGGAGGAGCGAATACGACTGCACGCCCATGGGGGACCGCTTTGTTTGCGACGTGGAAGGGGTGATAGAGCTGCCTTGAGCGTGCGTCGGTGGTGGGGGGACGTAGTGGAATGACGATGCGTAGTACCCTAAGCAGCTATCGCCCGAGGGAGTTCCATCGCAATGTGCGGTTGTTCTTCCTCTACGGCACCGGCATCAACGCTGGTATGGCGTTGTTTTCCCTGTTGTTCAACCTCTATCTGCTGCGTCTCGGCTACCAGGAAGACTTCATTGGCCTGCTGGCCGGCATGTCACCGCTGGCCACCGGACTCGTCGCTCTGCCCATCGGCTGGTGGAGCGACCGCATCGGGCGCCGCCCCTTCCTCATTGCTTCAGGGATCCTGCTTTCGGCCTCGCAAGCTGGCCTCTGCTTGTTCACCGATTCCCTTCTGCTGCTGTTGTTCTCCTTCGCCGGCGGCGTGTCCACAGCCTTCATCTGGGTCAACCACGTCCCCTTTCTGTCCGACAACGCGGAGCCATCGCAACGGGCAGAGGCGCTGGTCATCTGGTCGGCGCTGCAAGTGGCAGTGCGCATGCTACTGAGCTTGGTGGGGGGCTTCCTGCCCGCTGCTATGGCCTGGTTCCTCGGCGATGCGACCACCGAAATGCCCGACCCCTTTCGATACTCGTTGCTACTCGGCGCCGCGTGCTCGCTGATGTCGGTGTTGCCGCTGCTGCGCATTTCCGGTGGTGTGGTCAAGGAGGGCAGCGATGCGAAGGTGGACACGAGCGACGAGGGCAAAGCACCCGAAGCGACGACGGCGATGCGGTCGTGGCGAGCGTACGGAGCGATCGCGAGCCTGAGCGGTCTGCGCGGATTTTCCATGGGCCTGACCTACCCGTTCTTCAACGTATTCTTCGAGGAGGAGCTGCAGGTCGGTCCCACAGCGATCGGTGGCATCTTCTTTCTCAGCCAGCTCGTGGGCCTGCCGGCAACGTTCGCGGCGCCGTCCCTGGTGCGCCGTTTCGGGGCCACCCTCACCATCTTGCCGGCGCGCGCCATCGGCGGTGGTGCGCTGGGGCTGATGGGGGCCTTCATTAATTTGCCGGTGGCGATCTTCACCTTCTTACTGTCTCGGGCTTGTGAAGTCGTCGACAACCCCTCGGATCAGCACTTCTCCACCCAGATCCTGCCGCGCCAATTCTGGGCGCGCATTCAAGGCTTCCGGGTCTGCGGCTTCCAGCTGCTCATGTTTCTCGGCAGCGTGCTTGGAGGAGTGATGATCCTCGAGCACGGCTATGCCATCACCTTCGGTCTCGCCTGCTTCGCCCGGTTGGGGAGCGGGCTTATCATGGCCGTATTCTTCGGACTGCGTCGGCCTCAATCCTGAACCGGCGGGACCCCGGTCTCGAGTCAACTCTGGCTCGGGCATGCGAACATTGCTGGTACAGCGGGGCAGGGCTGCTCAGTTGCCACTCCACGGGAACTATCTTCGAGAATCCCCTTTTCCAACCAGCGTCGACACTCCGTCGTCAGCACGCGCTCAGCGGCCTCGTCGTATAGCTGCAAATCCTGTTTGGTGAGAACCCCCTGCCACCGATTGTTCGTGCCCTTGTAGTAAAAGCTGTCGGCGCCACCGGAGAACGTCGGGGGTTGCTTGCTATCCTCATTCTCCTTGGCCAACTTGCGCATCGAATCCAAGGTGGTGGCGTTCACTATCTCGTTGACCTGAGCATCGTCTACGGCGATCTCGAGGTAAGCGGCGATGCGCCGGATCTGCCGGATGACGTCCTGCTTGAGATGGTTGTAGTGCACGAACAGGATGTTGGACAGGTGACGAAAGTTCCACCAGCTCTGCACGTGACCCAAGTTGGACCAGAACGGATATCCCTCGGTTTCCCACTCGAACCAGCCCCTGCTGATCCACATCTTCCAGAACTCCCGCACGTCCTCGGGACAGCGGGGAAAGGGGTCGCCGATGTGCTCGCTGCGGCCTTCTAGCTCGGCGTAGCCGGCGTCGGTATATGAGGAATAGTGATTCCACAGCGACATGAAGACGTCGCGTGGGTCGCGACTGACTACGATGTAGCGGATCTGCTCGTGGAAGGGAATGCCGTCGAGGGGGAGGTGAGTCTTTAGGAAGCGGCGGTGCTTCTGCTTCTCGATCCTCTCGACCACGCTGTCGCCGACAGGGCGAAAGTCGGCCCAGGGGGATGCTGAAACGGCGCAGCGGCCCAGCACCAAGCTGCTGACGATCCCCTGGGTCCAAGTGGTGCCACATTTGTACGGTGTGGCGATTACGATGTCGTCATCGCGTGGCACCACCCGATCCCAGCGCCGGCTGTCGATGTGGTGGTTGAGATAGAGGTGCAGACGCTGGGGACGATTTGACTTCGTCATTCCAAGTGTCGCATTGAGAGAGGCTAAGCTGCAACGGTACAGTACATGGCTGACGGGGTCCAAAAGGGCGGGCAGTTATCCCTTGCCGTGATGACCACATTAGTGACGAGAGCAGCGGACTGCTTCGGTGTCGGAGGTCGCTGCCTCAACCGCCCAACCGGAGACGATCATGGGTTTGCGACAAGGCGCGGTGAGCATAGCCGCCGTTGGGTGGCTGATGGCTGATGGCTGGTGGTGGGGTCGAGGCGGAGAGGATCTCCTTCAACACGCGATCGGATTGGGAGCAGTGGACGTGGCCCGTGGGCGCGGTGGAAATCACCCGCAACGGAGTCCAGCTTGTCCCCGTGCGTAAGAACACGAATGCTGTCTCCGACATCTCTGACTTCGTCGGTGGCGGTATCCGACAGGCCGGGTCCAACTCCGCTCAGGCGAAGTGGATTCTCGACGGCGACGCCGGCACGGCCTGGCACCCATCCGCTATCGACGACGTCGAGGGCTGGTTCATAGAGATCGACCTCGGCCGTGTCGTCACTGCCCGCGAGATTCGCATTCAGTTCGCTGAAGACGCCGAGCCCCTCGAATTCTTCAGCGTCCTCATCTCCAACGGCGAACCCGTCTTCACCAACGCCCTCGTGCCCATCGAAGGTACACTGGTTTACGGCACTTCCGAGCGCTTCGGCTTCAACAACAGGTACGAGATCGTCATCCCCCTCGAAGACGAGCCAGTTCGAGTGGTACGCCTCGAGGCCAAGGAGAAGACCGAAGGCGCAGGCATCGCCGAGCTCATGGTCAGCACGCCCGGTGACAACATCGCTCTCGGAATCATTGAGCGTGGAGGCAGCATCGAACTGAGTACCGACCAGCAGCAGATCCTCTCCGGCGCCGAGAACCTAGCAGATGGCGACCTCGTCACTTTCTGGGCGATGACGACGTACCACCAGACCGAGGAAGAGGGCATCGAGGTCTTCAACCGCGTCTTTTTCGATCTCGGTGCCCAATATTGGGCCGACCACATCTTTAGCGTCGGCGACCCGGTGGGAGCGCCAACAAATCGTAGAAGCAGTTTCAACAACTTCTTCTGGTACCGCATCTCCGTGTCCGATGGATCCCTAGCGCCGGACGGCACGCTGCGCTGGGAAGAAGTCGCCTTCATGCCCCACTTGCAGGAGAATCTCAACGAGGCGCGCCGCTTCGAGCACGTCTTTGCCTTGCGCCGCATCCGCTATGTGCGCCACCTGTTTCCCTCCAGCCAAGGTGGGCAGCGGGCGCCGGGAACGCGCTTCGGACTGATCAGCGAGTTCCAGATCTACGGAGAAGGCCACCCGGCCGAAGTCGAGATGGCCTCGCCTCTCATCGACATGGGAGACGCCTCTAATATCACTGCCGTCAGCTGGGACAACGACCTACCGGCGGGCACTCGCATGGAGGTCCGCAGCCGCACCGGAAACGAGGTGTTGGAGGAGAAGCGCTACTTCGACAAGTCGGGGAAGGAGCAGACCCAGCGCAAGTGGGAGAAGACACCGGCGACCTTGCGCGGCCCTGTGGAAGTGACCCGCATCCCCGGTGGCGACTGGAGCGCCTGGAGCGACCCCTACGTCGAATCCGGAGAGTTCTTCCGCTCGCCGTCGCCGCGAGATCACGCCCTGCTGCATGTGCGGCTGTTTGCCGACGATCCCGTGGTGGCACCGACGTTGAGCGCCCTGCACTTGGAAGTCGGCCGCCCAATTGCAGCGCAGACTAGGGGAGAGATCTTCCCTGCCAAGGTGACGCCGGGCGAGGAGGAAATCTTCACTTACTATGTGCGCTCCACCTTCGACCACTCGTCTCAGGGCATCGACCGGCTGCAGCTGTCGGCAAGGGTTCCTGTGGAGTTCGTCGGTCTGCAGATCGGCGACAAATCTGCGGTGGCGGTGGCGACTGAGGAAGGTTTCAGGGTGGATCTGCCGCTTCGCCTGCGCACCGAAGAACTCGTGAAGCTGTCGTTTCGCTCGACAATCTATCAGAACCAGACGCGCTTCGATCTTTTCCTCGTTAACGACAATCTTGGCCAGGACATCCGCCAACGCGTCGACGCTGGGGATGCTACCGAGATGGTCGACAGCGAGACCATCTCCATTGCCCTGCCGGTAACCGGCCAGGTGTTGAGCAATCTGAGTCTGTCCAGCGAATTACTAACACCAAACGGCGATGGCATCGGGGACGAAATCAGGATTACCTTCGACCTGCTCAAGGTGATGACGCCGCGGGCTGTGAAAGCCGATGTCTTGGACTTGGCCATGCGCCATGTGCGAGCCTTGGAGCTGCCAGGATCCACGGCGGGCCGCTACACGATGACTTGGGATGGCACCGATGAGAGGGGAAACGTCGTGTGTCCCGGATCTTACCTGCTGCGGGTTCGGACAGAAGGCGACTCTCGCACTCAAGTGATCAACCGCATCGTTGCCGTCGCTTATTGAGGTCCGCCCGTTTGAGCATGACGATGCGGTCGCAACGGCCGCCGCCAGCAGAGCCCACTCTGGAAAGCGGCCGCACTCTTTATAGCCTGTCTTCTCATACACACGCACGGCGCGCGGATTCGCGGCGAACACTGATAGTAGTAGCCATCGGGCCCCCAAGCGCACCGCTTCGCGCTCAAGTACGCCCATGAGCCGGGTGCCGATGCCGCGGTTACAGGCCTTTTCCAGAATTGCCAGGCCCACGTCCCAGTATCCCGGCGCGTCCATCCTGTGCGTGAATCCCTCGCCCACAAGTTCGCCGTTCCACCAGACTAGCAGGTGACTGCCGCTGTCGGCACTGAGGTGCTTCAGGGCCTGCTCCAAGTCCTTGGTCGCCCGTGGGGCGTCGAGCTGCCGTGCCATGACCTGCTCGTCGCAGAAACCTTGGTGCATGACGATAAATTCGTTGAGGTCTCCGCGCCGCGGATAGCGGACGACGACCGGGCGGCCTTCCACGTCGAACTGCCCGAGGATCTCCGAATTTTCTCTCATCACGGGACCGCGCTCATGGCAAGTCGAGGCCTATGCGCAGACTCCGTCGTTGACGCGCCAGCGATTATAGTGGGGGATGTTGTCTACGGCGAGGCGTTCGCGGGCATCGTGCCAGCTCCGTGCCCAGGCCGCAGGATCGCGTAGCTCGATGTGCGGGTTGGCACGGCTGCGGGCGACGAAGCCAGGGAAGATTTCGCGGCCGGTGTTCTGGCCGATGGGATTATAGCGGATATCGAAACTAATCCGCACGTCGTCGCTCTGGTTGGGCAGCGAGGCGTGGCAGGTGCGGCGGGTGAGAAAGAGTACGTCCCCCGGCTCCATGGGCATGGGCGTTGCATTGTCGAGGTCGAGGAACCGATCAGGCACTTCGAGTCCCGAGATCGTTCGGCAATGATGTAAGATCCCGTCCCGATGGCTGCGCGGGATCACCTGAAGACAGCCGTTTTTTACCGTTGCTCGGGTCAGGGGGAACCATACGGTGAGCATATTGGTCTCGTCCGCCTCGGGCAGCACCACACCATTGTCTTGGTGCCAGGGCGTGACGCCGGCGTCGAAGCCACCCTTGGCGCCGCCGATGTGGGGGTCGATGCGGCTCTCAGGCAGCGCCCATTGCGGCGGCTTGATGCGGATGTGCTGCACCGGGTTGGAGTAGATTTCGGGGCCAACGAGATCCTCCACGACGTCGAGAAGCCGCTCGTTACGCAGGGTCCAGAACACCCGGGGGCCCACCCAAATCGGCGATTCAGTGGTGGTGCCCGCCTGCGGCAGCGAGCAGTCAAAGTGCTGAGCGAGTATGCGACCGCTCTCCTTGGTGCAGGCGGTGAAGCGCTCGCTGAAGGGCAACTCCTCATGGGCGGAGAGGATCTCGCTGTCGTCGAACATCTGCCGGGCAAGTCGATCCAGCACCTCGCCGTACTCATCGAAGACGGGGCGCAGGTCGCGGTCTGCGTCGAGCAGGCCGCGTACCAGCAGGTAACCCTCCTGCTCGAACTGCATCAGCTGTTCCGATGTTAGCACATTCATCTGTCTATTGCAGTCGTTTGGTCAGACTGAATCGCGGCACGTCGTCCCAGATAGGTCCACAGCGAATGGGCTCGTACCCGAGGCGTCGGTTGAGCTCGATGACGTGGGCGTTACGTTCTTCGGTGTGGGTGTAAAGAAGGCGGACGTCGCGCTCCCGTGCTACCACCTCCATTTGGTTCTTTAGCCGTGTCGCCAAGCCTTGGCGGCGGTACTCCGGTTCCACTCGCAGGTTGAAAACCTCGCAGAACCACCCACCGGGGGGAAAGACCTTGCTCGGAAGCTCGTGAAAAAGCCGCGCGTAGGCACCGTCTCTCGGCTCTACTAGGGTGCGGAAGCGAAAGAGGATCATCCCCGCGTGGATGAGGTTGGTGGCGCACTCGTTTACCAGCACCCAAGCGCCGAGATCGGGGTCGCTCACGAAGGAACGGATCGAATCCGCGTGCTCGGAAGGATCCGGTGCCTGGTTGGAGGCGTTGCTCTCGAAGCTCTCGTGCTGGTAGTCCGCCCAGATAAGGTAATCGAGGTCGCTGGTGTCGGCTTCGCGCATTCTCAGCGCGGTATCCAAGTGGACAGCGGTGTTAGTGTCGGAAAGTCCCTTCACCCTGATGGTGCTCCTCTTCGATGTCGATGCGAAAGGGGTGCCGGTTCGGGATCTGCTGCTGGTGCTGGTTGGCGAGTCAGTGGTCGATGAGGCGAGAGCGCAGTCGTGACTCCACTTCGGCGTGCTCGCGGCACCCCGCCAGATTTTCCACTTGACTGGTGTCGTAGTGGTGGTACTTCCAGTAGTCCATCACCAAGGTGGCCCAGCTATAGATCTCGATGAACACGGCGTGTCTGCCCTCGGGATCCGCGAGGATCGGCGCCAGCGAGATCTCCTGGCCGCAGATCTTGGGGAACAGGGGCATCAGTCAAGGCCGCTGGCCAGGGAGCGAGTCCGACTGCCGGCGCAACACAGCAGCCCCGTAATATCATCGGCGCGTAGGCCACACTCTCATAGAAATATCCTTGGCCTCGGGAGGGCGGGTCTCCCAGTTGGAGCGGGAGAAACCGCTATTCTCCGCAGGGGAGGTGGCTTTGACGGTCTCCGACAAGGCAGAGTCAAAAGAGCTATAACAGGGCGTCGACGAGACCAGTGAAGTCGTCGACAACGATGTCCGGCTGATAGGGCGTATCCTCGTAGGGCAGGAGGTTGCGGTTCACGAAGGCGGCTCGCATGCCGCAGGCGCGAGCCCCGACCACATCGAAGGAATTCGTGGACACCATCAGGCACTGTCCCAGCTCGAGGTGCATGTCGCGAGCGCAACTGCGGTACACCGAAGGGTGGGGCTTGAAGGCGCCGGCGGTGTCCACGGAGATCACGTCATGGAAGGGGTCGCCTTCGATCTGGTTTTCCACAAGGTGGGCGAGGAACTCGGCATCACCGTTGGAGAGCACGACCAGGCGATAGCGGGAACCCAGTCGCCCGAGGGTGCCGGAGACCTCAGGGAAGGGTTTGAGGTGAGGCCAGGCCTCCATGAGTTCAAGCACGTCGGCGGGATTGTCGGGTAGGTCGTTGAGGCGCAGCACGTAGACAAGGGCGCGCCGCACGGTCTCGAGGTAACCGCCGTGACCCAGTTGCATCAACGTGTCCTGGAATTGCTCCAGCCGCTGGCGGTAACGCCACTGTTCCCAGAACAGGCCCGCCGAGACCTCGTGACCCGGACGCTTCTGCAGAAACTGCTCGATGAAAGGGGTCAGGGACGCGTCGAGATCGAGAACGGTGCCGAAGAGGTCGAAGGTCAACGCCTGTACATCGTCGAGGGCCGGATGCCGGGACATGGGCTCGCTGCACCAATAGGGATGAGTGATCTGTGTTCTAAGAGAGCAAAGTAGCGAGGCCCCCTGTCGTCATCCAATGCGAAGCGGGACGAAACTTTCTGAAGAGGGCCCTGCGCCAGCTGATGCGAGGCTGGGAAAGGTGAAGTAGGCGGGCCGAAATTCCCTTCAGTCGCGTTCCGCCTCGCCCCGCGACAGGAATCACGGCTCTACAGTGCCGATCACGCAACTGCCGTCCAGAAGGAGGAAGAAAATGTCTCACCAACTTGCAAAAGGCGGCCATTCTCATGGTGTATCCTCGGTGAGATGCCTCCGGAAAGATGCTGCAATTCCACAACTACGAGATCAAGGACATAGACGGAGAGTGCAGAACATGCGCTCTCCGGAAATTTCTCCCCAGGGAGGTTCGACGGGGCCACCCCTGAACGGGGGCGGCCCTTTTCCGTTCGCCGAGGTCGGCTGTTACATTAGGCGGCCATGAGTTCGTCCCTGCCTGACATCCTGCCCATGCAGTCCTATCTGCGCGAGCTGGTATGGGGTGGACGCCGCTTGGCCTCACTCGGAAAGGAGCTGCCCGCTGGGGACGTCCCCATCGGCGAATCCTTCGAAGTTTCCGCCCTGCCCGGCCAGCAGAGCGTTGTCGCCACGGGCGAGCTGGCGGGTCGGTCGCTGATCGAGCTCATCGACGAGTATGAAGCGGAGCTCGTGGGTAACGCCGTGTGGCAGCAATACGGCCACGAATTTCCCCTGCTCATCAAGCTCATCGACGCCCATCAGGATCTGTCTATTCAGGTGCATCCCGATGACGCCCACGCTCGGGCTGAGGGTCTGGGTCGCTACGGCAAGACCGAGGCTTGGTACATCCTCGACTCCAAGGGTGGCCGCATCGCCATGGGCCTGCAGCTAGAGACCAACCCCGAGAGTCTGCGCCAGGCTATCGCCGAAGGTCGGGCGGAAGATCAGGTCACTTTCCACGATATTCGTGCTGGCGATGTGGCATTCGTGCCGGCGGGCACGGTGCACGCCCTATGTGCTGGGGTGCTCCTCTACGAGGTGCAGCAGTCCAGTGATCTCACTTTCCGCCTCTACGACTACGACCGTCCGGGGTTGGACGGTCGTAAGCGAGAGCTGCATGTCGACCGAGCCCTGGCCGTCGCCGACTTTGAGTCGCGACCAAGCCCCGTCTCCGCCGCCGATGGTGACGAGGTGGTCCTCGTCGACGCCGACCCTTTTTGCCTGGTGCGCCACCGCCGGACCGAGGCCACGTTGGAGACCGGTCCGACCTTCGCCGTCATTACCGTGATCGGCGATAGCCCAGTTGCGGTCGCCGGCGACTGGGGACAGGTTCCTCTGGCGCCGGGAGGCACCGCTCTGGTGCCGGCGGGCCGCACCGTCGAGATGCGATCTGCCGCCGAGGACGGCACCGCAACTTGGCTGGTGGCCACACCGGGCACGGGATTCAGGACATAGAGGGGGACAGATGAGATGAAGTTTGTGATTCGCGCCGGAGGCGTGGGCACTCGCCTGTGGCCATACAGCCGCCAGTCAAAGCCCAAGCAGTTTCACAACATGGCCGGCGATCGCACCATGCTGCAGGATGCGGTGGAGCGCATCGCCCCCATTGCCGGCATGCCGGACATCTACGTCTCTACCGGCCGGGACATGGAACAGCTGGTCCGCGAGCAGTTGCCCGACTTGCCTGAGGATCATCTGATCGTCGAGCCAGCGCTGCGTAACACCGGCCCCGCAGTGGCCCTGGAGTGCGCCCTGCTACAGGCCCACGAACCGGGGTGCACGATCGCCAGCCTGGGCTCCGACCACTACATCGGCCTGCCCGACGAGTTTTGTCGTCTGCTAAAGGCGGCGGAGACAGCGGCGACGGAGTTCCCCGAGTACCTCTTTACCATCGGCGTGAGGCCGACTCGCCCGGAGACCGGTTACGGCTACATCCGCAAGGGCGACGAACTCACCTGGGTCGGTGAAGACGCGGTGTACCGCGCCATCGAGTTCACGGAGAAGCCCAACGAGAACACGGCGCAGTCTTACGCCGACACCGGTGAGTACCTGTGGAATACCAACATGTTCGTGTGGAGAAGTGGCACCGTGCTCGAGCTCTTTAAGCAGCATGCGCCCGAGGTCTACGAGCGGGTCCAGACCATCGCCGAGACGGCCGCCACCGGCGGCGACTGGCGAGCCGCGGTGGAGCGAGAGTATCGGCAGATGCCGAGGGTAGCGGTGGATAATGCCATAATCGAGCCGGCGGCGCACGTGGCGACCCTGGAGGGGGTTCTCAACTGGGGCGACATTGGCACCTGGGCGGCCCTTACCGACGTCATCGATGCCGATGCCCACGGCAACCTGTTGCGTGGCCGTGTCGTCAGCATCGACGCCCGCGGCACCACCGCCTACGGGAGCGTCGACAAGATCATCGCCTTGGTGGGAGTGGAAGACCTTATCGTTGTCGATACCCCCGATGCCCTGTTGGTCTGCCCCAAGGACCAGGCGCAGCGGGTGCGCGAAGTGCTAGAACGTCTACGCGAAGACGACGAGCTCAAGGCCCATATCTGAACTCCCCCTATGCCGCCCGCGCCGCAGCTTTCTCCTTCACCATCTGGCAGATGCGGGTCAGTCCCTTGCGAATGCTTTCTTCCGGTGAGGCGATGGAGATGCGCACGTGGTCGGCGCATACCTCGCCAAAGGTGCTGCCCGGCGCCACCGCTACCTTGTGCTCGCGGATCAGTTCGAGGGCGAAGTTGCGCGATTCCATTCCCGAGGCGGAGATGTCGACGAGTAGGTAGAACGCGCCTCCCGGGGTGTATCGGTAGAGATCGTGCTCGCGCAGCACCTCGAGGGCGACATCGCGGCGGCGTTGATAGGCTTCGCGCATCTCGCGCACGCAGTCTTGGGATCCGTTGAGCGCATCTGCCGACGCCATCTGAGAGAACCCCACTCCACAGGAGACCAGGGGCTCCTGCAGCTTACCCGCCAGTTCCACGTATTCCTTGCACGCCCGGGTGAAACCCACGCGGTAGCCGGTCATGGCGTAGCTCTTCGACATGCCCGTCACCAGAATCACACGCTCGTCGGGATCATGGCTGGCGCAGCTGACGTGCTCGCCGTCGAAGACGATCTCGCCGTAAATCTCGTCGGCCAGCACCCAGAGATCGTGCTTGCGGGCAATCTCCATGAGCCCGCGGGTAAGTTCGAGGTCGTGGACTTGTCCGGTTGGATTTGAGGGACTGCACAGCAGCAGCAGCTTGGTGCGCTCGCTGATCTTTGCTTCCAGCTGCTCGAGGTCGGGCAGAAAGCTGCGCTCCGGCAGTAGCTCGTAGTAGACGGGCTTGCCGTGGAAGAGAGGTACCGCCATGGAGTAGTTCGGCCAGCCAGGATCGGGAAGCAGCACCTCGTCACCGGGATCGAGGAGCGACAGAAAGGCGCTGGCGACGCTGAACACTGCCCCCTGGGTGACGAGGATGTTGTCGGCCGTGGTCTCGATCCCCGTCTTGTTGGCTACGTAGCCCGCCACCGCTTCGCGTAGCGGCTCTACCCCGGAGTTGGGCACGTAGCGTGTGTGGCCCTCGCGGGCGTAGCGGCAAGTGGCCTCGATGATGTGCTCGGGGGTGTCGAAGTCGGGCTGACCGACTTCGAGGTGGATGGCGCTCGGGGTCGCCCAGGCGAGATCCATGATCTCACGGATTCCCGATCGCGGAATCGCTGAAGGTGCGGTGGCGAAGGGCTTCATCGCAGATGAATCCCCGGACCCGTGGAGCCGATCATCTGCACCGTATTGTGGATGGAAGCCGGCGTGCTGGCTCCGGTGACACCGGTGATGCCCTCGATGCGCTCCACCTTGAGCTCGATGCCCGGCCCTTTGGCTTCAATCGCCACGACTGCTGTGTCCCACTCCGGATTGACCAACAGGACGGAGTGAGTGCGGTCGAAGCCAATGCCGGCGTAGGCGATGGCGGCGTGGGTGTTTACGTTGCGCGGAAAGATCGGGCAGATGCCACGGGTGGGGCCGTCGTACAGACAGGTCTCTTCGGTGATGCTGTCCGGGTCTACGCCCGCGGCGGCGCAATCCACATTCTTGGGCGGCTTCTTCATGATCACGTCCACAGTCTCCCAGACGTCGCGATTCTCCAGCAGGGCATCCATGCCCACCACGCCGCCGTGAGGGACAAAGGCGCGGGTGCAGTGCTTCAGCGCCGTCTCCTCGATGGCCTTTTCCAGCGCCTCATCCGCTAAGGCAGTGACGGAGATGAACATGTAATTCGTCTTTTCTAGGATCTTGGTTCCCCAGTTGCGAGTCACCGCGGGGTGGGCCATCTCGACGACGAGGTCGGCACCGCGGTCTTCGAATTGGGACAGATCACCGAGGGCGAGGCCTTCCGGTAGGTCGGCGAGGCGGGAGGCCTCGGCATCGTGAATGAAGACCACTTCCATACCATTGTTCTCGTCGGATTCGATCATCTCCCGGACAGCGCTGCCGATCAGGCCGTAGCCGATCATGCCAATCCGGGTTGTTTTCTGGGTCGCCATGGCTGACTCCTGAAGGTGGAAAAAGCGTCAAGAAGAGGCACAGAATATACGGGGCGCTCGACTTCAGCGTCGAACGCACGGTGGGACGGGCTCATAGGTATCGACGCTCGGCTGCCACTATATCTTGTGGGTAGTTGCTTCCGAAGGCGCCAAGAGGAAGCGCAAATGTAAAGATCTCAATCGCTAAACCGATAAATAAATCGGAGGAGCAAGAATGGCGACACTGAAGTCATCCGCGCGTCAGACCCTGGCCAACGCCGCGGGGATCGGAGGCCTCATCCTCATCGCCGTCGCACTCTTCGGGGTTCACGCGACTCCTCCCGGTCTGTTTGCGACCCCGGCGCCCGCAGAGCTCGTGGCGGCGGAGGCGATGGCTCCCGGAAACACAATCGAGGAGATGGCCGGCACTCAGCCCTCGCCCGAGGTGCCGATTACGTTGGCCGAGGAGCACCGTGCGGAGCCGCCCCTGCACTACCCTCTTGAGGTAGGCCGCTACTGGGTCTACCGATACGAGGAACCCGGCAGCGACGTGATCAAAGAAGTGGAGCGGGTTATCGTTCGACGTCAGGCAAGGATGTCAGGCAAGCAGTTGTTCTTTTTCGGTGATGGAGATCTCGCCTACTTCGAGGATGGCAAGGTGTTCGAGATGGGAAAAGACGGAGGCGTGAACATCATTCCCTTGGACGTGCAGGAAACGACAGAGCCGGTGGTCTACCGTAGCCAGGGGTTGCGGATAAAAAAGTGGCTGGGGGCGGTGGATACGAGCCTAGTCGTAGGCGAGCACATCTACGAAGGCTGCCTGGAGGTAGTTTCCCGCTTTCACTCTGTCATGGGTCGCAGCCAGAGCGCCGTCTCGTACTCCTCTTTCTACGCCCCTGGCGTGGGGCTGATCGGCCGGGAGAAATGGCCGAGGGCACAGGGCGCTAGCGGGCTGTCCGTCGCCCTGCGCGATCACGGAACCCGAAACCTTTAGCGGATGAAATCTCCTCTCCACAAACTTGCCGCATGCCGGGTTTTGACGGCTGCTTTGCTCTGCGTGACGCTGAGCACCTCGAGCCGTTCGGAATCCATGGATAGCGGCAGGACCCCCGTAATGGGATTGACTCATGTCATGCGAGTGGAAGGGGCGGAGGTCGTAATTGCCGCCGGGCGCATGGACGGCCTTGCCATGGCCTCTACAGTATCGTTGCTGCGCGAGGGTGAGCCCATCGCCCATCCCCTTACAGGCGAAGTCCTTGGTGTACCCCACGAGCCGGTGGGCACCCTGGAAGTCTTCGAACTCGGTGACCACCAGGCTCGCGGGCGCCTGATCAAGACCTACTCTGTTCCGATGGTCGAGGACCAGGCCGAGTTCGAGCCGGTTCTCGACCATCCATCCCCCGCCATGGAGCCAGCAGCGAGCGAAGTGATGACTCGCATGGATGAGCTACACAGCCAGATGGAAGAGTACCGCAAGCGCAGCGAAGAGGGGATCAAGGGTTATCCCGCCTACGCCCGCCGGGTGATGGACGAGATCTCCGTCATGCGCTCCCACGTGGTCTCTATCGATGAGCGCCTGCAGGGCCTTGAACAACAGCGGCTGGAGGATCATTACCAGCTCTCCGATCTCATTGGCGGCGCGCTCCAGCGCGACGGCATGAAAGAGTTCACCATCAAGTATCTCCCTGACACTCAGGTCCGGCTGCGGGTGGCGGGCAAGACGTTGATGATCGACGTCATCGCCGACACCCTGCAGGCTCACGAGTTGATGGATGAGCCGGTGGCGATGATGAAGGCGGAAGAGGCGGATGACGAAGGCCCCGGCCTTCTGGATATGTTCAGCCGTCTTGGCGAAAGCGACGATGAAGAGGCGATGGCTGATGACGTTGGGGTCATGCAGGACGACACGATGGTGGAACCTTGGTACAAGAGCATCTACTACCTCGTCACTGGAATCGGTTTGATCCTGGTTCTGGTGACCGTGGTTGTCCTCATCATACATCGCCGATACAACGAGGTGATGGAGGGTCTCGACGAGTTCGAAGACTTCGACGACGAGTACGAGGGTTACCTAGAGGATGATGACGACAAAGCGTGATCGCGTCCGCCAGCGGTTCCTTTTTCGCATGGCCCGATGCACAGGCATCGCTGCTCTGGCTCTGGCTGTCCTCGCTCCGGTGCAGCTACACGCCGGTGGAATGCACATGGGCATGCACTACATCATCAAGGTCACGCCTTCGCTGGCTTACCTCGACGCCGGCTCCGACTTCGGAACTATTGTGGGTCAGGAGTTCCTCGTGCTGCGTGAGCAGGAGGGCGACGACTACTTTATGCAGGTTGGCAATGTGCGGGTGCTACGCGTCTCTGAGGCTTTTGCCATCGCCGAGATCATGGACGTCGCCGAGGGCGAGGCCGTCGAGGTGCTGCACCGCGTCATTTCCCGCGCGGCGTGGGACGACATGACTGCCGCTGCTTTGGCCAGGGGCACGGAGCCCGAAACCATGGTCGTCCAGTTTGGTGAAAGGTCGCCCATGCGCACCGGGTTTCGACGCTCGGTCATGGTATTCGGTGGAGTTGACATCAACAAGGCCAGCGACCTGCGGATCGGCAACATGGGCATCACCGGCGGCGGCGACGTCACCGGTGGTAGCGCTGGTTTGCGGTTGTCCCGCGTCGTGCACCCGCACTGGCGCCTAGCCCTAAGCTACCGTGCCTCGGGCGAGCCCTTCGGCGGCGACGCCGACGTAACCCAGCTTTCCGTCGAGTTCGACGCCCACCGGCTTGTGCGGGGCCAGGGAAATGTTGGTCTCTATCTCGGCGTTGGCATGGGTATCCACCAGCTTAGCTGGGACGTCGGTCACCGGCTCAACGAAACATCGTACAAAACCGGCCTAAACGCCGTCGCTGGACTGGAAATCCCCCTTGACCACGGCGGCTGGAGCCTGATCGCTGAGGGGGGCTATCAGCTAGTGACAGAATGGAACGACGTCCTTGACATCAGCCACATGCGCGCCTACACGGGCTTGAGCCGGAACTACTAGGCAAACCTCCCGTACCATCGAAACGAAAGCGGCCCCGGCGCAAGTCTCTGGCGCCGTTTCTCGTTCTACTCGAAAGGTGAACTGTTAAGGCTCGTCCGGAGAGCCCTCGTCGCCCTCGGCCGACTCTTCCGAGTCGTGCCGACGGCTGGAAATCCGCGACACCCAAATGCTGACCTCGTAGAGAAGGATGAGCGGCACGGCCATCATCAGCTGCGACAGCGGATCGGGTGGTGTGAGGATAGCGGAGAGCAGGAAGATCAACACGATGGCGTAGCGGCGAACCCGCTTTAGATATTCCGGCTTTAGGACGCCGATCCGAGAGAGAAAGAGGCTGACCACCGGCATCTCGAAAACAATGCCGAAGCCAAGCAGGAGGCGTAGTACGAAGCCGATGTAATCGTCCACCGCCCACTGCGAGGTCATGTCGGCGGGCTCTAGGCTGAGAAAGAACCGCAGGCCGATGGGCAGCACAATTCGATGGGCGATGGCGGTGCCGAAGGCGAAGCAGCTCACACTAAGGGCGACGATGGGAAGGATTAGACGCTTCTCTTGGGCTAGCAGACCGGGGGCGACGAAGCACCAGAACTGGTAGAACACCACCGGCGAGGCCAGGATCAACCCACCGAGAAGCGCCACCTGCAGGTTGACGAAAAACCAGGTCATTACCTTCAGTGACTGCAGTTGCCGGTTATAAGGAATGCGGTCGCGCACTTCCTCATTTTGTGTCTGGACGCTGGGCGTCTCGGCGCCGTCTCCGCCTATCTGTGCAATCCAGTGCCTCACCGCATCCACTGGTCCGGGCGAACCCTGAGCCTGAAGGCTGCTTACCGCTTCCTCATAGGGATGGGTCAGCAGACGCAGCAGCGTGTGGGAGTAGACGAAGCAGACCGCCGCTCCGATCAGGATCGCTATCAGGGTCTTGAAAATGCGCCAGCGCAGCTCCTCGAGGTGATCGAGGAAGGGCATGGGCTTCTCGTCGGTTTCGGCCTCAGAGACGGCTTGCAGACCGGCGTCTGCCGCCGGTTGCAGACTTTCTTCGCTCATCGGTGGTGGTCAGGTGAGGGTTGGAAACGCAAAAGGACGATGACGACCACCGCGGACAGCGTGCAGAACTGGGCGAAGAGATTGCCCACCCGCGTGTAGAACGTGGTGCTGTCACGGCGCTGCAGGAATCCGGTGCGCACGGCGACCGTGGAAAGTTCGGTCTCATTGTAGGTTCGGCCATATGCATCAATGAATAGAGAGACACCACTGGTGGCGCAACGCGCGATGGCAATCCGGTTCTCCACGGCGCGTAGTACCGCCAGATGCGCGTGCTGAAAGGGGCCGGCGGTGTCGCCGAACCATGAGTCGTTGGTGATGTTGACGAGCAGGTGCGCCCCTTTGTGCACGGATCGGCGCACGAAGTCGGGAAAGATAGACTCGAAGCAGATTAGCACGGCGAAGTCGGCTCCGGTTCCCGGCACACGGAACAGGGTGCGCTCTTGGCCGCGGGCGAATTCCGCGGGTCCAAGGTTGCCAGTGAGAACCTTCCAGTCGATGTCGGGCAGGTAGTCGCGGAAGGGAGTACGCTCGCCGAAGGGCACGAGATGCATCTTCGCGTACGACGGCAGAAGGGGTTCCTCGGGGCGGAACAGATAGGCCGAGTTCAGGGGCTCCCCGGAAGAGAGACGCGTGTCCGGAGCGCCCGTCAGTATCGCCGTACCCAGATTGTCCGAGAGCTGTTGAATAGGCACCCGGCAGTCCGGACGGTGCCCGACGTTGCAGGGCACTGCGGTCTCGGGCCAGACGACGAGATCGAGCTCTTTCTCTAGGGTGTGGGCGTGCCGGGATAGGCTGTCCAGGCTCGACAGGCTGGCGCGTAGGCCACCAGGGCGCCATTTCTCCAGGCCGATGTTGTTCTGAATGAGCCCGATGCGCAGGTCGGCGCGCCTGTCGTGATCGACGACAGCGAGACCGTAGAGAACAGGCAGGGCGAAGGATCCCAATGTGACGCCAATTGCGCGTCGTCGTTGGGAATCCGGGCACAGAGTGACGAAGGTGATGCCAGCGTTGACGGCGACCACCCAGCAACTGACTCCGTAAGCTCCGGTGAACTCCGCGTACTGCACGAACAGGGGAAACTCCGCCTGGCTGTGGCCCAGCAGCAGCCAGGGAAAGGCGAGTTCGCCCAGAGACAGCAGATACTCCATCGCCGTCCACACGAAGGGCGCTATCGCGAGAGCAGCAACGCCCCAGCGGCGCAGAGCGTGCTGACAGATGCCGGCGAAGAGTCCGGTGAACAGGCCGAGGTAGGCCGCCATCAGGCCCGCGCCTCCTACTACCGCAGGACCTCCGCCTTGGGTGTAGCCCACCCAGTATAGGCAAAGCAGGGAGAACGTTGCCCCACATTCCCAGCCTCGGCGGAAGGCGACACTGAAGGTCGTCTTCTTCCTTTCTAGGGACAGAGCGCAGAGAAGGGGAACTATACCCACCCACGCCCACGCTCCTGAATACAGCCAAGCAAGGGGATGCTCGGGATGAGAAGGGAAAGAGAGGGACAGCAGAATCCCCGAGCCCAGAGGCCAGAACCAGCTCGGATTAATTCGCGGCAGACATGTGGTGGTGAAGTAGGCCATCGACGGCAGCGAATATAACCCCGTCGTCGAAGTCACGGCACCTGCAACTTCGTCGATATGCTCGGCATGCCTTCGAGTGCGCCCACGCGAAGTGGTTTGCGTTGATCGTGCCGTCGCGAGCATCATCCTCGCGCATGATATCGTTCCTCCGGCGAAGTGAGTTTCATCAGAGGCGATCTCAAGGTCACCCGGAGCTTCGTCAAAGATTCTCGATCATACCAATTTCTCTATCAGAGATTACCTCAGTTTCAAGGAGAATCGACTTATGCAACTCCGACTTATGCAACTCCATTGCTTATTGCTTGATTCTCGATCTTGAACAGGTATATTTGGAAACAATCCCGTGCCCGCCGGCGGTGCGCGGGTATTTTAATGGTCAAGAAGGCAAGAAACGAGCATCTGATTCCCGTTCAAGTCTGGCGCATCTATCCTTATCCGGATGTCAAGCCGCCAGAGACCTTCCTTGTCGTGTTGAAGGGCGAAGAAGGGAAGTTCGTGCCGATCTCCATCGGCTGTCCCGAAGGCCAGTACTTGGTCATGGCCATGCAACATGTTGCATTCCCGAGGCCTCTGACCCACAATCTCATCAAAAATCTCCTCGATAAGATCAAAGGTCAGGTCCACCAGCTCGTCGTTCACACGCTGAAGGAAGAGACCTTCCACGCCTACCTGCTCGTCCAGACGCAGGACGAGGTGTTCTACCTCGACTGTAGACCTAGCGATGGTATGATTCTTGCGATGCTCATGGGGATTCCCATCTTCATGAGTCCCGAGGTCATGGAAGAAGCAGGCCGCGAGTTAAGCGGCATGTTGAAACTCGCCGAGCTCGGCGAAGAGGTGACGTCCTCCTCCAACAGTGGCGAAGAAGCCGATGACACTTCCGAGCCGCTGATCGACGTGGAAGTACCACTGCCATCAGAAGTCACCGACATCGAGGACGTAATAGAAGACAAAGAGGAAGAGACGGTGCAGCAGTCCACACCGCCCGTCGTTTCCGACGAAGAGCCCAGCGAGCTCGACGTTCTCAAGGCCCAGCTCGATCGCTTCGTCGCCGAAGAGGCCTACGAAGAGGCGGCGAAGTTGCGCGACCAGATCAGCCAGATGGAGAGCGAGACCGACTGACTTTCCCGTCTCGCGCCAGGCATATCAAGTCGTACATTCCCCGGGCCCTCTATAGGTTTTTGTTGCTAACTCCTCCCAAGAAACTATGAATAAGGAGTGGGTTCATGCGTGGAATGATGATGACGCTGACCATCGCCGCCCTACTGTCGGCGGTGTCGGAGCGGTCCTTCGCTCATTGCGAGATCCCCTGCGGCATCTACGGAGACGAACTTCGGTTCTCCATGATCCAAGAGGATATCATCACCATCGAGAAGTCGATGAAGAAAATCGTCGAACTCGCCGGAGATCCGGCGCAAGCCAACCAGGTGGCACGCTGGGTGCTTAATAAGGAGCACCACTCCGACCACATTCGAGAAATCGTTGCTCAGTACTTCATGACGCAGCGAATCAAGCTCCCGGACGAATCCGTCGCCGACGTGAAGGCCTACCGCGACAAGCTCGTTCTGCTGCACAAGATGCTGGTGTACGCCATGAAGAGTAAACAGACGACGGACACGGCGAACACGAAGATGCTGCACGAGACTGCCCACGCTTTTGAGGCGTTGTATTCGAACTCATTCAGTGAGTGATCACCACTCTGCCCGCGGCACGACGAGTCGCTCCTCACTGTAAGGAAGCAGCCGCCGGGCGCCGTGCCGCCCCTCCTCGCCGGACAGGCGCGGCAGTCTGCGTACCGCCTGTCCGGTCACACTGTACACGCGGAGGGCTTCGAAGTTCTCGTCGAGCCCAGGGGCCTTACGAGATCCTCTGGGATGGCAACGATGATCGCGGACCTCCCCTTGCCAGCGATACCCACTTCGCTCGGTTCAAGGCGGGTGCAGTGCAACAGCAACGGGCACTGATGCTCTCAAAGTAGCATGCGGCAGGTCTACTCAATCCTCGTGCTGAGTCTGAGCGCGGCTGTGTGTCGTGCGGATGGGGTACCAGGCGCCGATCTGGATTCGGCGCGGTATGCTGAGGGTCGGGCGAGGATGACAAGAGAGCACCTCCTCGCTCGGGACATTCGCGACGCGCGCGTGCTGCAGGCTATGGGGTCGGTGCCGCGGCATCTCTTCGTGCCCGAGGATCATCGCCGCTGGGCGTACATCGACAATCCTCTGCCCATCGGGCAGGAGCAGACGATCTCCCAGCCCTACATCGTCGCTTTCATGACCCAGGTATTGAAGGTGGAGCCGGGGGACAAGGTACTGGAGATTGGCACGGGGTCCGGGTATCAGGCGGCGATTCTCGCCGAGATCGCCAAGGAGGTGTTCTCGATCGAGATCATCCCGGAGCTGTCAGAGCGGGCGGCGGCACTGCTGAAGGAGTTGGAGTACAGCAATGTGTGGGTGCGTACGGGAGACGGGTACTTTGGGTGGCCGGAGGAGGCGCCCTTCGATGGGATCTTGGTGACCGCGGTGTCCGGCCATGTTCCGCAGAATCTCGTCGATCAGCTCGATGTGGAGGCGTGTCTAGTGCTTCCGGTGGGGAATCGACATCAGGAGCTGATTCGGATTACTCGGACGGACAGTGGGTTGGTTACCGAGCGGTTGTTGCCGGTCCGGTTTGTGCCTATGACGGGGGTGGCCCAGGAGTAGGAGGATGGAATGCCCTCCGGAGCTGGATCAGGCGGTAACCCGAAACTCGCTCTCCACTTCTTCGCGCCCACAGCATTCCGCGACACTTACGTAGGAATCCATGCCGACCCTTGGCATGCATCACTATCCATTGCCCTCCAGAAGGTCAGCAGGATTCGCTTGCGGGAGTCGTCGAAGATCGTCTCCAAGCAGTCCACCTTGCGGGCGTAGCACCAAAGCGATCGCCTGCGATGGTTCGAGCCACGATGTGTCGAGGGCGTTGACTGCTGCCAACGCTGGGGCGATCAGAAACTGCCTGTCACCGAAAGGCGGTGAACATCGCCGAGGTCGGGGAAGGAGGTGAAGGCGTAATCGACGTGGTACATCTTTTTCACCACCACGCCGCCGCCAGCGCTCAGACCAAGGGGATCGTCTCCGGCGGCGCCCGTTTGCTGCAGACTGTAGCCGGGGCGAAGATACAGGTCGCCGGCAAGCTGGATCTCGGCGCCGAAGCTGAAGAAGGGGTCATTGTCGTTGGGCACGTTGATGTCGACTAGCAGCAGCAGGGGCACCGGGGTGTGGGCGGGGCGGTGGCTGAAGCCGGCCTTGAACACGACAGGCAGGGAATCCTCGAAGCCGTGCGTGTAACCGTTGCGCACTGAACCCAGGTTGGAAAGCGACGCACCCAAGGTCATGCCGTCGATCGGACCGGGGCTGAGCACGCCGAGGTCGACGGCGTAGGCGTCGGAGGTGAAGTCGTCGATGCTGGAGTAAATCGCCTTGAAGTTCACGCCCAGAGTGAGGCGGTTGCTCCACACCTTCTGCGCCGCCGTGATGTAGGCGGCGAAGTCGAAAGCGTTGAAAGTGCCGAGGTTTTGTCCGTCTTCGTCGGTGCGCACCATCTCGCCGAAGGAGAAATAGTTGACGCTAATCGCCCACAAGCGCCTGTCGCCGGGCACTGCGAAACTCAGAAACCCGGCCTCGGTGTCGACGAGATAACTGGTCAGGGACAGGGCGGCGGTGCGCTCCTTGACGCCTACCAGTCCGGCGGGATTGGTTGCTGTCGCTTCCAGATCGCCCGAAACGGCGGTGAAAGTCCCGCCGAGAGCTGACGCCCGGGCGCCCACCGGCACCTTGAGGAAGCTGAAGCCGGCAGTCCCCACGTTGTCGTTGGTGGCTTCCGCAGCGACGGGAACGACAAGCAGGGCCGCGAGGATGAGGGGTATCGATTTGCGCATTGTTGAATTCATGTTGTCATACCCTGTTCCAGTACCTGGGCGGCTCGCAGGATAACCTCTTCCTCAAAGGGACGGCCCAGCAGTTGTGCGCCGATAGGCAGACCATCAGAGGACTTGCCCACCGGCACGGAGATGCCGGGGATGCCGGCCAAGTTCACAGACACCGTGTAAATGTCGTTCAAATACATCTGCAGCGGGTCTTCGATTTGTTCGCCCATCTCGAAGGCTACTGTCGGCGCCACCGGGGAGAGCAGAACGTCGCACTGCTTGAAGGCGGCTTCGAAGTCTCCTCTGATAAGAGTACGCACCTTGAGCGCCTTCAGATAATAGGCGTCGTAGTAACCGGCGCTGAGAACGTAGGTGCCAAGAGTGATGCGCCGCTGAACCTCCGTACCGAAACCCTCGCTGCGGCTCTTTCGGTAGAGCCCCTGCAGGTCGCTGTCGGTGCCATTGCCGGCGCGGTAGCCGTATTTCACGCCGTCATAGCGTGACAGGTTCGCCGATGCCTCGGCCATGGCGATGATATAGTAGGCGCCGATGCAGTAATCCGGGTTGCCCGCCACCGGTAGGGAGATGTCGACTAGCTCGGCATCCGCCGCCTGCAGCTGCTGCGAAGCCGACTCCACGGCAGAGCGGATCTCTTTCTCGAGTCCGGAGCCAAAGAACTCTCTGGCAAGCCCAACCTTGAGACCCTTCACCCCCCCGGTCAGGTTCCCCACGTAGTCGGGGATTTCGCAGTCCACCGAAGTGGAATCGCGCGGGTCGTGGCCGGCGATCACGCCTAGCAGCAGGGCGGCGTCTTCCACGTCCTTGGTCATGGGGCCGATCTGGTCGAGGCTGGAGGCATATGCGACTAAGCCGTAGCGGCTGATCCGCCCGTAAGTCGGCTTGAGTCCAACGACCCCGCAGTAGCCGGCGGGCTGGCGCACGGAGCCACCGGTGTCCGAGCCCAGAGCCAGGACGGTTTCGTGAGCGCCGACCGCCGCCGCCGATCCGCCGCTGCTGCCACCGGGGACGCGTTCCGGGTCTACGGGATTTCGGGTGGCGCCGAAGTAAGAGTTTTCGCAGGACGAACCCATGGCGAATTCGTCCATGTTGGTCTTGCCGATGATGACGGCATCGGCCTTGTTGAGAGCGGTCACGACGGTGGCGTCGTAGGGCGCCACATAGTTTTCGAGAATGTGGGAACCGCAGGTGGTGCGGCCGCCTCGGACGCAGAGCACGTCCTTTAGAGCAATGGGGACGCCGGCGAGAGTTCCGAGGGGTTCGCCGATCTCGCGGCGCTTGTCGACCTCGTAGGCTTTGGCCAGGGCGCCTTCAGGGTCGATGGAGATGTAGGCGTGGATCTGCGGTTCGGTTTCCTCGATGCGTTCGAAGACACTCTGCGTCAACTCCGTTGCCAAGATCTCCCGCTTCTCGAGGCGGGCCAGCGCCTCGTGGGCAGTGAGCTCAGCGAGACTCAAGAGTTAGACGGCCGCATGAGCCGCGGGCGCCCCCCGGCTCCCCCGGCGCCGGGGGAGCAGGGGAGGTCTGCTGGGGCTCTGCGGCTTCGGGCTGGCGCGCCACCTGCCCTGGCGCGGACGACGCCGATAGCGTGTTGGGGGTCGTGCCGTCCGTTGCCGATACGTCGACCTCGGACTGTACATCCTTCACCGCCTTGCGGAACTCGCGGATACCTTTACCAAGCCCCTGTGCCATCTCGGGGATGCGACGGGCTCCAAACAGCAACAGGATGACGAGAAAGATGACGATGATTTCCCAGTGACTCGGCCACATGCTGCACCTCCTAGTAGGAGTACTTGAAGTAATACCAGCCGACGAAGATGCCGAGCAAGGTTATCACGTTGAAGTTGATCGATAGTTCAAACTGAAAGGATAGAATGATCAGATTGAGCATATGGGGCCCAATGTCGTACGGGAAATAGTCGAGCAGGGCGCGCTCGACGATGCTACCGGGCCCGGCGACAAAGCGCAGAATCATGCGTAGTGATTCGCCGATCACACTGCCAACAATAGCGCTGACGAAGAGGATCAGAATCAGCTGGCTGATCGGTTTGTCGCGCAGCATGGTGACTATCGTCTCACGCGTGCTGCGTCACTTCATCGCTGAACATCCCGATGACCCACCGGCAAAGCCCGAACAGCAGGTACACCATCACCACGGGAAAGAAGAAGTCTTTCGACGTGTTGGGGTGGATGATCAGTCCGACTGTAACCAGAAAATAGACCTGTTTGAAGCGATCCCAGAACCTGCCGGAGCGGAAATTGGGCACCGAATCGTACTCGATGCGGCTTACCATGAGGAACGACACGAAGGCGAGCAGGGCCACACCCAAAGAGGCCGCGTGGGTTGTCTCCCAGGCGTGCTCGGTGAATACGATGTACTGAGTAAGAATGATGGCGGCGGCGGGGATCGGCAGGCCGAGGAATATGTCCGCGCTCTTTTCCCCGGTGTGGCTCAGCACATTGTAGCGCGCCAGACGTAGGGCGCCGCACAACAAGAAGACGCAGGCGAGGGCGCCGCTGAGCACGGTTGGGAGAAAGGCGTGGGCGAACATGACGGCAGGAACGACGCCGAAGCTGCAGACATCGGCGAGCGAATCGAGCTCAACACCAAACTTACTGTCCCGACCGATGAAACGGGCGATGCGCCCGTCCAGGACGTCGAGGGTGCCGGCCAACACAATCAACCAAGCAGCGGGCACGTATTTGCCCTGCATGACGTAATTCAGGGCGACGAAACCACAGACCAGGTTGCCGATGGTGATCACGCTGGGTATGAGGCCGCTATGGATCACGACAGAACCCCCATCACGGTTTCGCCCGCCCGCACGCGGTCGCCCACGGAGACACGAATTTCTGCCGTCTTCGGCAAGATCAGGTCCACGCGCGAGCCAAAGCGGATGAGCCCGAAGCGCTCACCCAGCTTAACCCGCTGCCCTGGCTCTAAATAACAGGCGATTCTGCGAGCCAGGATACCCACGATCTGCTTGACGACGATCTTGCCCGCTGAGGAGCGAATACCGATCACGCTCTGCTCGTTGGTGCACGATGCCTCTTCGGCAAAGGCGACACGATGGTGCCCCAGTCGGTGCTGCACAAAGTCGATCTCACCCGCGAAGGGGATGCGGTTCACGTGTACGTTGAGCACGGACAGAAACACGCTGATCCGCGTCGCTGTTTTCCCGATGTAATCCTCCTCCTCCTCCTCCTCGATGGCTACCACCTTGCCGTCGGCGGCGCTGACGATGGCCCCTTCTTCCTGCGGAGCCTCGCGCCGCGGGTCGCGGAAGAAAAAGACCATGAAGGCCGCCAGCAGAGCGAACAGCGCTCCTCCGAAACGCAGCCAACTGATCGACTCCGCGGCCAGCCAGGCAACTACGGCCAGCGCCAAGGCGCCGGCGACAAATGGAAATCCCTCCTTGGCCATTAGAAGCCCGACCGGGCAGCCCGTTTGGGGCGCCGACGCGTCATCAGCGTCACCGTCTCCGTTCCGTTTCTCTTTGAATTCACCAATATAGATCACTCACACGACTTGTTATCGGCGATAATGCCCCACCCTCGACTCAAGAGCAGCTATCCGGATAGGCCTCCAACTCAATCCCAGCGGGAGCCAGCCCGAGGCAGTTCTGCCACCGCGAACGCCAAACTCCGCTCACTGCCGCTGCGAACAATCTGCAGCCCGCAAGTATCAGCCACCCGCAGTCCGCCCAACAGGCCCTTCGCCTCCTCCTTGCTACGCACTGGCTCGCCGTTGACCCCGACGATCACATCGCCACGGGTCAGCTCCGCGGAAAATGCTGGGCTATCCACAGCCACTTGAGTCACAATGGCGCCATCTGTGCTGTCGAGTTCGAGGAAATCGGCCAAGCGGGGAGTCAGATCTTGGAGACCGACGATGCCGTGCCAGGGCTTGCGAATACGGCCATGGGCATCGAGCTCCTCGAGGAAGCGGCGGGCGGCACTGATGGGAATGGCAAATCCAATACCGATGGATCCAAAATTGTAATCCCCACCGGTGTATATAAAGCTGTTGATCCCGAGGACCTCACCGTTGGCGTTGACCAGAGGCCCGCCGCTGTTGCCCGGATTGATGGCGGCGTCCGTCTGGATCATGTCCCGGTAGTAGTAGTTCCCTTGCGGCTCCTGAAAATCTCGGTCTATCGCACTGATAACACCAACACTTACGGTCGGTCCTAGGTCGAAGGGATTGCCGATGGCAATGGCCCATTCACCCACCAGAATATGGCCCGGTTCATCGAGAGATGCAACCGGAAGGCCACTTTCGGCCACTCTGAGAACGGCCAGGTCAAGGGAGTGGTCGACCTCCACGGATCGCACCCGCAAGACCCTCCCATCAGTCAGAGAAACCTCGGCGCGCTCCAACTTCTCCGGGTCTCCCACGACGTGAGCATTGGTAAGAATTTGGCCACTGTCGGAGACGATCACCCCCGATCCCCCCGAGACCCGAGACCGCTCACCCCGGTAGAGTCGGTGACTCAGGGGCGACAGTGGAAAGAAGTACTCGAGGAAGGGATCGGCGGACCTATAAATATAGCTCTCCCGGGTCACGGCGTGTACGCTGACAACGGCCGGCTGCACCCACTCGACCGCCCGAACTAGCGCGTTGCGGCGTGATGCCGCGATCTCCTCAGACTGGGCCCAAGCCGAATGCGCCATCAATAGCGCCCCGCAGAGCGCCATGCCAGTCATACCAGTGTCTCCATCACCCAATTCTATTCAGTTGCTAAGGGAACATCAAAGAGCGCCAGAGGCCCCCCCGAAAGCCGGCGGGTAATGGATCTGCCACAGCGTCAGTCCACAGGCGGGCGCCGTCACTCCCGCCCCTCCCCGTCGTCCCGGTAGTTCCACCAGCCGCCGGAATTGGTCCGGGGTGAAGCGGCCAGTGCCGACCTCGACGAGGGTGCCCACGACAATGCGCACCATGTGGCGCAGAAAGCGATTGGCCTCAATGTCCAGCCTGTACTCCTCTTCGCTGCTGACCCAACGGGCCTCCCGCACCATGCACTCAAAGTGCTCGGGGGGTGGGTCCGCGTTGCAGAAGGCCTGGAAGGAATGCCTTCCCTTCAGGAAGACCACCGCCTTACGGATTGCCGCCTCATCCAGCGCGGGTCTCTTCAAATTCCACACCTGGCAGCGCTGCAGTGGGTGCCGCCGCAGCTGGATCCGGTAGCGGTAATGCTTGCCGATGGCGCTATAGCGAGCGTGGAAAGTCTCGGCGACTTCAAGGGCGCGCAGCACCGCCAAGTCGGGCGGCAGCAGGCTGTTGAGGGCCGGCACCATTCTCTCCACCAGATGTTGCGAGCGCGTTTCGAAGTGGACGACCTGGGCGCGCGCGTGGGTGCCGGCATCGGTCCGGCCCGAACCTACGGGCTCTGCCTCCTCCTGAAGAAAGATGCCCAGGGCACGTCGGAGTTCGCCCTGAACCGTCCGGCCCTGTGCCTGGGTCTGCCAGCCCACGAAGTCGGTACCGTCGTACTCCATGTCGAGCCGGATGCGACGCGCCTGGCTGCCGAGAGAGGTCATCGCTCGATTGATGCCCAGCTGAGAGTTATAAGCCCCGCCAGACTTAGGGCGGTCACCGCTAGGGCAACGGCGTCGCCACGGCGGAGACGCAGCTGACGGTACTGAGTGCGGCCCTCACCGCCGCGGTAGCCGCGGGCTTCCATGGCTAGGGCGAGTCGGTCGGCGCGGGAAAAGGCGGACAGAAAGAGTGGCACCAGCAGGGGCACCAGGCGTCGCGCTCGCCGTAGTGGTCCGCCCCCGAAGTCCGCTCCGCGTGCCATTTGCGCCTTTTGTA
This sequence comes from Candidatus Latescibacterota bacterium, assembly GCA_036336855.1. Taxonomy (GTDB): domain Bacteria; phylum Latescibacterota; class UBA2968; order UBA8231; family UBA8231; genus JAYZFI01. The sequence continues at coordinate 79,989 of JAYZFI010000045.1, forward strand.
GGCGCTCCGCCTCTTCGGCGAGAACGGGGATGAAACGCAGGGAGATGGAGGCCATGAGGGCCAGCTCGTGGGCGGGCACACCAACCCGGCGTAGTGGCCCCAGCAGGCGTTCAAGCCCGTCGGTAAGTTCCATGGGGGATGTGGTCAGGGTCAACAACGCCGCCGCCGTGATGACAGCCACCAGCCTCATGGTGAACAGGGCAGCGGAGTACAGCCCCTCTCGGGTAACGCCGAGGTCGAGACCCTCATGGTAATACAGACTCTCTCCCGGAGTCATCAGAGCGTGCAAAACCGCCGTCAGGCCCAGCAGCCATGCGAAGGATCTGAGGTTGCGCAGCAGCAGCGCCGGCCTCAGCCGGGAAAGCAGGGCGGCGATGACAATTATGGCGCTGAACAGCAGCACCGGAGCCCAGGTCGATCCCGTTAGCCCTCCCCCCATCAGGGTAATGATGGAGGCGATCTTGGTACGTGGGTCGAGGTGGTGGAGCATCGAATCGCCGGCCATGTACTTGCCGACGGTGATGTCCCCCAGAAAGGGCACACTCTCTCCCCGATCCACCCTGCTGCGTGCCGACCAGCAGGGAGTAAAGCCAGCGTGACGGGGCGTAGATGAGGTCGGCAACGATGTGCACGTCGGACACACTTCCGACGACAATGACACCGATCAAGCCCCAGGACAGCAGGCTACTGTGACGCAGGTAGGTCGCCGCCAGCGACGATGGCAGCAGGCCAGCGATCACCCTCGATCCATCCAGGGGTGGCGCCGGAATCAGGTTGAAGAACGTGAGCAGTAGGCTGAGCAAGGTTAGTGCCTGCGCGGCCAGAAACAGCTCCACTCCGTACGGCAGGTCAAGCAGGGTCGGACTTAGCCAGCGCAGGCTCAACCCGACGACGATGGCGGTGCAGAAGTTGACCGCAGGCCCGGCAATGGAAATGAGCACGAGATCGCGTCGCGGGTGGCGAAGGTAGCTGTGATCGACGGGAACGGGCCGGCCCCAGCCGAAGTGGAAGACGACGAGCAGAATCGTCCCCACCAGATCGAGATGCACGAGCGGATTCAGGCTCACGCGGCCCAGTGCCCGCGGGGTTGGATCACCAAGACGGTCGGCGACCCAGGCGTGGGCGAATTCGTGCAGACTGAGGGCGACGATGACGGCGGGGAACCACAGTAGAAATTCAAGAAAGGTTTCGTTCACGGCAATTTCAGTGCCGCGGATGGTGGGTCTGGTGCAAGGCGGTGATGTCGACTTGGGCGAAGGCGGCGCCCAGGGCGTGTGTGGAAGCGATGTTGGCATGTCCGAGAATCACCTGCACGTCCTGCAGGGTTGCGCCGCCTCGCAATAGATGAGCGGCGCAGCTGTTGCGCACTGTCCTAGCGTTAACCGGCCGATTGATCCTTGCCGCCGACGCGGCGTCGCGGATGACCTTCCACACGCTCATGCGCGACAGTTGGCGACCGCGCACGCTGAGTAGAAGTACGTCACCGCTGTCATCACCGACCAGCTGGCGCCGCCCCGACTCCAGGTAGCGCTCGCAGGCGCGACAGGCGGGATCGCCCAAGGGCAGGATGCGTTCAGCGACCTTGCCGTGTTCGCCCACGCGCAGCAGACCCTCCTGGAGCCGGAGGTCGCCGACCTCCAGAGTCACGATCTCGGAGACGCGTAGCGCCGCGGCGTAAAGCAGCTCTAGCAGGGCACGGTTCCGCAACTGTAAGGGGCTGTCGCCGCTGATGGCTGTTACCAACGCCGCGGCCTGTTCCGTGGTCAGAGTGTCGGATAGAGGTGCGTCGAGGGACTCGGTTTGCAGTTCCGCCGTCATGTCGGTCTGACAGTGCCCGCATTGAACCAGGTACTGGTGAAACCGTCGCAGGGAGGAGGCATTGCGGGCGATCGTCACTGCGCTCAGTCCGCGCTGGCTCAGCTGCTCCAGCAACCTGCGGGGATGATCGACAGTAATCTCGTCCGCCCTCGACACCCCGGCTTCCCGCAGAAAGGTGGCGTAGCGGGAGAGGTCGGTGCGGTAAGCCGACAAGGTGGCGTTGCTGAGCTGCGTTTCGAGAGCAGACAGCAGTTCGTCCACACACACGGACGGATCGGTGTTGGGTGAGGTGAAAAGAGAGCTATTCAGGGAGTGGAGTGACCTTGTTAACGATGGCCACCTCTTCGTGCTCAAGCAGTGCTTTCTTCCCGTGCGGGCCAGCGGAGTAGCCGATCAGGGTTTCTGTGAAGGTCACGAAGCGGTAACAGGGAAGGACGATGGGTGGTGGTCTCCGCAAGGCGCCGTTGCCGATGTTGTCGGACCGGATCACCGACAGGTCACCGTAGGTGAGACACTCGACGTGAGGCAGGGGCAGATCGAAATCCGCCGACTTGCCCATGAAATAGCGCATGAAGTGGGCGATAAAGCCCTGCCCCTCTGGGTGTGGGGAGTAGGAAGCGACGCACCGTTGGTAGGCCGCATGGCGGGATCGAAGAGCGCGCATGACATCAGAGTGGCCTGGTGCCGAACTCTTGATCACGTTGCTTGATGTGGTTAGCGTGCGGTTGACCTCCTCGGAGTGATGAGATCAGTGTGGTAGCCGAATGTTGCGGCGTTGGCTCACGACGCTGGCTCCGAGTTCGTCTCTTCGGCGGGTTGCAGGTGGGTCTTGAGTTCGTGGGCGAGCTTGATACTGAATCCCTTCACGCCGGCGATCTGCTCGATGTCGGCTTCGCGCAGCCGGCGCACCGAGCCGAACTCGTTGAGGAGGGCCTGCCGTCGCTTGGGGCCGATGCCGGGTATGCAGTCGAGGCTCGAGGTCAGGGTGCGCTTGCCGCGGAGTTTGCGGTGATGGTTGATGGCGAAGCGATGGGCCTCGTCGCGCAGCACCTGCAGCAGTCGCAGGCTCGCAGAAGTTTTGGGCAGCACTACCGCCTCCGGCTGGGAGGGCAGAAAGAGCTCTTCCAGCTTCTTGGCGATGCCGACGACGGGAATGTCGACACCCAATCTTATGAGCGCCGCTAAGGCACTTGCCAGTTGACCTTTGCCGCCGTCGATCATGAGCAGATCGGGGAAGGCCTCGCCGCGCTCGCGCAGCCCGCGGCAACGCCGGGTTACCACCTCGTCAATGCTGGCGAAATCGTCCGAGCCTTCGACACCGCGAATGCGAAAGTGCCGGTATTCGCTGCGCCGCGGCTTGCCGTCGATCATCACCACCAGGGAGCCCACCGTGTCGGTGCCCTGGAAGTTGGAGATGTCGACCCCTTCGATGTGGCGCGGGGGCTCGGGTAGGGCGAGGTCGCGCTGCAGAGCCAGCACCGACTGTGGCACACGATCCTTGTTGGCCTCACGCTTGAGTCGGCGCTCCTCCAGGTAGTTAGCGGCGTTGGCCTCGGCCATGTCCTGGGTACGCGCCTTGAGCCCGCGCTGATACACCGCCAAGTCTACCCTGGATCCGCGCTTGGCCTCCAGCCATTCCTGGATCTGGTCGGCGTCGTCGAGGGCGACGCTCAGGTGGATCTGGCGCGGGACGAAGTCGGTCTCCAGATAGAACTGGCGGACGAAGGCGGACATGATCTCCGCGTCATCGTACTCCATGATGCCGCCGAGAAAGTGGTGCTTCTCTCCCGACATGCGTCCCTCGCGAATCTCCAATACCACGCAACAGGCCTCGTCGTCCTGCTGGGCCATACCCATTACGTCGCGGTCAATCTTCTCTTCCAGCACCATCTTCTGATGCGACTGGTAGAGCTCGAGGGCGCGGATCTGGTCGCGGAGCCTCGCCGACTGCTCAAAGTACAGGAGCTTGGAGGTCTCCTGCATCTGTGCCTCGAGTTCGTGAATGACGCCACTCTTGTCGCCCTTGAGAAAGCGAACGGCCTGGCTCACCGAGCGGCAGTAGTGTTCGGCGTCGACCAGGCCCTCGCAGGGACCTTCGCAACGTCGGATCTGGTACTCCATGCACAACTTGACCTTAGGATCGGGCAGGTCGTAGCGACAGCTGCGCACGGGAAAGATCTTGTGCATCACGTCGAGCATGGTCCGCATGTGCCGGGCGTTGCTGTAGGGTCCGAGGTAGCGCGAGCCGTCGCGTTTCACATCGCGGGTCCAATAGATGCGGGGAAAGGCCTCATTGGTGATGCGGATGAAGGGGTATTTCTTGTCATCTTTGAGATTGATGTTGTAGCGCGGGTGGTGGGCCTTGATCTGGTTGGCCTCGAGGATTAGGGCCTCCTGCTCGGTCTCGGTGACGATGTAGTCAACATCCGCGACGCGGCTCACCATGACTTCGATGCGGTGACCGCGCTCGGTCACCCCGGCGGCTTGGAAGTAGGATCGTACCCGGCTGCGCAGGTCTTTCGCCTTGCCCACGTAGAGTATCTTGCCGGCGCTATCCTTCATTAGGTAGACGCCAGGACGGGTGGGTAGAGTGTCCAGCTGAGTGCAGAATTCAGCGGTTCTTGTCACGGTATCTCTATGCACGGCATAGATACGAAAACCCGTGCCCAATCACAACGAGCCCTGTGGGCCCATTGGGCAACCACGGCCCCTGCGTCGTTCTCCCGTCAGCATAGCTCTCCGGTGAGGATTTGAGTTGACCTACCCACGCCCAATCTGGATCCCGCGCACCCTGCTCGCGGCCGTTGCCATCGCGCCCCTCTTTGCGGGGGGGACAGATCGACAACGGAGACACTATCGGTTGCACCGCCGATGACAACAGCGGTGAGGCGTTTTCGACGATCCCCAAGCTACTGAAGTAGCGCGGTGCGGGATTTCAGCCCCCAGCGCGTCAGTCTCGAAAAACTCTCACCAGCAGCGACTTGAGGTAGCGACCCTCAGGGAAGGCGGGATCCACCGGATGGTCGGCGCTGTGATGACCGATGTCGAGCACGCGGGCTCGTACCCGTGCCCCGCTGGCAGCTCGCCGCACGATCTGGAAGAAGTCTTCTTCCGACACGCGGGTCGAGCACGAGCAAGTGAGCAGGTAGCCTCCATCCTCGACCAGGCGCATGGCGTTGCGGTTGAGCTTGGTATACACCCCCATGGCCTGCTTGGCCTGTCGGTTGCGCCGCGCCAGCGACGGCGGATCCACCACCACAACGCCAAACTGCTTGCCGCGATCCGACCACTGCTCGGCGAGGGAGAACACGTCAGTGTTCAATGACGTCGAGAGCGAGCCACCGCCATTACGTTCATGGTTGAGACGACCCGTGCGCAGAGCGCCGAGGGCGATATCGACGTCCACAACGCGAGTGGCACCCGCCCGAGCCGCATGGGCGCTGAAGCTCCCGGTGTACGAGAACAGGTTGAGCACGGAGCGACCGCCGGCGAATCGACCCATCAGCAACCGGTTGTCGCGTTGGTCGAGAAAGAAGCCGGTCTTCTGCCCTCGGCGCACGTCGGCGACGAGCTCGACGTTACCTTCGCGGAACTCGATGAGCTCCGGTGGCTCCTCGCCGGCGAGCACGCCGGTCGGGCGATCGCACAGCCCGTCGGCACGGCGCGTGCCGACGTCGCTGCGCTCGTAGATGCCGCGCGGCTGCAGGATCTGCTGTAGGGCATCTACGACCCACGCACGCAGCGTCTCCACGCCGGCGGTGTGGAGCTGCACGACCAACCATTCCCCGTAACGGTCGACAATGAGCCCGGGCAGCCCGTCGCTCTCTCCGTGGATGAGCCGGCAGGCACCGGCTTCGCCGAGCTCGGGATGCTCCTGGCGGAGCCGCACCGCATCGGTAATGACTTGGTGGACAAACTCTGCGTCGACATCGCGATCACGCTGGCGATGCAGCATGCGCACGGCGATCTCCGAATCCGGATTGAAATAGCCGCGTCCGATGAAGCGGTCTGTCGAGCTGATCACGTCGACGACGGCGCCGGCGCTGGCACCTGGGTGACTCAGGGCCACGGCACCGCTGTAGACCCAGGGATGTCCCTTGATTAGCAGTCGCTCCGTATTGGGGCGCAGACGAATTTCGGGGTAGGAGAAGCTCATGGTTCGTAGGCTGAGAGACGGCGACGCTAGTCTGTTGCCTCTGAGGAAAGATCGGTGACTGAGAGACTGCGGCAAAATCCCCCAGGGATAGAGGGCTCAGTTACCGCTTCTACTTACGGCGGTTCTGGCGCAGCGGAAGCCGATGTGGCTGGCTCCTTTCACCGGGTTGTGGAAAGCGCGAGCCGTGGTGCGCAACGTGGCGATGCCCTGGCTGAAGGCGCCGCCGCGGATTACACGGTACTCGCTCGTCATCTCCGCGTCGTGGCGGGGACGCCAACCGTCCTCTACCCACTCGCTGACATTGCCGGAGAGGTGATACACTCCATCGGGACTGGTGCCCCCTCTGAGTTCGTCGACGGAGACCGGCTCAGCGGTGGCAAAGCGCGCTCGGCGGTGGTCGGGCTCCTCGTTCCCCCAGGCGTACAACCGGCCCGCAGAGCCGCGGGCAGCATACTCCCATTCCACTTCCGTGGGCAGGCGCCGCTCCGCCCAGTCGCAGTAATCATGGGCTTGTTGCCAACTGACCCCGGTGGCGGGTAGCTCGGGCGCCTCGTCGCCGTCGAAACTCCGTCCCGTCTCTTCGGCGAAGGCAGCGAAGGCGGCGCGGGAGACCTCGGTACGATCCAGGTAGAAGGAGGCGACCTTCACCTCCTGCGCCGGTCCCTCTTCCGGATAGCCGTCGTTCCGTCCCATGGTAAAGCGCCCGCCCTCCATGAACACCATCTCCGCCGGGTACAGCGCCAGGGCGACGGCGAGGAAACCTCGGGCGAAGTGCTCCAGCACCCGTTTGTGGATGGAAGGGTTGTGGGGTAACATCTCCTGCTGGGCGTGCAGCACCCGCCCCGTGGCTACGTCGACGACCCGCATGGTCACGGTGTAGCCCCCCTCGGGGAGGCGGGCGGCATCGCCGAACAGCAGCAGATCGATGTTAGCCTGCTGTCCCAGCAGCGCAGCGGAGGACGTTTCGGTGACACCGGACTGCTGAAAGGCAACCTCCTCGAGAATGTCAGAGAGGCGCGAGCGCTCGACGATGTCGAAGCGACTGCTAGCGGCGAGTCGGCTCTCTATGACCGTCTTCGCTGAGCGCGCGGCGGCGGCGGCGTAGCCGGTGAAGGTGAAGTTAGTGACGCCGACGTGGTACTTGTCGGCCGACGCGGGAACGTCGTAGGCGAGCACAGCAGCGAGGCCGACACATAAGAATGATTTCACAGGTGCATTCTCGCGGAAAAGGAGAAAGCTTTCCCCTCATTGACAAACTATAGAACGCCTCAGTTGAGGTGGCGTTTCACCTCGTCGCCCACGAGGCCGAGGAGCTCGGCGTCGGCGATGCAGAAGATGCGGAAGATCTTGGCCTGATCTTCGAAATTGTCGAGGAGAGACTCGCGCAGACGGGAGACCTCGGGATCGTCGAAGCTCAGAGGCTGGGGTTTCTCGCTGGGCACGTCCTTGCCGTAGAACACCTTGAGGTCCACCTCAGGCGCCTTGTCAAAGCGCGGGATGTCGATGAGCACCTCGTCGCCCTTCTCGGAACGGCCTACGCGATCGCTGAACAGGCGGCTCAACTCCATTTCTTTGAGGCGACGCTTATGGGGGTGCTGGTAGAGGTCGTGGAGGTAGTGCAGCAGATCCCGTTTGCGCTCCCCGGGGTAGATGTAGCTCGCCACCTTGTGGAGCTGTCGGGTGACGACGCCCTGCAGCAGCCGGTAGGAACCCTCGAGACCCAGGCGCTCCTGCTCATTACGCAAAGCCACGACCAGCTCGCCTTCAGTGACCCGATGGAAATCGTTAGGCTCGAGGCGGCAATCGGGGTGCATGAGAATGTCCTGCACAGAGCGCTTGAACATCGCCGTTGCCGCGCGCACCGTGTGGTGCCAATACACGTTGCGGTACATCAAGTAGTTGGTGAAAACCAGCGACTCCACTGCCGACACCCCCTTGCTGGAAATGGCCGGGCGGCGGCGGCTCGCGTCGTAACGGATCGAGCCGATGAGCCGATCGCGATTCACGCTCTCTCCGAAAGGCACGCCGCAGAATAGGGAGTCGCGCAGCAGGTAGTCGATTTTGTCGGGGTCGAGAGTGCCAGAGAGAATGTTCGCCAGCAGCAGGTCGCGCTGAGGAATCTCCCGATCGTTGGCGTGGTAGTCGATGACGTTGGCCACCCTTGTGGGGTCGACGTCGAGTTCCTCCTTCAGCGCGCGGCTGATGGGGCCGGTGGGATCCTCAATGAGCCGTCGAGCGCGCTGCTCGTGGCTCACGAAGAACGGCAGCAGTTCTTCGAGCGTATGAGAAAACGGATAGTGACCGATGTCGTGCAGCAGGGTGGCGGCGAGGAAGACGCGCACGTCCTCCTCTCTGAGGCAGAGCGGGGGGTCGGAGCCCAGCAGACGGCGCAGAAACTGCTTGGCTAAGTGGTAAACGCCGAGGGAGTGCTCAAACCGAGAGTGCCGCGCCCCCGGGTAGACGAGATGAACGAAGCCCAGCTGGGTAACATTGCGAAGGTGTTGAAAGTCTTCGGTGTCGACAAGAGCGAGTAGCGGCTCCGGTAGGTAGATATACCCCCACACCGGGTCTCGAATCGCCTTGCCGTCATCTTCAAGCAGGGGATGCAGAGGCATTTGACCGCAATCTATCGGGGGTGTGAATCCATGTCAAGATCGCTCTTTCGGGTCGTTGACACCTTACCTAATGTCCCATATTCTTTACCACTTACCTCAGGCCGGTAGTTCGTGCGCTCCGGCCCTGTTTTTGTCTGTTCCAGACCTCGGCGGCAAGTGCCATCGTGGGCTACGAAATTAATCGGTGGAGGACGAATTGAGTACGCAGCGCACACTCCTGATCATCAAGCCCGACGCCGTGGGCAAACACGCGATCGGCGAGATTCTCAGTTGCCTCGAAGGTGAGGGTTTCATCATCCGCGCGCTGCGTATGGAACAGCTCGCCATGGAACGTGCGCAGGAGTTTTACGAGATCCACAAGGAGCGGCCATTCTACGACGAACTCGTCGAGTTCATGACCTCGGGTCCGGCTGTGCCCACTGTCCTCGAACGTGAAGACGCAGTTACCCATCTGCGCGCCTTCATCGGCGAGACCGACAGCACCAAGGCAGCTCCAGGCACGATTCGGGCGGAGTTTGGAACCGACGTGCAGTGCAACGCTGTGCACGCCTCCGATTCCCCGGAGACCGCCGAGCGTGAAATCTCCTTCTTCTTCCCGAGCTGAAGCCCGTGGTCGGCACACCGCAAACAAGGGAGCAGGCCCACGTCCTGCAGCTCGACGACATCGAAGAGGGCCTGCACGAGATCCACTTCGAGATTGGAGCCGATGCCCTCGAGGTGGCGCCGAAAGACCTGCAGTTCTCTGGCCCCCTCCAAGTGCGTCTGACGGTCGGGCGGACCTTGCAGTACTTCTGCATCGAGGGGCATATCGAGGCGCAGGTTCAGGGCGAGTGCTGCCGATGCCTGGAGCCCGCCCAGCAGCAGATCTCGGGGATCATGAAGCTAATGCTGCAACGTAAGGAGGCCGACGAGGACGAACTCGAGGCGATCGCCGACGAGGACGAGGTGGACATCGTCGATCCCGGCACGCGTAAGTACGACCTCGGCGAACGCGTGCGCGACGTCATCGTGCTCGAGATTCCCCTGCGTCTCTACTGCGCGAAAGATTGCCAGGGGCTGTGTTCCAGCTGCGGACGGAATCTTAACGAGGGCTCGTGCGACTGCAGCGACAGCACCGTGGATACGCGCTGGGAAGCCCTGGCCCAATTGAATGAGAACAAGAATTGAAGATCGGCGTTGCCCGACTGGCGCCGAACCGAGCCGAACGCGTAAGGAGATATCATGGCAGCGGTACCCAAGCGCCGAATTTCCCGCACTCGTCGCGATAAGCGGCGTACTCATTGGAAGCTCAAGCCCGCGTCCAGCGCGAAGTGTGCGAACTGCGGCCAAGCTACCCGGCCGCACCGGGTGTGCAAGAATTGCGGCCACTATCGCGGCCGCTCCTACCTGGAGCCCGCAGAATAGTCGTTAATTCGTGTCCGACGCGACGAAGATCGCTTCCGCGACGATCACTACAGTCGAGCGCTACCTCCCAGATCGAGTCCTCACCAACGCCGAACTCGAGCCCATCGTGGAGACCTCCGACGAATGGATCCGTGAGCGCACGGGAATCGCCAAGCGCCGCATTCACGAAGGACAGCCGACCTCGACGATGGCCACCGCCGCGACTGGGGGTTGCTCCAGCAGACCGGCACGCAGGCCTCCGAAGTCGACCTCATCATCGTATCCACCATCACCCCCGACATGGTGTTTCCGGCGACCGCCTGTCTCGTCCAGGACGAGATCGGCGCCAGCAATCCCTGGGGGTACGACCTGTCCGCGGCCTGCACAGGCTTTGTTTTCGCTCTGGTCGTCGGTGCTCAATTCATCCTCAGCGGCGCCCATCGCAAAGTCATGGTAATCGGCGCCGACAAGACAAGATGAGCGCCATCACCGACATGCAGGACCGTTCCACCTGCATTCTGTTCGGCGATGGCGCCGGTGGCGTCATGCTGGAGCCCTCCATCGACCCCAACGTCGGTCTTGTTGACTTCGAGGTGCACGCTGATGGCTCTGAGGGCAAGAGTCTGCAGATGCCCGGTGGTGGCAGCTTGGATCCCGCCTCTCACGGAAGCGTCGATCAGCGCATGCACTTCATTCAGCAGGACGGCAAGGCGGTGTTCAAGTCCGCCGTGCAGAAGATGGTTGAAGTCTCTCTCAGTTTGTTGAAGTCAAACGGGATGAGCACTGACGACCTCACCCTCTTCGTTCCCCACCAGGCCAACATGCGCATCGTCAGCGCCACCACCGAACGCATGGGTCTCCCCCCGGAGAAGGTGATGGCGAACATCGAGAAGTACGCCAACACCACAGCGGCAACGATCCCCATAGCCCTCTCGGAAGCGGTGGAGCAGAATTGTCTCCAACGGGGAGATCTCGTGCAGTTCACTGCCGTCGGCGGTGGACTCACCTGGGGCAACGCACTCGTGCGCTGGGGAGCATAGGCAGGCGACTGACAATGAGTCTGGCATTGCTATTTCCCGGACAGGCGTCGCAGGCGGTGGGGATGGCGGTCGACCTCTACGAGGCGGACGCGGAGGTGAAGGATCTATTTGACGTCGCCGACGAATGTCTGGGCATCTCGCTGACGAAGCTCTGTTTCGAGGGTCCCATGGAAGAGCTTAGCCAGACCTCGGTCACGCAGCCGGCAGTGTACGTTCACAGCGTCGCCGCGACGCGGGTGCTGACGCGCAAGGGTATCGATCCGGTGGCGACGGCCGGGCACAGTCTCGGTGAGTACTCAGCCCTCACCGCTGCCGGTGTCTTCGAGTTCGCCGACGGCTTGCGCCTGGTGGGAGAGCGGGGCCGGCTGATGCAGGAGGCTGGCACCCAGCGGCCGGGCAAGATGGCGGCCATCATCGGTCTTGACGACGACGACGTCGTCAAGGCTTGCGAGATCGATGTCGAAGGCAATGTCGTCCCGGCGAACTTCAACGCCCCCGGCCAGGTGGTGATCTCCGGCGACGGCCCGGCGGTGGAGGTGGCCTGCAAGAACGCCGAGAAGGCGGACGCGGCAAAGGTGGTGGTGTTGCCGGTGAGCGGTGCCTTTCATTCGCCTCTCATGCAACCGGCAGCAGATGCCATGAAGGCGTTGCTCTACGAAGTCGAGTTCTGTGCTCCGACGATCCCTGTAGTCACCAATGTCACCGGGTCAGCGGTGACAGATCCGGAGGAGTTGCGCCGTTGTCTGATCCAGCAGATCACGGCTCCGGTGCGCTGGGCAGATTCCATCCGCAGCTTGGCTGGTGCCGGCGTCGACATTGCCGCCGAAGTCGGGCCTGGATCGGTGCTGCGCGGACTGGTGCGCCGTATCCAGCGCGGCATCAAGGTCCTGCCTGCGGGTACCGTGGAGGACATTGAAGAGACTGGGTCCAAGCTATCCAGACTATAGGCAAGGACACGGGACGAGCGAGATTATCATGTCAGAACTGAGTGGGAAAGTCGCCCTAGTCACTGGCGGTTCGAGGGGGCTTGGTCGTGCCATTGCCCTGAGACTGGCCACGATGGGGGCCGATGTTGCCGTCTGCGCTCGTACGGAGTCCGTCGCACAGGCCACTGCGGACGAGATCGCCGCCCTAGGCGTGCGCAGCTTCGCCCGCGCCGCTGACGTTTCTGACTACGATCAGGCAGACGAGATGGTGAAAGCCGTCATCGACACCCTGGGCGGAATCCACATTCTTGTCAACAACGCCGGCGTCACACGCGACAACCTGCTCATGCGCATGAAGGAAGGGGAGTGGGACGAGGTCATCGACATCAACCTTAAAGGTGCCTACAACTACACCAAGGCGGCGGTGCGTCCGATGATGCGTGCCAAGGGGGGACGCATCATCAGTATCTCCTCCGTCGTCGGTATCGCCGGCAACGCCGGCCAGGCGAACTACGCGGCGTCAAAAGCCGGCCTGATCGGTTTTACTAAGAGCTTGGCGCGAGAGCTCGCCAGTCGCGGTATCACCGCCAACGTGGTGGCTCCAGGCTATGTGCCCGACACCGGGATGACCTCGGAGCTGCCCGAAGAGGCGGTGCAGGCGATGATGATCAAAGTGCCCCTCGAGCGCGCTGGCACCCCTGAAGAGGTCGCTGATGCCGTCGCTTTTCTCGCGAGCGAGCGCGCCGGCTACATCACCGGCCAGGTGCTCGCCGTTGACGGCGGCATGACGATGTAGCGGGCCGGGTCCGGTGTCTGAAGGGGCTGCCTGGTCCGGGGCTCCTGCCAACCGGGAGGAAGCGCCGTGAATCACGGTTGCGTAATCCCCATCCCAGCCTATATATAGGGTCGGGACGCTATCGGGGGACGGCCAGAACGCCCGTAACCGTAGTGGTACCCAACGTTTGCCAACTTCTTTTGCATTCTCAGGAGGATGTGAATGGCATCGATCAATGAGCGGGTTCGCGATCTGATCGTCGAGCAACTTGGCGTCAACGTCGAGCAAGTCACTCCGGAGGCTTCCTTCGTCGACGACTTGGGCGCAGACTCGCTGGATACGGTCGAGCTGGTAATGGCTTTTGAGGAGGAGTTCGGTCTCGATATTTCGGACGAAGACGCCGAGAAGATGGTGACCGTCACCGAGGCCATGAAGTATCTGGAGGAGCACGCCAAGGCGTGAATCGCCTACCGGCACGGCGATGCCAGGCGGTTCCGCTGCAGGGGGAGCAGACGGTGGGCGCTTCGTGAGTCGACGTAGAGCTGTCATTACTGGGTTGGGAGTGCTCGCCCCCAACGGTAACGACGTCGGCAGCTACTGGGACGCGCTCTGCAACGGTCGATCCGGTATCGGTCCCATCACTCGCTTCGACGCCAGCAATCACAAGGTGCAGATCGCCGGTGAGGTCAACGACTTCGACCCGGAGAGCATCCTCGATCGCAAAGAGGTGCGGCGCAACGACGTGTTCGTCCACTACGCGGTGTACGTCGCCGCCCAGGCCGCGGAAGATGCTGGTCTCGACATGTCTCGGCAGGACGCCGAGCGGGTGGGGGTGATCTACGGCTCCGGCATCGGCGGCATCGGCACCTTGGAAGAACAGCACACCCTAATGGCCGAGAAGGGCCCAGACCGCATCAGCCCGTTTTTCGTTCCCATGATTATCTGCGACATGTGTGCAGGCATGATCTCCATCAAGCTGGGGGCGAAGGGGCCGAACTACACTACGGTTTCCGCCTGCGCATCCGCTGCCCACGCCATCGGCGAAGCGGCGCGCAAGATTCAGTACGGCGAAGCCGACGTTATGATCAGCGGCGGGGCCGAAGCGGCGGTGACGCCCCTCTCGGTGGGCGGGTTCGCCGCCGCTCGGGCACTGGCCATCCACAACGACGATCCCGAACGCGCCAGTCGACCCTTCGACGTCGACCGCAACGGTTTCGTTCTCGGTGAAGGTGCCGGTGCCGTTGTGCTTGAAGAGTACGAGCAGGCCAAGGCCCGCGGAGCTCGTATCTACGGTGAATTTCTCGGTGCGGGCTTCACCGCCGACGCCTACCACATCACCGACATGGCTCCCGGGGGGGAAGGCGGCATTCGTGCCATGCGCCTCGCCCTCAAGGATGCCGCTTTGAATGCCGACCAGGTGGACTACGTGAACGCCCACGGCACCGCGACTCTCATCGGCGACGTCCAGGAGACGGCGGCCATTAAGAATGTCTTCGGCACCCAAGCCGGTCAGATAGCGGTGAGCTCCACGAAGTCCATGACAGGGCATCTGCTGGGGGCGGCGGGCGCCATCGAGAGCATTGCCTGCATCCTCGCCCTGCATCACGGTGTCATTCCACCAACTATCAACCTCGACAATCCCGATCCGGAGTGCGACCTCGACTACGTCGCCAACACGGCGCGCGAAGTCGGCGTGACCTACGCGCTGAACAACTCCTTCGGCTTCGGGGGCCACAACGTAGCCCTTGTCTTCGGGCGCAATGGGGCCCATTGATTCCCGGTTCGGCCGACCCTTATCCATGAATTGGATCCGTCGGGTTCTCACACACACAATGCCGAAAGCCTCGATCGAGGGGCTGCACCAGGATCAGGTACGCGAGCTTGAGGAGCGACTCCAACACTGCTTTCGCGATCGTCAGCTGTTAGCGACCGCTCTCAAGCACCGCTCCTACGTCTACGCCCACGACGGCAATGGCTTGGATTCTAACGAGCGCCTCGAGTACCTGGGAGATGCCGTCCTCGATCTCGTTGCCGCCGAGTTCCTCTTCCATCGCTACCAGGACCGCCGCGAGGGTGAACTCACGCAGATGAAGTCCCTGGTGGTGTCCCGTGTAGTCCTTGCCCGCCGAGCCCGCACTATCGATCTCGGTCGCTTCATCCTGCTGAGTCAGGAAGAGCGAGCCGCTGGCGGCGCCGATCAGGACTCCATTCTCAGCGACGCCTTCGAAGCCGTCATCGGTGCCCTGTTCCTAGATGGCGGGCTGCGCACGGCGCAGCGCTTCGTGGAGCGAACGGTGCTGCACGACCTCGACGAGATCCACCGCCGCGAAGATTTCCTCAACTTCAAGAGTCGTCTGCTCGAGCACGTTCAGAGCCAGGGCTCGGGCCACCCCAAGTACTACGTGCAGAACGAAGTGGGCCCCGACCACGACAAGCTGTTCAGCGTTGAGGTCAGCGTAATCGGCGAGACCCTCGGGTCCGGTCAGGGTCGCAGCAAGAAGGAAGCCCAGCAGATGGCTGCCCGGGATGCACTGCACCGCCTCGGGCAGACTTGAGACCTCCGTCGTGACAGCGATGCTGCGTTTCGTCGACTCCGGATCGGCTACCGGGTCGTACAACATGGCCCTCGACGAGGTGCTGCTCGCCTCCTGCTCCGATTCCAGCATTCCCGTGCTGCGCACCTACACTTGGGATCCCCCTGCTGTATCCATCGGCTACGGACAGAGAGCCGAAGAGATCCTTGACCTCGACGAATGTCAGCGTCGCGGAATTGACGTGGTGCGACGCCCGACGGGCGGGCGTGCTGTTCTACACTGGAACGAGCTCACCTATAGCTTTCTCAGCTCTGACGACCACGGCGCTGTGGCCGGCTCGCTGGAGGACAGCAATTGCCGATTCGGTGAGTGTCTCGTCGCCGGATTGAACGCGTCAGGCATCGATGCTGAACTGTCGCCGGGCACTCCGAAGAGGTGCGGCAAGCAGGCGCCCTGCTTCTCCAGCACGGCGCGCTGGGAGGTGACCCGCCGCGGCCGCAAACTGGTGGGTAGCGCCCAGCGCCGGATCCGCGGCGGCGCACTGCAGCACGGCTCCATTCTCATCGGCCCCGAGCACGCGATCCTGGTCGATGTCAGCCGTCGTGGCGGCGATCGCCAGCAGCTGCTTGATGCCTGTGCTCACCTCGGAGATGCTGGGGCGGTGCCGAACGTGGCCGACCTCGCTGCCAACCTGGCACGCGGATTCGCCCGCATCTTGGGTCTCGCAATCACCCAGCAGTCCGTCTCCGAGGAAGAGCACCGGCAGGCCGAGGAGCTGGCGCGCAGCAAGTACGCCAGCGTCGACCACCTATTGGCCGGGCGCGCCCATGCCGCCTGAGTTGGCTCCAACTGCCCCCGTGGCCCGCGAGGTCGACGCCACCGACGTGGTGCTGCGCGTGGAGGGCCTGCAGACCTTCTTCCCCACTGAGGCCGGGCTCGGCCGCTCCGTCGACGGGGTTTCACTAACTCTGCGGCGCGGCGAGACCCTGGGACTGGTGGGAGAAAGCGGCTGCGGCAAGAGCGTCACCGCCCTGTCTGTGATGCGCCTGGTCGCCGCGCCCGGAGAGATCGCCGCCGGCTCGGTTCAGCTCGGAGGGCGCGACCTGCTCGCCCTCAGTGAGGAAGAGATGCGCGAAGTTCGCGGCGACGATATTGCCATGATCTTCCAGGAGCCGATGACCAGCTTGAATCCGGTGCTTACCTGCGGTTTCCAGATCGCCGAGGCGGTCATCCTGCATCAGCGGGTGTCGGCCTACGAGGCGCGAAATCGAGCCATTGAGATGCTGCGCCTGGTTGGCATCCCGGCCCCCGAGCAGTGCGTCGACGAGTACCCGCACCGGCTCAGCGGCGGCATGCGGCAACGAGTGATGATCGCCATGGCGCTGTCCTGCAACCCGCAAGTGCTCATCGCCGACGAGCCCACCACCGCCCTCGACGTCACGATACAGGCGCAAATCCTCGACCTGCTCGCCCGCTTGGAGGACGAGTTTCACATGGCGGTACTGTTAATCACTCACGACCTCGGCGTGGTGGCGGAAGTCGCCGACCGGGTGGCGGTGATGTATGCGGGCCAAATCGTCGAGGAGGCGGACACGAAGTCCCTGTTCGCGCGGCCGCGTCATCCCTACACCCGTGGGCTGTTGCGCTCGATCCCGCTGCTCGAAGGAGGGCGGGAGCACCTAGAGGTCATCCCCGGAATGGTGCCGGAAGCCTCGGCTTTCCCCTCGGGTTGTCGCTTTCACCCTCGCTGTTTGCTGGCCGAATCCCGTTGCTCGCTGGAGCCGCCAGCGCTGGAAGCGTGTGGTCCAGGCCGTCGAGCCGCCTGCTGGCGATGGGAGGTCGAGGAGTGACCGAGGCCACAATCACGCCCTCGGCGCAGGGGCCTCTGCTCCGCGTGGAGCAGCTCACCAAATACTTCCCTATCCATCGCGGCATCTGGGGACGGGTGCACGGCTACGTCCGCGCCCTTGACGGCGTCAGCCTGAGCATTCATTCCGGAGAGACGCTGGGAGTGGTGGGGGAGAGCGGTTGCGGCAAGACCACTCTGGGGCGCGTCATCCTGCGCCTGCTCGACGCCACTTCGGGGCGGGTGTATTTTATGAACCACAGTGTTCACGATCTACGGAGGGGCGATCTGCGCTCCCTGCGCCGGGAGATGCAGATCGTATTTCAGGATCCCTACAGCTCGCTGAATCCACGCATGCGCGTCGGCAGTCTGATCGGCGAGGGTCTTGTCATACACGGTCTGGCCAAGGGGCGGGCCGAGGTCAAAGGCCGCGTCGCTGAGCTCCTCGCCATGGTGGGGTTGCAGGCAGGCGCGATGTCCCGATATCCGCACGAGTTCAGCGGCGGTCAGCGGCAGCGCATTGGCATTGCCCGGGCACTGGCAGTGAATCCCCGGTTCATCGTTGCCGATGAGCCTGTTTCCGCCCTCGATGTCTCCGTCCAGGCCCAGATCGTCAACCTCCTGCAGGACATACAGCGAAATCTCGGTCTCACTTACCTGTTCATCGCCCACGACCTCAGCGTGGTCCGGCACATCGCCGACCGTGTCGCGGTCATGTACCTGGGTAAAGTTGTGGAGATGGCGCCGCGGGACCAGCTCTATAGCGATCCTTCCCACCCCTACACTCGAGCCCTGTTGTCGGCCGCGCCGGTGGCGGATCCCACGTCGCGGCGACAGCACGTGATACTGCAGGGGGATGTACCGAGTCCAGCAGCCATACCGCCTGGCTGCCCGTTTCATCCGCGTTGTCCCGAGATGCGCAACGCCTGCCGGCAAGAGGTTCCCCAGCTCAAGGATCAAGGGGACGGGCGTCTGGTGGCTTGCCTCCTGCGCGACAGCAATGTGAACACAGAATAGGAGAGCTGACGTTCATGATGACGAAACTGCGAGAGAGCACGGCCATCATTATGTGGATCGTGATCCTTGCCTTCGTTGGCCTCATCGTAGTCGAATGGGGCGCCGACTATTCCGGCACCAGTACGGCGACAACCTCTGGCAGCATCGGGTCGATCAACGGCGAGGAGATCTCTCTGCGCTATTTCCAGGAGGCAGTGCGCAACGCCGCTCGCCAACGTTCTAGCGCCGATCGGGGAAACAACTCCCAGATGATCCGCGAAGTCTGGGACGCCATGGTGGGCGACATTTTGATCCGTCGGGAGGTAGATCGCCTCGGGATCGAGATCTCCGACGCTGAGGTCGCCCACTACGCGCGCAGTTCTCCGCCCCCCGCCGTGCAGGCTCTGCCCACCTTCCACAACGAAGAAGGGGAGTTTGATCCGGCGCTCTATTCCCAGTTCATCAACGACCGCAACACCTACTCCGACCCGGGCAATCGCGCTTTCGTTCTGCAGGTGGAGCAGCTCATTCGCAGTCAGCTGCTAAACCTAAGCATGCAGCAACTGCTAATGGAGACGGAGCGCGTCACCCCCAACGAGGTGCGTCAGTTCTACTCCGACCAGAACGAGAAGGTCACTATGGACTACGCCTTCGCTCCGGCTGCAACGGTGCCAATGGAAGAGGTGACTCTAAACGAGGAGGAGATCCAGGCCCACTTCGAAGAGATGCGCGTGGATTTCCAGCACCCTGCCCAGATCCGCACAGGCTACGTCGCCTTTCCCCGGGTCCCCAGCGCGGCTGACTCTGCGTCTGTAGTCGAAGAGATTGCCCAGCTGCGTTCAGAGATCGTCGATGACGGCGCCGACTTCGCCGAGATGGCCGCGGCTGTCTCCGAGGATCAGGTGAGCGCCCCCAACGGCGGTGATCTCGGGACCTTCAGACGCTCCGCCATGGTCGATGCCTTTGCCGAGGCCGCCTTTGCGCTGCAGCCGGGTGAGATTTCGCAGCCGGTACAGACCCGTTTCGGCTGGCATTTGATCAAAGTCGAGGAACGCTTCCCGCCGGAGACCGACGACGAGGAGCAGATTTGGGCCCGGCACATCCTGCTCAAGCACCGTCCGTCGGCGAATACCGAAGAAGGTCTCCAGCAGCGCGCCGATGAAGTCCGGGTGCTCGCCGAGCAGATCGGTCTGATAGCGGCGGCGAGCACGCAGGGGCTGACGTTCCGCGATCTCGGTTATCTGTCTGAAGGTAGCACCCTGCCCGGATTGGGTGACGGGACGCTGTCCGTCGTCAATCAGTTCTTCGCGTCCGAGGTAGGCACCCTTACCCAGGTGGGCAGTGTGGAGAGCGGCTACTTCATCGCCGAGCTTCTCGACAAACGCGAGGTGGGCACGGCGAGTATAGAGGAGATGCGGACGCGCGTGGAATCATCGCTGCGCTCGCGCAAGCGCTCCGAACTGGCCGGGCGCAAGCTCGAAGAGATCCGACAGGCGGTGCGCGGTGGCCAGAGTTTCGCCGAGGCCGCCGCTGCCGCTGGCCTCGAAGTGCGCTCGGGCGGTCCGTTTTCGCGCAACGATTTCGTGCCCGGGGTCGGCCGTGGCAGCAAGTTCATCACTGCCGCTTTCAATTTCGAGCCCGGGGACTGGAGCGACGTCGTCGTCCAGGCCAACGGTTCGTATCTGATTCATCTGAAGGAAAAGTCCGCCGTCGACGAAACCCTATTCGCCGAGCAGCGGC
This sequence comes from Candidatus Latescibacterota bacterium, assembly GCA_036336855.1. Taxonomy (GTDB): domain Bacteria; phylum Latescibacterota; class UBA2968; order UBA8231; family UBA8231; genus JAYZFI01. Next base: position 99,818 of record JAYZFI010000045.1, read on the forward strand.
GGGAGTTCGAGGAGCAGTTGCTCTCGTTGCGCCGTCGCGAGGCCTTACAGGTGTGGCTGGCCCAGCTCTACGAGAACGCCGACATCCGGGACAACCGTCACGAATTTTACAGTTTCTGAGCCATTAGAAGAGGGAGAGACATCCATGCCATCTACCCCGGACAACGCCCGGATCGGGTTCGTCGGCCTCGGCATCATGGGCGCGCCTATGGCGCTGAATCTGATGAAGGCAGGTTACTCACTGACGGTCTACAACCGCAGTGACCGACCGCGCGTGCAGGAAGTTGTGGACGCAGGTGCCGATCGCGTCGCCACGCCGCGCGAGGCCGCAGAGGGCTGCTCTGTGGTCATCGCCATCGTCACCGACACCCCCGACGTCGAGGCTGTAATTCTTGGCGAGGACGGCGTCATCCACAGCGCCGCCTCCGGATCGACGGTGATCGATATGTCGACGATCTCTCCCCGCGTCACCCGCGACATCGCCGCGGCGCTCAAGGAAAAAGATGTAAACATGCTCGACGCGCCTGTGAGCGGCGGCGATGTAGGCGCCATCAACGCTACCCTCTCCATTATGGTCGGCGGAGAAAAGGCGGTGTTTGACGAGTGCCTTCCGGTGTTCGAGGCTATGGGAAAGAACATCAATCTGATCGGTGGCAATGGGGCGGGTCAGACGACCAAGGCGTGCAACCAGATCGCCGTCGCCGTGGCCAATCTCGCCATGGCAGAAGCCCTTATGCTGGCCGCTGGCTCTGACCTCGACGTGAAGAAGGTGGTAGACGCCATCAGCGGCGGTGCTGCAGGATCCTGGCAGCTGACCAACCTCGGTCCCCGCATTCTCCAAGCCGACTTCGAGCCGGGCTTCATGGTCCGCCTGCAGCAGAAGGATCTCAAGCTCGTACTCGAAGCGGCCAACGACGTTAAGCTCGCCCTGCCCGGAGTGAGCCTAGCTCACCAGTACTTCAACATTGTGGAGCGCATGGGCTGCGGTGACGAGGGCACCCAGGCGTTGATCAAGTCCTACGAGGCTCAGGCCGGCAAGGAAGCACGATCCGCCTGATCGCGGAGTTGCCGATGTGAACTGTATGATCGAACTCAACAAAGTCGGTGCCCTGCTCCGTGACGAGGAGCAACCCTTTCCAGTCGAGGAGGTGGCGGAGTATTTCCAAGGCCGCGGCGTGGAGTTCGAAGTGCTCGAGTGGGATCACGCTCCCCGACCGGACTTGGATCTCGTCCTCGCCATGGGCGGAGACGGGACCGTCCTCAAAGCTCTCGCTCTCTGTCCCAACAGCCCTGTCCTTGCCATCAACTACGGTGCCGTGGGGTTTCTCACCGCCGGTGACCGGGCAGAGCTGCGACGCCTGCTTGATCTGCTCGGCGAGAGCGAGTACCTGCTCAGCGAGCGGTTGGCGCTGGAGTGCGAGCATCCCGGCGGATCGGTACGAGCTGTCAACGAGGTCATCGTGCGCTCCGCCGGTGGCTTTGTCTCCACCGACGTCTTCGTCGACGACACCAAAATCCGCACCATCACCGGTGACGGTGTGGTGGTGGGAACGCCGACGGGGAGCACCGGATTCTTGCTCTCTACCGGGGCCCCCATCGTCATGCCCGACGTGCGTTGTTTCGTGCTCGACGGTATCAACGAGTACAATTTTACTTCGAGGTCGTTGATCCTGACTCCGGAGTCGAGAATTCGTCTGCACGTGAGCCTCGAGACCAAGGACCCGAACGTGCTGCTCACAGTGGACGGTCAGAAGCTTGCGGAGCTCAATCCCGGAGACGATGTGCAGATCACCCAGTCCCTGACGACGGCGAAGCTGATCTACTTCGATTCCACCTACTTTTTCCACAATCTCTCCTCCAAGCTGTCCTGGTGACGGACATGAGCAACCGGGTCGTCGTGACCGGAGCCGACCGCGCCTTGGGCGCCATGCTCTGTCGTGAACTGGCCCGCGATTACGAGATCGTCGCCTGCGGTGTCGCCGACGATACAGCGATAGGCTGCCGAGCCGTAGATCTGCGTTCGCAAGACTCGGTGGAGCAGTTGGTTGCCGGTGCTCACGCCGTGGTGCACACTCAGCCCTACGATCCGCCCAAAGCCACAGAGCAGGAGCTGCTCCACCTCATCACCCGCGGGACTTACGTGCTGATCAATGCCGCTGCCGAGGCGCAGGTGCAGCGCATCGTCCTCATCAGCCAGCTCGCGGTGATGGAGCGCTACCCCGATCACTTCGTCGTCGACCCGAGTTGGCGACCGTTGCCGGCGGCGACGGCTGTGTCCCTGGCGCCCTACTTGGCGGAGCTGACCTGTCGCGAGATCGCACGCACTGGAAAGATCCAAGTGATCTGCCAGCGCTTGGGTGCGCTCGGAGCAGAGGACGGCACCTCCGAGCAAGACGCCGCCACCGAAGTGCGACGGGCGTTAGCCCGCGAGATGACCCGCCTTGAGCATCAATGGCGCGTCAGTCACGTCGTCTCCAGCGGTTGTTTCAGCGGAGTGGGAACATAGAGTGTCGGCCGTAGAATCGGGAAAGGTGGTAATCTTCGGCGCCGGCGGGCCCGTGGGCGCTGCCGCCATCGCCTCACTGAAGCAGGAATACGTAATACGATGCACAGATGCGACGGCGATCGAGGAGATCGTCGCCGAAGAGCGACGCCAGAGCCAGCGTGCGCCGCTACCGGAATTACTGTCAGCGCCGCATGAGAACCGCGTCGTCGATGTCACCGACTACGACCAGGTGCGGGCCGCTTGCGAGGGCATGGATGCAGCAATCAACCTGACGGTGGTGCGGCCCCACTACGAAAAGGCCTTCACCGTCAATCTGGTGGGCGCCTACAACGTTGCCAAGGCCTGCGTCGAGACCGGAGTTTGCCGCCTAATCCACACCGGTCCCTTCCACACCGCCCTTGGACACAACGCCGACTACTGGCACGACCATGGTCTTGTCGACGACATCCCTCTGCATCCGGGTGACGACCTCTACGCCCTCACCAAGTATCTCGGGGGTGAGGTCACTCGCGTGTTTGCGGAAGAGCACGATCTTGACGTCGTCACCTATCTCTACTGTGGCTTTCGCCCACGCGAGATTCTGCCCGAAGAGCGTGGCCAGGGAGTGCATCCCTTTCTGGTCTCCTGGGAGGATACGGGGGAGGCCTTCGTCAACGGCCTGCGAGTCCCCGACACGCCCAACGCCTACGAAGTATTCTTCATCGCCGCGCCGACTCCCGACGGCAAGCACAGCTTTGCCAAGGCCAAGCGCCTACTCGGGTGGGAAGCGACGGACACCTGGGAAGAACTCTACAAGCGTCCGAGCTGACCCAGTCCCTAGAACAGACCTACCCTCTCTGCGTCGGAGTCTTCGAGTCGGTTCGTGGGGATTTCCACGTTGAGCTGGCGAACCTCCTCCACCGTGAGATCGGGGAGGCGCTCGACGCAGGTTATGAAGCGGTCGATCTCTACATCCTCAGCGATGCCCGCCGCCAGCGTTCTCAGTTTTTCCACGTACTGTGGCCGGGTGAAGGGGCGGGCGCCTAGGGAGTGTGCGTTGGGATTGTCCAGGCACTCGACGATCTGCGAGCCGTCCTTCATCTCCACCACGACCTCGGCGCCGAACTTCTTGTGCCGAAAGTTGCTGTCGTGGTAGGCGGCGGTCCACTCTTCAACCTCTTCTGTGCGCACCTTTTGCCAGAGCTTGACGGTGCTATCCCGTCTTGCGCGTTCGGGCGTGTAGGAATCGACGTGATGCCAGCGGCCGTCTTCCCAGGCGACTGTGAGGATGTACATGGCGCTGTGATCGAGAGTTTCCCGACTCGCGTCCGGGTCCATCTTCTCTGGATCGCCGGAGCCAGTTCCGATGACAGTGTGGGTGTGGTGGCTGGTGCGGATCAGCACGCTGTCAACAGCTTCGAGGTCGAGCTGGCGGGCGTGCAGGTCAAAGCCGATGTCGATGAGCGCCTGGGCCTGGTATTCGGCGGAGTGCTCCTTGGTATAGGAATCGAGAATCGCCCGCATGGGCGTGCCAGGGCTGGGCAAGGGAATGGAGTACACCGCCTCCGGCCCCGACAGCAGCCAAGCGATGACACCGTCTCGTCCCTCGTAGATCGGTGACGGCGCTCGCTCACCGAGCAGGGACCGTCCGACCGCTTCTAGGGCAGACTTGCCCGACTGTCCTGGGGCGTAGGCCTTCCAGCTGGTGATGTCTCCCTTGCGCGATTGCCGAGTTGAGCAGCCTAGGTGCACGCTCTGGTTCACGGCCTGAAAGATTACTTCCGTGGGAAGCCGCAGCAGACTGCCGGTGCCGGCGGCGACGGCCGGTGCTAAGTGCGCGACGTGGTCGATCTTATGTTCGTGCAAGCAAACCCCGCTCACCAATGACATCTGCACCTCGTACGCACTGATGATGCCACGTGCGAGATCGCGTCCATCCCGCTTTGCCTGCTGTGCTGCGGCGAGAACCCCAGGAATGGCATCGCCGGGATGCGAGTAATCGGCAGCGAGATAGCAGTCATGCATGTCGAGTTCGCGCACGGCGACCCCGTTGGCCAGAGCGGCCCACTCGCAGTGTACGGTGTGCTCCGCACCTAGACCGAACAGACGGGCGCCCCGGCTCTGCGGGTGGCGGTAGCCAAGTGCCAGCAGACGAGCATGACGGACGGGATCTCGGTTGATGGCGGCGATGGCGACGGCGGCGTTATCGATGAGCCGGTTGCCGACCATCTCGATGGCATCGTCGTCGAGCGCATCGGCCTCGGCGGTGATGGTGGCGATCTTCCACGCCAGCTGGTCCTGGATCGGAAGGATGGCACCTTCTGCGTGCGTGCGGAATTCTACCCGCTGCATTGCGGTCTCCACAGGGTTTCGTTATCACGAGGGGAGCAGTGAACTTAGTGGCTTCGGCCCATGGACGTCGGAAGGAATGGCATGACCACTGCCAATATGCTTGGACCCTACGGGGAATGGGCGGCTCAGATCCTGCCCAAGAGTTCTGGACACTCTTCGTTGCGAAGGCGCGATGCCCCCCCTCTCAATCGCTGGAAATGCCGGGCTCGCGAGCGGATTCTCGAGCTCATGGCCATGCCCGCCACCGGTCGGCGGCCGCGAGTTCGGGTGGATGCCCGCTATGAGCATGATGGCCTGCACGTCGAGGAGCTCTCCTGGCAGCTACCCTTCGGACCTCGGACTCGCGCGGTATTCCTGAAGCCCGTCCACGTTGAGGGAACGTTGCCCGGGGTGCTAGCTCTGCACGACCACGGCGGACGCAAGTATTTCGGAATGCGGAAGATCGTTCAACTGCGCGGTCGCCGGCATCCGCTCATCATCGAACACCAGCGGCAGCACTACGGCGACCGTGGCTGGGCCAATGCGCTGGCCTGCAGAGGTTACGCAGTGCTCGTTCACGATGGCTTCCTGTTCGGTAGTCGGCGTATTCGCTACCAGCACGTGCCGGATGTTATCGCCCGCGGCCGGCGCGAGCGCAATCCTGAGTCGTCCCGGGAGGTGTTGGAGTATAACGAGTGGGCCAGCGAGCAGGAGACGGTGGTCGCCAAGTCGCTGATTTGCGCGGGCACGACCTGGCCGGGAGTGTTCTGCGCTGAGGATCAGCGCGCCCTCGACGTGCTCTGCGCCCGCCCCGATGTTGACGCTGCGCGCGTGGGTTGCGGCGGGTTATCTGGCGGGGGCCTGCGAACTGTTTTTCTCGCCGGTCTCGACGACCGCATCGCTGCCGCGTTCTGTGCCGGCTTCATGACCACTTGGCGGGATTTCCAGCTCTACAAGAGCTACACCCACACTTGGATGACCTACCTTCCCGGGGCTCCGCGCGAGCTCGATTTTCCGGAGATTCTGGGTCTGCGGGTGCCCCTGCCGACGCAGGTCCTCAGTTGCTGGGAAGACAGCCTGTTCACACCCGAAGGCATGCGGGAAGCCGACCGCATCCTGCGCCGAGTGTACGCCAAGGCCGGGGCTGAGAATCGGTACGACTGCCGGTTCTATCGGGGCGGTCATAAGCTCGACCTTCCCATGCAGACGGATGCCTTCGCGTTCTTGGACCGCTGGATAGGGCCTATGGTCGATACACCACCGACTGGTTATACCCGATGAGCAGGGGTTGCACGCCGTCGGGAAGGTGCCGGGCCCACTCCTTCGGATCGTAGTTGCGCGATACGAAGCAAGAGTAGTGGGCTGGTACTGCGGCGCTCAACCCGAGGTTGTCGGCGATTCTGCCGCTGCCGGCGAAGAACGGGAACTCGCCTTCCTCCGGGTGATTGGTAAGGATACCGATGTGGGGCTCCAGTTCTCGGATCGGTGCCAGCAGCTCTTCGTGCTCGGCGAAGGTGTTGATGGGATCGCCTGACACATAAATACGAACGCTGCCGGCATCCACCACGTAGCCCAGATGATCCACGTCCGGCGGACTGATATCGTTGTCCGGATCGCCGCCCCTCGGCTTGGCCCACACCGTGAGCACGATGAAGGATCCGAGCTCCGCGCGGTCGCCGGCGGTCACCGACTGCACGCGATCGGCTGCCACGCCGCCTTCGATGAGTCGCTTGGCGCTCTCTGCCGGACCCACGAATCGTACCCCCGGATAGGCGGCGCGAATGCGGTCGATGGACTCCATGCAGGTGTGATCGCCGTGGTCGTGGGTCAGCAGGATACCGTCGGTGCGCAGCGACTCTTCCATGAGCGGAGGTCGGTTGTGGACGAAGCGATCGGCAGGACGCTCGCGGGGGTAGTAAGGGTCGATCTGAAGGATGCAATCTTCTGCAGTCTTGAGGCCGAAACTACTCTGTCCAAACCAGTGAATGCCGATGCTGCCGGTGGGAACTTCGAGATCCTCGAAGGGGTGCATGGACCAGGCTTCCTAAGTTGGGTGAGAGAGCGCGCTTCGTGAGCGGGCAGCGAAAGATACCGATTGCTGATGCAGGGGTAAACGCGTATGGTACACCGCCCGTTCCACGACGACAGGAGTTCGCCACATGGCCCGCGTTGGCTTCAAGATGAAGCTCAAGCCCGGCAACGAGGTGGAGTACAAGGAGCGCCACGACGAGGTCTGGCCTGAGATGCTGGCGCTAATGAGAAAGAGCGGTATCCGCAACTACAGCATCTACCGCGACGCCCTCACCCTGTTCGCCTATCTTGAGATCGACGACCCCTCCGTACTCGACAGCCTGCCCCAAGAGGAAGTCGTGCAGAAGTGGTGGCGCTACATGGAGCCCCTTATGGAGTGCAATCCCGACTCGTCGCCGGTTATGACGACGCTCCAAGAAGCCTTCCACATGGACTAGCAGAGTGTGAGCACCGCCACGCTGTTCGATCCCCGGTACGAGAAGCGCAAGAACGACCTGCTACTGCAAGTCGTCGAGCGCCTACGGCCGGTGTACACCACCGAGGAAGTGAGCGCCCTGCGCATCGATCCGGTGAACCCGGCGATCTTGTCGCAGCTCTCCGGTCGTGGCTTCGTCAATCGCGATATCCTCGAGACCGTGCTGGGAAACCTGCTGGAGTGTGTGGCTCCTGGTTCCCACAATGCCGTCGATGCCAGCGGTCCCGCGGCGGATCTTCTCTCCCTCATCAGCGAGCTGTCCGACCAGCTCTATGCCATGGTGGCGCAGTCTCTGCTGGCGACCGGAGAGGACGAAAATCTCGAAGACCGTGCCGTCGCTGCCACTTACGGTCTGCTCTTCGACCTGCCTCGCCTCAAAGAGCGTGCCTTATGGAACCGCTTCGCCTCTCTGAAGGATCCCGCGGTCTGGGACGCCTACCTGCGCCACGCCTGCGGGATCGATGATGAGTCGCTGATGGAGTTGGAGTTCGCCAGTTGCATTGACACTGCCATCGGTGAGCGCGAGCAGTCCCACTACCGCGAGTTCCTGCGTCCCTTGCAATGCGACTTTGTCTTTGACTACCAGATGCAGCTGGTGATGAGCACCTATCCGGGCTGGCGAGTGCTGTTTTACCATGATGTCGCCAACGCACTGAGCCAGAGCGACGAGGGCAGAGAGCTGCCGCGCCTGCCGGTGCCACTGTTGCCCCGTGCCATTTCCGAGCTTGCGGGCCGCTACTACCAAGCCGACATCCACCCGGAGACGAGCATCGGCGACGCCAACTTTCTCGACCATCCTCATCGTGGGCTCACCACCGGTCAGACGGGGATCATCGGCTCGGGCTGTCACATCCTTCCCTGCACCCTAGGTGGGTTGACCAGACGGCTGCGCCGCCGGCACCCCGTGATCGGCGACTACGTCTTCATTGGCACCGACGCTGACATCTTCGGCCCGGTACAGATCGGCGATCATTCCATTATCGGGCCGAGTGCTGAGATCTATGGCTTCGTGAACATCGGCCGGAATTGCCGCGTCAACGCCTCTGTCGTCATAGGTACGGTCAAGGCGGGCGAGACCAAACCCGGCAAGATCGTTCTTGGCGAAGGAGTCTCCGTCGGAGACGGCACGATCATCGAGAACCGGCTTGAAACCGATCTGCTGATATCTGACCGATCGCAGATCCCGGCGCGTAGCCTGGTCGTCAACGATGGCTACGGCAAACCGAAGTTCGTGGGCAGCTGACCTTCGCGTTCGCTACGCAACTCCAACAGACACGAAAAGGGCCCAGCATCGATCAGGTGCCGGGCCCTTTCCGTTCCGGTCGGGGAGACCGCGTCAGCTTCAATCGTCAGATGGCCCTGTTCTTCGAGATATCATATCGCGGGCAAGCGCACAGGTTCCTCTGGTGCAGAGATATCCGCTCCACGGCGCATGATCTCCCATGAGGGTTGCAATTGACCGCTGTCGGGAGGGCTTATGGGGCAGGCACAAATGTCGTGAGGGGCTTCACGAGCGCCCATAGACGAGGCTAGACTTTTGAACCTCGTTGGGACGATTCAAGATAGCGAGGCGGTGGAGTTCCCGCCATAAAACCGCGTGCCCGTTGAGCTACATCGCTGTCTCGCGCACTGTAGTATCGGACCGGTCAAACACTTGCGGATGTAGGGTGGTTCCCAAGCCCGTGCCCACGGGAGCGTGGACCTCGCCATCGGCGATGTGTGGAATCGTCGTCACCAGGTCGTGGTAGAACCCGTGGTAGTAGGCGCGCACGCTTTCCTGAATCATGGCGTTGGGGCAGTGCAGGGACAGGTGCACGGAGGCGATGAAGGTCACCGGCCCCGTGCAATCGTGGGCTACGAAGGGCAGATTGCAGGTTTCAGCCATGGCGGCGATGCGCCTGCTCTCGCCGATGCCACCCGTCCAAGTCACGTCCGTCATCAGAATGTCCACTGCCTCTGCTTCGAGTAGCTCGCGTGCATGCTGCCGGGTCAGAGCCATCTCCGAACCGCAGATCGGCGTGGAAGTCGAGCGCCGCAGCTCTGCCAGAGCGCTGGGGTTGTCGGGCTTGATAAAGTCCTCAATCCACATGGGTCGATAGGGCTCGAGGGCTTCGGCGATGCGCACGGCTGACGGCAGCCGCCAGCAACCGTGCCCCTCCACAAGGATCTCCATGTCCATGCCCACGGCGTCGCGGATCCTTTTCACTGGCTCCAGCCCTTTGTCGATGTCGGCAAAGCTGATGTAGTTGCCGTTCGTCGCCGAGGCGAAGTCGTCGAAGGGCCAGATCTTCATGGCCCGAACCCCTTCCGAAAGCAGATCGCGGGATAGCTCGTCCGCGCGGTGTCGAAAGGCGTCGAGATCTTTATAGCGCGACTGTGATTCGAGCTCAGGATCCGAGCGTGGCAAACCGGGGGTATCTCGCGCGTACAGTGGGCCGGCGCAGGTGTTATAAATCTTGATGCGCGGGCGCGAGGCGCCGCCCAAAGCCTGATAGAGAGGCATGCCGGCGGCCTGCCCGAAAATGTCCCAAAGGGCGACATCCAGCGCCGAGATCGCACGCATCTCGGCGCCACGATTACCGTACACATGGGTGGCGTCGTACAGCCGGCGCCAGTGCGCGTCGACATCGCGCGGGTCCCGTTCCAACAATAGCGGACCCCCAACCTCGTGGATGAAGGTGCGGGTGGTCTCCGGGGTGTAGTAGGTGTCACCGAGCCCGATCAGCCCCTCATCGCTGTGCACGCGAACAAAGAGGAGGTTGGCAAACTCGGCGACATGGATCGTTTCGATGCGCGTGATTTTCACTTGAAACTAGAAGCCGCAGCGCTCGGCGGCGCGGAAAAATGGTTCGGTGACGGCCATGGCACCGCGGAAGGCGAGATCGCTGGTGAAGGGGTGCACGCAGATCAGCCGTGCTCCCGCCTCGATGGCGCGGACGATGTTGTCCTCGATGTCCTTGGGATCTTCCATGGAGCCGCTACCCACGACGCGACCCATGTGAAGGTTGCGGCTGGCGGCGGCATTGAACAGGGCGTCCGTCGCTTGCTCTACCTCTGGGATCTCGCCCTCGCGAAGGATGGCGTCAAAGGGCCCCACGAAGCCGCAAGCGCGGTTGGGGGGCTGTTCCGCCATGAGATTGAGAACCCGGTCGCGCAGGTCGGTATCAGTGATGTACTCCGCTGTTTCAAACTGTACCCATCCCTGAGTATCGACTTCGGCGCCGCGTAGCGAGTTGGGGGTGAAGGTAAAGTTGCGGTCGCCGAGGCGGACGGGGTAGCCGCCTCGATCGTCGGGCGTCGCCTGCCCCGGAGTGGGGAAGTCGACGGTGCGGAAGAACCGCTCGGCCTGCTCGTAGGTGGTGCCGTAGGGTTTCATGGTCGCCCGCGCCCCGAGCTGGAAGCAGTCGCCGTGGGCCGACCAGGCCTCGCGATGCAGGCGCTGCACTTGCAGCAGACCGGCCCGACTCTGCATGGCGTTCTGCTCTTTCCCGTACCAGCCCTCCCGCTGCCGATGTTCGGCGTCGTTGACGATCCAGGAAATCCCCGCCTTGGCCCAGGTGTGTACCTCATCTTCGCGCACCTGGTGCCATGGAATGTCGTTGAAAATCCCGCACAACGGCGGCGTCGCCTCCACGGAAGCGAACTTGTCAAGGATCTCCTTGACGGGATTGGAATTGGGGTTCATGGCGTAGGCGTGGGCCCGACGCGCGAACTCTTCCGTCTGTAGGGGGCGATGCCCGCCGATGGCTTCGAGTGCGGTCACGGTCAATCTCCTGGGTCAGTTGTTCCCACGGGTGTAGGTGCGATGCGGTGGGTTAGGGCGCACGACTGTGCGCGAACGTCGTGGTGCTCTCTCGTTGATTCGGGAACGTCGGCGCAATACAAAGGACGCGGGACCCGAAAGACGGGGTCGCGGCAACGCAGAGCAAGGCGAGATGGCCGACCTCTCAGGCAAAGCCTACCTTGTGCCGGCCGCGGACGGAAACCAAGATGCCCACACCTCGTGCACGGAGTCGCAGAGTGAGCACAACCTATAAAGCTGCCGCTATAGGTCGAACCGGAGCCGGCAACTTCGGTCATGGTTTGCACCTGGCCTACCAGGACAACCTCCGAGTGGAGTTCGTTGCTGTCGCCGACCCCGATGAGAAGGGTCGGTCCAAGGCCCAGCAGGAGTCTGGGGCGCTACGCGCCTACGCAGACTACACTGAGATGCTGGCTGAGGAAGAACTCGACATCGTCAGCGTCTGCCCGCGCTGGACCGACTGCCACCGGGAGATGGTGCTCGCCTGCTTGGAGGCGGGAGCCCATGTCTACTGCGAGAAGCCAATCACCGCTAACCTCGCCGAAGGCGACGAGATCGTCGACCGTGCCGACGCGCTGGGCAAGAAGATCGCGGTTTCCCATCAGGGGGTCTACTTGCCCAATGTGCAGCTGGTAAAGAAGCTGCTCGACGAGGGCAAGATCGGCGATGTGCAGGCTATCTACGCCCACGGAAAACAGGACCGGCGTGGCGGCGGCGAGGACATGATCACTCTGGGTACGCACCTGTTCAATATGATGCGCTACTTTGCCGGGCCCGTCTCCTGGATGTCGGCCCACGTTACCACTGACGGGCGCGAAATCGAGCCCGGGGATGTGCGCGATCCCACCGAGCCGGTGGGGCTCGTCGCCGGCGATTGTGTCAACTCCTACTTTGCTTTCGCTAGTGGGGTGGCAGGTTTCTTCGACTCCCGCAAAGACCAGGCCGGCGAGGAAGGACACCGCATGGGCATGGATATTCTCGGGAGCCAGGGGATTATCTCCATCGGTGGCGGCTCCGGCACTGATCCCACGCTCTATCCCCACACGGCCTTTCGGCCCACAGAAGGCGACAAGAAATGGGTGCCCATCGGTGAGCCATTCACTGGCGAGCTCCTGCACCTCGGTAATCAGCTCGCTATCATTGACCTCATCGACGCCATCGAGAGCGACCGCGAGCCGATCTCCAGCGGCCGAGGCGCAGTGGCAGCGCTGGAGATGATCCTGGGCGCCTACGAATCCCAGATCAGCGGTGCTCGCGTCATCTTTCCCATGGCCAACCGCGAGCACCCACTGGTGCGCTTTGCGAAGGCAGGTTCTGATGTCCGATAACATCACGGTCGGCGGGGCCGCACCCACTGCCGGATCTGGATCTGAGGAGCGTCCCGTTCCCCATTCGGTCATTCCCTGCAAGCACCTTCCGGCGGCGACCTACAACGACCTGCCGGAGGCTCCGTTGTGGCGCAAGCTCATCGGGCCCAGTATCCTGCTGCTTGGGCTGTCGCTGGGTAGTGGCGAGTTCGTGCTCTGGCCCTACATCACCTACACCTTCGGTTTCGCTGTGTTCTGGGCCTGCATGGTGGGGGTAACGACCCAGTACTTCCTCAACATGGAGATTGAGCGCTGGACGCTGGCCACGGGAGAGACGGCGATCACGGGGTTTTGTCGGCTTTGGCCGCACTGGGCCTGGATCTTCCTGATCTGCAATGTCGTGCCCTGGATGTGGCCGGGTTGGGCCTCGGGGGCGGCGACCATTCTCATCTGGGAGATCGGTGGCGGCGAGACGGAGCGGGTGATCTACTCGATCCTGAGCCTGATTGCCATCGGCGGGGCACTGACCCTGGGACCGGTGGTCTACAACACCGTGGAGCGGCTTCAGAAGATCCTCATTGGCTTCATCTTCGCGTTAATGATCGTCCTGTTCTTCCTCGTCGTAGAACTCACTCACATCGGCGAGATGCTGGTGGGGATCACCAACGTGGGCTTCATCCCCGATAGCATGGAGCTGCCTCTGCTTCTGGGGGCGTTGGCCTTTGCTGGCGCCGGCGGCACCATGAACCTGGTGCAGTCCAACTACGTGCGGGAGAAGGGCTATGCCATGGGGCGCTTCGCTGGCCGTCTAACCAGCCCGATCACCGGACGAGAAGAGGTGATGGCCGATATCGGTTACCACTTCGAGCATACGGCAAAGAACGTGAGTCGCTGGGGCGCCTGGTGGAAGGCGGCCAACCGAGAGCACGCGGTGAGTTTCTACCTGCTGTCGGTGGTGTCGTTGATGATGCTGTCGCTGATCGCCCACGCCACCGCCGGCACCCTGGCTGGGGAGACCGAAAGCGGCTTTGGCTTCATCCGCGCCGAGGGCGAGTCAATCGGCGGCCAGTACGGCCCACTGTTTCAGCATGCCTTCCACTGGATGGGGATCGCTATTCTGCTGACGACGGAACTCGGCCTGCTCGACGCCTGCGCCCGCATCTCCACCGACATCATCAAGGTGAACTGGCTGCGTGACAACGGGCAGTGGACGGACAGTCGACTCTACTTCGCCCTGCTGTGGGGGCAAATCGGCATGGGCTGCCTGATCATGGTCGCCGGCATAGCCATGCCGGGGCTGACGCAACCGCTGGTGCTTCTGGTGTTGAGCGCTGCGCTGAACGGAGGTGTCATGCTCATCTACTCGGTCCTTCTGCTGTGGATGAACAGCCGAGTTCTGGGGGGTGAGCTCCGCACGCCAGTTCTTCGCTTTCTCGTGCTGATTTGGTCCTGCACGTTTTTCGGCTACTTCACCGTTATCACTCTCGACAATCAGCTGCCGAAGCTGTTCGGCTGAGCCGCCGGACTACTACTGGAGGGCGCGTCGCAGCAGACTGAGTCGGCGTAGCACCGGGCTGCCGAACCCTTCCAACGAAAGGTAGTTGACGACCCGGCCTCCAAAGCCCCGCTTGAAGAGGGCGATGGCCTGCATGTTGGCGCCGACGAAGTCGAAGCAGGTCGCCGACGTGGACTCCAGGATCTTCCAGTAGAGTAGAGTGGTGGCACCGGTATCGCGAAAGGCGGGATTGGCGCCGGCGAGCCAAGCGTAAAGAGTGCTCTGCCAGCGTACGAAGACGACGGCGGAGGCGGTCTCCCCGGTAGTGGAGTCGATTCGCCAAATTTCGACCTGCGACTGAATGGAATCGAGGCAACGCTCCAGAATCGACGGGGCTACGGGAGGGGCGGTGCCGTTGTAGACGAGCTGGTAGAGGCGGACGATCTCGCCAATACCGCAGCCGGCCTCGACTCGATAGCCCTCGCGCTCCGCCTTGCGCACCGTGGTGCGGGTGCGGCGCTCGAAGCTCTCCCAAAGCTTCTGCCGGTCGCCGGGCAGCTCGACTTGGTAGGTGTAGCGGGGAGTCAGGCTCCAGCCGTCCCAGCTCGCTTCGCGCAGGTCGTTGATGGCCGGGGCGCAGCTAAGGCGAATTTGGGCGTAGCGGTCTTTCAGAAAGGGTAGCAACGTGCGTAGGGCTTGGGACCACTCCGATTCCTGAGCCGCTGGACGTGCACTTTGGGCGGGACGGAACAGAAAACCGGTGTGAGGGAACAACTCCGGGGTGGAGAGCCGGCGGAACCCGTGCCGGTTGCTCTCCAAGCCCGTGACTCCGGCGACCAGCCGGCCGTGCCGGAAGGCTCCGAAAGCCCGATGCGGTGTCTGCCACCCCGCGGCGGCGCACTGGAGAAAGGGCGACGTCGAAAAGGGGGTGGCTCCTACTGCCGAACTAGCGAAATCGTCCCAGCATCGCGCATCGTCTACCTCGCGAATCTCCGTGCCGGCTTCCGCCCTACTCACTCCGATGCTCTCGTCGGACGCCCTTTTCTTGACAGTCATTCAGATAGCCTCTATATTAACCCACCTGCCCGAGAAATCGGACGTAAGTCTTTGCTGCACTATACTTTGTCGCACTCGACGGTTCAATGAGCGCACTGCTTCAGACGACTGTTGGTTCTCGGCTCCCGGCCACTCCGGCAGGGGGAGATGTACGTCTGCGCGTCCTCCCGCTCATTCTACTCGGACTCCCGTTTTTCGGCATTATTGGCCTTCGACTTAGTGGGATCATCGAGTAGGCTCCTCCGCTTCCCACGCGTTTTCACAACAGAAAGATACGGACGGAGCCTCTGAAGAGATCAAAGGCAGTCACCAAGCTATGTCTGATACACGCCATTCCCGCTCGTGGCGGGCGCCCACTCACAGGAGATTCTGACGATGCAGATGTTTTACGAAGATGATGCCAACCTCGATCTGTTGAGCGACAAGACGGTTGCCGTCATCGGTTACGGTAGCCAGGGCCACGCCCACTCTCTCAACCTCAAGGAGAGCGGGGTCAAAGTGGTCGTGGGGCTGCGCGAGGGTAGTGCCAGCCGCGCTGAGGCAGAAAAGGAAGCGCTCAAGGTTGCCACCGTCCCCGAGGCGGCCAAGGCTGGCGACATCGTCATGATTCTTATCAACGATGAGATCCAGCGCAGCGTGTACGAAGCCGACATCAAGCCTCATCTGAATGAGGGCAACGCACTAGCTTTCGCCCACGGTTTCAATATCCACTTTCAGCAGGTTGTTCCCCCCGCCGACGTTGACGTTTTCATGGTCGCTCCGAAGGGGCCGGGTCACTTGGTGCGCCGTGTATACCGCGAAGGCGGCGGTGTGCCCTGCCTGCTCGCCGTCTATCAGAACCCCTCAGAGCGTGCCCACGAGATCGGCCTCGCCTACGCCAAGGGCATCGGTGGCACCCGCGGCGGCGTCATCGAGACCACCTTCCGGGAAGAGACCGAGACTGATCTATTCGGTGAGCAAGTCGTGCTCTGTGGAGGCCTCACCGAGCTCATCCGCGCCGGCTTCGACACTCTGGTGGAAGCGGGTTATCAGCCAGAGGTGGCCTATTTCGAGTGTCTGCACGAGGTCAAGCTTATCGTCGATCTAATCTACGAGGGCGGCATCGCCAACATGCGTTCCTCGATTTCGGACACCGCCGAGTTCGGCGACCTATCCCGGGGTCGCCGAGTAGTCACGGATGAAACGCGCGCGGAGATGAAGAAGATCCTCGCTGATGTGCAGACGGGCCGATTCGCCAAGGAGTGGCTGCTGGAGAACCAAGTGGGACGCCCAAACTATAACTTGCAGAAGCGCCGCGACGCAGAGCATCTGATCGAAGAGGTGGGTGGTCGCCTGCGGGGCATGATGCCCTGGCTGGGTGAGGGCAAGTAACCAACCCCCGTCCGACGACCGGGTGACGGACACAAGACGATGAAGTGCACAGGACAGAGGCAGAGAAAGAAGGTGAGGCAGATGGAATCCGATCTTTCGGGTCTGGGCACCACTGAGCCGCAATTTGCGCGGCAGGCGGAGTTCGACACCGGCGGGTCTCATCTACTTCCGGGAGTTCCCCGAGGTACTTTTTCTGACGGGCATCCTGACTAGGAGCAGTGTCATGGCTACAGTCGATTCCAATCGCGTCATCGTCTTCGACACCACTTTGCGCGACGCCGAGCAGACACCGGGCGCCTCACTGACGGTGCGTGACAAGCTGGAGATCGCCCACCAGCTCGCTCGTCTGCAGGTGGACGTCATCGAGGCTGGCTTTCCGATCTCGTCCAACGAAGACTTTGAAGCGGTGCACCGCATCAGCATGGAGGTGGAAGGTCCGATGATCTGTGGACTGGCGCGGGTCATGCTCAAGGACATAGACCGTGCGGGCGAAGCCCTCACGAAAGCGCCGAAACCGCGCATCCACACCTTCGTGGGCACCTCCGACATCCACCTGAAAGGCCAGATGCGCAAAGGCCGCGAGGAGGTCTTCGACATGGCGGTGAAGGCCGTTGCCCACGCCAAGGGCTTCGTCGAGGACGTCGAGTTCTCGCCCATGGATGCCACCCGCACCGATCCGCGGTACCTGTGTGACGTCGTGCAGGCGACGATCGAAGCAGGGGCAACGACGATCAACATCCCCGACACTGTGGGCTACACCGTACCCGAACAGTTCGCCGAGCTCAGTCAGATGCTTATGAGTAAGGTGTCGAACATGTCTGACGCTGTGCTCAGCGTGCACTGTCACGATGATCTAGGCATGGCGGTCTCCAATACGCTGTCGGCGTTGCGTGCCGGTGCCCGGCAGGTGGAGTGTACCTTGAACGGCCTGGGCGAGCGTGCGGGCAACGCCTCGCTGGAAGAGGTGGTTATGGCCTTGGAGACGCGCAAGGACTACTTCGGTCTGGAGTGTGGAGTAGTAGCCAAGGAGATCGTTTCCACGAGCCGCATGGTGAGCCGCCTGATGGGAATTAGCGTGCCGCCCAACAAGGCGGTTGTAGGCGCCAACGCCTTCGCTCACAGCTCCGGCATCCACCAGGACGGTGTGCTCAAGACACGTGACACCTTCGAGATCATGTCGCCCCAGGACGTGGGCTGGGAGGACACCAACATCGTGCTCACCGCCCGTTCTGGCCGCGCCGCTCTGCGCCACCGCTTGGAGGAGTTGGGCCACACGCTGACTCAGGAAGAGATCGACAAGGCGTACGATCGCTTCATCGAGGTTGCGGACAAGAAGAAAGAGGTCTTCGACGAGGACCTCATGGCCATCGTCGGTGACGAAATTCGCGACGAGAATGCCACGTACCATCTTGATTACCTGCATACGGTTAGCGGCACCGGGACCGTGCCGTCAGCGACTGTGCGTCTGCGCGTGGGAGAAGACACCGTACAGCAGTCGGCCTGGGGCGATGGCCCGGTGGATGCTTCTTACGAGGCGATTAACCTCGCCCTCAAAACCAGTGCCAAGGTCGAGGAGTATGTCATTCAGTCAATTACCAGTGGCAGCCAGGCCATGGGTGAGGTCATCGTTCGCGTCAACGACGGCGAGACCCGCACCACTGGCCGCGGCGCTTCCACCGATATCATCGAGGCTAGCGCCAAGGCCTACGTCGACGCGCTGAACCGGCTGGAGGTGCGCCGGGGCCGCGTCACGCAGACAGGGGTTTAGTGTAAAAATATGGGGAAAAACCTGTTCGAGTCCGTGTGGGAGCAGCACACCGTGCGCGAGCTGCCCTCTGGGCAGACCCAGCTGTTCGTGGGGTTGCATCTGATCCACGAGGTGACTAGCCCGCAGGCCTTCCAGATGTTGCGCGAACGCGGTCTAAAGGTGATGCACCCGGACCGCACCTTCGCCACGGTGGATCACATCGTGCCTACCGACATTCGAGACAGGCCCTTCCTCGACGATCTTGCTGAGAAGATGATGGTCGCCATCGAGTGGAACACGAAGGAGTTCGAGCTGCCGTTCTACGGGGTGGGGGACCCCCGCCAGGGAGTGGTCCACGTTATCGGCCCCGAGCTCGGACTCACACAGCCTGGCATGACCATTGTCTGCGGAGACAGCCACACCGCCACTCATGGAGCTTTCGGCGCCATCGCCTTCGGCATCGGTACCAGTCAGGTCCGCGATGCGCTGGCCACCCAGTGTCTGTCCATGTCCAAGACCAAAGTGCGCCGAATCGAGGTCAGGGGATCGTTGAAAGAGGGCGTGTACGCCAAGGACGTCATTCTCGCCATCATCGGTCAGCTCGGTGTGAAGGGCGGGATGGGCTACGCCTACGAGTACGGCGGTGATGTCATAGACGCAATGTCGATGGAAGAGCGCATGACTGTGTGCAACATGTCCATCGAGGGCGGAGCGCGCTGCGGTTATGTGAATCCCGACGACACGACCTTCGAGTACCTCGAGGGCCGGCCGCACGCGCCCCGGGGGGATGATTTCGCCATGGCCACGCAGTGGTGGTCGTCGCTGGCTTCTGGCGAGGACGCCAGCTACGACGATGTCGTCAGCCTCGACGGCTTCGCCATCGCGCCGACGGTGACTTGGGGAATCACCCCCGGGCAGTCTTGTGCCGTCGACGAGTGTACCCCAAAGCTCGACACCGTGCCCGACAGCGATCGCACCGGAGTCGCTGAGGCATTGGAGTATATGGGCTTTGCCGAGGAGCAGCCGGTGGTGGGTACCGAGATTGACGTTGCCTTCATCGGCTCGTGCACGAACTCCCGTATCTCCGATCTGCGCGAAGCGGCGAAGGTCGCCAAGAGCCGCAAGGTGCGGGAAGGCGTGAAAGCCCTGGTAGTTCCCGGCTCGGTTCAGGTGCGCGAGCAGGCACAGAAGGAAGGTCTCCATGAGGTCTTCCAAGAGGCGGGTTTCGAGTGGCGGGAGGCGGGTTGCTCCATGTGCCTGGCCATGAATCCCGACAAGCTCCGGGGCGACCAGATATGCGCTTCTACCAGCAACCGCAACTTCAAGGGTCGTCAGGGCAGCCCCACGGGGCGCACCCTGCTGATGAGTCCGGCCATGGTCGCTGCCGCCGCCGTCACCGGCAGCATCACTGACGTGCGCAAGCTGATGAACTAGGACAGACGATGGCGACAACTTCAACAGACAGAATTCGCAGCAAAGTTCAGGGCCGTGCTGTACCCGTCCGCGGCGCCGACATCGACACAGATCGCATTATCCCGGCGCGTTATCTGCGCACGGTGACCTTCGACAACCTGGGCGAACATGCCTTCGAAGACGATCGTGCCGGTGGGGGTCATCCCTTCGACGACGAGCGATTTCAGGGGGCCAGCGTGCTACTGGCCAATGCCAACTTCGGCTGTGGCTCGTCGCGCGAGCACGCGCCGCAAGCGCTCATGCGCTGGGGCCTCCACGCCTTCGTCGCCGAATCCTTCGCCGAGATCTTCTTCGGCAACTGCATTGCTCTCGGGCTGCCGTGCTTCGTGGTGAGCGCCGTCGACGCCGCGCGGCTGCAGGACGCGATAGAGGTCGACCCCAACCTGATGCTCACCTGTGACGTTGGCGGTCAGCAGGTCCGCTTCGGCCAACAGGTGGTGGAGGCAAAGATCCCCGAGGGTCCGCGCGAGCAGTTCCTCAAGGGAACTTGGGATGCCCTTGGCCAGTTGCTGGAAGACAAAGAGGCGATCGCCAAGACAGCACAAAGCCTGCCCTACGTTGGCGGCACGTGGAGAAAGATCAGGACCTGAAGGTACCGGCACTGCCTCCGAAAGGAGATCGCCTGGTGGCGATCTCCATGATACGTCGCATGCCAGCGCAACTGGCCGCACTGCGTACAAGA
>JAYZFI010000046.1:0-78734 GCA_036336855.1 Candidatus Latescibacterota bacterium
CAGACGGGCTTGAGGTAGGCTACAATGCGGGGTGCTTCGGCCATGTCGAGTCTCCTGCGTGAGCGCGATGGATGTGCGAGCAACCCACCGAAATGGGGTGCGCGAAGGTGGTAGTCAGCGGGCCACTTTTGGCGAATATAGTCACAGCTATCTATCTGTCAAGCCAATACGTTAGCATGTCTTGACCAAGTTGACGATTCCTCGGAACCCCCGTACATTGGGCTCTCGCTCCCCCCTTAAAACATCCCCTACAGCTCGCGCCGGTGGCATTCATGTCCGCGTCATCCACCGAAGAGATTCTCTACATCCAGGGCGCGCGCCCTCTACGGGGCGAGGTTGAGATCCAGGGGTCGAAAAACGCGGCCCTGCCCATGATCGCTGCCTCCCTGCTGGCTGAAGAGGGCGAAACGGTTCTGCATCGAGTGCCACCGGTGAAGGACGTGCTCGTCGCCCTTGAGGTTCTGCGTGAGCTCGGTGCCAAGGTCGATTTCGACGCCGCAACCGGTACCGCCGTCATCGACGCCACCCAGGTTAACTCCGCGGTGATCCCCGGCGAGCTCGCCGGTCGCATGCGCGCTTCCCTGTTGTTCGTGGGGGCTCTGCTGGCCCGCTTCCAGTTGGCGAGAATCGATGAAGTCGGCGGCTGCACGATCGGCGAGCGTAACACCGATTATCACTACCGTGGCTTCGTCCGCATGGGAGCGACCGTAGAGGCCACTTCTTCGGGCGGTTACGAGGTTGCGACAACTTCGCTGCGCGCCGCCGACATGTACTGCGACCTGCCGAGTCACACGGGTACGGAAAACCTGATCATGGCGGCAAGTCTGACCGAAGGCGTGTCATCCATCGCCAACGCGGCCTCCGACCCAGAGATCTGCGACTTCGCCTGCCTGCTGACCAAGATGGGCGCCAAGGTGCGGGGAGTGGGCACGCGGATGGTGACGATTTCCGGTGTGCCCAAGCTGCACGGCGCCGAGCATACAGTGATGTACGATCGACTCGACGCCGCGCTGATGCTGATGGCGGGGGCGATCACCGGAGGGGAAATTGCCCTCAAGGGCGTGCGCCTTGACCACTTGGAGATCTGCGAGGCCAAGCTGCTGCAGATGGGCGCCGAACTCTCTCGGTCGGATGACGAGTGGGTTCGGCTGAAGGGTCCGGAGAAGCTGTCGCCGATCAACGTGGTCACGACCTACTACCCGGGCTTTCCCACCGACCTTCAGCCCGGCATCACAGCCTTGGCCTGCGTCGCTCACGGGGACAGCTACATCCGCGAGACCGTCTTCGAGGATAGGCTGGGGCACGTGAAGAATCTGCGGGCCTTCGGGGCGACGCTGTCGCCGGAGAAGGACCGTCTCGTCATCGTGCACGGCCCGGCCCGCCTGCGCGGGGCCCGGGTACAGGCCAGCGACATTCGTGCGGGTGCCGCCTGTGTGCTGGCGGGCCTGGCTGCCGAAGGCCGATCGGCGGTGTCGAAACTCTATCAGCTCGACCGTGGCCATGTCCGCTTGGCCGAGCGACTCGGGGAGCTGGGCGCCGGTATCGAACGGCTGTAGCCACGCGCCACATTGTGTGGCAAACAGGGACGGGCAGTCAGATGGCATTCTTGACTGCCCGCTTCCGTTCTGGTAGCTTCCCGATTGGTACAACAGCAAGCACATCAACGACTTAGGCCAACTGACTCATGAAAGTATCTGACCACAGCGTATACCTGCTCCGCGTTCCTGCGGAAGGAGCTCGAGCTCCCTTTGAGGCCTACCGCGACCTCGCCCGTTCCGTCCTGGACGCGCTCGAGCTCGACCTGCCGTCGGCGGGAACGGTGTTTATCAAGCCGAACGCTACGGTCCTTTACCCGGCGGATCAGCGGATCATCACTCATCCTGGCTTCATCGCCGGCCTCATCGAAGGGCTTGGCGCTCAGGGGGTAGCGCCAACCCGCATCACTGTGGGCGACGGGCAGTCGGGGGAGCACCCCAACCGTGGACACACCTGGAGAGCCTGCGGCTACACCGATGCCATTCGCGACCGCGGTGCCAGTCTGATGACCCTCAACGATGCCGCTTCCACGATCATCGACGTGGAGGGCGGCATTGTGTTCGACAAATACCCCGTCTACTCCGCCATCGTCGACAGTGCGTTACTGATAAACGCGCCGTTGGCCAAGTGCCACAACCTGGGATGTACGACGCTGTCTGTGAAGAATCTGATGGGCGTACTCGGTCGTCCCGAACGTCATCTCTGTGCGGTGCAGGCGGTAGACGAACCCATCGGTCAAGAGGCGTTGTGGCGGCTCGGCGAATCCGGTTTCAGCGTCTTCGAGGAGCGCTTCTACCACAAGCTCAATGATCTGCTCGTTGCCGTGCGCAGCCTGCCCATGCCGCGCCTTACCGTCGTGGATGGTCTCATCGGACGCGACGGCACCGCTTCAACGAAGGATCGAACCATCCACTGGGCTGGAGCTTAGTGGGCATGAACGAGGTGCACGTGGATGCCGTGGGAACCCTGCTCATGGGCCTCGACCCGAAGAAGACGCCTTATCTGCAGTTCGCCCATGACCGCGGACTCGGCGACATCGCTCCCGAGAAGATCGAGGTGGTAGATCTGACCACCGGCAACACGATGAGTGCCGACGAACTCGAGGCTGCGCGTCGCCATGAGCCCCTGATGCCGCTGTGTCGTAACCGGGACGAAGGCTACTACAAGCGCTTCCGCGCAGATGGCAGCGCCGTGCCTTGGTGTATCGCCGACATCAATGAGCAGCGTGAGAAGGACGGCCTCGAACCGCTTTTCGTGGATGACGTCCTCGTCGACAGCCAGGCGGTGGCTGCGGGCTGATGGCCTCGGGGGAGACAGGTGACCTGGCGGCGCTGCAAGTCGAGGTCGACGAATGGATCCGCACGGTCGGGGTGCGCTACTACTCAGAGCTGACCAATACCGCGATTCTCAGCGAAGAAGTGGGAGAGGTCGCCCGTCTCATGGCGCGACTCTACGGAGACCAGTCCTTCAAGCCAGGCCAGGAGGCGGGCAAGGAAGAGCTCGCCTTGGAGATGGCGGACGTGCTGTTCGTCCTCATCTGTCTGGCCAACCAGACCGGCATCGATCTGAAGGATGCGTTCGCCGCGACCATGGCGAAGAAGACGGGCCGCGATCATAAGCGCCACGCCAATAACCCGAAACTGAAAGGATGATGGCCGCTCTGCTGCTGACGCTATGCCTGTTGACGCAGGCCGCCTGTGACGTCAGCAATCCCGTTCGGCAACGCGAGCCGGGCCCCAGCCGAATCCCAACCGGCGAACTCGTGCTCTCCACCTGGCTGCCCGCCGGGCTCGACGAGTTCCGATTCTCCACACAAGATCAGCGCATCTTGGCGGAGGGTGGCTTTACCCAGATTCAGTGGCTGCAGCGCGCTGCGGTCGGCGATTCCACGGCCGAAGCGGTGGCCATGGGGTTCTGCAACCGCGAAGGGTTAGGCATGCCGGTGTACTACGAGGCGCCCGGGTTTTCGTCCTACGACAAGTTACACAATTGGGCGGCGCGCACTGAGGTGGCACCGGACTTCGAGGCGCAGGTCGCGGCTCGGGTTGCCGGCCTGCACGAGCGTTGGTTGCCGTCGGTGGGTTTCGCCGGTTATCTCATCGGGCACGAAGACTACCGTGCTTCAACCTACCCGGCGCTGGCACGCACGGTCTCGGCGATCCGCCAGCAAGACTCGCTGCGTCCGGCGGTCACCGTGGGGGCCATCGCCAGCTACCCCAGGAAGGTGGAATTTCTCGACGCATTCTTCCAGGAGGGCGGTGTGCCCAACGTGTTTCAGCACGAGCACTACGTCTTTCGTGCAGATGTGCCTGATTCGGGTGAGCGGCTGCGAGACCGAGTTCGGGCGCTGGCTCAGGGCTACGACGAGGTGGCACTGCGCTTGAAAGAGCGCCACGGGCGCTGGCACGCGGTTATCCAAGTGCACGCAGAGACTCGAGACGGTGAGATCTATTACCGCCTCCCCAACGCTGGTGAGATCAAACTGCAGGCGGCGCTGGCTCTGACGCGGGGCGCTTCAGGACTGGTATACTTCCTCTATTCGTCAGGGATAGAGGAGGTGCGCAATTCGTTGGGTGAGGTCGTTCAATTGCGTACGTACACTGGACTGGTGGACGACGCCGGTGCTCCCACGCCGGCATACGCAACAGTGCAGAGCCTCAATCGACGGTTGTGGAGGATCAGCGATCTGCTCGCACCCCTGTACTACCACGGCAGCTATCCGGCCGGCGATCCGCCGGAGGAGACCTTCGTCACGAGTTCGACCTCTGATCTGGACATTGGCTTGTTCGGTGATCGCGAGCAGCCGAGTCTCGCCATCGTTGTCAACCGGCGTCCGAATGTGGCGCAGACGGCTCGCCTGCAGGTCACAGCAACGCTCCAGGATGCGGAATCCGGCGTGACGATGGAGGTGGGCAAAGTCATCCCCGTGGAGATCGCTGCCGGTTCCTTTCGCGTGCTTCGCGTGTTGTCGAAATAGCCTGGCCATGGTCGATTGTGGTCCTATGAGCGTGCGTCTGTCCTGTTTCTTGCTGGTCAGTGTCATTCTCGCTGTGAGCTGTCGCGAACCCGAGATTTTGGTGCCGTCTGAGTTTCGCATCTCCTTGGAGAGCAATGGCGGTTTCACTGGCGGGGGAAGCGGTTACGATCTGTTCTCCGATGGTCGCCTTCGGGTCTGGAACCGCGCCACTGTTTCTAGTGATCGCAACCAGTGGGAAATCGAAGTGGGTGCGGAACGTGTTCGAGACCTCGCCCGTGGGCTGTTGCTGACGCCAGCAATGGGCTGGCAGTCCCGCGCCACGGGCAATATCACCAGTCGTCTGACTTGGGCAACGGGGGATTCGGTGCGTCAGTGGACCTGGGCTTGGTCGGAGTTGCCAGAAGGCGCCCCATCAGAGTTGGTGGCTTGGGAGAAAGAGCTTCGGACCTGGTTACGGCAGATCCGTGACGATACCAAGCGGGGACAGGAAAGGTGATGACGATGAATCAACGGCAGAGATTTGGGACCGTCGCCCTCGGATTAGTGCTTGTAGCCAGCGCCGCCGCCGCGGTCGAGCGGTCCGACCGCCCGGGGCGAAAGCGCGTTGCCGCGAAGCGGCCGCGCCCGGAGGGTGTCGCACCAACTCAGCATTTGGCTGACATGGGCCGGTTACTGGCGGGCCGCAAAGGAACACCGGCGGCAAGAGTGGTCGGCGTTGATCGTAACCATGTGACGCCTCCCCGTCGGACGCTGAGCCGGGAGGAGATGGCGGCGAGACGACAACAGCCCTCTACGTGGCGCACGCGGTGGAGTGCGGCGGGTACCCCGCGTTTCGTACGCGCAGCGCTACCCAGTGGCAAGAGTTCGAGCACGGGGCTGCCCCCCGGCATCGGTCCGGTGCAGGCGGCGCTGGCAAGGTTGACGGAGCATCGCGAGTTCTTCCGCATGGACGACCCCAAGACCGGGCTGGTGCCGCTGTCGACGGTGGAGGACGCCGATGGCCGCATGCACGTGCGGTTTCAGCGGCAGTTGCAGGAGATTCCGGTCTACGCGGAAGAAATGGTCGTTCACCTGAATCGTTCGGGGCAGCTCTACGCCTTCAACGGCCACTACAGATACTTGCCGCCACCACCGCATCCGCCCGCGGCGACACTACTCGGGGTGGACGCCGTGGAAATCGTGCGAGATCACCTGGCAACGCGCACTCCCATGCGATCGTTGTCCAAGTCAGCGCGCGCTCTTCTGGATTACGAAGGGCCGACTTCGAAGCTCTGCTACTGGCCCCATCCCGAGAGCGGCGAACGGCACTTGGCGTGGCAGGTGGAGACGCGTCCCAATTTTCGCGATCACTACATCCACTTCATAGACGCCAAGACTGGGGATATCCTCGACGGTTTCAATGCCACTGCCACGGAAGGACCGGTGAAGGCGACAACAATGGATTTGCAGGGGGAGGAGGTGGAGCTGAACACCTACGCCATCAGCGGCACCTTCATCATGCTCGATGGCTCGCGTCCCACCTTTGCCAGCGAGCAACCCAACATCGTCAACAACCCGTTGGGTGGGCTGCTGACCCTGGACGCGCGTGAAGAAGATCTGTCTGCAGAGTCGCAGATGTTCCACGTGGTTTCGGCGGACAACTCCTGGCCGGATCCGATCGCGGTCTCGGCTCATGCCAATATGGGCAAGATCTTCGAGTACTATCTCAACATCCACGGGCGGCGTGGGATCGATGGTGAGGGCTCGACGATGATCTCCATCGTGCATGTCACCGACGAAGGAGAGCCCATGGACAACGCGTTCTGGAACGGTGTGGTCATGGCCTACGGGGACGGAGATTACGCGTTCTCGCCGCTGGCTGGGGCCCTCGACGTAGCGGCCCACGAGACGACCCACGGCGTCATTGCGCGTACTGTGAACCTGGAGTACCGCCGTCAGTCGGGCGCGCTCAACGAGTCCTTCGCCGACGTGTTCGGGGCCATGATCGACCGCGATGACTGGCTGTTAGGCGAGGATGTGGCACAGGAGGCGGTTTTCCCCTCCGGTGCGCTGCGCGACTTATCGTCTCCGAACAATGGCGTTAACCGCGACGACCGGGGCTGGCAGCCCGATCACATGCGGGACTACGTATCGCTACCCGATTCTATTGACAACGGCGGCGTGCACGTGAACAGCGGCATTCCTAACAAGGCGTGCTTTCTGTTAGCTGAGGCGATCGGGCGGGACAAGACGGAGCAGATCTACTACCGCATTCTCGACTCCCATTATCTGAATAGCCGTTCCAATTTCGACGACATGCGAATGGCGGCGGCGCAGTCGGCGACCGACCTGTTCGGTGAAGGCTCGCCGGAGGAACTTGCGGTGGCTGCGGCCTTCGACTCCGTGGGGATCACTGGCGAATCCGGCTACCAGCCACCAAAACGGGTGCAGCCCACGGAAGGGGAGGAGTGGCTGGTATTCGTCAAGGCTGAAGGTGGCGACAACAGTTTGTTCCGGGTGCCTTCTGATCTGACTAACGACGACGACATTGTGCAGCTGACTTCGACGCAAGTGTTTGCCGAGTCAGGGAATGCGGTGACCGTGAGCGACGACGGCACCTTTGTTCTGTTTGTCGACGAGGACAACTACATCAGATACATCAACTCCGATGGCACCGATGAGCAGGTGATCACCCAGTATGGCCAGTGGTCGTCTATTGCGATCTCCCCCGATGGTAGCAAGCTCGCTGCTACCACCGTGTACGTGGACACGACAATCTTCATCATCGACTTGGAAGTGCCTGAGAACAGCAAGCCCATCGAGCTCTATGCGCCTACGACGCAGCAGGGGATTACGAATGACATCGTTCTTTACGCTGATGCCATGGACTGGGACTGGTGGAGTGAGAGTCTGATCTACGACGCCTTCAACACGATACCCCAGGCGACAGGCGATCCCTTGTCATTCTGGAACGTAAACCTGGTTACGGTGGATACCGAAGACATAATCCCGCTATTCCCATCCCAGCAGGAGGGAACACATCTCGGCAATCCCGCCTTTTCCCGGACCACGAGCCAGTATGCGGTCTTCGATTTCCATGACGACAACACGCAGAGCAACGAGATCTGGGTGTACGACCTCTTCAGCGGCGACGCGGGGCTGATTCATCGCACCGGTCGAGCCTTCAGTTTTCCCACCTTTGCACCCGATGATGAAGAGATCGCCTACGAATACATCGGAGAGGACGGGTTCCTCAACGTGGCGAGAGTTCCATTGACGCAAGACCGGTTGATGGCGTCAGCAGCACCCCAGGACTTCCTGTTTTCGGCACAGACGGCAAAGTGGCTGATGTTGCCCGACCAGGACGTTCCCACGTCGGTAGAAGAGGAGGGCGACGAAAGGCCGTTGCCGGAGTCGGTGGTCCTCGAACAGAACTACCCCAATCCGTTCAATTCAAGCACGACCATTCACTACCAGGTGCCGGTAGCAACCGCGGTGCGCATCGAGGTGTTCGATGTGCTTGGTCGCCGGGTTCGAGAGTTGGTGAATGACGCGGAGCACGCGGCGGGAGCGCACACTGTCATGTGGGACGGCTGGGATGATGTGGGGCGCAGCGTGGCCAGTGGAGTCTACGTGTGCCGGATGGAGGTGACGAGAGGGACGCGGAAACAGGTGCAAAGTCGCAGAATGGCGCTCGTTCAATGATTGAGGGGAGATAGGTCGAAGTCGCACGTGGGGCCGTCGCCGCAGAGTTCAAGGCGTAGGCGCCAAGATCGTAAGAAAAGGGAGGCGATGCCTTCGATGCGCTGGTGGCACCGTGCTTCGCCACCTCGCAGGTCAATGTCTTCTCCATGTCGGAACTGGCGCATTGCTGGTCCTCGACAATGCAGCGAGAGTTCGAGATCCACGTCACGAACAGCACGAAAAAGGGGCACTCACTCGAACGGTGAGTGCCCCTTTCTTGTTGCGGAAGAATGGCGAATCCGCGGGGGATCGAACTCAAAACCTACCGATCAACCACAGTCAGGGAGTCGGGATCTACTTGTATGACTCTAAGGTATAGTGCTTCCCTGGGTGGTCACGGTCATTTCTTCTGCCCCTTCCTAAGCCTGGGGCCTTGATCGTGATCAGGAGAAAGTTGGGACGCACATTCAGACAACCTCGCGAACATGTCGTCATCACTCTCGTCGTTCTCGAGACATGTCGCCATGGCTTCGATACCCTGAGAAGAGTCCCCAGACCCCTCTGAGCCTTCCAATCCACCCATCATGAGAAAGGTGGGCCCTGGGTCTTCTTCTGCGTGAGGATCGTGATATCCCCCTGGGGCCGCTCCGTGATCATCGTGATGAACGTCAACAAGTACCTGAAGCTCGCCCTCTTCTGGGCCATACACCCATACAAAGTCACCTTGGCCGAAAACCTGGCACTTGCCATCTTCCCTCAACCAACCGATCCACCTGCCGTCGCCATTGAGTCCTTCACGGTTGTGTGAGTTTGGATTCGGTATCGAGGTGCACAGTGGGCGACCCCGGTTGCTTCCGTCTTCAATATCTGGGTTGTTCGAATGGACTAACGGAGTTTCGGGCGGCACATTTTCGATGGGCATCCAATTGGCAGCGTCTGTGCCACTGACACCGAAAACCCACGCCGATGCGGCGAACAAAATAAGATGAACGCTTCGCATTCTTTCCCTTTCCAACAGGTCACACAAGTGCGCTATAGGGGCATCAACATATATAGTAATCCAGATTGCCGAAGGACATAGTGACTGAGATCACAACCAAAGGGGGTATATGCCTCGGAGACCACAGAAGAAAATCCTCGTTCAAGAAATCGGATTTTGGAAGAGGAGAGGATCGTGGCAAGACGTTGTTCCTTCAGTGCTTAGTTCTTCATCGAAGCCCAATCGTAACTCACAAGTGCTGCCATACCTAGCACCGTCGAGGAGTTGATATCCGGACCTTCAAGTCTGAAGCTCACTTTGTCCAGGACTTGCTACGAACCCTTAGGTTCCTGTGTCATCGCTGAACGTCAGCGCTATATAGCGTGATCGTCACACGGGAAGTGACGAGCGGGAATTGGGAACAATTGGAAAACCGAAGAATGTGCTCATGCGATGATTGAGGGGAAACAGATCGAAGTCGCGGGTGGGGCCGTCGCCGCAGAGCCCGAGGCGTCGGCGCGTGTTGGCGCCGAGATCTTAGCAGGCGGAGGCAACGCCTTCGATGCATTGGTGGCGTCGTGCTTCGCTACCTCTGTGCTGTGTCCCTCCAAGTGTGGACTCGGAGGCTATCTGCTCAGCGCCGTCGCCGTAGAGGGTTCCAGCGGCCGGATGTGGGCGGTGGATGCGAACTCGCGGGCACCATCGGCGGCTCACGCGGAGATGTTTGACATCCTGCCTATCCAACAGGGCAGAGCGGGCACCAACGAGAGCGAGTACGGCTGCTCGGTGAAGGATGACGCCAACCTGTTCGGCGGGACGTCGGTCGGAGTGCCGGGCCAGATGGCGGGCATGGGAACGCTATGGGAGCGTTGGGGACGCTTGCCCTGGGAGCAGCTCATCGCGCCGTCGATAGCTCTGTTGGACGAGGGCTTTGCTTATGGTGACGTAGCCGCTTCCATCCGCGAGCGCGAAGCAGAGATCCGGCAGGTTCCGGCTTCAACAGCGCACCTCATGCCCGATGGCCGGCTGCCGGACCGCGACGACCAGTGGCATCGTCCGGACACGGAGAAGGCCCTGCGGCGGCTGGCCGAGGCCGGTTGGCGCGACCTCTACGAGGGCGATTTGGCACGAGCCATCGTGGCGACTGTCCAGGCCGACGGCGGTCGGCTCAGCATTGAGGACATGAGCAGCTACCAGCCGCGCGTCACCGAGCCGTTGAGCGCGAGATTTCGAGATGCGGAGATCTGCGGTGCCATCCTGCCCAATGGTACATTGTCGGTCATGCAGGCAATGCAGATGCTGGACTGCCTGCCGCCGGTGGCCTCGGACGAGGACGTACGCTATTGGCACCACATGGCCGAGGTGATGAAGCGAGTGTGGCGCGATCGCCTGCAGTATCTCGGCGATCCCGATTACGTGGATGTTCCCATTGAGCGGCTGCTGTCGGTGGAATACGCCTCGGGACGGGTGGAGGATCTGATCCAGCTTCCGGACCGTGTCGACACCAGTCATTTCCCCAACAGCGGTGTCGGCATGATCGAGACGAGCCATATTTCGGCGGCTGACGCCGAGGGCAATGTGGTGTCGGCCACGATCACCCACGGCGGGGCCTTTGGCTCCTGCCTGACGGTTCCGGGGTGGGGGCTGATCTTGGGGCACGGTATGGCGCGCCTCGACCCGGTGCCCGGACGTTGCAACTCGATTGCTGGGGGCAAACGACCACTCAACAACGTGGCGACCTGTATTGTGAGGCAACCGGGTCGCGACCTTGCCGTGGGCATGCCAGGCGGTCGTCGCATTATCAGCGTGGCGACACAGCTGCTCAGTCGCCTCGTGGACTTCGACGCGGGCCCGGCGGTGGCGGCAACGGCTCCCCGCATGCACGTGGTAGCGGCAGAGCCTCTCGAACTGCAAGACACCGTGGAGGAGCACATCGAGCAGGAGCTTGTGGCGTTGGGGCACACGACAGTCCGCCGGAACCGCTGTGGTGGCGCCGCCCACTTCGCCGAATACACTCACGCTGAGGGTCGGGTGCGAGCCGGCGGCAACGGCTGGGCGGCGGGAGTGTAGGGGGGAGGTCCATGAACTCCGAGCTCGAGCACCACACGGTAATTGTCGTTGGCGGTGGCCCCGCGGGTCTGCCATTGGCGGTGGTGCTCGGCGGCTGGCATCCGCTCTTTCGTGACAGCCCGGTGCTGCGCCAGCGATATCCGCAAATCGCTGAGGCACTGTATCAGCAAGAAGGATCTCTGCTCGGCCTCGACTTCCGCGATCTGGTGCGCTCGCAGATTCCCCCGGTGGACCTGTTCCGGGTGCTACACCACCCTCGCCAGCTGCACGTCGACGAGAGCCAGATCGCCATGGAGTTTCGGCGTCAGGAAGCTCTCGATGTGCTACTCATCACCCAGGAGGAGGTAGGCGGGCTGTGGAACAACGTGCCGGAAGCCCTTCTCACCTTGTCGCCGGGGCATTGGATGGAGTTCCCCTTCTACTCGCTGGCTACACACGCGCGCGAGTCGGGATGGGTCGACTTCGATGTCAACGAGCTCATCATCAAGCACCGGCTCGTCGATTATTACCACCGCATCCCCGAGCGTTTCGAGGTGGCCAATCGCATCCACACTTGGGAGCGGGTGGTGAGAGTAGAGCCCCACGAGCGGGGCTTCCTGGTGACTAGCGTCGATGTCTCGAACTGGAAGGACGCAGACCCCCAGCAACTGCGCCGCCCCGCTTTTCCACAGAGCCAGGAGGACGTGGCTGACGCTGAGACGCGGCAGTACACCTGCAAGTACCTGGTGTACGCAGTGGGACAGCGCGGTGTGCTGCGTGAGCTCGGTGTGCCCGGTGAACACCTGCCCTTCGTCACCCAGTTCTACGACCGTCCTGAGCACTTCCCGGGAGAGAGGGTGATGGTGGTGGGCGGTGGGCGATCCGCAGACTGGGCGGCGACGGAGCTGCACGACGCCGGACGCCAGGTGAACTACGTCATGCGACAACCCGAGCATCTGCACTGGGCCCTCATCAATCAGAGTCGGGGTGGTCTGCCCTACTATGCCCGCATCGCCGAGATCCTTGAGGAACCGTCCCCTCGGCTCGAATCCCTATACGACACTCAGATCGTGCGCATCGATGCCGAGGGGGAGGGGGGCGTGGTGACGGTAAAGTCGAAGGAGGGCGGAGAGCGCAAGGTGAAAGTCGATCACCTGCTTAAGGAAATCGGGGGCCGGGCGGACTATTCGCTCCTACAGGGCTTTGACCACGGCGGAGTGAAATTGGTGGACAAGCACGACAACTACCGCTTTCAGGTACACCAGCTGCCCGTGCACCCGCACAACTACGAGTCCATTCAGATTCCCAACCTCTACCCCGGCGGCTATCTCGCCGAGGGGTTGGGACTGGTAGTGATTGCCATGCACGGTACGACCTATGCCATTGCCGCCGATATCCTGAGAAAGGAGGGTGCCGAAGCGTGATCGTCGACATCCACACTCATCCGCCCCGACATCGCGAGGTGCCCAACGACGTCGTTGTAGAGTTCAACTCCGTGTGGAGGCCCGACCGGCCGGTGAAGGTGACAACCTGCTGGCAGGACTACCTGGACGAACAGGCGCCGGCGGATAGGTCTGTCGTTTTCGGCGTTGCCGTAGATCCCGGCGGGACCCACGGGCCCCTTGATCCAGATTGGGGGGACGGCAACATCAATGACGCCGTGGCGGAGTTCGTCACTGCCCATCCCGATCGCCTCATCGGATTCGCCAGTGTGCACCCCTTCGACCCACAGGGATTGGAGGAGCTTGAGCGCTGTCGCACCGAATTGGGTATGAAGGGGCTCAAGCTGGGCGCCAATTACCAGAACTTCGACCCCCTCGAGCCTCGCGCGCTCGCGCTCTACGACGAAGCCCAGCGACACGGTTTGCCGGTGATGCTGCACCAGGGCACGTCGCCAGTTCGGGATGCACCCATTCGCTACGCCCATCCCCTCATCGTCGATGAGATTGCCATGCGTTACCCGGAACTGCGCGTCATCATGGCGCACCTCGGTCATCCGTGGCAGGTGGAGACCTGCACGGTGATCCGCAAGCATCCGCATGTGTACGCGGATCTCTCGGCAAACTTCTATCGGCCGTTCTCTTTCTGGGAACAGATGGTGAAGGCGACGGAGTGGAACGTGCTACCAAAGATCCTGTTCGGCACTGACTACCCGGTGACAGGGGTGGCGGAGACCATCGAACACCTCCGCAAGGTGAACGAGATCGTGGAGGGGACACCGCTGCCCAAGGTGTCGTTGGAGGCGATGGAGGAGATCATCCATCGCGACTCGCTGAAGTTGCTAGGGATCAAGCAAGACCAGCGTGCTTCATAGGTCAGACCGTGCGATGGCGACTTCGTCACCGACGTTGGCGACAACCTCGATGTGGCAGATAGAGGCCCCTTGGGGCAGTAGGCGTCCTCCGTCGGTGCGGCCGTCCCAGAGACAGCTGTCGGAACTGGGAGCAATGATGGGCACCCGACGTGCCGGAGACGTTGCAGATCGCCCATCGTGCACCCGCCCATAGAGCTACAACTCGGCGG
Source organism: Candidatus Latescibacterota bacterium (assembly GCA_036336855.1). Classification (GTDB taxonomy): domain Bacteria; phylum Latescibacterota; class UBA2968; order UBA8231; family UBA8231; genus JAYZFI01. Next base: position 13,728 of record JAYZFI010000046.1, read on the forward strand.
CGACGAACTCCTCGATCACTGCATCCGGAACATCGGAACTGGCGGCGGCAATGTTGGTCTCGAGCTGTTCCGTATTGAGGCTGCCGATGGGATGGCCGTGGATGCGGGTCTCGCGCAGACAGAACTGTAGGGCCAGGGCCAGCATGTCGAGACCCCGGTCCTCGCACCAAAGCCGCATGCGCTCAGCACGCTGCTGATCTTCGTTCCAGTCGTTGCGAGGGGTGATCTGCTCCAGCGGGGTCCCGGTGAGCCAGCCCCGCATGATCGACCAGCCATTCATTACGCCGATGTCACGCTCGTTCGCAGCGGGCAACACCTGCTCCGCCGCACTCTGGCGCAGCACATTGTAGTCGCTGAAACAGAGGAAGCATTCGATGCGTCCCGACTCGATGGCGGTGAGGTGGAAGTCGTGAGGATTCATGCCGTAGCCGAGGAAATCCACCCATCCCCGAGCACGCGCTTCCTCCAGGCCCTCCAGTGCCCCTCCTGCCTGCAGAGTCGGCTCGATCTCGGGAGGATCGTGCAGGAATAACACGTCGAAGCTCTCGATGCCCAGAATCTCGAGCTGATCCTCGACGTCCTCCAGTACTCTGGCTTTGCTGTAATTGGGACGCCCCTTGCCGTAGCCGCCCCATTCCGCCGCGCTGTGGCAGCAGACTCGGCCACTGATGATGATTTCATCACGTCTGGCGATGCCGTCCTTGATTGCTATACCGAGCTTGCGGAGCGAATTACCGTAGCAGCGGGCGCAATCGAAGTGATTCACTCCCAGGTCGATTGCGTGCCGGATCAGTGCCTTGGCTTCCTCTTCAGTAACGGGTCCGAAGTTGTCTCCAAACCCCTGGGTGCCAAAGGGGATGACTGGGATCGACAGCTCTGTCTTGCCCCAGCGGCTTCGCGGGCAGGCAGGCGACTCATTGGCCATGTCGTGGTTCCTCTCTGGCGAGTGCCTTGTTTGCTGGCTATCGCCGATTCCCCGCACACCAGTCCAGACAGTTGCGCAGAAGGGCTTGGTAACTCGGCTGCGCCCATCCGTCCGGATTATGACTCGGAGTCAAGACCGCTACACGACCGCTGCCTTCGAATCGGGACCATCCGGCTGGCTGAGTTCCGTGCTCGGAGCGCGTGTGCAGGAAGACGTCGATGTCGTCATCGTACATCTCCATGATGTAGTGCTCGTCTCTGAGAGTGAAGGAGCCACTCCCGGCGGTGAGATCGTGTCTTTCTTTGGGCTCAACGGTCACCTCACACTGGGGTGGATGCTTGACGAAGCAGCCGCCCATAAGTCCGCGAAAGGTTGCAAGGTTCTTGTAAAGGGCGGTCCCCGAGTGCAGGAATAGAACGGATCGGCCTCCGGTCACGTAGTCGACAAAAGCCTGGCCGGTCTCGTCGCTCGCCCAGGGCGTGTCGTCATTGGCGGATGTCTGATTCGCTTTGGAGAACGCGACGACGGGAAACTCGGCCATACGAGTTGGAGAACACTGGGCTGGATCAGTGACGTAGGTGAATTCGTAGTCGTTCCGCGACAAGCCTTTTAACCCGTCCACGGTTAGCGAGGCGGGGTGCGCACAGTCTTCACACAACACGAGAACCTTCACGACGAACCTCCCTTTCCCTTAGGATCAGGCACACCAGGGATCCAGACAAGCGCACTTAGACGGCGACACGAAAGCCGTAATCAGCGAGCTGTCGGTCAGGCAGGATGCTAGAGCGTGCGGCGCAGCGGGTCACCTTGATGGCGTGGCGCCAGGAGCCGCCGCGAGAAGCGCGGCGCACGCCCGACTCCGGACCGGCAGGGTTATGGTGGGGGGAGAGGGCGTAATACTCCGGATCGTACCAGTCTGAGCACCATTCGTGCACGAGATCGGCCATGTTGTGCAGGCCGTATCCGTTGGGCGGATCTTGGCCAACGAGGTCGGGGCGTTCCACTTCATCGCCTTGGTAATGGGGATCCAACCAGTCCGGCAGTTGATCTCCCCAAGGGTAGGCGAGACCTTGCCGGCCGCCGCGTGATGCTTTTTCCCGCTCGGCCTCCGTGGGCAACCGCCACGGCGACCCTGTGCGTTCGGCTAGCCACCGACAATACGTAGAGGCGTCGAACCAGCTGATGCCTACCGCTGGCTGCTGTGGGTGCTCGAAGCGTTCATCTTGCCAGTGTCTGGGAGGAGGGTGCTGAGTTTCGAAGAGAAAGCACTGGTACTCGGCACGCGTTACTGGCCGAACGGCGAGGCGAAAGGCGTCGACCCAGACCCGGTGCAGGGGAGACTCGTTGCGCTGACCCTTCTTGCTGCCCATGAGGAAGTTACCGACGGGAATCTCGACGGTCTCCGATGGGCAGGGGGCCGACCCGAGAGGATTTGGATCGATCATTCCTGCCAGGGGAGGAAGCAGACCTTCAGTGCCTGCTGCTGACGTAGCAGCTCCACTCCTTCAGTGTATCGGCTCAAGGGGAGCTCGTGGGTGACGATGTTGCTGAGGTTGATCTTTCCCTCCTCAATCAGGCCGAGAGCCCGGTGGCCGGCGTCAACGTTGTGGGCTCCGTAGCCAATGATGTCGAGCTTGTTTTGCCAATGGCGCCAGCCGTAAGCCACATCGTCGCGCAACACGCCGAAGAGGGCCACGGCCTCACGGCTGTGATCCATGAGAAACTCCACCGACCCTCTGGTGCCAGCGCAGTCGACGGAGACGTCTACGGGGCCATCCACAGTGGCCAGCAACTCAGATTCGTCGGGGGTTACAGCGACATCGGCTCCGACCTGCAGTGACCGCTGCCGCCGGTCGAGCAAAGGATCGACGGCGATGACGCGCTCTGCGCCCCAAGCGCGCGCGAGTTGAACGGCGATCAGCCCTGCCGGACCCATGCCGCCGATGGCGACACTGCGGCCGGTGACGAGATTGCGCTCTCGCAAGCGGTCGAAGGTCACCTGCACACACATGGCCAGTTCAAGGGGAGCGATCTGTTTGTCGTCGAGATCGGAGGAGACCTCGAGTAGGCACTCGGCGGCAAAAGGCACGTATTGAGCGTAGCCGCCGAGGCGGACATCACTGCCGCGGTCGCGCCAGGCGGCGACGCGAGCGCCAATGTACAGGTCGTCGACACCGGCACCTACCTCGACCACGTCGGCGACCAACTCGTGTCCCGGCTGACCCGGAGCGATGGGATAGTCGAGACGGCCGCCAGGAAACATGGGCCGGCCCGCCATCAGGTTTAGGTCCCAGTGGGGACAGGTGGTGATGGCTCTAATCCTTAGCAGCACCTCTCCGGTGCTGGGCTGGGGCAGGTCGACGTCCTGCCATTCGACGCGGCCAGGCTCGACGATCTGCAGCTGTTTCATGTCGGGAGTTCGTCTTCCGCCGGGCGTGGTTGATGCTGCCAGTAGCCGGAGGAGTCGGAGCCGCGGCAGATGATGCCGGACGCGTGGTCGGGCTCGCGAGTGCGGACTTGCGGCGGTAGATAGCGCAGAGTCAGGCCACAACGACGGCGACGGGAGTGATTGGGCTTGGACCCGTGCAGAAGCATGTCGGTGTGTAGAGAGATTTGTCCAGCTTTCATTGTCACCGCGGTCGGAGCAGATCCCGTGCCCCACCTCACGGGATCGTGGACAGATTGATTGAGGACGTTGTTCTCCTCCGTGGTGCTGTGCTCGAAGGGGATCTGTCCGTGCAGGTGAGACCCCGGGATGAACGTCATCGGACCGTTGTCGTCGTCGATGTCGTCGATGGCCAGCCAGACGGTGATGACCTTGCTCGGGGTGAGGGGCCAGTAAGAGGCGTCCTGATGCCAGGCGACCTGTTTGCCGTCGCCGGGCATCTTGGCGAAATAGTGAGTCATCGTGCAGATGAGGTCAGGCCCGAGCAGGTCCTCGACGAGGTCGAGAATGCGCTCGTCAGTCGAAAGATCCCAGATGCCCCGGCAGTGGTGCTGCCAGCCGTTGATCGAATAGGAGTTGAGTCCCGCAGCCTCGGCGCTGGCCATCAGGCCTTCGAAGTATCGACGGTTCGCCGCGGTTTCTTCCGCGTTGAACAGGTCGACGGGGAAGATGTAGCCGAGTTCGTTGAACTGCGCGATCTCCTCCGGCGTCAGCGTATTCGGTGACGGATTGTTGACGGGAAAGAAGCGCAGCTCGCGCTTCATGTCGGGCAAAGCGTCGGTGATCGGCATCGAATGAAAGAATCAACTACCGGCGGGCGTGCCGGCAGCGTCGACGATGCGGTTCCATCCTACCGCCGAGGCGCACACCGACTCGGGATCGCGGCCGCTGCGGGCGATGAACCCCGGAACGCCGGCGCGGCCCGTGGGCATGTCGGGATCGGAATAGCGCAGATCGAGGCTCCAGCGGATGTGCTGCGAGGTGTTCGGCAGGGAGCGGTGAAAGGTCTTGTGCTGAATGAGCAGCACACCACCTTCCCGCACCGGGCAGAGCACTTGCTTGCCGTCGGGCAGGTGCTCGTCGCGAATCCCCTTGAAATTGCCGCCAGGTCCGAGGCCGTGCTCGTGCTCGAACAGCGGTGTTCGATGGCTACCGGCGATCACCTCCAGGCAGCCGTTCTCCTGAGTAGCGTCCACCAGAGGTATCCAGAAGTTGACCATGAAGGTCTCTTCGGCGTCGGGCTGTAGGTATCCGAGGTCCTGATGCCAGGGCACAACGGTGGAATCCTGGTTGGGCAGCTTGGCGCGCACGTTGAACTGAGGGTGGGCGAGGATCTCGGGGCCGATGACGGACTCGACGATATCGACGAGGGAGGGCTCGGTGAGAATGCGAAACATACCCTTCGTGCGCAGTTTGCCGTTGAGCTGACGCAGGCCGTCGGCGGGATCAACCATCTCTTCGGCAATCCTCGCCATGCGTGTGGGGAACAGTTCGTCCCCATGGAGGTCTCGCAGGCGGCCCTCGCCGTGGGCGGAGTGGGCGAAGGTATCGACGCGACTCGAAAGCTCCGCCTTGAGCTCGTCGGCGACACTGGGGTCGAAGACGCCCTCTACCAGGAGATAGCCGTCGTCGCGGTAGCGTTGCACCTGTTCGGCAGTCAATCCAGCCATGGCTGTCTTCCTTTGCTGGTCAGGTCGGCAATGGACCTTCAATCTGATCGACGAGCTCAATGGAGTGAATCACGTCGCGCAGATCAGTCAGTGGCTGCTGGTTTTGAGTGACACACTCCACGAAATGTTGATGCATGGTGAGGGTGCCTTCGTAGGCAGAGACGTCCTCTTCGTCGACACCGTCCACCTCCCAGCCGGCAATGAACTGCCGCTGGTTGTCCTCGTGGATCTCGATGCCTTCGGGAATGCTCATGTAACAGCCCAGGCCGACGCCGTGTAGTTCTGACTTGAGAACACGCCCCCCGGAGGCACGATTGCCCATTACCACCCCACTAGCGCCGTTGTCGAAGCGGACGAGGGCGGTGTAAACGTTGCGACCCCTGCCGCCCATGGCGTCGCGGTAGGCGGTGACCTCTTCGGGTTCGCCTCCGGATAGGTAGCGCAGCAGGTCAACGACGTGGACGACGTCATTCCACAACGTGGTGGTGAACTCCTCACCAGTCTCGAACAGCTTCTTGTTGAAGGTCGTCGTCGCCAGAGAAACGGGACAGCCCTTGTTGCTGAGGTGGCGCAGAGCTTCACGGGTGACAGCGGCGAAGCGACGCTGCAGACCAACCATGCACCAAACGCCGTGCTGTTCGGCGGCAGCTAGCAACTGCCGGGTCTCGTCGCTATTGGCGCCGGGCGGTTTCTCGATAAACAGGTGCTTGCCAGCCTGCACGCAGGCCATGGCTGGCTCCAGGAGCCACTTCTCGTTCATGACGCAGTAGATGATGTCGGGATCGACCTCATCGAGCAGCTGACGATGGTCGGAATAGCTGTGCTTGATGGCGTAGAGCTCGCTCATCTCCCGCATGCGCTGCTCATCGAGCTCGCAGATGCCTGCCATTTCCACCTCGGGCAGCCGGTGGACTGCGGGGTAGTGGGCACTGCGGGCTCGAGGTCCGGCGCCGATGAATCCGGCTCTCAACATCCTCTTCTAGCTCCTCACGGCTGCGTACTCACCGCGAAACATGGCTGCTGGCTCACCGGCGCTGCTGAGCTCGACGACCAACTCGATCCGACCTTGGCCCCGCTCGGCGAGACCAGCATAGAAGGCATCCCAAGCTTCCGGATCGGGGCTGCCGCACCAGGCTTCGGCGTCGCCATTCATAGGACGAAAGAATTGAACATCATTGCGCCGGATTACCAGTTTCGCTGAGTCTGATCGCTCGCGCAAGCGAACGTGTACCAGCGACCAGCCAGCGAGCATCGCCACAGCCGAGGCACTGCCGGCGAAGATCGTCCCCTGGTGGTTGATGTTAGCTACGAGGGGAGCGCACAGACGGATGCCGGAATCGTCGAGGTGCTGAACGGCCACTCCCATGTGACGCGACAGAGGGATCTGCTCGTGGAGATACGCCTCCAGCGACTCCGGGCTCATTCGCGGAGGTGTGCACTCACGGCACAGTGAGTCCGAGCTGCCGCGTGCAGGTGGTTATGTCCTTTGCCTGTTCGGAGACTTCTCATTGCTCGAGAGGGCCTGTAACAGCCACCGACCTTACGAGCGCACTCTAAAGCGGCGAGCTCGAGCTCCTCAGCGGGAGGAGGACCTTCGGGACGCAGCTGGTATGATGTTTCCGCACATTGTTTACCTCGCTTTCGGTGTGCGCCACGAAAGGTAGACGAAATGGGACGTGGCGTCAGTCGTTCTCCGAGATCCTGGTCAGAAGGACGACCGGCGATGAGGTCCCAAGCGTCTCAGCTGCGGGATCCGGTGAAGACCACGGCCTCAAGGGGCTCGCCTGCGAAGAAGCGATCGAGGTTGTCGAGGGCGAATTGAGCCCGCCGCCGCGACACATCCTCCGTGCCTCCGCCGGTGTGTGGGGTCACCGCCACGTTGGGCAGGGCGAAGACGGGGTGGTTGGGATCGGGGGGCTCCACGTCGAAGGCGTCGAGCCCAGCGCTGCCGATCGCTCCTGACAGCAGACGCTCGAACAGCGCTTCTTCGTCGACCAACGGGCCCCGGGTGACATTGATCAGGCAGGCGTCCGGTTTCATCAGATCGAGGCGCCGGGCATCGATGATGTGCCGAGTCTTTTTGGTTAGATGCAGGTGCACCGAGAGGAAGTCAGACTCGGCGATCACCTGGTCCATCGCGTCAGGTCCGCCAAGAAACTCAGGATGTATCTCTTCGAGGATCTCTTTGTCGATGGGGCGCACGTCGATGGCGTGGATCTTCATGCCGAAGGGTTGGGCTCGGCGCGCCAACTCGGTGCCGCTGGCACCGAAGCCGATGATCCCCAGGATCTTGCCGCCGAGTTCGTAGCCGGCGGGTGTGTAGTAGGGACCTTCACGGAAGGTGATCTGAGCCTGTTGAAAGCGGCCGGCGAGAATGAGCATGTACATCATCGCCGTTTGTGCCAGCGCCGTGGCGCTTAGATAGCCAGGACAGTGAGCGAGGGTGAAACCGTGTCTGCGGATCTCGTCGAGGGGAACGTGATCGAGGCCGTTGGTTTGGGCCTGGATGAATTCGACGTTGGCTTCAGCCATGGCGGCCAGCACCTCGGCCTCGGCATTGCCTCCGAGATCGACGACGGCGCGTACGTCCTCGAACTGTGAGGGTAAGTCGCAATCGTGATCGAGGATGTGAACGTCGTAGCGCGCTTCCAGCAAGTTGACGATGTGATCGTGCCAGGGAGAGCCCACCACCGGGTGAGGTAGAAAGACGACCTTCATTGCGATTCCTCGTCCTGCGCGGCGACGGGCCGGTCGTTCCACACACCGAGAGCGAAGGGCCGGCTGTCTGTGGGCTCGTCGAGGGTGCGGTAGCGGGGGCCTCGAGTCCAGTGGGCTTTCCCCTGAAACAGCGTTTCGAGCTGTTCCGGAATCTGTCGACGGAAGGGCTCGCTGAGCTTGCCGAGGTCCCAGTACGGGAACATGGGGGGACCATAGCCGGTGATGATGATGGAGCGCTCGCGATTGGATCGGATCTGGCCCGTTGCGTGAATGAGGGTTTCCGCAAACAGCAGACAGCTGCCAGCAGGCGCCTCCACCTGGTGGATGAGGCTGGGGTCTTCGTAGGCCAGCTCCACCAGCTGATCGTGCGGGACGTCGGTCTTGTGGCTGCCGGCGATGACGACGGTACCTCCGTCATCAGTCCCCAGATCGGTGAGATTGGTCAATGTCTTCACGAAGTTGCAGTGGAACAGGCCAGACTGAGTGTGACAAGCGAAGGGGATGTCAGTGCCGCGATGAAAACCGTAACGGGGCGGCGTCGAGAGGTCCTCCTCTGAATTGCACGAGTTGATGTGGGCGTTCATCTCGACGATCCGCGCCTCAGATCCCATGAGCTCCTCGGCCATGGCCACGAGCCGCGGGTGGGTGGCGTAGGCGGTGATGTCGGGATCGGCCTCGACGATGTTGCACAGGAACCGGTGATGCGGACGGTCGATTTGCAGGTAGGATTCGCGCACCCGTGGCCCGTCGACGCCGCGATCGTTAAGCCGGATCAACTCTTCATCCAACCGGTACAAGGCGCTGCGGATACGCTCGGTCTCTGCCGCGTCAAGTACGTTCTCGACGACGATGTAGCCGAAAACGTCGAGGTGGTAGCGCTGGGCGGCAGTGAGGGCAGGGAAGGGGCGGTCGAACCCGGACATGGTTAGTTGTCCTCAATGATGGGGAAGGCAACGAACGACTGGGAGAGTATTATGGATGCCGAGGTGGTGCCGAGACAATTGTCGGATGCTCCGCGTCAGAAGAGGAGGCGAAGAGTCACGGCAATGCCGCGACCGATTTTCCTGATATCCGCGATCTTTCCGCAATGCTTCTCGGGGATGCTGTAGGCGATGGAAAGTCCAAGTTCGGAGCCGATGCCGCGAGTGGTGAATCCGGGATCAAAGAAGGCACACCACGGCGGTCGAAGCTTTTGAACAACGCTTGGTTGTGCTCGTGCGGCAGCTTGATGCGAGACCAGCGATGATCTTTGCAGTCACGCGTCGCTCTTCCAACTCGGGTCGATTCCGGTGTAGCCATCGACATAGCACCACAGTCGTTGCGGCAGCTCGGCTACGAAGCGCTCGCCCGACTCTGGCAGCTTCCAAGGAGCATCGATTCGGATTTCGGTAGGTCGGAAGCCGACGGCGCAGGACAGGCGAGGCTGATCCTCGCGATTGGGAAAAGCGGCGTGCTGGGTGCGATGGGCAAAGACGATGCAGTCACCCGGCTCGGTGAACAGCGGCACCAGGCCGGGCACGTCGAAGCCGTCATAACGGACCTCGTCGGTTCCGGGACGATAGAAGGATCGCCTGTCCTCGGTGAGTTCGAAGCCCTCGGGGCCGGGCCAGTCCTTGACGTGGGAATCCTCGATCACGCACAGCCCGCCGTGAGAGGGGCGAGAGCCAGTGATATAGAACCACTTGCCCGAGGGCCACATTCCGGAATTGAGGACATCGCCGGTATTGCGCGGCGGCCCTTCACGGTCGCCACCCCAGTCTGAATGCCAGCCAACGGGTTTGGAGCCAGGTTGGCGGATGATGGCGGCGGATCGATTAATGGTGAGGTCCTCGGCCCCTACCAGGGCGCGATGCAGAGCCATGAAGGGCTCGTACTCGAGCATCTGCCACATGGCGCGGGCGGTCTCGATGAAGGAGAGATGGCTGCGACTCTCTCCTGGACCTAGGGTGCGCTCGGGGTCAACGACACGCCAAACATCGTCGACGAGTTCGGAGACAATATGGTCCGGCAACAGGCCGCGCACTAGAGCGAAGCCGTGATTGTCATTGCAGGCCGTGATCGCTTCGAGTTCGCTAGGGGCGAACTCGAAGCGATACGGCAGATCATGAGGCTGGATGCGGTCGTAAATCGGTTCGATCATGGGGGCATTCGGGTGGTGGACTCACCGATTTCCATTTGTATGAGGATCGTTGGCATAGCTGAAGGGGGCGACAGTCGACGATCAGGCACCATCCGCGGGATTGACGCGAAGTTCGTCCACGAAAATCCAGGCCGGACCTCCGGAGCCCCCGTGCCATGCTGGGCACTGCTTGACCCCCTCGGCGCGGACCCGAATGTAGCGCGCCAGACGCCGGCTACCACGCACCACGAGCTCTTCAATTACCGCTCCACCCTGCCTTTCGTCGACGGCGTGCGCAGCGCGCCCCAAGGCGATAAACTCACTACCCTCCATGGACGACGACACCTCGAAGTGGCGCGGTAGCCAGATCCACGAGCCCTGGTTCTGCAGAAAGCGAGCGGACACACTTTCGACGTTGATGGCGGAACCGAGGTCGATGACGGCTTCGAGATCGACGCCCTCGAAGCCCTGCCAGCGGCCGTCCAAGAAGTTGCTCGTGCCCAGCACTCCATCGGTCAACGCTTCCGGTCCCCCCGCGGGATAGCGATCGGAGTAGGGGAAATCGAGGTCGACGAAACGGCCCACGCCGGCGTGGTCGTGCAACTGAAGGTCCGCGCGTGAGATCACCGCTGCTCCCTGCAGCAGAGCGGCGCGCACGCGCGTGGTGCCATCGAGGGCCACCGGTCCGGTGTACAGGGGTGACTCCTGGGTCACTTCGGTGCCATCAACCTCATAGCGGAGTTCGGCGTCGCCGACGAAGCTGTCGATGATGACGAGGAATTGGCCCGCGTCCGTAGTGTTCGCTGAGATCGTCGGCGAAATGTCAGAGAACTGGAGCAGGTCGATCCAAGCGGTTCCCGGCGACGACAGGGCCACGCTGAGACCAGCACGCGATACCCCCGAATCGATAACGCCTGAGTGGTCGTAGCGAGTCCAGCGGTCGTCGAGAACGAAGGCGGCGGAGTTGGCGACGTCCTCGGCGAAGGAAGAGGAACTCAGAGTCAGGGTAGGGTGTTCTCCCTTCTTGGCACGCGCCCATATCGACAGGCGATAGCTCCGGCCCGGCAGCACGGCGGGTGCGAAGGGGCTCAAAGCAACTCCCTCCATGGCTCGCGGTGTATGCAGGCGCACGGATCGGCGACCGTGGAAAGCGCGGCGCCCGTCCACGAAATAGGTTGCGCCGCGACCGGCGCCGACACCCGCGTAGAGGGCGGCGGGCACCGAAGCGGTGACATCCCACTCGAAGCTGGGGTCGATGATGAGATTGCGAGGCTCGGTTTCTCTGCCGCCCTCGGGACCCGGAGCCACCGCGAGGCGGTAAATGCGCACACCGTACGGCCCGATGGATTCCCCGATGCGGCTACTCCGCGCGTTCTCCACGTCGGCGCGCAGCATGCCGCCGACCATTCTCAGGGGCCGGAACAGCATTCCCACGGGACCAAAGGAGAAGGGTGTGAGAGCGACCTCCACCGAACGGTTCTCATAGAGTACATCTGCGACGCCCGAGAACTCGAGATCGGGAAGCTTGAGCTCGAGCTCGCGCGGCTCGTTAGAAGTATTGACGGCGACGACGACGATCTCACCTCGGTGCTGCCAGGCGCCGACCTGGATCAGCTCGTCTGTGGCCATCACCGATGGACGCGCTTCTGTCGATAGCAGAACGGGCGTGAGAGCGGCAACCTCCAAGGCGGTTTGGCTTGCCGCTGACCAGGTAACCGGAGATTTAGGGAAGCCGCTGAGGCCGTGGCGAATGAAGTACTGGACACCGGTGGCCTCCTCGAGGATTCCTAACCAGGTCATGACCCGCAACTCGGCTGCGGTGGGCTCGCGACTCCACCACTCATTGCCGCCAAAAGCTTGGGGAACGATCCACACGGGAATCGCGGGACTCACGTCGTCGGCGGCAGTGCGTACCGCGGCCCGTACAGATGCGGGCGGACCATTGGGGATTGGGTAGGGATCCGTCATGGCCAGATCCATGGCCGAGGCAAAGTTGGCCGCCTTGCCAGGGTTCACGAAGACGATGGTTACCGGATGGTAGGGGTCGGTCTCACGGACGGTGTGGTAGACGCGTTCGAGCTCCGCGGGGGTGCTGCCGTGCCCAGTGGGCTCGTCGGAGATGTACCACGCCAGCAGGGCCGGATGGTCGCGGAAGGCACGTACCTCGGCGCGCAACCAGGTTTCCAGAGCTCCCTCTTGATCGGCGGCAGATCCACCGACACCACCTCCACCACCGACACGCAAGAGTTGGTAATGGACCTTCAAACCGAGCTCGGCAGCACGATCCATGTAGGCGCGGCGCTCTGAACGAGTGGCGGGATCGTTGTCCTGATACGGGCTCATGAGGTTGAACCCGCGGACCACCTCCTCTTCGGCTAGGGTCGGTTGTACAGGTGAGTAGCAGTAGAACCCGAAGGGGAAGAACGGCAGATCATCGACGATGAGACCACCATGCAGGCGGTCGATCTTCACGGCATGGGCTCGATGCGGCAGTCGCGTGATGAGCGCGGAGGCCTGTCGCGGCACTCCGTCGTCGCCGAGTACGCGACAGCTTACTTCACTTTCACCCTGCGGCAGCGACGACAAGGGAAATTCGACGTATGGTCGGCGACCTTGCTGCACGAGCGCGGCGACGAGCGACTGCCCGTGCCGAGAGACCTCGGCTCGCCATTGAGAGCCGCTGTCGAGGGAATCGGCGGGCAGTCCCGAAAGCACGAGACGGCCCACGCTCTCGTCGGTGTAGAAGCTGCGACCGGCGACGGCGTCGAGGGCCAGGACGGGAGCGTCAACTGCGTTCATGAGGGCGAGCATCAACAGCGCCGTAGGATAACGAACTCGAATCAGTCTCATCTCGGAATCTCACCACCAAAGCGGGCGCAAGCCTCAGGAAGGCGACGCAACCTTGACACCGGGCCTATCGCCAGGGCGCTCAGAGCGAACGGCCAGGCGTTGATCAGCTCGGGAACCACCGCCGTTAACGAGAACCGCAGAGCCATTCCGAACAACTCGGCTACTGACAGGAGTACGAGCACCGGCAAGCTCAGTGCGCCTCGCGGGTCACCGACGCACCGGATTTGCCGACGAGGAAGTCGAAGTCCACTCCCAGGTGCGCCTGCTGCACGTGCTCGACGTACAGGCGGGTGTAGCCGCGGGTGTCTTGGGGTGGCGGCGGTTGCCAGGTAGCGCGGCGTTTTTGCAGCTCTGCGTCGGGCACGTCGAGGTGCAAACGCCGGCTGGGGACGTCGAGCTCGATCATGTCGCCATCTCGCACTAACGCCAGGGTTCCACCCACGGCGGACTCGGGTGAGATGTGCAGGACGACTGTGCCGTATGCGGTACCGGACATGCGGCCGTCGGAGATCCGCACCATGTCGCGCACACCCTCCTCGGCGAGCTTCCTGGGCATGGGGATGTTGCCAACCTCGGCCATGCCCGGATAGCCACGAGGCCCTGCTCCCTTGAGGACGAGCACGCAGCTTTCGTCGACGTCGAGGCTGACGTCATCGATGAGGGCGTGCATCTCTTCGATGTCCTCGAACACCACAGCACGTCCCCTGTGTTTCATTAAGTGCGGAGAAGCGGCGCTGGGCTTGATGATCGCGCCGTCCTCGGCCAGGTTGCCGCGCAGCACGGCGATGCCCGCCTCGGTCTGTACGGGATCCTCGTAACTGTATATGACATCACGCTCGTAGCAGGTGGCACTCTCGGTGTTCTCGGCGTGGGTGTGGCCGTTAACAGTGACGGCGTCCATGTGTAAGTGCTGCTTCATCTCCTGTAAAACCACCGGAAGGCCGCCGGCATAAAAAAAGTCTTCCATGAGATACTTACCCGAGGGCATGAGGTTGACGAGCAGGGGCAACTTGCTGCCGATGCAGTCGAAGTCGTCGAGGCAGATGTCGATCCCCGCGCGACCGGCCAGAGCCAGCAGATGCACCACGTGGTTAGTGCTACCGCCGATGGCGGCGTTGACGACGATGGCGTTCTCGAAGGCTTCGCGGGTGAGGATCTTGGACAGGCGCAGATCTTCCCGGGCCATCTGCACGATGCGGTTTCCGGCGCTCTGAGCAAGGGACTTGCGTCGGGAATCGGCAGCGGGGATGGCCGCACCGCCGGACAGGGTCAAACCTAGCGCCTCAACCATGCAGGCCATGCTCGACGCCGTTCCCATGGTCATGCAATGGCCGTGCGAACGCGACATGGCGCCTTCGGCCTCGGCGAACTCCTCGCGGGTGATTATCCCGGCGCGCAGATCGTCGGAGAACTTCCACACGTCGGTGCCAGAACCGATCTCGCGGCCTCGGTACTTTCCGTTTAGCATGGGCCCGCCAGAGACGACGATCGCGGGCAGGTCGCAGCTGATCGCGCCCATCAAGGTTGAAGGGGTCGTCTTGTCGCAGCCGGCGAGCAGGACCACGCCGTCCATGGGATTGGCGCGGATGGACTCCTCCACGTCCATGGCGGCGAGGTTGCGGTAGAGCATGGTGGTTGGTCGCATGATCGGCTCCCCGAGGGACATGACGGGAAACTCGAGGGGAAAGCCGCCGGCCTCGTAGACGCCGCGCTTCACTGCCTCGGCGAGCTCGCGAAAGTGCGAGTTGCAGGGAGTGTACTCGGACCAGGTGTTACAGATGCCGATGACTGGCTTCTCGCTGAGCTCGTGGTCCGGTACACCCTCGATCTTCATCCAGCTGCGGTGGATGAAGCCGGCCTTATCATCACGGCCGAACCATTCGGAACTCCTGAGACTTCCCTTGCCGTTGTCTGCCATATTCTTGCTCTCTCACCTCCTCGTTCCCGTTGACGAATGCCGACAGCGCAACCAGCCCTGCAGGACGATCGGCGCCTGCACAGCCGGTCTGCCGATGCGGAAGAACTGGCTCCAGCCGATCTCCCACGCGGCTGACTCCCACTGGCCGAGATCGATCCAGTCACGGATCACCTGATCATCCCCTTCGACGGTGTCGACTCGCTGACCCACCCGCACTTTGGTACGGAGCTGGCCGTTCCACATGCGGTCAACGAGGGTGCGCCCGAAGCGCCGCAGGTCGGTGTCGGTGAAGACGACGCCTCGCCGGCAGGCCTCGGCCGCGAAGCCCACATCGATGTGTCCGTGGCTGGTGTCCTCGACGTTGCTGTGCCCCTGCACGCCGCTCTCCACCCAGTCCCAGTAGTGCCACTCCCAGGCGTCGCCCACGGGTCGCAGAGCGCGGCGGAAGTTGCGGGCCATGGCGCGAGCACGCGCCGCGAAGAGCTTTCGACGTGAGATCGACGCCATCACGAGTAGCGTGCGGGCGAAGGCCAGGTATTGATTGTGGGGCAAGATGCGATTGGGATAACGCTCGGAGCTGGAGGGGGCAAATCGGTACGCACCAGCACCACGACCGGTATCGAGCCAGTCGCGCTCGTGCTTCTCCGCAACCTCGGTGATGATTGCCTCGTAACGCTGGCCGGCGCGTTGCAGGCGCTGTGACAGACCCTTGACGCGGCGGAGGAATTCGCAGAACCGGGCGATGGGGTAGAGGAATCGCCCTTGATGTACGATGTATTCCAGCCGAAGGGGACGGAAGGTCTGGATGCGGAAGCGATCGCCGATCTGGGTCCGGCCCGAAAGCCGCAACTTGAAGGGCGCGAGGTCGGTGACCTGGCGGCTGGAGCAGACGGCGCCTGAGGCGATAAGCTTGCGATCCGGCCAGCGCTTGAGCTCGTAGCGGCCGCGGGCGACGACCTCGAAGACGTAATCAGAGTCGGAGGCCTGTTCACCACCGCGGATGGTCCAGACGCGATCCTCCACCGGATCGAGACTCCCCGTGCCGCGGTTGTGCAACGCCTCGACGCGGATCCAGGCCACCGAGTATCGGTCGGTGACCCAGGTCGGCCCGCTGTCGCCGAAGTGATCGTGGCGATGGCCGAATATGCGATCGGCGTGGTCGGCGATGCGACGCAGCCAGTGGACGTCACCGGTGATCTCGTATAGCGAAGCGTAAGACTCGAGGAAGCTAGACTCCCCCCAACCTAGGGCCCCCGTGTCCGCACTCCCGGACTCGCCCCATCCTTGTTTGTGGCTGTCATCCCACTCGCGGAAGCCGCGAACGAGCTCGGCCGCATCGAAAGGAGCTTCGGTGAAGGCGGACTGCCAAGGTGCCGTCAAAACGTGGGTGCTCTCCCGTTAAAGTCAATCACGACCAAGGAGGATAACGGCGAGGCTAGCGCACTACAAGATCGGACGAATCAGCGATGATAGGGCCGTTGTCTGCTCGGTAGTGTCGCTATGACGGGGGCGCCATGCGATAGCGTTGAAGCAGCTCATGAAAGTTGGGATCGTGAAGAGGCGCGCGGCCGAGTTGAAAGAGATGGCTTTGACAGCCGCAGTCAGAGCTGCCGAAGCCGTCGATCGTCTGTTGACTGTGAGCCGCAACCGCCTCGGCCAGTTCGCACTCCAAACGTCGCGACGAACGGATTGGTAGGGGCACCACCTCGTCGGCGACTTGGCGCAGGTAATCGACGTGCCAGCGCATGTTCTTGCGCAATCTCACGTGCCTCTCGAGCCGTGCATCCAGAGCTTTCATTGCCGAACCTACGTACACGTACCAGCCGGGGGCGAACCTGATGCGACCGAGAGCTCCTACCTCGATTTTGCGCCGTCGCCGCAATCGTAGCAGCAGCAGATAGGCGCCGCGGTCATCGACCTCACGTTCAAGGTAGCTCCATGGAATATCGAGCAGATGTGATCCCGGTCGTAGCGTGAGATCGGAATTCCATCTCACGGCGACGGGCAGAATCAGTACCTGCCGCCGCACCTGGAGTAGGGTCCGACTGAACTCGAGGTCGCTATGGAAATCGGGCATGAACCAGCGCGGACGCATTGAATGGACAACGAACAACACAGCTGCGCGATGGCCGGTGGTCTTCGTCAGGTGAGCGAGCTCGAGCAGATGGCGTCGGCCGCGTTCTGTGACGGCGTCGGGGAACATGGCCACGCCGTTGCCGAAGAGGGTGCAGGACTTCACCTCGAGCAGGAGCTGCTGGCCACCCCTGGTGAGGCGAAAGTCGAAGCGGCTGCTGCCGACGCTGACCTCGGCATCGGCCACGGACCACGACTCGAGGCCGGGGACCCGCTGTGAGGTCAGCAGATGGTGCGCAACGGTGTTGGTTCGATGGGTGTCGAGGAGAATGGTCTCGCCGCCGCGCTCGATGGCAACGACGGTGAAGCGGGTGAGCCTATGCTGATTCGCGGGAACCTCTGTGAGGAGGAGGGTGACGCCGGGGAAGAGCAACTCCCACATGCGTCCCGGGTTGGGCATAAAGGCGCGCACCCTGCCACGTCCCGGAATCGAACACAGTGCGACAAAGCGATTCGAGCGTGAGTGGAAGCTAGCGGAGATGAGCTCCGTGGGGGCGATCACCCCGGACCCGGACCGTTCCCGTCGATCTTCACGGAAAGCTCGCGGCCTAGTAACTGCAGCAGATCGAGGACGAACCGATAGGTCACTCCCCAGAGTGGGGGATGGCCGGGCCCGAGCAGGTCGACGGCGGGAAAGCGTTGCAACTCTCCGCGGCGCTCAAGGCAGTGCCAGGTGCGCATATCAGGATCGACGAGGCGGGAGAGGGAAGCCCAGAGCGGTCGCTCTACTTCTGGAGAGCAGACCAGCTCTGCGTCACTGAGATGCAGGTAGACAAAGGCCGACACGGTCATGGGCAAGATGTTGGCGGAGAGATCGTCGAGGCGACCCAGCAATTGCCCCGGGGCCAAGTCGAGGCCGATCTCCTCCCGGGTCTCGCGCTCGGCGGCGTGCTGCGGCCCCGCATCGCAGGGATCCAGTCTGCCCCCAGGGAAGGCGATATCGCCGGACCAGGGGTCTTCGGGATGAAGGGCGCGCTTGATGAACAGTACCTGTAGCTCTTTGCCCCCTTCGCTGGACGGACGCAGCACCACGGCGACGGCGGCACGACCGTGTTCGCCGTCATCACGGATTCTTGGGGGTCGCTCCAGGGCGGCCCGCAGCCGGAGGAGGGAGTCGAGTTCGTCAGCCATCGGCGCTCGGGGGAGGCAGCGCGAAGGATCGGTGCAGCTGGGCCTGATCGTACACGTCGCGGATCTGCAGTTCCACCCGCACCGGCGCGGCATGCCAGTCGATCTCGATCACCCCCAAGCTTGGCTGATGGTAGACCTCGGTCACTCGATGCCGGTTGGGCTTGCCGCGGAAGCAGGTCTAGGCACGGTTGAGTCCACTGGAGGTGACGTCGTACAAGGGCCTGCCCGTGGTTCCTTTTTCGAGTCGCTGTTGGCGTAGATGCTGTCGCCCAGCTATATCCACAGATCGGGATCGCTGGCGACGACAGAGTCCCAGATGGGCTGTGGCTCTTTGGGGCAGGAGCCAAACGCGATGCGCTGATTCAGCGGATCTGTGGAGTCTTGAGCGGTCGCGGATTCCGCAGCAATGACAGCCAGCGCGCCCAACACTATGCCGCGCCTCCTGTCAGCGCTCTTCCCAGCCAGTTGCCGATAGCCACTGAACCCAGACAGAGCACAAGGTGTAGCCCCACGCTGGTCAGAGCTGATACCACGGCTCCAGTGCGAATCAGGATGAGGGTTTCGAAGGAAAACGTGGAAAACGTGGTGAAACCACCGAGGACACCGACGAAGAGCAGAAGTCGCACTGGTTCGGCGAGGAGGCCACGGTCCATGGTGGTGGCGCCGAGGAACCCGATGGCAAAGCTGCCGATTACGTTGACGGACAGGGTGCCATAGGGCAAGGTGGCGTCGGGCAGACTGCGGTTGATGAGACCGCTCGCCGTCCACCGTGCGACGGAGCCGATTGCACCCCCGAGAGCGACAAGAATGACCTGACTCATGCAAGACTCCACTGACCAACGGTGTGCGGTTTCAGAACCGATATCTACGGGGACCGACCAGGCTTTTGTCAAAGAGGCCCCTGTTGCTCACTTTGTGTTGTGGAATGAAGGAAGAGGAATCGGCACCGATGGAGGATCGTGTGAAAGAGCCTCGATCGCCTCGACGTCCTGCCCACGCTGATAGCGGTGGTGCACATCATGCGGTCATCTCCCTCACGAGCCCACCGTCGGCCATTAGATCGCCCTTATCAACACCTTCGTCTGCCGAGACAGCGGCTTTGATATTCAGCGGTTCTTGCAGCATCGGGTGGTGGTGGCGATGATCGCCGACGGGCTCGTCGAAGACGACCACGTGCAGCTGCCGGAGAAATTCAACGACTACTGAGGCCGTTGCAGCTTCAGCGACTGAGACGTCCAGACCTACCGCAATGGAGAGCGCCATGACGGAACCCTGGCACCCCCTGGACGAGGGGCTACACGTACTGCGCGATAGTTGCTTGGTGTACGCCCTGCGCGGCCCCGAAGGTACTGTGGTCATCAACGCCGGCACGGGCACAGCGGCCGACTACCTGGACGAGGTTGCTGGCAATACTTCAGTGACCGTACTTCTAACCCACCATTTCCGTGATCACAGCGATGGTGCCCTACGCCTGGCGGCGAAGGGGGCGAAGGTGGTAGCGCCGTATTGGGACCAGGAGTACTTCCTCGACCCCGAGCAGCACTTTCGCGAGCGCCAGATCTGGAACTCCTACGACAACCGCTGGGATCGGCACTCCCCAGTGCGACCGATCCCCGTCGACGACTGGGCCATGGACTACGAGACCCGGCAGATCGCCGGTCTCACCTGGAAGGTGGTGCCCACGCCGGGGGTGACCAACGGAGCCTGCAGCTACGTCGTCGATACTGACGCCGGGCGTTGGGCGTTCGTGGGTGAGGTGATCTGCGGCCACGGCCGCACCGGCCGGCTCGCGCCACTGCAATACAATTACAATGACCTCACGGGGCTCACCAACCTATGTCACAGCAGTCGCCGGTTGCTCAACGAGTTGCCGGTGCGCCTGTTCCCCAGCCTGGGGGAGACCATCGACGATCCTGCGGCGGGGGTAGGCACCTTCATCGAGAACGCGCGCGAAGTTGAGCGCATCCACCCCGGGTTCACGATACCCGACCCGGAGGCGGACGACATGGTGGAAGTTAGCGAACACTTGCTGTACTCCCGTTACGGAGGCGCTCAGACTCACTTTGTAGTCTCCGACAGCGGCAAGGTGCTGTCCCTGGACTATGGCTACAGCGGCATCGACTACGTGGGGCCGGGCAAGCACCACCTTTCGAATCGCCGGCCCTTCCTGCACGGTCTCAACGGTCTGGCCAAGCGCGGTATCGAACCCCGCGTCGACACCGTGCTACTGACCCATTTTCACGACGACCACGTTAACGGGATCCCACTGCTTCAGCGATTGTTCGATACCCAGGTGTGGGCGGCGCGGGAGTTTTCCGACGTGCTCGAGCGTCCCGAACGTTACGACCGACCATGTCTGTGGCACGAGCCGATATCGGTGGCTCGACACCTGCCCACGGGAGAGACCTTCGAGTGGGAAGGCATTCCCGTCACGCTGTACCCCATGTCGGGACACACCCGCTTTGCCACGCTGGTGTGCATGGAGGTGGACGGAAAGCGCATCGCCCACACCGGCGACCAGATCTTCTACAGCGACGGCGGTTGGAAACCGGGTTCGCGGATGTTCACCAACCACGTGTACAAGAATGGTCTGGATATCGGCTGCTATCTAAAGGTCGTCGAGGATCTCGATCGCTTCCAGCCCGACCTCGTCATCACCGGCCACACTTTACCTTTCGAGGTTGACGAAGAGTGGCACGCCGAGATCCGGCGCGGCGCACAGGCCTTCGACGATGTGCACCGTCAGCTGATGATTCTCGGAGATGACGAGAACCACTTTGGTGCTGAATCGCAGGCGGCGAAGCTCAAGCCCTACCGGTTGCACCTTCCGTACGGCGGACGCGAAGAGCTGGAGGGCTGGGTGCTCAATCCTCTGCCGCGTAAAGCAACGGCACGCCTGAGGCTGGTGTTGCCCAATGGTTGGCAGGCCGATGAGGCGGAAATTGAGCTGGAGGCGAGGGAGAAGAAGAGCTTCGAGTTGACCCTGGAGGTGCCGGCCGCTGTGAAATGCCGACGGCAGCCGATTGCTCTGGATCTATCCGTGGATGGACAGCCTTTCGGCCAGGTGACGGAGGCACTTGTCACCGCTGGCGTCGAGCGATTCTAGACCGCAGGAGATCAACATAGACCATCAGCTACATCGTCGGCGTCTCGGTTGCACCGGCCTCGAGGTGTCGGAACTCTCCCTCGGCGGGCTGTTCGTATCTTCCGCAGGCGGTCCCTTTGAGCAGGGGCGCGAAGCGATTCTGCTCGCCGTGGCTGAGGGCGTGAACTACGTGGACACGGCGCCCTCCTACGCCAACAGCGAAGAAGTGCTGGGCAGAGTCCTGCCCGAGGTTGAATCACCGCTGGTCCTGTCCACTAAGCTCGGCGGCCGCCCCGATCCCTTCGATCCCAGGGATGCCGACGGTTTACGCTCTTCCGTCACCGAGAGCCTTCGACTGCTGCAAAGAGAGCGGGTCGATATTCTTTTCGTCCACGAGCCCGAGCGTCCCGGTCAGTACGACTGGTGGGAAAACCGCGAGCTTTATGTCGGTCCCGTGCGAGGCGTGCTGGAAGAGCTCAAGGCCGAAGGTGTGATCGGCTTCACGGGGCTGGGGGGCACTACGGCGTACGACATGGCGCCAATCATGGCGACGGGAGGGTTCGACGTGGTGCTTACCGCCTTCAACTACAGTCTGCTGTGGCGGGAGGCGGAACAAGTGATACTGCCCACGGCGAAAGAGCAGGACATGGGAGTCGTTATCGGCTCGCCGCTGCAGCAGGGAGCGCTGGCGCGACGTCACGACGACGAGGTGCGTCACGGCGCCTCGTGGTTAAGTCCCCCGCGGCGTCGGCAGTTGCTGCAGCTGTACAAGTTGCTAGATGATGTGGAGATGTCGCTGCCCGAGATGGCTCTTCGCTGGGTGCTGTCGAATCCGCAGGTGTCGTGCACGCTCACCGGGTCGCGCTCGGTAAAGGAGGTGCGTGGCAACATCGAAGCGGCGCGCCAGGGGGCACTTCCCGTGGAGGTGATGAGCCAACTCGACGAGATCGCCGCCCTCGTGCCCTTCCGTCCCACAGAAGAGCCGGCGGTGCTGCCTTTGGGACGGGATTACCGTGGCCTCGGAAGGGTTCGGTAGTGGACTCAGCTGGAGCAGGCATTCCATCTCTCGGACGATCTGCTCGGAGCGTACGGGCGTGGTGAGCGCGGTCTATCCCCAAGCGTCTCCATGCGGCGGACCTACTAGGGCACGTGGTCGATGAGGACCGCACATCGGCGTTGCCGATACGGACTGACAACATCGATCTTTCCACTTCGCACGGATATCACCTGTTACCTGTCATCAACAGAGAAACAACTGTAGAGAAACAACTGTGTCCGCCGTTTTCTCTGGCAGGTGCAACCAGCGGTCCCTGAGCATTCTGCCCTTCCAGATCGCCTCCTTATATGAGTGACGCGACACTGTGTGGATGGGGAGATAGGTATTGCGAACAGCCTCCGGATCGAGCGCTGGGATCCCACCAGGGTGATCGGTTTGGACGGATCGGCGCCAACCCCGATATTCTCACACTTGTTGCTGTAGTCCAACCACACAAATGGCCTAGGGCGAATTGCCCGGGATGGGAGAGGAACTGCACCGACGATGCCATACTTTGTCTACGTTTCGGTCGGCGGTGAGGACCGGGTCAACGTGTTCTCCATGGATCCGGAGACGGGAAAGCTCGACACGCACGCCGTGATCGCTGTCGGCAACGGTCCCGGCCCGCTGTGCGTTGACCCAAATCAACGATTTCTCTACGCTGGCCTACGCGGCGGGCGCCAGCTGGCCGCCTTTCGCCTTGACCGCGGCTCTGGTCGGCTGGCGCCGCTCGGCACGTCGCCCTTGGAGGCGGATCCCACCTTCATCTCCACGGATCGCACCGGACGCTATCTATTATCGGCGTACTACCGTGCCGGTATGGCCTCTGTGCACTCGCTGCGGCGCGACGGGTCGGTGGGCACGCCGGCGCTCTTCTCGGTGAAGACCACGGACCGGGCGCACTCCATTCAGACCGACATCAGCAACAACTTCGCTTACGTGCCGCACACGGCAGGACCCAACCTGATCTACCAGTATCGCTTCGACGAGAAGACGGGCCGCCTGTCGTCGAATCCGGCGGGAGCCAGGCTCGAGCCGCCGGAAGGCGAGGGGCCGC
Source organism: Candidatus Latescibacterota bacterium (assembly GCA_036336855.1). Taxonomy (GTDB): domain Bacteria; phylum Latescibacterota; class UBA2968; order UBA8231; family UBA8231; genus JAYZFI01. The sequence goes on from JAYZFI010000046.1 coordinate 36,816, forward strand.
GCCATTTCTGCTTTCACCCGGCGATGGACATTGCCTATTTCGTCAACGAGCAGTCGTCCAGCATCACCGCCTACAACGTGAATACCCAGGACGGCACCCTGACTCGGTTTCAGAACGTGTCGAGCTTGCCGCACGGTTTCGAGGGCGAGAACACCTGCGCCGAGATCCGGATCACGCCTACCGGTGAGTACGTGTATGCGTCGAACCGTGGTCACGACTCGATCGCTGCTTTCACCGTGGACGGGTCGACGGGGGCTCTGGAGCCGCTGAGCCACACGCCGACAGAGCCGACGCCTCGGGCCTTCGCCCTCGATCCTGATGGCGCCTACCTGATCGCTGCCGGTCAGGGATCGGGCAGGCTGGCGGCCTATCGCGTCGACGACGAGACCGGTCACCTTGAGCCGTTGGAAACCTACGACGTGGGCACCAACCCCGTGTGTGTTCTCGTCCTCGATCTCGGGCAGAGCTGAGTGCGTTCACCCACACCGGACTGAAACCCATCCTGCAAGGCTGTGGGAGGAGCTTCTCTGTGTGGCGCAGCCTGGCGCGATGCAGTTGCGGCTCTAAACTTGCTCGGTAAGCATGTTCGGGTGTTGGAGGACAACCGGGAGATTGGCTGTTACTCGGTGGGCTGAGACTGCCGTGGCGACTGTGATCACGAGATGCACTCCGGCACCCACTTCGCCGTGCTTGAGGGTTGGGACGGCCGTCGAGTGTAGTGCCTGTTTCTGCACTGTACCGCTCCCTGCGAGGATCGCGCAACTTCAGTCTGGGTTTCAACTTGGTTGTGGTCATCGCCAGGGCGGTGCGCTTGACCCGGAGCAGGCGCCGGCTAGCTTATCTCGGCGCTGACGCCACCTGAACTCCCCGTGACACACCGGCGGCGTTCAAGGGGGCAGGCCCCACCTCTTCACATAGGTCTCGCCGTGCGCCGAGCCGTTTTTCCTCGAGCCCGCGTCGCCGCGCTCGTGCTGCCGCTGCTGCCCCTGTTCGCGTCGAACTGCAACTCGGCGCGCATTCCCGCCCATACCGAGGAAGTTGCCCCCGGGGTCCACTACCATTCCGCAGATCTAATCGATGGGCCTTGGGCAATCCACGCGCTTGAGATCAACCTTCCCGAGGCACGCCGCGCCGGCGTCGACCTGCGATCGGCCCGGGCCCCGGTCTCCGGCCCGGGTCTGGAGAAAACGAGCGAGCTTGCCCGCGATGCTATAGCGGCGATCAACGGAGACTTCTTCTACACCGGCACGCCGGTTCGCTCATCGGGCCTGCAGATCTGCGACGGCCAGCTCGTGGAGGAGCCGCGTCCGCGCACTGCCTTCGCCATCAATCAGGCCGGGGAGCCGATGGTCGCGGTTTTTCAGCTGCGCGCCGGCCTGATGACCCGTGCCGGCCACGTACTGACGATTTCGCACTTGGCGCGGCCGCCGCAGCGGGCTGACGAGATCACCTATTACAACCCGCAGTCTCAGGCATGGACGGACACGGTGCGTGCACCGGTGGGCTACATCTTGCAGAGCCTCGACGGCGAAACCATGGTCATCAACGACACGCTGAAGGTGCGGGTGCACCAAGTGCGCCGTCGCAAGTGGCCACTGAAGCTGAAGCCGGGACAGTGGCTGATCGCTGCTGGCCGCGAGTTCTCGCGCTCCCGTGTGGTGGCGCCCGGAGACACGGTGCAGCTGTTCTGCCAGCTGCCGCCGGCGACCCAACCGCTGCGGCAGGCGATCAGCGGAGGTCCACGCATCGTGCGCGACGGCGTCGTCTCCATCGAGCACGAGCGGGAACACCTGGGCACGGACTTCGCCTCGGACCGGCATCCGCGCACTGCTGTGGGGTTTACTCGCAACCGGGAGAGGGTGTACCTGGTGACGGTTGACGGCCGTCAACCGGGCCACAGCGTGGGGATGACCTTGGAAGAGCTTGCCGAGCTGATGACGACGAAGCTGCCTCAGTTCACCAAGAGTGGGCAGCCCGCTTTCCAGGCGGTAAATCTCGACGGCGGGGGCTCGACGACAATGGTTGTGCGCAACACCGTAGTGAACCGGCCCTCAGATCAGACCGGGGAGCGCCCCGTGGCTAACGCTCTGCTGGTCGTGCGCTCCGACGCCTGACAGACAGCCGTCGTCAACGGAACTTTGACACTCGAAGAGAGAACGAGCCCGTGCCTCGCTTCCACCCTCAAGACCTGCGCCAACTCGGAACCGACCTGTTCACCACTGTGGGCGTGCCCGAGGACGAGGCGGCGTTCGTCGCCGACCACATGGTGGAGTCCGGCCTGCTCGGCCACGACAGCCACTCTGTTCTGCGCTTCCCCCAATACACGGAGATGGTCCGCAGCGGCCAGGTGAAGCCGGGGGCGCCGTTGACGATCCTCGAGGAAGGTAGCGGGGTAGCACGGGTCAGCGGCGGCTGGAACTACGGCCCAGTGACGGCGACGCAGGCGACGGAGCTGGCCATCCAGCGCGCCCAAGGTCGGGCAATGAGCGTGGTCACAGTGCGCGACTGCAACCACGTGGCGCGCCTGGGACGCTTTGTGCACCGGGTCGCGGCTACGGGACACCTCATCGGGCTCATGTGCGCCAACGGACACGGAGCCGACCTCGCGGTGGCCGCTTTCGGCGGCCGCGAGCGTCGTATGCCCACTAATCCCATCGCCGTGGCTATTCCCACCAAGCGCGAATGGCCCATCGTCATGGACATGACCACGGCGATGACCTCGGGGGGAGCCCTGCGCGAGTACCGAAATCGCCAAGAACCGGTTCCGGCTGGGTGCATCGTGGATGCCACCGGCAAGATCACCACCGACGTAGAGGGCTATTATGGTCCTCCCGTAGGTGCCATGCTGCCACTGGGATTTCCTCAGGTAGGGCACAAAGGATTCGGTCTCGCTATCATCGTTGATATTCTCGCCGGAGCACTGTCCGGGGCGGGATGCAGCCAGGCGGATTCGGCTGAGACCGGCAACGCCCTGTTCATCGCCGTGTTCGATGTGCGCACCTTCCGGCCTGTCGAAGAGTTCCTCGACGAAGTGGACCGCTTCATCGATTTTCTTAAGTCATCGGAACCGATGGAAGGCTTTGACGAGGTGTTGCTGCCCGGGGAGCGTTCTCATGGCATCGCCGCCGAGCGCGAGGTGCACGGTCTGGAGGTGGACGAAACCGCTTGGGGACAAATCTGCGAGCTGGCGGAGGATATTGGAGTGCGTCTGCCCGAGCCGATGGACTAGAGAATCAACACATACGTCAGGGAGTGTCACGAATCATGTTGAAGATTGGTGTCATAGGGATGCGCGGCATCGGCAACAACCATGCTGAGGTCTACTCCAAGAGCGACAAAGCCGAGCTCAAGGCGGTATGCGACCTCGACAAGAAGCGCGCCGACGAAGCTGCCAGGCGCTGGGGAGCAAGGGCCTATTACTCCATCGCCGACATGTTCGACATGGAAGATCTCGACGCTGTATCTGTAGCTACCGGTGGCTTCGAAAACGGAGGCGATCACTTTGTGCCAGTGATGGAGGTACTTGATGCCGGAAAGCACTGCCTGTGTGAAAAGCCGATCTCCAACGAGATCGACAAGGCCCGGCAGATGGTGGCGCGGGCCAAGGAGCAGGGGGTCTGCTTCGGGATCAACCTCAACCATCGCTTCGTGCCCCCCGCTGAGCGCGCTAAGGGGTGGATCGAGGACGGTCGCCTCGGGGATCTGCTGCTGCTCAACATGAAGATGTGGATCGACAATCCCAACGAGACCTCGGAGTGGTTCCACCTGCGCGCTCTGCATCCGCACTCCATCGATATCATGCGGTTCTTCTGCGGCGACGTGAGGCGGGTGCACGCCTTCGTCAACCAGGCGCCAGGCCGCAAGTGTTACTCTAATGCCCAGGTGAACATGGAGTTCGAGAACGGTGTCGTCGGCCATCTCACTGGTAGCTATGATGCCGCTCCGCGACACAATCTTGAGCACTGCGAGGTAATGGGCACGGAGGGTCGATTTGTACTCGACAACTGCTTCGAAGAGCTCGTGTTCTACCCCCGACGGGGAGACGAGCTAACGGTGGTGCGCAACAGCATAATGGGCGGGATGACGGGCTTCGGTGAGACCTTCCACACCCGCATCACCCGTTGGATCGAGCAGCTAGTCGAGGGTGTCACCCCCGGCGAGATCGAAGCCTCTGGCGACGACGGACTGGCGGCGCAGGAGATTATCGAATCGGCGATCAAGTCCGCGACGGAAGGCACCGTCGTCGACGTGCCTGTATAGGGTGGACAGACGGACAAGTTCCCCGTGCTGGACCTCGGCGTGCGCCCGCGGTTCCGGGAGCCGCGGTGGCGCTCCGAGGCTATCGGTGCCGTGGTCCATCCCCTCAACGTGAATTGGCAGGAGTTCCACAGCCTGCTTCCGCGCTATGAGTAGGTGAGCGACTTTCACTGTGTCACCAAGTGGTCGCGCTTCGATCTGCGCTGGGCCGGTCATCGCTTTCGCGATCTCGCATAGCTCTTGCAGCCGGATCCGCAACAGGCGCGCTTCGTCATATAGCACTGCCCTGACGGCTAAATCACCAATTTGCCACTGGTGGATCTCATGCATGACCACGTGCTGCTCGCCTTCGAGCTTGAGGGGCGAGCAGCACGCCGCGCGATCACGGCGGGCCATTGCCTATGGTGCCGCACCTATACGCGTGGAAGTCTTCGAAGTTTCTGCGCAAACTCGTTTTTCAGGCCCACGACGAGCCCGGCTATTGGGAGGAGCGGGGCTACCATCACCGCGGTGACCCCTGGACGGAAGAGCGCTTTAGCTGACTCCGGAGCCGGGGCGGCGTCGCACCAACCGATCGCGATCTCTTTTCCAGTACGCGAGACAAGGGTATCGCAGAAGAGACAGCGATCAGTTGTGTCGAGGTCGCTCAGTAGTAACCCGGCGTGCGGCCGCGCAGCTCATGCAATTCGTCTTCGAGCTTGCGCCCGAGACCGTCGGCCTCGATTTGTTTCTGGGAGAACCTCTTGAACAGCCCGGGTTTGCCCTCCGCTTCACCCCTGATGGCGTCGTCGTAGGCCTCGATGCGTAGATCCAAGTAATGAATGAGCAGTTCGTGGACCTCTTCGGTTCCTTCGGGACGTTGCAGGGATAAGGAGCGCTTGCGCAGATTTTCCAGCGTGGGACGCAGGGTCTCGATGATGAGGGGGACGATGCGATGGCTGGCGATCGTGTCTTCCTGCACCGCCTCGCCTATTTGGTAATCCAGGAGACGCAGATCGCCGAGGTAGACGCGCAGCGAGTCCATGTAGTCGTGCCTGCGCTCGAGTTGGGCAGACTCTTCGCCACCGCAGCTGCAAAGCGCGCCAACGACTAGCAGCACCCACGTCGCGTGGATGGCCGTGAAACAGGGGCTATAGCTCGTATCCGACACGTTCAGTAGCAGCTTCTACCTGAAAATCCTCTCCCTGATGGGAGGCTGCCACGGTCTCGACGTCATCGTCGTGCCGATTGGGATGGTGGTGGAACAGCAGCAGACGGGAGACTCCCGCCCGACGTGCGATGTCCACCGCATCCGCATCGGAGCAGTGCCCGCAGCCGGCGGATTCTGCCGCCTCGGCGGCGGTGAAGTGGGCGTCGTGGATCAGTAGATCTACGCCCTTGGCGAGCTCGAGACTGGCGTCACGGTCGCTCTCGCATACGTACTCGACGTCAGGAATATAGGCCATCGACGAATTCTTGTTGGCCACGCGGTAGCCGAGACAGATGGTGCCGGCGATGTGATTGACGGCGCGAGCGGTGATCGTGGTTTGACCGATGGTGAAAGGGGCGTCGTCGATGTCTTCGATTGATGTCAGGGCACCCGTGGTGTCGTCGAAGAAATTGGGCACCGGGCAGTAGGCGGTGTCCATCTGCTGGAACAGAAGCTTTTCAATGCCGCCCTCCTCGCGGGTGGCGCCGTAGATGTAGAATTGATTGCCCGGAAAAAGGTTGGGCGAGAAGAAGGGAATGCCCTGAATGTGGGCCCAGTGGGTGTGCGTCAGCAGGATGTGGGCCTCACTTCGCTGTTGTAACGCAGCTTCGCCGGCGAAACCCTCCGTCAGCATCTCCTGGCCAAGCCAGTGCATACCGATGCCCGCGTCTAGGATGATGCGCTCACCGTCGCCGGCCGTCACCCCAACGCAGGGTGTGTTGCCGCCGTAGCGCGCGGTTTCAGCACCGGGCGTGGGCACCGAGCCTCGGGTACCCCACATCTTCACGAGCATGTTGACACCTCAGCGGTAATGGTGGGGAGTGTCAATAGAGTGCGACTTCTTGGCCTTCGCGGGCGGCGATGATCTCGAGGTTGCCGTTCACCCGCCCCTGGTAGCGCTCCACTATGGCGTCAAGCTCTTCGTCCTTGCGGCCCGGACGGTGGTGAAAGAGGAACAACCGGTGTGCCCCCACGCTGTTGGCTAGCTGGATGAAGTCGTCGGGCCGGCTGTGGCCCCACTCCTCTTGGTATTCCTCCGGGAGGAAGAAGGTGTCGCAAACCATGAGATCGGCTCTGTGACCCAGGTCGTGCGCGCCCTGCTGTAGCTGCCCGTGCCAGCGTTTGCGTTCGGCGTCGTTGGCGGCAGGCAGGTTGGCCAACAGGAGCTCGCCGAAGAGGTCGGTATCAGAAATGTAGGCGAAGGCATGGCTGTCTCCCTCGATGCGGAATCCTCCCGCCACACCCGGGTGGTTGAGGCGCCGACAGGTGATCTGGGCCTTTCCAATGGCAAAGGTCTCGCCCTCCTCGTGCTCGACGAATTCGAGGTGAGCTCTGGCGTCGGTGAGGGGTACGGGAAAGAACGGGGCCGTCTGCTGACCGACAAACAGCTGCTGCAAAGAGCGGTCCGCACATATTTTTCCGACCCCTGCTACATCTTGTCTGAGGGCATGAATGGTGAGGTGGACGGAGTCCTGGGCGAGCAAGTCGCAGTGAGGGAGGCCTTGGATGTGGTCCCAGTGAGCGTGGCTCAGTAGCAGGTCGATGGAGGTGACCCCTCGCTCCAGCAGGCTCTGCCCGGCACCGCGAATTCCTGTTCCCGCATCGATGAGAATGATCCGACCTTCGGTATCCACCTCCACGCAGGGGGTATTGCCACCGTGCCGAACGGCATGGGGGGAAGAGACCGGAAAGGAGCCGCGAACGCCCCAGAAGCGGATCTTCATGGCTGTCTTGAGGGAAGGTGAGCCGGTGGAGGCCGGCGCTGGGTGGCCAAAATGTCTGAGCTTTGGTTGTAGCCTCTCGCTGCGTGCGCCAGTACAATAAAGATGATCTTCCACTATGACAAGTGTGCCAAGCGCTTGCTATGACAAGCACTTGGCCATTTCGGAGTCTACGCGCCAAACCGGATGAACCCCGTTGTATCCGGATGCCACCTGACACGGTGCAAGCTACTAAGGTCCCAAGTTTACAACGGGATAGCACTTTCGTATGTTCGCCTCTCGGGCCTTGGCGATGCTCCTCAGCGGAATCTCCGGCGTGGTCCCGCCGTCCCATGTGAGGACATGGCCCGCAGCGTTGCCTCCTCCGATCTGGCCAGAAACATTGGACAAGACCCAGTCCCCCCTTCAAAAGCGGCCCACCGGGGCCCGAGAATACGGCTCCTCCATACTCATCGCCGTCGCGCTGGCGCTGTTTATCCGCAGCACGGTGGTGCAGGCCTTCTACATCCCTTCCGGCTCCATGGAGGACACTCTGTTCGTCGGTGATTACCTGCTGGCCAACAAGTTCGTCTACGGCGCGCCCCTCGAGCTGCCCTTGGTGTCCGAACCTCTGCTGCGGTTGCCGGCCCTGCGCGATCCCCAGCCCAGTGACATTGTCATCTTTCGCTCCAAGACCGAGCCTGATCGCGACCTCATCAAACGCTGCGTCGCCGTCGGCGGCCAGACCGTGAAGGTGAAGAATAAGATCCTCTACGTGGATGGCGAACCCTTTCCACTGCCACCTGATTCCAAGCATATGGATCCCCGGGTGTTGAGGTCGACGGAGAGCAACCGCGACAACTTCGGTCCCTACAAGGTGCCGGAGGATTCCTTCTTCATGATGGGGGACAACCGCGACAACAGTAACGACAGTCGGGTTTTCGGCGCTGTGCCCCGGCACCTGATCAAAGGCAAGGCGATGATTATCTACTGGTCGTCGAAGTTGATCTCCGGGCCCCTGTTCCCGGCGCCGAAGAAGGTCCTCGGCTGGCGCTTCACCATACCGCAGCTTGTTCAGGACGTGGGTAACTTTCTGTGGAACCTGCCCACCTTGCCCTTCCGCAGCCGCTACGGCCGCCTGGGTATCGTAATACACTAGCTGGCAGGGGTTTCCCATGCCCAGGGATGACGAGTACGAGTTCGCTGAGGAGCCTGAAGGCCTGAACCGCCGTGAGTTCGGCGGCAGCGGTCGCGACGACTACTACAACGAAGATCGCGACAATCGGGGCTACTCCCTCGAAGACGACTTCGACGACGAGCCGTTGCGGCTCGTGGACCACGTGCTTGTGAACCTGCCGGAGGACAATCCGGCGCGGCCCCTGCTCTATCAGCTGCGCCGCCAGCTCATGGAGCGCGAGATCACCTTTCAGGAGGCGCGCCGGGCCCTCGTCGAGCTTGAAGGAGCGCTGGAGAAGGTCACCGCGCCCTCTAATCGCGTGGGCATTTACTTGGGCTCTCCCAAGGATGGCATCGGCAGCATTCAAGTGGGCGGCGCCGAGTACTTCGCCAACATCGATCCTCGGGTCGACCAGACGCAGCTGCGGGTCGGCACCAGGGTGCTCATCAACGAGGCCTACGCTGTGGTGGGCGTGCTCGGCTACGCCCCCTCCGGTCCTGTGGCCAAGATCACCGACATCCTCGAAGACGGGCGCCTGCGCATCGGTCAGGAGCACAGCACTAACGATTTCGTGCTAGAGCTCTCCATGGAGCTGGCGGACGTGGACCTCAAAGTGGGCGACGAGGTGCGCACTGATCCGGCGATGAGGGTTGCCCTCGAGCGTCTGAACTTGGGCAACAGGAAGGAGTACTTCCTCGAAGACATTCCGCCCATGCCGTGGAGCAAGATCGGCGGTCAGGAAGAGGCCATTCGGGCGATTCGCGACACCATCGAGCTACCGGCGTTGCACCCCGAGCTGTTTGAACGCTTTCAGTACTCGATGCCCAAGGGCTTTTTGCTCTACGGGCCTCCCGGTTGCGGCAAGACCCTCATCGGCAAAGCCACGGCGTACTCGCTGGTGCAGCACCTGCGTGCGGAGGCGGAACTCGAGGTCCAGGAGTACTTCATGAACATCAAGGGCCCGGAGATTCTCAACATGTGGCTCGGCGAGACCGAGCGCATGGTGCGGGAGATCTTCAGTCAGGCTCGGCAGAAGCGCAAAGAGGGCTATCTTCCCTTCATCTTCATCGACGAGGCGGAGTCCATCCTAGGCACGCGGCGCTCGATGCGCAGCCATCATATTGCCAATACTGTGGTGCCCATGTTCTGCACAGAGATGGACGGCATAGAGTCGTTGCAGGTCGTAGTGTTCATTCTCGCCTCGAATCGGCACGACCTCATTGATCCGGCGATCCTGCGCCCGGGCCGGATCGATCGTAAGATCAAGGTCGACCGCCCCGATCAGCAGGCATCCCGCGACATTCTGAGCCTCTATCTCAATGAAGATCTACCTCTCGACGGCGAAGCGGTACGCGAGCACGGTGTCGCCGCCACGCGCGAGCACTTCCTCGACCAGACCACCAAAGCGCTGTTCGCGCGCACCGACGAGACCAAGTTCCTCGAGGTCTCTATGGGCAGCGGCCGCACCGAGAACCTATACTTCGGCGATCTCGCCAGTGGTGCTCTGCTCGACAACGTGATCCAGCGCGCCAAAGAGGCGGCGATCAAGCGCGCCATCGCCGATGGCGAGTCCGCCGGGGCCGGGGTGCAGCTCGACGACCTGCTCATGGCTGTGCGCGACGAGTACCGCGAGAACGAGATCTTCCCGCCCACCGACAGCGTGGAAGACTGGCTCAAGCTGCTCGACTACGATCCCGAGAATGTCGTTCGCGTTTCACCCATCAGCTCGTCCACTGAGTCGCGCGACACGGCATCTATCGGAAAGGTGATCTGATGAGATCCGCGACAGCATCCACCGCGCTGCGAACAGTCCTGGCGGCCGATCTCTGCGTTGCCCTCGCAAGTTGAATTTTCAAACGATTCAGTTCAGCTCACGCCCTTGATCTCGATCGCCAGGAGGCTTCTCGCCAACGAAGCGACCCTGTCGCCGGGCTCATAGGCCCTTGGATCCGCCTGCATGGCGAACCGCCTCTTCGGTATAGAAACGGAATACGGCATCCAGGTTGACGGCGTCTGCGATCTCGACGTCGTCGTAGAGTCCATGGAGCTAATTCGCTGCTACCTGCGCGAAGATTTTGTGGCTCGCTGGGACTACGGTTTGGAGAATCCGCGCAAGGACATGCGTGGATTTGAGGTCGATGAGCTCCTCAACGACAAGGACGAATTAGATCACTTGCAGCGCGACCGAGCGCGGAAGATCCCGATAAAGGAGCTCAAGAGCGATCTCATTATCGCCAACGGCGCCCGGCTCTACAACGACCACACCCACCCCGAGTACAGCACTCCCGAGTGCTTGACTCTGCGCGAACTCGTTGCCCTCGATCGCGCCGGCGAGCTCATCGTCCTGCATTGTGCACGTCGACGCACACAGACGCGGGGCTCCGGCACGGTGCGGCTCTACAAGAACAACACTGACTTCGAAGGCCATTCCTACGGTTGCCACGAGAACTACCTGCTGCCGCGGGAGATTCCTTTTCAGAAAGTAATCCACGGGCTACTGCCCTTTCTCGTGACTCGGCAAATTTTCTCCGGTGCCGGAAAGGTAGGCGTCGAGGGCGAAGGTGTTTCGCGTGTTGATCCCATCAACTATCAGTTGTCGCAGCGCTCTGACTTCTTCGAAGTCATTGCCAGTGTCGACACCATGACGCGGCGACCGCTGGTCAACACCCGCGATGAGCCCCACGCCGACAGCAGCCTCTACCGGCGGCTGCACATCATCATCGGCGACGCCAACATGTGCGAGTGGGCGACGGCGGTGAAGGTGGGCAGTCTCAGTCTTGTCCTCGATCTGCTCGAAGAAGACGCCCTGCCCGCCTTCGAACTCGCCGATCCGGTGGGTGCCGTGCGTTCGATCTCCCGCGATTATAGCCGCGCCTGGGCGGTGGAACTCGCGGACCGCCGTTGCACGAGCGCCCTGGAGATTCAGCGTGCGCATCAGCAGAGCGCCGCCGAGCGCTACGCTGGCCGCGACGACGAGACCGACTGGGTTCTGGAGCAGTGGCGAGAAGCGCTGAAGGCGCTGGAAAGCGATCCCGAGCGTCTCCTCGGCCGCTGCGACTGGATTACCAAGCGCTACCTTCTTGACGTTTTCGCTGAAGCGGAAGGATTGGACTGGGGAAACCCTGAACACCGCAGCTGGTTGCAGAGTCAGGATCTGGAGTATCACAACCTCGATCCCCAGGAGGGTCTCTATCTGATGTTGGAGTCCGGCGGAAGCGTCGATCGCGTGGTCACTGACGATGAGGTGGATCGCGCCCTCACCGAGCCCCCGTCGGGAACGCGCGGTTACTTCCGTGGTCGCTCGCTGGGGAAGTTTGCCGACAGCGTGCGCTCGCTGAACTGGGATAGCATCGAATTCGAGGCTAATGGCAAGGTGCGCACCGTAGACCTCAAGAGTTGTGTCGATATGGAGACGGCGGCTATCTTCAACGAAAGACTGGACCGGGCAAACACCGTAGAGGAGCTCGTCGCCTCGTTTGAGGCTTGATCCGCGCCGAGCTCGGAGGAAATCCATGGCAGACCAATTCGAACTCCGCGATCGCTCTCCCCGTCCTACCAAGCCGATCGATGGACCCGAGGACAACGAAGATTCCGGACCCCGCCGTCCCAAGGTCGACCGACCGAATACAGATGATCTGCTGCGCCGCATGCGCAAGGTCGATCCCAACCAGGCGCGTCGCTATCGGCAGCGCACCGGTCAGTGACGCAGAGTCCGTTCGGCGGATGGGGGTGAGGTAAGGGTGGAGAGCGCCGATTTCCTGAACATCCTGCGTGAGCAGGGACATCTTCCCGAACCGCCAGCGCACATTGAAGTCGACCCCAGCCAGCTCGAGACCACCGAGGGTACGACGATCTTGGCGCTGCGCTATCGCGATGGCGTGCTCGTTGCCGGGGATCGTCGCGCCACCGCAGGTAACGTCGTCGTCTATGACCGCGCCGACAAAGTCCTCAGCGTCGACGACCGTTCAGTGCTGGCTCTGTCGGGATCGCCAGCCAATGCCTACGAGATCGCCCGGCTTCTCGAAATTTCCTTCCAGCACTACCGCCGCACCCAGCTGCAGGAGCTGAGCCTTGACGGCCGGCTGCGCACGCTGTCGCGGCTATTGCGCGACAACCTGCCCATGGCCATGCAGGGCATTGGCGCGGTAGTGCCGATCTACTGCACCTACGAGGCGGGTGACGACGGCGGTGGCAAGATTTACTTCTACGATGTCCTTGGCGCCCAGTTCGAATCCGTAGACTTCTGCACCACTGGGTCGGGGTCACCCATTGTCCGCGGTGCCCTCTACTACCAAAATCGCTGGGAGCAGCCCCTTGCTGAGCGCGATGAGACGCATGCCCTCGAGCTTGTGGTGAAGATGCTGGAGACTGCATCCGAATACGATACGGCCACTGGCGGCTACCGTCCCGTCGCGTCGATTTTCCCCCAAGTCATGCGCGTCAACGCCGATGGTATCACCAGTGTCGACGAGTCCGAGCTCGCCGGCGTCTACAACTCCCGACTCGGGGGCGCATAGCGATGCTCGACGACCCTTACCGCTGGTTGGAGGCGGATCGCCTCCAATCCCAGCTCTCATCGCCACTCAGATCCCGAGCTGCTTCCCCAAGTGCTTGATGAGCCTTACCGTTGGGTGGAGGCGATTCGCAATCGCCGTGAATACCTCGAAGATCAACTCGCCGCTGCCAGTGCCGTGGTGGGGAAGTGCTACACCGACGGCATCCTGTTGCTCACAACTACGCCGGGTCCCCGCAAGCTTTTCGAGGCTCACAACCAGGTCGCCTTCGCCGGCATCGGGCATCCCGCCGATATCGAGAAGTTGCGCAAGGCGGTCATCGATATTGCCCATGTGGAAGCCTTCAATCTGTCAGCGAGCGACGTCTCGTTGCAGCGCCTCGTGAACTTTGGTGTCGGGCCGCTCATGAAAGGTGCCTTTGACGAGATCTTCCGCTCGCCTCTCATCGCCCGCGTGCTTGTTGCCGAACTCGACGCCAGCGACGCTCAGGAGACGTTTTATACTATCGATGCCGATGGCGCCTTTGCCAGCGCTAGCGATGCCGCCGTGATCGCTGGCAGTGCCGAGGCGGCACAGACGATTCTCGATCGACTTTCACGGGGGTCCAATGACGTCGATCTGCAGTGCGCGGTGCACGACAGCCTGCGAGCCTGGGCGGTGAGTCGCTTGGTCCGGCCGTCTGCAGGCGTCGAGGAGGCTGCCGAGGAGAGCTTCAGCGACAGCGAAATCGGCGAGGCGGTGCGCAATGCTCTTGCCGAGCTACGGATAGAGGCGGCGGTGCTGGATCGTACCCTGCCGACGACGACGAAGTTCCGCCTACTGCCCGCCGACGAGCTCGAGAGGCTCACGGAAGCCCTGCGATGAGAAATCGCATCTACGGTCTCGAAGTGGAATTCGGCTGCATGTCGCCCGATTCCGACCCTTTCCTCAGCCCGGACTTCATCTCGATGAAGGCCAAGGACTGCGTGTTGTACCGCGAAGGCCTCGGCATCGTCGACATTCACTACCGCGGTCGCGAAGAGCCCCCCGGTAACGGCGGCTTCCTGTTCAACGGCGGCCGTGTCTACATCGACATGGGCCACGTGGAATACGCCACGCCCGAATGCCGCGGCCTCTTCGACCTTGTCGCTTCCGATCGCGCCGGCGAGGTCATGGTGCAGCGTGCTCTCGATCAGCAGGGCTTTGCCGACAATGCCGGCTTCTTCAAGAACAACATCGATCACTACACGGGGGCCACCTTCGGCTGCCACGAGAACTACCTCGTGCGCCGCGACGTGCCGTTCTCCCAGGTTTTGCTACCGGCAATCCTGCCGTTCTTCGTCAGCCGCCAGATCTACGCCGGTGCCGGCCGCGTCGGCTCTCATACTGACATTTTTGAGTACGGCGGCGTCGGCGAAGGGGAGGTGCCGTACCAGATTTCCCAGCGCGCCGACCATATTGTCACTGAGATCTACCAGTGGATTCAGTTCAGCCGCGCCATCATCAACACCCGTGACGAGCCGCTCGCCGATTGGGGGCTCTACCGGCGTCTGCATCTGCTAGTGGGGGACTCCAACATGTCGGAGTACGCCACGGCCCTAAAGGTGGGCACCACAGCGCTCATGCTCGAGCTGCTCGAGGAGCGCGTGAATCCAGACATCACCCTCCTCGATCCGGTCCAGGCGATTCGCCACATCTCCCGCGATCTCAGCTACGAGTGGCAGGTGCAGCTTGAGGACGGCTCCTTCACCACCGCCCTGGAAATTCAGCGTCACTATCTCGAGCTGTCGGAGAAGCACCTGCGCGGCAAGGATCCTGAGGGCGACTGGGTGCTGGAGGAGTGGCGTTTTGTCCTCGATGCCCTCACCCACGATCCCATGTCCCTCATCGATCGCCTCGACTGGGTGACGAAGAAGTGGCTGCTGGAGTCCTTCATCGAGGAGGAAGGGCTCGACTGGGATGATCCCTGGATTCAGTCTCTCGACCTTGAGTACCACAACCTGAATCCGAAGAAGAGCCTGTATTTCCATCTGCGCGACCGAGGGCTCATTCACACCGTCGTCGACGACGAACAGGTCAGCCAAGCTATCGTCACACCACCCCAGGACACTCGCGCCCGCGCCCGCTCCGCGGTCATGCGTGCTCTCACCGGCCACAAGGCTCGCTACGTCATCGACTGGGACTCCATTTATGTTGAAGACGAGAAGTATCTGAACCTCGACGACCCCTTTCTCACCTACGAGCTGGAGGCGGCGGAGTTCATCGAGGAGTGCAAGTACGTGCCGCCTGCCTAGATCAGTCGGCAATGGAGTTGCTTTCCGACTGAGATCTTTCAGAGGAGAGATAGGATGTTGCCGACCCGGATTCTTGGGCGGACCGGTGTGGAGACGACGGTCCTCGGTATCGGAGGCCATCTCGGTCTCCTAAACGACGACGACAATCCGATCCACCGGCGGGACGAGGCGATCCGCTCGGTACACCGGGCCATTGACCTGGGGATTCGCTACTTCGACACCTCGCCCATGTATGGCGCCTGTGAGGCGGAGGAACACTTGGGCGCGGGTCTGGTCACCCTCGGCTCAGATGCACGTTCCAGCTTGACCATCTCGACCAAGGTCGGCAGCCACCCCGATCGCCCACATCAATTTGGCGCCAATGACGTGCGGTGGTGCTACGACAACAGCCGACGGGTGCTCGGGCCGATCGACATCGTCTTCGTCCACGACCCGAGATCGGAAGAAGACATGGAGACGATTCTCGGGCCAGGGGGCGCCTTCGAGGTCCTCGAGTCACTGCGCGACGCCGGCGAGATCCGTGCAATCGGCCTGGGCAACCGGAACCACCGCTGGCAGCGCCAAGTCATCGATTCGGGACGGGCCGACATCATCCTCCCCTCCTACGACTATCACCCGATCCGTCAGACCATGTCTCCACTATTGGATCATGCCGCGCGCGCTGTGGTCGGCGTCGTCAACGGTTCTCCCTATCTCGGGGGGCTGCTGGCCGGCGGCGACCCTGAGACTCTGATACTCCGGTGGGGGGACGGTCCCGACATGCAGCGGGCGCGCTCGATATACGCCTGGTGTGAGGCGCGGGAGACTGAGGTCGGGGCGCTCGCCGTACAGTTCAGCACCCGCGAGCCGCGAATCGCTACGACCCTGGTCGGGCCGCGGACGGTGGCCGAAATCGAGGACAATCTGCGGCACGCGACAGCGCAAATACCCGACGCGATCTGGCAGAAATTCGGGGCATTTCTCGCCGGTCTTGAGCCGACCTCCGAGCCCGGGGGTGAGGTGCTGTAGGGGGGCTGCCCGAGATACTGAACCAGTAGCGACTCGCGCCACTCAGCGCAGCTGATTCTGCACGATCGTCGCTTCTCTTTCCAGGATTCGTTGGTGCTCCTTGGCGAAGGCGTCGCTGCCGTCGTCCTCTTCCACGGCCAGGTCCACGTCCGTCTGGAAGCCGGGCAGATTCCCCTTGTAGAAAGCAAACTGGTAGACGCCCTCGTCCGTGAATTTCCACTTTCTTAGCTTGCTGCCGTTCCCGGGCCAGCCCACGGTAAGGATCCGCTTCTTGGAGCGATAGACATCCTTTGGCGACGGCGACTCGGGATCGACGCGGTACTTCTCGATGGCCTTCTCGTCGATGGTCACGCCGAGCCCCGGTTCATCGGGCACGGGCATATAGCCGTCGACGACGTCGATCCGCTCGGTCAGCAGGTCGGACTCAAACAGCTCGTGGCAGGTGATGGACGGCAGTTGCGCATGCAGCAGCACTGCGCCCAGGTGAGCAGCGTAAGCGGTGGTGATCCCGGTTCCGACTAGCTGCAGCCAGAACGGAGTGCGGAACTCGGAGGCCAATGTTGCTGCGCGGATGGTCTCCTGTAGGGTGCTGCCGACGACGAAGCCGTCGCTGGCGTGAGCGTGCAGGATCTGCTCGTTGAAGTGATCGACGATGAACTTGCGCACCCGCTGGCGCAGAATTTTGGCGCCTTCGAGGTCGCGGCCCAGGTAATAAGGGCTCTCGTACATGCCGACATTGATGTGCTCGTCCAGCTTCTGCAGGTGCACCTCGGCATTGGCCGGCGTGAGCAGGAAGCCGTTGAAGTCGATATCGAATCGGTAGTCCTCGGGGACAACCTTGCCTACGGTCTCGATCTGCTCGTGTATGTCGCGCCAGGGACGGGCTTTCATCTTGAAGGTCGTATATCCTCGCTTGAGCGATTCCTTGGCTTCCTTCGCCCAGTCTGCGGGCGGCATATCGATACCCCACCAGGAGACCGGGCAGCGGTCTCTGACCTTGGTGCCGATCAAGTGATGAATGGGTACTCCCGCATCCTGACCGGCCAGATCGAGCACGGCGATCTGCGGACCCATACCGATTGCGTCGTCGTGCATGATTTGGTACGGGTTCTTACCGACGAGGTGATCCACCGGGCTAAGAGTTCCGACAACGTCGCCGTAGCCCACGAGGCCATTGGCGGTCTCCAAGCGGTACAAATGGACCCGTTCCGAGTGAGTGTTGGCCCGGTGCATGGCCGCCACGACGTGATCGGCATAAAACGGGATATCGAGGGCCATGGCTTCAGCTCTAACGATCTTCATCTTCTGGCAGCTCCTGATGATTGGTTGACGGAGCAAAGGAAAGAAGTACGCCTGCAGTCGCCCAGTTCTCTCCCGAATCCCGTCACCAAAATCGCTTGATAGGGCCCTCTGCAGCGCCGTATATTCGCGCCGGGATGCTGAGTTCACACATCGATCGTGGATCCCGGTTCTCAGAGGGGCCGGCCGGTACGTTCTCGGCGATCTCAAACCGGCGTGCGCCGGGCGGGATAAACCGGGTCCAGAATGGCCAGCCGCTAAATTCCCTGCGAGCTGGCGGCGGACCGCCTGCGGGTGTGGTGTCACGCAACTCCGGGAACACCAAGTCCGATGGGGGGCGTCGCAACACTTCGCTCTTCGATCTGCCCTCTAACGGCGCTGCCGCCATCGCTCGGCTGCGCGGTCAGGTGCGCGCCAGCAGCCCGCTCACGTCGCTGTTCGGCGCTGCCGAGGGGTTTTCCGGGGGCGTACAAGGTGCTCAGTCCCGGCTGGCCAACCTGCGTAGCTCGTTCAATCGGATCGACAATCGCAGCCGCCTCCTGATCGGCCAGTCGAATCCGAATCGGAATCCGGACGGCTTCGGCCTGCAACCGATCCAGAGTCCCAGTTTCAGCCTGTTTGGCTGACCGAGCGCTGAACCCCCTCCCAGTCATTCCCGTCGCAAACCCGATCCGGTCGGTCGTCAACAACGCCTGTCTGCGCGCCGTCACGGCCCTATTGGTCCTTGCGCCCTCCGTTGCGGCGGAGTCTCTGTTTCTCTGCGCCGGTCTCGATGACCGCTGGTCGACCATGCCGACTCTTCTGCGGCGAGACACAGCCAAGCGCATCTCGCGTGGCGCTTCGCGTTCGGTTCAGGACGCCGCCGCCATCAGAGGTAGTCTCTCCGCTCTTGTTATTTTTGCCCAGTTCGCCGGTGAGAACGGCGGTTACAGCAAGCCGGCGTGGGCTGACGATCTCTTCGATTCCGCCGTGGAGGGTAGTTTCACTCACTTCTACAATGAAACAAGCCGCGGCCAGCTACAGGTCTTCGGCGAGGTTCTACCGCGCCGCTACACAGCCCGTTCCGGCCCCGCCGCCTACGTCACGGAGGCGCAGGGAAAGATGGGCAAGTTCGCCGTCTTCAACCTCGAGATCCTCACCCAGGCCGACGCTGACGTTGACATGGGACGCTTCGACAACGACGGTCCTGACGGCGTGCCCAATTCCGGCGATGACGACGGTTATGTGGATGTGTTGTTCATCAATCTCCTTACCGTGCCACGGGGGTTCTTTATCGGCGGTGCCACCGGGCTCGCCTCCCTGGGTTTGAACACGGACTACCTCTCCGACGACCCCGCCGCCGGCGGTGGGGTCGTCCGCGTCCGCAGCCAGTTCTCCGGCTTCGGGGGCGCGACCCAACGTGGTCACGTTTTCACCGTTGCCGCTGCCACCATGTGTCACGAGTTCGGCCACCTACTCGGCTTGCCCGACTTGTTCGACCAGAGCTCGGTCACCGCTACCGGCGAGCTCGACCCAGTTGAGGATTCCGCGGGGATCGGCAACTGGGGCCTCATGGGGCTGGGTACGTTGGGGTGGGGGATCGAGGACGGGCCTAACGCGTTCTCCGCCTGGTCCTTGGCCAAGCTCGGCTGGCTCGGCACGGCCAACTCCCGGCTCGTGGAAGTATTGGCTACGCGACGTGGCATCGAGCAGGCACCCATTGATGCTGGCGGTGAGGTCTATCGCATCTCGCTCACCCCGGACGAGTACTTCCTCATCGAGAATAGGCAGGCGAGCGATAGCTATTACAACCGAAACATTCCCGCCGGTGGTTTGTTGATCTGGCACGTGGACGAGCGTGCCGACAACGACGAGGAGCGCCACAAGCAGGTCGACCTAGTCTGCGCCGACGGCCTGTTTGCCGACCTCGGTTTCCCTGGGGAGCGCGCGGATGTCGCCGGCGGGCGGGATAACCTCGACTTCTGGGCTTGGGATGAGTCCTACGCGCTGGAGTACAACGGAAACGTAGGCGATACTGGAGATCCCTTCGACGGCGTTACCTACCAGCGCTTTGCTGCCGACACGAATCCTGGATTGCGGGGCCACGTCGGCGCTGATCGCGGCAACCCGTTGGGAATCGCCATCGAGGAGATCCGACCTCTCGGTGGGGGAGTGATGGGCTACAACATCCTCTTCGGTCAGCCTGTGGAGGGCAATGTCAGCAGCGATACCACCTGGTCCGACCGCATCATCCTGAGCGGCGATGTCATCGTCGATCCGGGTGCCACGCTCACGCTGGCAGCCGGTACGGAGGTCATCTTCTCCGGCTTCGACAGTCGCAGTGCTGGCTTCACGTCGACTCGGAGCGAACTAATCATATACGGTCGGCTGGTCAGCGAGGGCACGTTATCAGCGCCGGTCCGACTGTTACGCGAATCCGTGCGCGAGTGGCAGGGGGTCATGCTCATGGGCGAGCATGATGCCAGTCTCGAGCAGGCGGTGGCGCAGGGTTCCCTAATACTCGACGGGGCTCGCTACGGTATATCACGGCAACGCCTGGCCAAGGGGACCACGATCTGGAGCGGCAATCGCTCCCTTCCCTTTGACGTCCTCATTCCCGCAGGGGCTGAGCTTGTCGTGGAAGCGGGATCGCAGATCCGCTTCAACCGCGAAGATCTGGCCTTTTCCGGCGTTTCTCCGAGCGCCACCGAGCTCACCGTTGACGGACTGTTGAAGATCGCGGGAACTGGCGCCAGCCCGGTGCTGTTGACCATCGACTCGGAGAGTTTGGACGACCTCTGGTTTGGGCTCCACCTAAGTTCTGGGGGCAGCATCGACGCCGACTTCATGCGGCTGTCGCAGGCTGGTGTCGCCGTGTTTGGCGAAGTCTCCCAAGGCGGCCGCTTTCGGATCGCCGATAGCCAGATGCACCGACTGTCGAGCGGTCTTCGGCTCAACCTGTTTGGTAGTGCCACGGTGGACCGCTCGGAGTTCAACGCCGTCGCCACCCAGGCCGTCGAGGTCAGCGGAACAGGCACCCTGCTGATGCGCGAAACGGTGATCAGCAGCAACGGACGCGAGGGCGTGCTCATCAACAACGCGCAATTGCAGGCGGTCGAAGTGGAGATCATCGACAACGGCATCCTCGATCCCGAGGATCCGCGTTCCGGCCTAGTTGCTCTCGGGGGGCGAGGTCAGCAGATCGAGATCAGGGATTCGGAGATCAGCGACAATCGCGCCGGTGGGCTCGACCTTTCTGCCTGGGAAGGGCGGCTGGCGCTGTCCCAGAGCCGGCTGACGGGCAATCGAGGGGACGGCATTAAAGTCGCAGCAGCGGAAAGGGTGGTATTCGAAGACCTAGAGATCTCCCGCAATCTCGGTGTGGGTGCCGTCCTTACCACCACTCTTGCGGAAGTGTGGACGACCCTGTTTGAGGACAACCTGACAGATGGTCTCGAGATGTCCGTTGTCCGGGGAACGGTGGACAACTCGCAGTTTGTCGGCAATGGTCTTCTGCTGCAGGACGTACTTGACGCCGAAGTACGCAACTCCTCTTTCGCCAACGCGGCGATCGCCCTCGATAGCGAGAGCAGCTCGCCGCGGCTACTCAGCAATCGGTTTGAGGGCAATGTCACCGCGGTGCGAGTCAGTGGCACCATTGTGCCCTCCGCCATCGAAGCCAATAGTTTCGTCGCCAACTCCACGGCCATCGACAATCGCACCGGCTTGGTCCTCGACGCCCGGAGCAATTTCTGGGGCACTGCGGACAGAATGGCCATTGCCGCGCAGCTCGAGGGCCGCGTCAACTTCGATCCCTTCCTCGAAGAAGAAGGGGGTACGGCGACGGCGGTGGAGGAACAGGCCGGGGAGGGCGCGCCCGCCGTCCTCGGTAACTCGCCTAATCCGTTCAACGCGATAACGGCCATTTACCTGTACTTGCCGCAAGCGGCCGATCTGAGTCTGTCGATCTTCGATGTACTTGGGCGCCGTGTCCGTTCTTTGAGTGTGGCGAGACTGGCCGCGGGAGAGCATCGAATCGCCTGGGACGGGAGCGACGACGAGGGCCGTGCTGTTGCCAGCGGTGTTTACTTCTACCAGCTGATCAGCGAGTCCGCGGCTTCGCCGTTACTTGGTCGCATGTTGCTGCTGCGAGGAGGAAATATGTGACGAGAGAAGAGGCCACTGACCTGACCGCGTGATCACCACAGTCTGCATGCTCCTAGTGCTGGCTATAGTCGGGGAGTGGCAGTTGGTCTGGGAGGACGGGTTCGAGGTCGTTGGGGTGGCAGACTCCACGCGGCTGGAGCGATGTCGGCCAACACTGGGGTAAGAATCAGGAACACATTATTACACGACGAGTCTCGACAACGCTCTCGTAGAAGAAGCTCATCTGATCATCGAGGCTCACCGACGTTTCCACAGCACACAGCGACTTCCACCAGATGCCGGGAATTCTATGCTGACAGAGAAGGACTTCTCGCCACGTGCCGTTGCGGAGTGTCGTCGAACAAGCTGGTCTGCGGCGTGCGAACAGATCGAACGGGTTCACTAGCGGACGCGAGTTAACGGAGCATCGATCCACTAGCCTGCCGGATAAATTCTCAAGTCTTCTCTGGAGTGTCCCAATCTTGTACGTCTTTGCCTTCAATGGTGCTCATTATATCCAACGCGGCCGCGGCTCCATCCCCAGCAGTGATAATTGCTTGGCTTCGCGCTGGACGTGCACTTCTGCCTATTACATAGAGACCCTTGACGTCGGTCCTTCCGTTCTTGTCGACTTTTATTTCATCACCAGAACCATCAAGCGACATTTTCTGTGCCAATGGCGCATTCTTGCCCTCGTTTAGGATTAGGTAGTCTGCCTGCAGTTGGGTGCCTTTTTCTGTAACCACGACAAACTGATCTTCATCATTGTTAACTTCCACTACTTGTTCGTCAATGAGTTCAGCTCCAAATGAAGACACTTGTTCACGAGCAATTTCTTGAAATTCAGTACCAGACATTCCAACAATTCCAAGATAATTGTAGAGATAAGCGAAATGCATGGCCGTTTTATTCTGGCCGTACAGCACAACTGAATGACCCGCCTTCGCAAGGAAAAGAGCGGCACTGAGTCCGCCGGGACCATCTCCGACAATGGCAATTCGCATTGTTCACCTCCGGTGCAGGATCCGCAGATAGTTTTTGGCCTCTGAACATCCTATGGCCAATCAATGGCTTCGTCAAAGTTGCTACAAAGCTGCCGGGAAAACACGGGCGATCATGTCACCGCTGCCACGACACGTCACTCATGGCCGACCGGTCCTTTCATCATCGATGGGGTCGAGCCCTACGAATGCTTCGGTGGGTAACCAATTCGCATTGCACGTTCTGTTGTTGTGGGGCTTTCAATGAACAGGGCGTTCGGCGAATGCAAACACTTGGAGATCAGCCTTAAGGCGCGGTAAGCGCTAGCGCAGGCGCTCGCGCAACAACTGCTGCACCAGCTGGGGATTGGCCTTTCCCCGTGTGGCCTTCATAACCTGGCCCATGAGGAACTGAATCGGCTTCTCGTCGCCCTCGCGGACCCGGTCGACGACCTCTGCTTGCTCGGTGATCACCGCATCTACGGCACTCTCCAGCTCGCCGCTGTTCGAGATCTGCGTGAGCCCCTGGGTCTTCACGATCTCGACAGGTGTTCCACCCCTTTCCCACATGGTGGCGAAGACATCCTTGGCGACAGAGCCGCTGATCGTGCCGTCTGCTACCAAGGCGATCAACTCGGCGATCTGCGCGGGCTGTACGGTGGTCTTCTCAATGGTTTGATCGGCCTCCTTTAGGCGGCGGAAGACTTCGCCCGCCATCCAGTTGCTGGCGGCTCTGGGCTCGGCGCCGGCGGCGACGACTTCTTCGAAGAACGCCGCTATCGCCTGGTCTTCCGTGAGCAGAACTGCGTCGTCGACCGACAGGTTGAGATCGTCAGCGAAGCGCGCAGACCTGGCGTCGGGCAGTTCCGGTAGCTGCGACCGTACCTCCTCAATCCATTCTGGGGTGAGATCGACGCTGAGCAGGTCGGGCTCGGGAAAGTAGCGATAGTCGTCGGCGAACTCCTTAGAGCGCTGCTCGCGGGTGAAACCGGTGGTTTCATCCCAGCCCATAGTCACCTGGCGAATGCTGCCGCCGTTTTCGATAACCTCAATCTGGCGCTTCACCTCGTAATCGATCGCATTCCGCACAGAACGGAAGGAGTTCAGATTCTTTACCTCCACCTTGGTGCCAAATTCCTCGCTGCCCTCGGGGCGCACACTAATGTTGGCCTCGCAGCGCATCGCGCCTTTCTCCATGTCGCCGGTGGAGGCACCCAGATACCGGACCAACTGGCGGATCTTCTGCACGTAGGCGTAGGCCTCGTCGGCGGAGCGCAGCGAGACATCGGAGACGACCTCCATGAGAGGTACTCCGGCGCGGTTGTAGTCGACCTGACTGGTACCCTCCTCGTGCACGAGCTTGCCTGTGTCCTCTTCGAGGTGGACCCGTTCGATGCCGATGGACTTTGTGCCCGACTCCATGCGGATCTGTACCTGCCCGTACTCGCACAGGGGTAGCTCGTACTGGGAGATCTGGTAGCCCTTGGGTAGATCCGGATACACATAGTTCTTACGGGCGAACACGGAGTGGGTTCGGATCTCACACTGAAGAGCCATGCCGGTCATGACGGTGAGAGCTACGGCGCGCTCGTTGATCACTGGCAGAGCGCCGGGCTGAGCCGTGCAGGTGGGACAGATGTTCTGGTTGGCCTCAATTAGGAAGTGGTCGGCCGCGCACGGACAGAACATCTTGGACTCGGTGCGCAGCTCGACGTGCACCTCCATTCCGATGACGGTCTCGTATTTCATTCCAGCAGGACTCGCTCCCCAAGAAAGGCTTCGACGCTGTGCGTGAAGTGGGCCACCGTCTTCGGCTGTCGGAAGCCGTGGCCCTCGCCTTCGTAAAGATGGTATTCGTGGGGAATGTTGCGTTCTCGGAGCGAGCCGACGAGCGCATCCGACTGTGTTTGGGGAACAACTCCGTCGTTGGTCCCTTGGAAAACGGCCACAGGATCGCGAATCGAGTCGAGCTTGTGGATCGGTGATCGTTCGCGATACCGGCTCTCGGTCTCGGGCAAAGGGCCCACCAGATGGTCGAAGTACCTGGTTTCGAATTTGTGGGTTTGCTCGGTGAGGGCCAACAGGTCAGAGATTCCGTACTTGCAGATGGCGGCGCGAAAGAGTCCGGGGTGCAGGGTGAGGACTTGCAGTACGGTGTAACCTCCCGAGCTACTCCCGACGATCGCGAGCCGGTTACCATCGGCACGCCCGGAATCGACGCAGAACCGCGTTCCTGAAACCGCGTCTTCCACATCAGTGATCCCGTATTGGCCGCGAAGGGCGTTGCGGTAGGCACGACCGTAGCCGGTGCTTCCTCGATAGTTCACCAAGAGCCGTGCCCAGCCCCGGGTGGCGAAGTACTGAATTTCGATCTCGAAGGAGTCCTCGCTTTCTCCTGTGGGCCCCCCGTGAACCTCGACGATCATCGGTGGCGGCCCCGCCGCTTCGAAGTGCTCGCTGGCCGGCGGGTAGTACAGACCTCGAATCTTGGTTCCATCCTCTGCCCTCCAGGAGATCGGCTCCGGCACCGAAAACGCCGTTCCTGGAATGGTCTCCCCCGTCGAACGAGCGTGTACGGTGATACCGCCCTCGTCATCGGCGATGACGAGGCGATTCGGAATCCCGCTTGCCGATGCGATGGCGGCCACACCGTCATTGGTGGCGGCGAGATGATTGACGGCCGTGTACTGCGCGAGGCCCTGCACCGGCCGGCTCGGGCCTCCGGCTGTGTCCACAACCCAGGCGCGGCGGCGCGCTTCGTGGCTTCGGGTGTAGTAGATGCGCTCGCCATTCGGTGCGAATGCGAAGGAGCGCTGACCCTGCACCCATGGCGGTTGCGCAATGTCTCCCTTGTCGTCGTCGGTGAGGCAGCGCATCTCGCCGCTGGCTAGGTCGTGCAGCCAGAGCTGACTCCAGCCCGCCTCGTCCGAGGCGTAAGCGAGGTAGCGCCCGTCAGGAGAGAATTCGGGCTGAAAGATCGTAACCTCATTGCCTCCGGCGAGACACTTCGAGCTTTCCAGACGAGGGGGCGAGACCCCTTCGACAATCAGCTGGCTTAACATGAGCCGGGTACCGTCCCAGGGCATGTTGGGAAAGTCCCACTCTATCCACGCGATGCGGTTACCCTCTGGGTGCCAGCAGGGGTGCAGGTAGAAGTCCGCTCCCGTCGTCAGCGAGATCGACTGCAGCGAGCCCGCAGTGTCGACCATGCGAAGCTGGTCCTCACCGTCTTCGTGGAACACATAGAGTAGCCATCGGCCGTCGGGGCTGGGTGTGGGTGCTGCCGGGCACCCCCGGGCCTCCGTCAGCGGTGTCGGTCCCCCTGGGGTGAGCGTCTGGCGAACGACGCGCTCGCCGCCCTCGATGTAGTAGAGAGTGCCGCAACCTACACCGAGCTCGCCGCCGCCGTAGAGCACTTTGGCGCACACCGAAACTCCGGTGGTGAGCTGGCGGGTGGCGATCTCGCCAGCATCGCGGCACAGGATCACCGATTCGGCACCGCATCGCTCCAGCCAGACCAGAGTTTCCGTTGCCGAGTCCCAGGTTACCGACTGCAGGGCGACAGCGCCCGAGAGATGCTCGACCCCAATGGGGCTGTCCCAGAGGCCATAGGGACGTTTCTCATGCGCCATTGGTCGCAGCCTACATCTGCTCCATGATCTCAATCTTCATGTTGTCGGGACCGTCGATGAAGAAGATGCGCTGGCCGGTATCGGGAACCTCTACAGGGCCGAACCAAATATGCACGTTAGCCTCTTCCACCCGCTTGAGGCTGCCCTCGAAGTCGTCTGTGTTGACGGCGAAGTGATCGAGGCCTTGATAGCGCTCGAGCTTGGTGGGAGAGAACTCGCGATTCGTGACCGTGACCTGCATGTTGCCGATGTGTACGGGAATCCAGGTGGCGCCGCCGCGCTCGAAGGGCTCGTCGGAGGTGGCGTCGAAGACGCGCTTGTAGAAGTCCATAGCGGCGTACACGTCGATTGCCTCGTGGTGGACGTGATTGAAGGTGTAATTGGGCATCTGCAGCTCCTCGTTAGTGCCGGCGAGGCTTTGAGCGGAAGGGGGCGTATTCGTCGGACTCGGCGAATACCTTGAGATCGATCTTACGGCCGCCGAGCTGATCTGAGACATTGGCTACCAATACAGCCGCATGGCTGTTGAGGCTCGATGAGAAGGTGTTTAGCAGGCCGGACTCTTCGCCGCGGGCCACAGCGTCAATGAAGGCCTGATTGACGGCGAGAGTTGCATCTCCGCGACCATCGTCGAGTGGAAGGGGATGGCGCAGCTCCTCGACGGAGGGGGTCGACTCCGGTGGGTAAAGGCCGTCGTAGTAGTAGGCCACCGGTCCTTCGCTCTCCAGCTTGAGATGGCCCCGATCCCACATGATGTCGAAATAGCTGTCGCTGTAGAAGGAACGGCGCAGCCGCGATAGTAACAGGTTGTAGACCATGCCGCTTTCGAAACCGAAGCTCACCGAGTAGGCGTAGGGGTTGTCACCTCCGTCCTCGATGTCGTCTGCATCGCGGTGGATGTAGTCGGAGCGCGCCCAGGCGATGTCCCCGCACCAGAAGCGCATGAGGTCCAGGGGATGAATTCCGCCCTCTACGACGCTCGTGCCCGACCAAGCCATGGAGGCCGCCCACACCCGGTTCTGAGGGCCGCCGTGCTCGACGGTGTTGCTGTGCTTGACGGAGTGACTCTCCAGACTGCCGTTAGTTACCGCGGTGGCCATGACCATGCGCTTGTCCTGTAGAAAGTCTCGGATCGCAATATTCCACCGGTCGTGGCGTTGTTGAAAGCCTACTGTGGCGACGACTCCCGCGTTGCGGATCACCCGTTCCATCTCCAGCGCTTCGTCGTAGTACAGGCTTACAGGCTTTTCGGCGAACACGGCCAGCCCGGCGCGAGCCGCCGCCACGACCTCTCCAGCGTGCAGATTGGGGGGGATGGCGAAGTAGATGGCGTCGAGATCGGCGTCGAGCATGGCTTCGAAACGCTGATGGGTGGCGATCGATTCTAGGGAAAAGCAGTCCACGAAGTGCTGAATCTTGGCCTCCTCTAGGTTCCCGGCTATGGGGTCGCATAGGGCCACGATCTTCGCCTCCCGGATCTGCCACAGAGCCCGGAGATGTTGCAGGCCCCGTTGGCCGAGGCCGACGATTCCGACTTTCACGGGGTCACTCACAGGTTTCCTTCCCTATACGGTGTTCGGGTTCGGGCAAGCGTCAAGAATGCCCAATCCACGGCTGTCGTCAACTGGCCGGCAGTGGCGGTAGCCAGTTGCCGAAGATCGCCTTGCGCGGTTCGACAGGTCTCGAGCGAAGTGGCTATCTTAACTAAATGGACGAAGAACAGAACGGTGCGCGGCGCACCATCGACCCCGAGTGGGAGAACTACTTCAACGAGGAGAAGGTGCGGGCCCGGGATTCTCTGGAGCGGTTGCTTGCCCAGGTCCCGGTGTTCAGCCTACTGCACGCCAGAGAACTTCGGCAGATGGCTCGCATCGTTCACGTGCGTCACTTCGCGCGCGGCGAGGTCATCATCCGTCGCGGCGTGCAGCAGTCCGGATTCTACCTGATTCGCCATGGCTCGGTGAACATCGTGCGCGAGTCGGTGGATGGGCCGCCGCAGGTGGTAGGCACGCTCCACCCGTCTGAATTACTGGGGGAGTTCGCCTTGCTCGACGACACGCCGCGCAGTACGAACATCGTTGCCGGCGAGCCCAGTGAATTGATCGGCTTCTTCAAGCCCGATCTTATGGACATTGTTGCCACCCGTCCGGAGACGGGATGCATGATATTGTTGCGCCTTGCCGAAGAGATGACGTGCACGCTGAACAACGACTACCAGAGGCTTCGGGAGATGGGCTACCCCTTCGCCGAGTCGGACGAGGGTGACGCTCTGGATCTCACCACCGTGTGATGCCGTGTTCGCACGGTCTTCGCTGACCGGAGTCAGAGCCCCGATCCGGGTAGATCATGGCCGACGAGAAGAAACGCAACAAGAAGGCCAAGGCCGGCGCCGCTTCGAAGAAGAAGGTGAAATCGGCGAAGAAGACCGGGTCCCTGCTCAGTCGCCTGCTGCACCGGGGCAGTGAAAGCGGTGCCAAGAAGCCCCCCTCTAACGGTGCGCCTAGGGTCAAAGCCACGCCCCTGACGCCCTTGGATCACTCGATTCAAGAGATCAGGAGCATGATCAAGGTAGGCGAACGCGATCCCGAACGGCTCGCCATGCTGCTCAGCAGCCTGCTTAGCAAAGAGCAGGAGAAACAGAAGAGTGCGCAGGAAGACTTCGATCGCATGGTCTGGGACATCGTTAACAAGGACGAGGCGACGGAAGAGGGGGACAACGCCGGCGGCTCAGATGAGGGGGAAGATCGGTCATAGCAGGCATCCTCACTCGAGAGAATCGAGAATTCCTCTAAGATAGTGCAGGCTTCCGGCGGCGATGGTGCGTGCGTCGGGAGCGAAGTCGAAAACCTCCACTGAGACATAACGTTGGTAGTCGAGGGCCCTCAGGGTTTTCAGAACCGCGACGAAATCGGTGTCTCCGAAACCCGGGCCTCGCTTGTTGGCGTCGTTCACGTGCACGTGGTAGAGATGGGGCCCCGAGTCCCGCAGGAGCTGCGGCACCGAGATCTCTTCTGATGAGCCGCTGCAGACGTCGACCATGGTTTGGAAGTGAGGATGGTCCACGTCGGCGACCATCTTGCGGGCCTGCTCAGCAGTGGTGAGGAAGTTGGTCTGCTCGGCGCTCAGCGCCTCGATGCACAGAAAGACGCCGTGCCCCTCGGCTACCGGCATGCAGTCCTGAAAGATGCGGACCGTGCGCTGCCAGGTTTCGTCGTAATCCCAGCCCTCTTGCACGTTCCGCTGCTGCGGCGAGCCGACGACCATTACCTCGCCGCCGAGATCCCCGCAGAGCCTGATGAGCGAATGGAAGTAGTCACGAGTACGATTACGGATCTCGTCGTCAACGTGGTTGGTATAGAGCCCCTTTGGGCTGATGAGCAGCCAGTGTAGGCCGATGATCTCCACTCCGGCCTGCTCGGCCGCGCGACGGATCTCACCCCGGAGTGAGGCGGGGATGTCGTCTACTGACTCGGCCAGAGTGAAGGGAGCGATCTCAATACCGTCATAGCCGATTTCGGCGGCGTATTGAAAGACCTTCTCGATAGGCCAGTCCTCAAAGTACTCGTTACACGTTCCTAGTTTCATGTGGCGTTACCTGCTTGTTTCTTTGGGTCGTTTGTGAGGCCACCAAAGATATGTCGTGACCTCTCTGAGTGCCGCGTGTGGTCCGTGAAGCGCTCTGTGTACCAATGCCCACAGGCGACGACAGATTCTCAGACAACAATGGCCGTACACAGCTTGCATCCCTGGCAATGTGATCCGCTCCATGCCCACCCTGGCGTTGTTCGCCACCGCGCTGGGCGATGGTCCCCTCCGATTTGCGTAATGAGGTGATGCCGCAGGTCGACGTCAGGCCCGCGGCAAGTCTTGTTGACACTTGGCAAGTGCCCAAATACCTTGCGAACGCACGCCTGCAGGCTATCTGATTCTACCAGTGACCACCATGGCATCCGATGAACTCGACCAGGGTCTGGAGGACCTTCTCCGGCGGCTGAATGAGATCGGTGCTGCGCTTTCACTGGAGCGTGACCTGCACGCCCTTCTCGACCGTATCCTCCTTGAGGCCCGTCGTTTCACCTACGCCGACGCCGGCACCCTGTACCTCGTACAGGGCGAGTCTCTGATCTTCGAAATCACCCAGAACGACACCGAGCTGTCCGATGGCGACTTCGACAAAGCGAAAATGCCCCCGGTTCCGCTCAACGAGGATTCCGCCTCGGGATACGCCGCCGTCACCGGAGATACCCTGAATATCGACGACGTGTACAGCGGCGAGACCCAGTTCGAGGGTCCCAAGCAATATGACGCTCTCACCGGGTACCACACCCAGTCAATGATGGTGGTGCCCATGCGTGACCACGAGGACCAGATAATCGGTGTCCTGCAGTTGCTGAACTCGAAGAATCCCGAAACCGGCAAGATCACCGCCTTCAACCGCAAAGAAGAGGGGCTGGTAAAGTCCCTGGCTTCGCAGGCGGCGGTCTCCATCAACAACGTGCGCTTGATCGAGGACACGGAGCGTCTGTTCGAGTCTTTCGTACAGGTCATGGCCACTGCCATCGACGAGCGTTCTCCCTACACTGGCGGCCACATCCGCCGGGTGGCGGAGATGACCATGGCTGTCGCCCAAGCCGTCAACGAGTGCGAAGAGGGACCCCTTGCCGACGTCTATTTCGACGAAGAGGAGATGGCAGAGCTGCGCATCGCCGCCTGGATGCACGACATCGGCAAGATCACGACGCCGGAGTGGGTGGTGGACAAGCCTACCAAGTTGACCACCATCGTCGATCGCATGGCCGCCGTGCGTACCCGCTTTCAGTGGATGCGATCGCAAGTAGAGGTGGAGCGGCTCGAGAAGCGCCTAGAGGGTCGTGCGAAGGGGGACGAATCCGACTTCGATCGGCGGCAGCAGGAGATCGATGACGATCTCGCTTTCCTAAAGCGCATCAATCTGCCCGGCGAGTCCATGGAGGAGGTAGATTTGAAGCGGTTGAAAGAGATTGCCAGCAAGCGCTACCTCGCCGACGTGGAGCCACTGACCGAAGATGAGGTGCTCAATCTGTCCATCACCAGGGGCACCCTCACCGACGCCGAGCGTCAGAAGATCAACGACCACGCGGAGATGAGCATCCGCATGCTCGAGCAGATCCCCTTCACCCGTAAGCTCAGCAAGGTACCCGCCATAGCTGGCGCCCACCACGAATGGCTCAACGGCAAGGGCTATCCCCGTGGCCTGAAGGGGGACGAGATTAGCCTGCAGGCGAGAATCCTTGCTCTGGTGGATATCCTCGAGTCAATCAGCGCCGATGACCGGCCCTATCGCGCCAAGCCGATGACCAAGGAGGCCATCCTCCGCATCCTTCAGAAGGAAGTGGAGGTGGGTCACCTCGATGCCGAAGTTCACTCGCTATTCCTGCGCTGCGAGCTCTTCAAGCTCCTCGAACAGATCAAGCAGGTCGCCGCTTCGTAAGCTTGGCCATCGCTTGCGCCGTCCTTTCTTCCCCGGCGGCCCAAAGCGGCAAGAATTTCTCGAAGTCAGCGGCGAAGGTGGGGTTTCAAAGCCGTTTCCGACACCCGTACCCCACATGCTGTCGTCGCCGCCATACGCTATCCCAGATATGGAAAATCGTGATCCAATTCGGGACCGAACCGAACCCCAGTTAGGATCTCAGTCGACCGGTTGAAAAATTAGATAACATGCTTATTCTTCTAAAGATATGCGCATTGATTCCGATTATCTGATCATCGGCACTGGGGCTGCTGGCCTGTATTTTGCGCTTCAAGCGGCAGAGCGAGGGTCGGTCTCTCTCGTCACCAAGAAGGGGGCGTCTGAGTCCAACACCCGCTACGCGCAGGGCGGAATTGCCTCCGTCATCGGCTCTGGCGACTCGGAAGAGTCGCACGTCCAGGATACCCTGGCCTCCGGAGCTGGCCTCAGTCAGCGGGAAGCGGTTGAGTTGACGGTACAGGAGGGACCCCGCGCCATACAGAATTTGATTCGTCTGGACACCCGGTTCTCCATGGAGGAGAACGGATCCCTTTCCCTGGGACGG
The DNA here is from genome assembly GCA_036336855.1 of Candidatus Latescibacterota bacterium. GTDB lineage: Bacteria > Latescibacterota > UBA2968 > UBA8231 > UBA8231 > JAYZFI01. The sequence continues at coordinate 69,023 of JAYZFI010000046.1, forward strand.
GAGGGGGGGCACTCGCACAACAGGATCGTTCACGCCGACGACCTTACGGGACGGGAACTGTCTCGGTCGCTGCTGGAGGCGGCGGGGTCGCAGGGCCGGATCGCCCTGCACGAACACCATCTCGGGATCGACCTGCTCATGGAGAGCGGTAAGACCCGCCGATGTCACGGCGTACAGGCGCTGGATGCGTCAACAGGCGAGATCGTCGAGTTCTGTGCCCCTGTCACGTTGCTAGCAACGGGAGGTGCGGGGCAGATCTTCGACAGCACGACCAATCCGTCAGTCGCCACCGGGGACGGTGTGGCGATGGCGTATCGGGCGGGCGCTACCGTGGGGAACATGGAGTTCTACCAGTTCCACCCCACGGCGCTCTGGCACCCTCGGGGCAACACCTTCCTGATCACGGAGGCGTTGCGCGGGTATGGAGCGGTGCTCGTCAACCACCAAGGCGAAGCCTTTGTCGAAGCGCGGGTCCCGGGGGGATCCCTGGCCACACGGGACGTTGTGGTGAGGGCGATTGTGTCGGAGATGAAGGAGAGCGGCGAGCCGTGTGTATATCTCGACGTCACCCGGAAGGTCGGCGGAGAGACTAGGCGGCGGTTTCCGAATATCAGCCGCTTTCTCATGGAGCTGGGAATCGACATAACGCGGCAGCCGATTCCGGTGGCGCCCGCCGCCCACTACATGTGCGGCGGGATTCGTACCGACCTCAAGGGGCAGACGGATGTGCCCGGTCTGTACGCCGCCGGTGAAGTGGCACTGACCGGCTTCCACGGCGCCAATCGGCTGGCGAGCAACTCCTTGTTGGAGGCGCTCGTATTCGGCCGTCGCGCCTTGGAGCACGCCGCCACGAACCGCAACGGAACGCCGATGCCCAGCGGTTCGAGCTCTTCGCTCTCGACGGTTGACGCAGCCGAGAGCGTGGACGAGGAGGCGTGCAATCAATTGCGTCGGACCATGCTCGACAATGTGGGCATTGTCCGCCACCGCGTTGGCCTGGATCAGGCTTGTGCCACGGTCGATGAGATAGCCAGAAAGGTCGAAGGCCAGCAGCGAGCGATTGGCAATCCCGCCTGGGTTGAGCTCCGCAATATGACGACGGTGGCGCAGCTCGTGGCGCACTCCGCGCGCATGCGGGAGGAGAGCCGAGGCGTCCACTACAGGGAGGATTTCCCCGATCGGGACGACTCCCGCTGGCAGCACGACAGTCTGCTTCGCATGTCGCCCGAAGACATGGCGATCACCGATGCCGCCTGAAGTGACCACTAACGCCGCCCTGAGAGCACGGAAAGACAGACCTATGAGGAAAGTGACAGTCTGGACAGCCTTCGTCTTTGCCCTCGTCCTGGCAGGGACTCAGAGAGCCGACGCCGGGGAGGCTACCATCACGAAGGTGAGGGGGGCGACCCTGACTGTCGACAAGGGCGCCGAGGACGGGATCGAAATCGGGCTCAAAGTCACCGCGATTCGGGCCCCGGAAGAGGTGATCCTCCATCCCCTAACTGGTGAGAATCTTGGGGCTCCCGAGCTCGAACTCGCCGACGGTGAGATCACTAAGGTGTCGGCGCGTGCTGCCTCCGTACGGCTGGGTAACGCACCGCTACTGAGCGTGCGGCCCGGCGACATAATCCGTTACCTAACGGTGGAAGAGCAGATGTTGCAGGATCAGGAGATGGCCACGCAAAGCGCGGAAGCTGCGGCTGACGAGCGCAAGCAAATTCGCTCCGACGCCTCCCGCCTGACCCGCAATCTGCAGAGCATCCAGGGAACTATCCGGGGCCTCGAGCGCGCTATCAAGGACTTGCGCAGTTTCGACAAGGACGTGGTGCAGCCTCAGTTCAACCGCATCAACCGGGATATCCTCGAGATGCACGCCGACATCGAGCAGCTGAAGGAGACCGTCCTTCACCTGAGCATGCTCGACCTCCAGGATGTGCCCACCGAAGCTGAAGCAGCAGAGAAGGCCAACCAGGAGCGCGAAGAACTTCGCCAGATGATCGAGCAGGAGATCGAGCGCATACGCGGCCAGTTGCGGGCCACCGCTGCACCCATGGTCGGGGATGGCGAGCCCATGCCTCCGCCCGGATCAGAGGGTGAGGAGATGGAACAACCTTTTGAGGAGGAGTCATCCTTCTTAATGCAGCCCTGGTTCTTCGGCCTCATCGGCGCTCTCGGCTTGGCCGGTGTTGCCTTCTTCATGTATACCCGTATGTCGGATGGCGGTGGTGACGAAGAGGACGACGAAGAAAGTGAAGACTTTGCGGAAGAGGACGAAGAAGACGATGAAATCGAGGTCGACGTCGAAGAAGATGACGATATCGTCGTCGAAGAAACCAGCTGAGGTGGTGATATCATGACATGCAGACTCTTTTTCACCCCCGTCCTCCTCTGCTTGCTGGCCCTATCCACTTGGAGCGATGCCGACTCCCATGCTAAGGGCGAGGGGTTTGTCATACGTGTAGAGATGGGAGACCTCGTTTACATCGATCTTGGCGAAGGCTCGGGTGTCGCCCGCGGTGATCTTTTCGACATCCTCGCTGACGAAGTGATCACCCATCCCCTCACCGGTGACACCCTGGCAGTCACGCCGATGAGTGTCGGCGCCTTACAAGTACGCCAGGTCTTTCCCAAGATGGCCGCCGCTAAGCTCGTGCACATCGCCGCCGGCGAAGATCCCATGCTGAAGCCGATCGTGCGTATACGCGATCCCAAACGTCACGAAGAGATCGCCAAGATCATGAGCCGCAATCTTAGCCGCGCTATGGGCAGGGATGTGCCCCGACAGGTGACGGCGATCCCCGGGCTCTACCAGATCCGCATCGGCGAAAAGCGCAAGGGCTGGACCCTCATATCCGCCGAGGCGGCGAGTCTGATCGCTGGCTTCTCGTACCGAACCAACTCCAACGACTGGTACGATCAGTACAGCAATCTGCCCGCCGGGCTGCCCGAGAGTGAGTACACCTTCTACATTGACCGCGCCCGGTCTCGCCGCGATTGGAGCAACCGGTTCTTTTGGCTCGCTGGTGCCCTTTACGCCTACAACTGGGTAGACATCCTTTGGCTCGGCACCGCCGCCAGTCTTTCCGGTCCAGTAGAGGTCGGCGAGCCCGCAGCGACCTCCGTCTGCCTCGGCACCAACTCCACTGGTCAGCCGCTGATGCGCCTGACCCACCGGTTCTGAGGGGGGACAGATCATGCGCACTCTGCACGTGATCCTGCTTGCCTCGGGCTTAGGCTTGGCCGCCTGTGGGAATCTTGACCGCGACAATCCGATGGATCCGACGGTCAGTAGCGGCCTCCAACTGCGCGATCAGCTGATCGGCAGCTGGAGTCGGGGTGACGGTGAGAAGAACGAGATCTACTCCTTCAAGATAGACGGTAGCGTCGAGCTGCGGGACTTCACCTCGCCGAGTGGCGACACCGTCGACCGCAACGCCACCTTCCCCACGACCCGGGTGCGTGTCTTCGATGGTACGTACAACTTGGTGGGAAATCTGCTCACCGTGTTCTTCACACGCGCTCAGTCCAATGATCCCAACGACGACTTACAGGCCCCCATTTCGAGGACTGTGGTGGAGATTTCCGTCAACCGGAATACACTGATTTTCACCGACACTGACGGCAGCAACAAGAGGTTCTATACCCCCCTCTAACACCGGATTTCGTGCTCTTCGGATCTCTCGCCCGCTTGCCCGTACGCGGCAGGCGGGCGAATTTAGTTCTCTCGCTCAGAGACCTTCTTCCCCAGGAGAATAGCGCCCTTGGCCCGGGGCATCGTCGTCCTCGACTTCGGCGGTCAATACGCCCATCTCATTGCCAATCGGATTCGCCGGCTGCATGTGTACGCCGAAATCCGGTCCCCCGAAAGCTCGCCGGACAGTCTGCAGGACGCCGACGGTCTGATCTTTTCCGGCGGTCCCTCCAGCGTGTATGCCGACGACCGACCCACCTTCAACGAGGCCATTCTCGACAGCGGAAAGCCGATCCTTGGCCTGTGCTACGGTCATCAGTTGCTCTGCCACCACCTCGGCGGTCAGGTCGAAGCCGGCGAGCGCATGGAGTTCGGTGCTGCCATCCTCAATGTCGCCGTTGCCCGTAGCATTTTCGCCGGCCTCAAGACGCAGGAGCGTGTCTGGATGAGCCATCGCGATTTGGTGCGTGAAATCCCCAAGGGCTTCGAGTTGCTCGCTAGCACCGAAGACTGTCCCGTTGCCGCCATGGGAGACGACGGCCGGCGCATCTATGGACTTCAGTTCCACCCCGAGGTGACCCAAACCGAATCGGGCATGGAGATTCTCGACAACTTCCTCACGCTGTGCGGTGCCGAGCGCTCGTGGACTATGGAGAACTTCATCGACGAGTCCATCGAGAAACTGCGCCGCCATATCGGTGACCGAAAGGTTTTTCTGCTGGTCAGTGGAGGCGTCGATTCCACCGTTTCCTACCTGCTGCTGAACCGCGCCTTGGGGGAAGAGCGCGTGCTCGGCCTGCACATCGACAACGGCTTCATGCGTGAAGGTGAGACCACCACCGTGCACCAGCTGATGACGGAGTCTGGTTTCGAGTCTCTCAAGGTCGTCGACGCCTCGGCTGAGTTTCTCGGGCAGGTAAAGGGCATCACCGATCCCGAGGAGAAGCGCAAGCGAATCGGCGAGGAGTTTGTCCAAGTTCGCGAACGTGTTCTCGCCGAACTCGACCTCGATCCGGATGAGTGGCTGCTGGGGCAGGGGACGCTCTACACGGATACGATTGAATCGGGGGGCACCGACCACGCCGAAGTCATCAAGACCCATCACAACCGCGTCGGCGTCATCGAGCAGCTGCTTGCCGAGGGCAAGGTCATAGAGCCGCTGAATCAGCTGTACAAAGACGAGGTGAGAGAGGTGGGGAAGAAGCTGGGGCTGCCCCACTACCTGGTCTGGCGTCATCCCTTCCCGGGGCCTGGCCTGGCGGTGCGCTGCCTGTGCAGTGATGGGAACGGCAACGGCGAGGTGGACGGCTCCAGAAACAGTCCTGTGGGCGAGCAGGAGCTGGCGAGTACCCACGACGAAAGCGGCTTTGCCGTGAATGTGCTGCCGTTGAAGTCGGTGGGGGTGCAGGGCGACGGTCGTACCTACGCGCATCCGGCTCTCGTCACTCTCGGCGTGCAGCGACTTGCCATGGTTCCCGGGGCCGAGGAGAGCGATGTCACCTGGGACGAGCTCGAGCAGGTCTCAACCGACCTGACCAACGAGTTTCCGGGAATCAACCGAGTGGTCTTTCAGCTCGGTCCCGACCGAGCTCTCGATCAGACGGTGAAGGTGGGCTATCTCACCCGCGACCGGATCGACCTTCTGCGGCAGGCAGACAGCATCGTCATGGGGGCACTGGAACGTTACGATCTCATGGGCCAAGTCACCCAGATGCCGACGGTGCTGGTGCCGCTGTCCTCGGACGGGGAGTCGGAGAGCATCGTGCTACGGCCCATCACCACCGACGATTTTATGACTGCCCGCTTCGATCGCCTGCCCGCCGATTTTCTGCGCGAGGTGACAGACTCACTTCTTGACCTCGACGGGGTGGAAGCGGTCTACTACGACATCACCCACAAGCCGCCCGGCACCGTGGAGTGGGAGTAGCTACTGCACCAGGAAGCACTTGTTTTTCCCTCGTCGGATCACTACGTACTTTCCGTGCAGACCGTCGGCTTTGCGTACAGTGTGCTCGAGATCGGCACAGCGCTTTCCATTGAGGTAGATCGCACCGCTGCTGATATCCTGCCGTGCCTGGCGCTTTGATGACGAGACGCCCGAGGCTACGAGCAGGTCGATCAAACCGATTTCGCTTTCTACCATGTCGTGGGTAGGCACGTCGTGGAAGCCCTCCCGCAGCTCATCCTCGGCGAGTTCGCGCAGCTTCCCGTAGAACAGTGCTCTCGAAATTTTTTCCGCCTTCGTCGCTGCCACTGCCCCGTGCAATAGCGTCGTCACTTCGCAGGCGAGCGTACGCTGTGCTTCGCGTTTGCCGGGATCGTTGGCGGTGGCCTCCTCCAGCTGGGTAATCTCGTCCAGCGTCAGGAACGTGTAGATTTTGAGGAAGTTCAACGCCGTCTGATCGTCGACGTTCACCCAAAACTGGTAGAACTCGTAGGGCGTGGTAAGCTCCGGAGACAGCCACACAGCCGTGCCCTCGCTCTTACTGATCTTGCTGCCATCGGCGCGGGTTACCAGTGGGCAGGTGAAGCCGTAGGCGCCGCCCCCCTTGGTGCGGCGAATCAGGTCAGAGCCAGCGGTGATATTGCCCCACTGGTCGCTGGCGCCTACCTGCAGTTCGCAACCGAAGCGTTCGTGGACTTGCAGAAAGTCGTAGGACTGCAGGATCATGTAGCTGAACTCGGTGAAGGAGATTCCCACCTGCAGGCGCGACGACACCGACTCCTTGGCGAGCATGTAGGGCACGGGGAAATGCTTGCCGACGTCGCGCATGAGCTCGATGGCGCCCATGGAGCCGAGCCACTCGTAGTTGTTGACGAGCCGCGCCGGATTCGACTTTACCTCGAAGTCGAGGAAGGGTTCGATTTGGGTGCGGATCGTCTGCGACCACTCCTCCACCACGTCCTGTGGACTCAGGGAGCGCTCTGAGGAGCGGCCGCCGGGATCGCCGATGAGCCCAGTGCCGCCGCCCACCAGGGCGATGGGGCTGTGGCCGGCGAGTTGGAAACGCCGCAGCAACAGAATCACCACGAGATTGCCGATGGTTAGGCTGTCGGCAGTGGGGTCGAAGCCGCAGTACACGGTCACGGGCCCTTCGTCGAGGCGTTCCTGAACCCCGTCGGTTGCCTGATACGACAGACCCCTGTACTCCAGCTCATCCCAGAGTTTCATTCGTGTCCATCCCTTCCGTAGGCGGCGCTATATCGTGCTGCAGACGGACAAAAAAGCCCCCGATGACGCAGGTTGGTCACCGAGGGCTGAGTTTTGGAAGCGCGTACCGATCTGCTATGACCGTCCCCCAATGGTGACGGAATACACATGCCGGTAGTCGCCATATCGCCGAGTTGGAATCATCATCGCCTGTATTACGAAAAATATAGCGTGGTCGTGAAGAATGCGTCAACGGCTCACTCCTGACTGGCTAGGTGCGGAAAGACGTGCTATCTCAACTGCCCACCTACTCGTATCTTCTGAGCTCCGTCGAGGCAAGAAAGGACGATTTTTCATGACCGTCCCCAAACGCACACTTGGGAGCACCGGCGAGGAGGTTGCCGCTCTGGGAAGTGGAAAAAGTGCTGGCACCATCCCATCGAGGACCGGGAGGTGGCCGGTCTGGCGCTTCGCCTACACGCTGTCCTAGCCGATCACGGCCGCTGCGCCCCCGGGATAAGTGCCGGTCTTCCGCTGGGCCATGGACATCGCCGACGAGTTCACACCACTCGGTGATGAAGAGGTGGTTTAGTTGAGGGTGTGGCAGAGGAGGCAACACCGACATTCGATCTGGCGGTTGCGTAGCTGGTACCACATTGGGGCGATTAGCTCAGTTGGTTAGAGCACCTGCCTTACAAGCAGGGGGTCGCTGGTTCGAGCCCGGCATCGCCCACCATTATGAAGGCCCTTCGGATACTCTGTCCGAGGGGCCTTTCTCTTTGTTATACAAGGGTTTATATTACCTCCATCAGGATGGATTTCCCGTTTCTCGGTGGCGATCCATTCGTAGCGAAAAATGCCTATCTGACCCCATTTTGCCTCATTTTGAGGGTTACATCGAGGGTTACAAGCTGATGGCCTCCCTTGAACGATTCCCAGCACGCAGCTGTTGGCGGGTCCGTTATACACTGTCATTGGGCCCGGCGAAGCGCCGGCGGGCGCGCTACTGCCCAACCAAGGGGGCAGGCACGGCACTGCGAACCCGGGTGAGCGACCTCGAGCAGGCCACTCGGGACCAGGTCGCAACGAATAACCAGATCAAGAAATGGATCACCGACGGTTTACTTTCGGACGATGAGGCCAAGTCTGCTTTTCCGGGATGGAGTGACACTGCCGCCCGTGATCCCGACGCGGGCAGCATCGACTTCGAGGCAATCCTCTGCGCCTACGGTGAGTATGCGGTCAGAAACAGCAAGGCGCATGATCCGCATCGCAAGACCCATCTCAGCAACATGGCGATGGCCCGGCAGACGATCGCCTGGTTGAGAACCCATTACCCGGACCTGCGCCAATTCAAGACTGCCGATTGCGAACGGTATCGCGCCGAGCTTCAGGATCGGTATTCGCCGTGGAGTGTCCACCACCACCTTACGAAATTGCGGATCCTGCTTGATCAGGCGGTAGATATGGGGATGATTCCCGACAACCCCGCCCGATCGATAAAGCTGGGCACACCGAAGACTGCCAAGATTCGCCGAACGCTCACGAGTGAGCAGGCATGTACACTCCTGCAATCCAGCACTCAACACCGGCGTTGGATTTACGGAGGGCTACCTACGGCCGTTCGCCTGTGTCTCTACGCTGGCCTGCGCCCCGAGGAAGTGTGTTGGGCGCAATGGACTTGGCTCGACATACAGCGACGAACTCTGGCGGTGCAGGAGGCGAGGGATGTTCTGGACCAGGTGTGGCGCCCAAAGGACTTTGAATCCCGTATCATCGACGTGAAGTCAAATCTGCTGGAGTGGTTAGAGTCTGAGCGTCACGACGATGTGTTCGTTCTCAGAGGTAAGGAGCATGGCCGCCCGCTCCATCCCTCTACTCTGACCCACGCATTCCGGAGAATGGCTGACTCTGAAGGGTGGGACCCCTCGATCACCCTCTACTCCTGTCGGCACACGTATGCCACCGAGCTTTTGCGGGCCGGAATCGATCTTCGGACGGTTCAGGCTCGAATGGGTCATGAAAGTAGCCGAACAACGGAGGGATACTTACACGCCCTCGGCGCTGAGACCCCGGTAGCCGACAGCCTGCCGTACTAAGAAACCCTTCCGGCCCCCCAGCCCCTACCCCCTTTCGCTATTGCCGTGAAAGTGGGGACCCTGATCCGCATGTATCCGTACCATCCCCGTATTTCAGGGGACGAAACGGCGATGACGTTCGGACACATCGGGACGCAGATTCCAGTAAGTCAAAGTGGAACCTGGTTTGTTCTACTTGCCAAGACCTACTCCCCATTCCGTCATCACCCCATCCTTCCTCAAACAAGGGGTGTTTTGGGGACTATTTCACCTCTCTCACACGACTTCTTCTCAAATAGGTGTTGAGGTATGGGTAAGGTGCTGGCCTTCTGTATGGACGATGAGGGCGTAGTCGCTGTCGCTCTTGGCTGTGTCAGACATGGAGGAGAAGTCTACAGGGACGGCGCCGTCACTTCAATGGGAGGATGCTCGACTGGGGTGCATTGATACAGGGCGAAATTAGGAGTTAGATTGCCTCGGTCAAAGCAGTGTACTCTCCTCATCTGACGGCAGGATCCGATATCGAGCATGCCCAACGTCCTTGTCCTGATTTCCGATCAACACAGTAAGCACCACCTAGGCTGCTATGGCGATGACTTGGTGCGGACCCCGCATCTGGACCGTCTCGCCTCAGAAGGCATGCGCTTCGATAATGTCTACTGCCCGTCGCCGTTGTGCGTGCCCAGCCGCATGGCCTTCATGAGCTGTCGTTACCCGAGTGCGACGAAGATCTGGACGAACAACCATCTGCTTCACTCCGGTACGCCCACTTGGGCACACGCACTGGGCGCC